>NZ_JAUCCQ010000057.1:0-21945 GCF_034676075.1 Pararhodobacter sp. | reverse complement strand
CTCCCTGCGCATGGACGCCCGCCACCACCCTCTCCCAACCCTTGAGCGCGTCGGTCCCGTAAAGCCGGGGCACATCGCGGCCGAAACGGCCTTCTTCATTTGGCGCGGCGCCTTCGGTGATCAGGAGGCCCGCGCCACCCTCAGCCCTGCGGGCGTAATAGGCCGCCATCTCGGGCGTCGGCACGCCCTCCGGCGCCGCCTCGCGCGTCATCGGTGCCATGACCAGCCGGTTGCGCAGCGCCAGCCCGGCCAGCGTCAGCGGGCGGGCGAGGATCGCGGCGGGATCGGTGAGGGGGGCTTGCCTCTGCATCTCAGGTCGCCAGAAAGCCGCCATCGACGGGAATATCCGCCCCGGTCACATAGCCCGCCGCGTCGGAGGCGAGGAACAGCACCACCTTGGCCACATCCTCCCAGTCGCCGGTGCGGCGCAGCGGGATCCGTTCGATCAGCCGGTCGCGGGTGGCGTGGCTGGCGCCCTGCCGGTCGCGCATCGGCGGCATGACGCCGGGATGCACGCAATTCACCCGGATGCCACGTGGGCCGAATTCGGCGGCGGCGGCGCGGGTGAAGGCGAGGATCGCGCCCTTGGTGGCGTGATAGGCCAGATGGACGCCCGGCGTGCCGACCCGGGCGCAGATCGAGCCCACCGTAACGACCGAGGCGCCCTGCCCCATCAAGGGCACCAGCGCCTGCAGGCCCAGAAAGGTGCCCTTGAGGTTGATGGCGACCAGCTTGTCCAACAGGTCCGAGGACAGGACATCCGGCGCGGCCGAGCCATTGGCCCCGGCATTGGCGACGAGGATGTCGACCTTGCCCGCGCCCGCGCGGATCTCCGCGGCCAGCGCCGCCCAGTCGTCGGTGTTCGAGACATCGAGATGGCGATAGCGCATGCCCAGATCGGCCGCCGCCGCCTGCCCCTCCGCATCCAGCACATCGGTCAGGATCACCTCGGCGCCCGCCTGTGCCAACAGCGCGGCCTCGGCCCGGCCCATGCCGGAGGCGGCGCCGGTCACGACGGCCAGCTTGCCGCTAAGGTCGAGGGAAAGCGCGCTCATGCCCGGCCTCCGGCATCCGACAGCGCGCTTTCGGCGGCGATCTGGCCGAAGCAGAACCCCTCGGACAGGTTCGAGCCGTCGGAGGGATAGAGCATCCCCGTTGCCTGCCCCAATTCCCCCGCCGCATAGAGCCCGGGGATCGGCGCGCCCCGCGTGTCGAGGATCCGCGCCCCCGCGTCGCGGCGCGGCCCGCCGGTGGTGTTCGACCCGCCGGGATAGAGCCGCACGCAGTAGAACGGGCCCTGATCCACGGGCACCATCGTCTCGGCCGGGCGGCCGAAGGGATCGGGCGTGCCCGCGTGGCAGGCGGCGTTATAGGCGGCAATCTCGGCCTCGGCCCCTTCGGGATCGGCCAGGCCAGCGGCGCGCGCCGCCTCGGCGATGGTGGCGCCCGAGGCAATCCAGCCGCGGTCGATCTCGGCCTGGTTGTCCGCGCTCCAGCGGTAGATCCCCACCGCATGCACGCCCACCGAGGGCAGGGTCAGCATCCCGGCCTTGCGGCGGCGTTCGTCGAAGAACCAGTAGCAGGGGTTGCGCGGCGTCTCGCCGGTTTCAGGGTCATAGGCCAGCAGGTGATAATAGAAGCCGTGCAGCAGGTTGGCCTGCGTGCTCTCATCGGCGAAGCGCTTGCCGTGGCGGTCGGTGATGACATAGCCGGGCGGGTTGAGGAACAGCATGACCGACAGGTCCGAGCCGTCCTCCAGCGTGAAATTGCCGATGGCCCGGCCGATCATCTGGTTCATGTGCCACAGATCGGCGCCGACCTCCTGCGCCATGCGCACGCCGTCGCCGGTATTGCCCGGGTTGCCGTAGAAATAGACCGGCCAGGTGCGCAGGAAGTCGCGTTTCATCTGCGCGTTGTGCAGATAGCCGCCGCAGGTCAGCACCACGCCCTTGCGCGCCTCGACCCAAAGCCCGGCGGTGGTCTCCACGCCGATCACGCGGCCCGTCTCGTCGCGGATCAGCCGGTCGGCGGGGCTGTCCCAGAGCACCGGAACCCCGGTCTTGGCATGGAAGTTCTGCGCCAGTTTCTCCCACAGGAACGGCCCCGCCTTGCCGTTCAGATCGAGCCGGGTCTTGGCCCCGCCCGGCTGGTAGACGCCAAAGGCCTCCGCGCCCGGGAAAGCAGGATGCTCGGCCCCGCCGACGCGGCGCAGGTCCAGTTCCGGCGCGATCCCGGTCAGCCAATCGATGAGGGTCACGGCGCGTTCCGCCCAGGCGGCGCTGACCCCACGCGGGACCATGCCCCCCGCGCAGCGGTCGAGGTAATCGGTCGCGGGTCCGGGGTCGGTCACCGCCATCATCATGCCGCCCGACATCCGGGTCGAGGGCGTGTGAGCGCCCTCGGCCTGCTTTTCCAGCACCAGCACCTCGGCCCCCGCCCGCCAGCCGGTGATCGCCGCGGCCAGCCCCGCACAGCCGAAGCCCACGACCACGAGGTCGGCGCTGAGATCCCACTCGGCGGGTGCGCTGGTCATGGCTCAGCCCTTTCCCGGCAACAGGAAGGGGAAACTCTCGAAATGCTTGCGCTCGGTGGAATCGTCGATCTTGGGCGGGTTCGCCGGGTCGAAGGCGATGCCGTTTTCCAGGAGCGCGCGGATCACCTCGTGCAGCGTGCCGTATTCGGTCTCGTCCTCGCCCTCGGTGCCCGGGCGGATCGGCATCCCGGCGGCAAGGATCCGGCCGACGCAGGAATGCATGCCTGCGCCGAAGGTCATGCCGTAAAGCTGCACCCGGCCGGTCAGCTCGCGGTAGGGGTTGAAGGTCGCGGCATCCGCGCCGAAGATCTCAGGATCGCGGTTGGCGCGGGCCATGTTGACGTCGACGATCTCGCCCGTCTCGACCTCGGCCCCATCGGGCAGATGCATCGGGCAGAGCGCCTTGCGCCGGGCGACCGGGCTGGCGGGGTGCAGCCGCAGGCTTTCCCAAATGAATTTCTGCAAGAGGGCGGGGTCGGCCAGCAGTTCGGCCCGCGTCTCGGGCTTCGCCTCGCACCAGGTCAGGATTTCCCAGACCGTATTCTGCAAGGCGTTGGCCTGAGTGAAGGCGCCCGCCAGGATGAAGAAGGCGGTGTCGCGGACCAGCTGGTCCTCCTCGATCCGTCCGTCATAGGCGCGCAGCATGTAGAGCAGCATGTCGCGCGGCAACTCGACCGAGGGATCGTCGGCATGGGCGGCCAGCAGCGCGCGGCGGCGGGCGGAGGAATGGGCGTAGAATTCGTCCTTGAAGATCGCCAGCGCCTCGCGGATCTCGGCTCGCGCCGCCTCGACGCTGCCGGACAGCATCTGGCCGATGGTCGGCGCCTTGCCCAGCTTGCCGATGATCATCAGGATCCGGTCGGTCTGCACCTCGGTCCGGTCGCGGTCGAGCCCCGCGGCATCGGCCACGAGGTTCACCAGCACGCGATAGGCGAAGCGGCTCAGATCGCCCCGCCCTTCGGCCAGCGCGGGCGCCAGCGTTTCCTCAAGCGCCTCGGGGAAGACGTGGTTCTGGTAGTTGCGGAAGAATTCGCGGGTGAAGAGGCTCTGCACCACCCGGCGCTTTTCCTTGTGCTCCTCGCCATGCAGGCTGACCACCGTGGTCGGCAGGAACAGCGGGTCGCCATCATAGAGCGCCTGTTTCAGGTCCGGCAGCCGCAGCGTGGGTTCGACCTGCGGATAGGCGTTGATCTGCTGCGTCATCTCGTGCCTCCGTTACAGATTGGAAATGCCCAGCGACAGGCCGCCGTCCACCACCAGCGAGGTGCCCGTGACCCATTCCGCGCAGGCCATATAGGCGATGCCCTCGGCCAGTTCCTCTTCGGTGCCGATCCGGCCCAATGCGTGCGAACTTTCCAGCGCCTTCATGCGCACGCGCTGCTGGTCCTCGGTCACCAGCCCGGCGCGGATGTTCAGCTCGGTCGAGACGGCGCCGGGGATGACGCAATTGACGCGGATGCCCTGCGGGCCCAGTTCGGCGGCCAGCACCTTGGCCAGAACCTCGACCGCGCCCTTGGTCGCGGCATAGGGCGAGGCGCCGGGATAGGCGCGCCGCGTATGGACCGAGCCGAGAAAGATGACCGAACCCTTGCGCGCCGACAGATGCGGCAGGGCGAGGCCGGTCAGGATCATCCCCGAAACGACGTTGCTGTCGAAAACCTCGGTCAGGGCCTCGCGGGTCATCTCGGCAATCGGGCCGCGCAGCATGTTGCCCGCGTTGTTGATCAGCGCATCGAGGCCGCCGCCATGGGCGACCGCGGCCTCGACGATCCGGGCGCAATCGGCGTCCTTGGTGATGTCGGCCACCACATAGGCGCAGGCCGGGCCGATGCTGTCGGCGACCGCCTTCAGCTTCTCCTCGCGCCGGCCGCAGATCGTGACGCGGGCGCCGTGGCGGGCGAAATAGCGCGCCGTCCCCTCGCCAATGCCCGAACCGCCGCCGGTGATCAGGACGGACATGTCGCTCATCGGTGTCATGCTGTGGTCTCTCCCGTCGTTCCTGCCGCCCAGCGCGCGGCGCGGGCGATGAAGGCGGCCTGCCCCGGCTCGGTCAGCGAGGCGAGGTCATGGCCCGTGGTCAGCGTCACCGCCCGGCCCTTGGCCCAGGCCAGCGGGAAGTCGCCCGCGGCGCTCTGCCCCTCGACCAGCAGCGTGACGCCGGGGTCGAGGCGCAGGGCGCGGTAATGTTCGTCGGTGACGGTGAAGGGCACGAGGCCGTCGGTCACCGGATGGCCCGGGATCGGCGTCGCCGTCACCGGCTCCAGATCCGGGGCGTGAAAGCTCTGCCCCCAGACCCAGCCGCCGCCAAGCAGATCCTGCCAGCCGGGCCAGTCGTCGAAACAGATGCAGCCGGTGTGCAGCGCCAGAAGTCCGGCGCCCCGGGCGACATGGCCCTCAAGCGCGGCGATCAGCGCGGGCTGCGCCTGATAGGCCCAGTCGGCGCGGAAGGGTTCGTATTTCTCGTGCCCCAGCATCCGCCAGCGCAGCGCCTGCACCACCACCAGATCCGCCGGTTCCGCCAGCGCGGCGGCCAGCGCATCGGGATGCGTGACGATCTCGCAGCGGAAGCCCTGCGCCGACAGGATGCCCGCCAGCGCCGCGCCGAGCCGGTCGAAGTCGTGGTAGATGCCACCGCTGAGGATCAGGGCCCGCATGCGGTCATTCCCTCGGCAGCGCGCGGAGCAGGCTGTGGGTGACGGCGCCATCGACCACCAGCTGATGACCGCTGACATAGCGCGCCTTCTCACTGGCGAGATACCAGACCGCCTCGGCGATATCCTCGACCTGGCCGAGGCCACCGTAGGGCACCGCCCCGCCGCGCACCGCGCGAACCTTGGGGTCGGCGTAGAAGGGCGCCGACATGCCGCCGTCGATGAAGCCCGGCGCCACGCAATTGACGCGGATGCCGAGGGAGCCCCATTCCACCGCCATGTGCTCGGTCAGCTTGGCAATCGCCGCCTTGGCCGCGGGATAGGCGCCCGAGCCCGGCCCGGGCGTCACCGCGTTGATCGAGGTCAGGTTGACGATGGCGCCGCCCTTGCCCGCGTCCCGCATGGCCCGCGCGGCGATGCCTGCGCAGGTGAAAGTGCCCATGACATGCACGTCCAGCACCTTGCGGAATTGGGCGGGCGTCTGGTCGATCAGCGCGCCGAGCGACAGGATACCCGCATTGTTGACCAGCACATCGGGCGCCCCGAAGCGGTCGACAGCGGCCTGAACGGCGGCCTCGTCGGTCACATCGGCCACCAGCGCCACCGCACCCGGCAGCGCTTTCGCGGCGGCCTCGGTGGCGGCGGGATCGAGGTCGAGGACACCGACCCGGAACCCCTCGGCCGCGAATTTCTGGGCGATCCCGGCACCGAGGCCCGCGGCCCCGCCGGTGATGATGACGGATTTCTGGCTCATGTCGCGGGCTCGGCGTTGAGAAGGACGGGATAGGACGAGAAGTTCTGCCGCAGCGTGCGGGTGTCCTGCACGGCGGGGTTGTCGGGATCGGGGCGGACGTCGCGGGCCAGCAGCGTGCGGACCAGTTGCGTGACGATGCCGTATTGATGCGTGGCGGGGTCGGTATCCGGCCCGGCGGGCAGGCCCCCGTCCAGATCGCGGCCGAGGCACATGTGCATGCCGAAACCGAAGGTCAGACCCCAGCGCGGCACACCCTCGGGCGGGGCGCGGTCGGGGTCGAAAAGATCCGCCGTCTCGCCGAAGATGTCGCGCTGGCGGTTGGCGGCGGCGAAGTTCAGCTCGACCCGCCCCTCGGCGGACATCGGGCAGGAGGCTTCCGGCCGCCGCCAGGCGACGGGACTTGCCGGGTGCAGGCGGAAACTCTCGTGCACGCAGCGCTGGACATAGAGCGGGTCCTCGCGCAGCGCCGCGCGGTCCTCGACCGTCGGCCAGCGCAGGAAGATCTCGTGCAGGGCGTGGACCATGGAATTGGCGGTGGAATGCGAGCCCGCCTGCAGGAAGAAGGCCATTTCGCGCAGGATCACCGCGTCCGAGAGCCCGTGTTTTTGCCGGTCGCGCAGCAAGAGTGTCAGCACGTCGCGCGGCAGGTCTGCATCGCCCCGGTCCAGCGCCGCCTGACGCCGGGCAATCGAGGGGGCGAGGAAGGTCTCGCGCAGTTCCTCAAGCCCGGCGCGGACCTCGGCACGGACCTCGTCCTTGTCGCGGGTCGAATGCACCAGCGTCGCGCCTTCGGAGAAGATCTTGACCAGCTTCAGCAGGCGCTCGGTCTCGGCCGCCGATTTCTCGGGCCGGTCGATGCCGGCGAAATCGGCGGTCAGGTTCATGGTCACCCGGTAGCCGAAATCTACCAGATCCATGCGCCCGCCCGCGGCCAGCGGGCCGATGACCTGCGCCAGCGCGGGCGGGAAGACCTGCGATTCGTAATAGGCGAAGTAATCCTTGCGCAGGATCGAGAATTCCAGCACCCGCCGCGCGTGATGCTCGCGCCCGTGCAGCGTCAGCAGCACGTCGTCCATCACCACCCCGCCCTCGTCATAGAGCGCCTGACGCATCGAGCGATCCGTCAGCACACGGGTGATTTCCTTGTAATCGGTGATGACTTGCTCAGTCACGTCGCCTTGTCCCCCCTCGCCGCCCCGGGCGGTGATCCTGTCCGATCCGCAAGGGAGAGACGACCGGCGCGCGCCCCGGCCCTGACGCCAAGGCGCCGGGCGGGCTGTCCGGACCGCTCCTCCCCAAGCGGTTGTCGGGTCGAGTGTTCACCAGCCCCGAGACATGGTCAATTTCAATATTCTTAGGTGTATCTTCTGAAAAACAGATACCTCGCCTCACCGACCCCGGGGTCAGACCTGCGCCTTGGGCCAGCCCTCGCGGATCGGGTCGGTCCCGTCCCATCCCGCCGCCGCCGCCGCAATCTGTTCGAAGATCGAGCGCCGCTCAGGCCCCTTGCGGGTGATCTCGAACACCACATCGGGATCGTCGGGGTGTTCGAGATAGGCGAAGGGACCATAGGCCGAGCGCCCCTCCTGGATCATCACCCAGCCCTTGGCCCGGGCGCGGTCGACGGCGCCGTCGAAATCCTCCTCCCAGGACGAAACATGCTGCAGCGGGCTGCGGCCGGGGAAGCGCGCCAGCCATTCGGTGTAGATGCTGGGTTCCCGGCTGACCTGCTGGATCAGCTCGATCTGATGGGTGCCGCTGTTGGCGAGCGCTGCGTGCATCTCCATCCGGATCTCGCGCCCGCGATAGAGGCAGACCGGCAGCACCACGTTGCGGGCCACGAACCAGGGGCCGATCCCCGCCTTGTCGGACAGGAAGCGCAGATGCGCGTCGATGTCCTTGACCACGTAACCCGCCTGCCGGATGTCGCCGAAAATCCTGCTCATGGATGCCCCTCCCTGCTTCCGTCGACATGATGTATTGATTTCGATTAATTCGAAAGCAATAATTTTGTCGAGAGCGAGCGGCCGGTGTTTCGGCCGCCGCGACAGGGGGGAAAGCGATGGATCTGGGATTGACCGGCCGCCGGGCGATTGTCTGCGGCTCGACCAAGGGGCTCGGGCGGGCCTGCGCCGCGGAGCTACTGCGCGCGGGTGCCGTGGTCGTGGTGAACGGCCGCAGCGCGGACAGCACCGAGGCCGCGGCGAAGGCCCTGCGCCACGAAACCGGAGGCGAGGCGATCCCGCTCGCCGCCGACCTCAACAGCGACGAGGGACGCGCCGCGCTGCTGGCCGCCTGCCCCGAACCGGACATTCTGGTCAACAACAACGGCGGGCCGCCGTTCCGCGACTTCCGCGCATTGGACCGGGCGGCGCTGGAACAGGGCGTGGCGATGAACATGCTGGCGCCGATCCAGCTGATCCAATCGGTGATCGACGGCATGACGGCGCGCGGGTTCGGCCGGATCGTCAACATCACTTCGGTCACGGTGAAGATGCCGGTGGCGGGGCTCGATCTGTCCTCGGGCGCACGGGCCGGGCTGACCGCCTTCCTGGCGGGCATCGCCCGGACGGTGGCGCATCAGGGGGTGACCATCAACCAGATCCTGCCCGGCTATTTCGCCACCGAACGCCTGCGCGAGGGGTTCCGGGCCAGCGCGGCCTCGACCGGCAAGGACATGGAGGCCGTGGAACAGGCCTGGAAGGATCAGGTGCCCGCCGCCCGGCTGGGCGATCCCGCCGAATTCGGCAAGGCCTGCGCCTTCCTGTGCAGCGCGCATGCGGGCTACATCACCGGACAGAACCTGCTGCTCGACGGCGGGCTCTTCCGCGGCACGTTCTGAGGGAGGGTCGGATGATCGTCGAACAACGCACCTATCGCTTCAAGCCGGGCGCCGTCCCGCAGTTCATGGCCCTCTACGAGGCCAAGGGGCTGGCCCTGCAAAAGCGGGTGCTGGGGAACCTTCTGGGCTATTTCGTCACCGAACTGGGGCCGCTGAACGAGACCGTGCACCTCTGGGGATACGACAGCCTCGATGAGCGCAGCCGCAGGCGGGCGGCGCTGATGGCGGTACCGGAATGGCGGGCGTTTCTGGCCGAGATCCTGCCGCTCCTGGAAAGCCAGGAGAGCAAGATCCTGCTGCCGACGGGCTTTTCGCCCCTCGGCTGAGGGTCAGTGCAATTCCTCGACATGCAGGGGCTCGGGCCCGCCTTTGGGCCCGAACGCCACCTCCCGCGTCAGCCGCTTGCCGCCCATGGAGGCCAGCCGCCAGCCCGGGATCGGCTTGCGCTTCGGCGGCGGGGTGAGGTCCTTTTCCACGCCGTCAATCATCACGCGGGTGATGTTGTCGGGATCGCCCAACAGGGTCAGGTCTTCCTCGACCTTGCCGGTGACGCAGATCACATCCGCCCGGTAGCCCGGCGCGATCACCCCCGTCTCGCCCAGCATCTTGATGCCGAAGGCGCTTTTCTGGGTGGCGCATTGGATCGCCTCCAGCGGGCTCATGCCGAAATACTTCACGAAGACTTCCATCTCCCGGTAATGCCAGTCGCCATAGGGAACCAAAGCGAAGCCGGCCTCGGACCCCGTGAGGATCGGCACCCCTGCCTTGTGGGCGAGCGTGATCGTCTCGATCGAATCGGTGATCTCGCGCTCGAACAGCTTGATGAGCTCTGCCGAAGTGCCCAGCGCCGGGCCGAAATCGACCATGTTCGCCTGGAAGGTCAGCGCGGGGGCGATGGGCAGCTTGCGGTCGATGATCTCGCGCAGCGCGGCCTCGTCCATGCCGGTGCCGTGGAAGATGAAATCGAACCCGGCGACGGCGGCGCGGCGCGTGGCCTCGGCGCCGCGGCAATGGCCCATGACCGGGGTCATCAGCTCATGCGCCGTGTCGCAAATCAGCTTCAGCTCATCCAGTGTCCAGACGCACATCTCGCCCCGGTGGGACTGGCGGGGGATGATGCCGGTGACATGGACCTTGATCCAGTCGGCGCCGTGCTTGATCTGGCGGCGGACCTCGCGGACGATCTCGTCGCGGGAATTGACCGGCATGTAATAGCCGGTGACGCCCTCGTCGGCGATCAGCCGCCCGGCGGTGCCCCCCACCCCGGTGATCAGCGCGTAGGAGCCGCAAGACATGCGCGGCCCCTCGACGATCCCGGCCTCGATGGCGTCGCGCAGGTCGATCATGTTCTCGAAGGTGGAATCGGGGTCCAGCATGCCCGTGACGCCCGCGCGCAGCAGCTTGCGGGCATTGTAGCTGGCGACCAGCGCCGACAGCGCGTTGCGCCGCTGGTGGAAGATCTCGGCGTTCGAGGCCGCGTCATCGAAGGCCAGATGGCAATGGGTGTCGATGAGGCCGGGCATGACGGTCTGGCCGGTGGCGTCGATGCGGCGGGTCTGCGGCGTGGCCCGCGCATCGGCGTCGGGGCCGACGGCGGCGATCTTGGTGCCTTCGATCAGGACCGAGCCCTGAAAGGCGGGTTTGCCGGTGCCGTCGATCACCCGCCCGTTGGTGATGATGCTCTGCGTCATGTCAGCCTCCTGTCAGCGGATGCGCAGCAGCCTGCGCGCGTTGTCGGCGAGTTTGGGCTCCGGGCGATGGGCGCCCAGATCCTCGGGCGCGTCCCAGCCGGCGAAATTGGTGCCGAAGACCAGGCGATCGTCGCCCACCATGTCGGTGAGCAGCCTGAGCGAGGCATCCTTGTTCAGGTGGTTGTCGAACCAGAGCCGCGCCACGCGTTCCTCGAAAGCGCCCTCGTGGCGCAGTTCGGGCGGCGACCAGGGCCGCTTGCGCATTGCCTGCGCCATGCGGCCGGCCAGAAAGGCGGTCGAACCGCCGCCGTGGCTGAGGCAGAGGTCCAGCGCGGGGTGCCGGTCCAGCACCCCGCCGAAGATCAGCCGGGCGACTGCCAGAGTCTCCTGCGCGGCGAAGCCGATCACCACGTCGAGGTCATAGCCCCTGAGGTTCGCATCGCCCTTCGGCCCGTCGATCCCGGCAGGCCCGGGGTGGATGAAGAGCGGCACGTCCAGTGCGACCGAGGCCTCGTAAAGCCGGTCCATCGCGGGCGCGTCCAGCGGCTGCGGCATGTCGGTGCCGAGATAGCCGCCGAGCAGGCCGAGGTCGCCCACCGCGCGCTGCAATTCCTCGACCGCGGCGCCGATGTCTTGCATCGGCAGCGCGGCGAAGCCCGCCAGCCGGTCGGCATGGGGCGCGATCAGCGCCGCCAGCGCGTCGTTATGGGTGCGGCAGAAGCCGCGGGCGGCAGCCGGTTCAATGAAATGCAGATAGGTCAGCGGGTTGGGCGACAGGACCTGAAAGTCGATCCCCGCCGCGTCCATCCGCGCCAACCGGACGGCCGGATCCATGAAGGGGCTGCCCTGATAGCGCACCCCGTCCAGCCGGTACTCGCCGACCCGGAACCAGGGTTCTGGCCCGTCCTGTCCGCCCATCTCGGGCCCCAGATCGCCGGCCGCACCGAAACTTTCGGCCAGCACGACATGCGCATGCACGTCGATGACGCGCGCTTCGCCCGCTCCTGCCACCGGCTCCCCCCTTGGACAGAAATCATTTCGATTTCAATATAATCGAATTCGATACATACTGTCAAACTTGGAAAACGGTGATTTTCATGGCAAGGGCGGATCAGGGACCGGGCAGATGAACGATCGAGGAGACGAGACCATGGCGCATGCCGATCTTCCCCGGCTGGAAAACCGCGTGACCTTTCTCACGCACCGGATCAACGCCCGCCTGCAGCAGGTCAGCCTGCCGGTGATCTCGCCGCATGGCATGGACCTCTACAGCTCGCGCATCCTGTTTGCGCTGGACCAGAACGGGCCGATGAAAGTGGGCCAGTTGGTCGAGCTGATGGCGCTGCCGCAATCGACGATCTCGCATCAACTGAAGCGGATGGAGAAGAGCGGGCTGATCCGGCGCACGCGCTCGGATCAGGACAACCGCTCGGTCGAGGTGTCGCAGACCGAGGCCGGGATCGAGGTGACGCGGATCTGCACGGCGCTGAGCGATGCGGTCACCGAACGGCTGAACGCGGCCTTCGCCCCGGGCGAGATGCAGGCGCTGATCGAGGGGCTGAACCGGGTGTTCGAGGCGCTGGGCGACCTGCCGTCGCTGGAAGCGCGCTGCGAGGAACTGATCGCCGAGGGGTGAGACTTTTCCGACCTTCTGTCACCGGAAAGGGCAGCCAAACCGGATCTGCCTTGCAGAAAACCGACATTTCCCGGGCATTGCCACGGGAAGAATGGGCGCCCGGAGAACCGGGCGCCACCAGATGTCAGACCTTTTCAAGGGCGATGGCGATGCCCTGCCCGACGCCGATGCACATGGTGCTGAGCGAACGCTTGCCGCCGTTGAGCTGCATCTCCAGCGCCGCGGTCCCGGCGATGCGGGCGCCCGACATGCCCAGCGGATGGCCCAGCGCGATGGCCCCGCCATTGGGGTTCACGCGGGGGTCGTCGTCGGCGATGCCGAGCTGGCGCAGGGTGGCGAGGCCCTGCGAGGCAAACGCCTCGTTCAGCTCGATCACGTCGAAATCGGCCTGACCCAGCCCCAGCCGCGCCATCAGCTTCTGCGAGGCGGGCGCCGGGCCGATGCCCATGATCCGCGGCGGCACGCCAGCGGTGGCCCCGCCCAGCACGCGGGCAATCGGGGTCAGCCCGTATTTCTTCACCGCCGCTTCCGAGGCCACGATCAGCGCCGCCGCCCCGTCGTTCACGCCCGAGGCGTTGCCCGCCGTGACCGTGCCGTCGGCCTTCACGAAGGTCTTCAGCTTCTGCAGATCCTCGAGCGTGGTCGAGCCGCGCGGATGCTCGTCGCTGTCCACCACGACCACGCCCTTGCGGCTCTTCACCTCGACCGCGACGATCTCTTTCGCCAGCCGCCCGTTGGCCTGCGCCGCGCCCGCCTTCTGCTGCGAGCGCAGCGCGAAGAGGTCCTGATCGGCGCGGTTCACGGAGAAATCCTCGGCCACGTTCTCGGCCGTCTCGGGCATGGAATCGACGCCGTATTGCTTCTTCATCAGGGGGTTGATGAAGCGCCAGCCGATGGTCGTGTCATGCACCTCGTTGGCGCGGGAAAAGGCGCTCTCGGCCTTGGGCATCACGAAGGGCGCGCGCGACATGCTTTCGACGCCGCCAGCGATCATCAGCTCGGCCTCGCCCGCCTTGATGGCGCGGGCGGCGGCCAGGACCGCATCCATGCCCGAGCCGCAAAGCCGGTTCATCGTCGTGCCGGGCACATCGACCGGCAGACCGGCCAGCAGCACGGCCATGCGGGCGACGTTGCGGTTGTCCTCGCCCGCCTGGTTGGCGCAGCCATAGATCACGTCATCCACGGCCGCCCAGTCGACGCCCGGGTTGCGCGCCATCAGCGCCTTCAGCGGCACGGCGGCCAGATCGTCGGCGCGCACCGTGGCGAGGCTGCCGCCAAAGCGGCCGATGGGCGTGCGGATATAGTCGCAGATATAGGCGTCGGTCATCTCAGAGCTCCGGTGCGATCAGGTCGGCCACGGGGCCGTCCGTGTGAAGGGGCGCCCCGGTCATCGCCTGTAGTTCGTCAAAGGACAAGCCCGGAACCTTTTCGCGCAGCACGAAATGGCCGCCTTCGATGTCGACCACGGCGAGGCTGGAATAGACCCGCGTCACGCAGCCGACGCCCGTCAGGGGCAGCGAGCAGCGGCTCAGCAGCTTCGGTTTCCCGTCCTTGGTCACATGGTCCATCATCACGGCGACGCGCTTGGCACCATGCACCAGATCCATGGCCCCGCCCACGGCCGGAACGCCCTTGGGCCCGGTCGACCAATTGGCCAGATCGCCGGTCTTGGCCACCTCATAGGCGCCCAGGATCGCCACATCCAGATGCCCGCCCCGCACCATGGCGAAGCTGTCGGCGTGGTGGAAGAAGGCGGTGCCGGGCTTCAGCGTCACCGCCTTCTTGCCGGCATTGATCAGGTCCCAATCCTCGGCGCCCGCTTCCGGCGCCTCGCCGAAGCCGAGGATGCCGTTCTCGGTATGGAAGATCGCCTGCCGCCCGGGGGGCTGGAAGCGGGCCACCATCTCGGGCTGGCCGATCCCGAGGTTGACATAGGCGCCGTCCTCGATGTCCTGCGCCGCGCGCCAGGCCATTTGCGTGGGGGTCAGTCTCATGCCGGAACCTCCGGGTGATGGGCGTTGGCGCGGTTGAGGGCTTCTTCCTGCGCGGGATCGGGCACTTCGACGACGCCCTGAACGAAGATGCCGGGGGTGATGACCGCCTCGGGGTCGATGGCCCCGGGCTGCACCAGTTCCGAGACCTGGACGATGGCCTTGGCCGCCGCCATGCACATCAGCGGGCCGAAATTGCGGGCAGCCATGCGGTAGGTCAGGTTGCCCAGCGTATCGCCGCGATGGGCTTTCACCAGCGCGTAATCGGCTTTCAGCCAGCGTTCCTGCACATAGAAGCGGCCGTCGAATTCCTCGACCGGCTTGCCCTCGGCCAGCAGGGTCCCGTAGCTGGTCGGCGTGTAGAAGGCCGGGATCCCGGCGCCCCCGGCGCGGATCCGTTCGGCCAGCGTGCCCTGCGGCACCAGTTCCAGCGCCACGCTGCCCGCCTTGTAGGCCTCGGTGAAGACCACCGGGTCCGAGGAGCGCGGGAAGGAGCAGATCAGCTTCGCCACCAGCCCCTGTTCGATCAGCGCGGCAAGGCCGACATGACCGTTGCCCGCGTTGTTGTTGATGACGGTCAGGTTCTTGGGATGGCCGGTCGCCAGAAAGCGGTCGATCAGTGCGTGGATCAGCTCGATCGGCGCGCCCGAGCCGCCGAACCCGCCGATCATCACGCTCATGCCATCCTCGATCCCCGCCACGGCGGTGGCGAGGTCGGGCAGGGTCTTGTCCATCGGGACCTCCTGAATGTTGCGCCCTTGGGATAGCGAGGTCGGGGGCCTTCCGTCCATCCGGTTTGTGCGTTATCCTAACTTTGTTCGATAATCGCACAAATGGAGCGGGCATGGCAGCGGAGCGGGACCTGATGGGCGGGCTGGCCAAGGGGCTCAGGGTGATCGAGACCTTCACCGCCGAGCGCCCGCGCCAGTCGATCAGCGAGGTCTCGGCCGCCTGCGGCATGGACCGGGCGACGGTGCGGCGCTGCCTGCTGACGCTGGCGCATGAGGGTTACGCCGATTACGACGGCAAGTTCTTCACCCTGACGCCGCGGGTGCTGCGGCTGGGCACCGCCTGCCTCGCCACCATGCCGCTGCCGCAGATCGTGCAGCCGATGCTGGACGCGCTGTCCGAGGCGATCGGCGAAAGCTCCTCGGTGTCGATCCTCGACGGGGACGAAATCGTCTATGTCGCCCGCGCCGCCCAGCGCCGGGTGATGTCGATTGCCCTGATGCCGGGGTCGCGCCTGCCTGCCTTCTGCACCAGCATGGGGCGGGTGCTGCTGGCCGCCCTGCCCGAGGCAGAGGTGCGCGACCTGCTGGGCGCGCGCCCCCTGCCCGCCCGCACGCCGAGGACGCTGACCGACCCCGGGGCGATCCTGTCCGAACTGTCGCGCGTCCGGGCACAGGGCTTCGCCGTCATCGACGAGGAGGTGGAGCTGGGCCTGCGCTCGCTCGCCGTGCCCCTGGTCAGCGCCCGGGGCCGGACTGTCGCGGCGCTGAACGTGGGGCTGGCGGCCTCGCGCATGGAGGCCGGGGCACTGCCGGGGCATTTCCTGCCCGCCTTGCAGGATCTGCAGGCGCGATTGAAGGGGCTGCTGCCCGGCTGACGTCCGGGTTCAGGACGGGGCGGAGAGGTCGGTGACCTTCACCCCGGGGCAGACCTCGCGGGCGATGTCGCACAGATGCCGGTGATGGGTCAGGTAGATCACCTGCCCCACCCGCGACATCTCGGCTAGCAAGCCGAAGGCGGCGGCCGAGCGGGCATCGTCGAAGGTCTCCATGATGTCGTCGGCGATGAAGGGCACCGTCGGGCGGCTTTGCGCCATCTCGTGATACCCGGCGATGCGCAGCGCGAGGTAGAGCTGGAACCGCGTCCCCTTCGACAGATCCGCCGCCAGCTTGGCGCCGCCCCCGGCGGGCAGCGCGACCAGCACCTCGCTCTTGCCGTCAGGCTGGGCGGCGAGCCCCTGATAGGCGCCGCAGCTCAGCGCGCTGAACGCATCCGAGGCGCGGGCCAGCATGCCGCTGCGGTGGTGGTCGCGGTAGCGCCGCAGCCCGGCCTCGAAGGCGATGAGGCCGAAGCGCCGCGCCAGATGCGCTTCGGCCCGCTCACGCAGATCCAGCAGCAGCGTCTCGCGCTCGGCGACGATGCGGGCCAGCGCGTCGTCGCCGCCGACCGCGTCCAGCCGACCGCGGGCTTCCAGATGCTCCTTGAGCCGCGCCTCGGTATCATGGCGCAGGACCTCGAGTTCGGCCCTGAGATCCTGGATTGCCGCCTTGACGCTGTGGTCATCCTCGCCCTCCTGCGGCAGGGGGCGGTCCTGAAGCTCGGCTTCCAGCGCGGCGAGGTCTTGCCGCAGCCCCGTGGCCGTCCGGCAACGGGCGACATGCGCGGCGAGCGGCCCCTCGGCGGGGGTCCAGCCCAGCGCCGCGCCCAAGCGTTCAGCCTCGGCATCGCGGGCGCTGAGGGCATGGCGTTCAACGCCGTCCTGCCGCTGCTCCTGCGCCAGTTGCCGGTCCAGCAGGTCGCGGTCGCGGGCGGCATCCTGCGCCTGACGCAGGCGGTGCTGAACGGCGGTCCAGGGCGTGCCTGCCTCCTCGGCCAGCGCCGTCAGGACCGCCGCCTTGGCAGTCTGAAACCGCTGCCGGTTGGCCTGCATCTTGGCGATCCGGTCGCCCAGCGCCTCGGCCGCGCGGTGTTCGGCGCCCAGCCGGTCCAGAAGGTCCAGCAGGGTGCCGAGGCCCGCGTCATCCTCGCCCCGCGCGGCCAGAAGCGTGTCGCGGCTGGCCTTGGCCCATTCCGCGCGCCAGGTGTCGAGCGCGGCTTGCGCCTCGGCCTCGGCCTGCTGGCGGGCACGGAGATCGGCGGTGAGCGTGGCCAGACGGCGGCGGGCCTCGCGGCGGCGTTCGGCGGCCTCGGTCCGGGCGATGGCCCGGGCCAGAAGGGCCTCGAAGCTTTCCTCGGCGGAACGGCCCAGCATCCCGGCGAGCGCCTGCGCCGCGGCACTGCGCGCCTCGGTCGCGCGCGTCACCTCGGCCTCGGCCGCCTGCGAGACCCGGAGCGCGGCCAGCGCCTGCTCGCGCCGGTCCAGAAACAGCCGCAACGCCGCCAGATCGGCGCCCGGCAGGCCCAGCGCCGATGCGGCCCGTTCGACCGCCCCCTCGGCATCGGCAAGCGCGGCTTCGGCCTCGGCCAACGCCGCCTCTGCGGCCTGCTGACGCCCGACCAGCGCCGCGCGTTCCGCCTGATGCTGGGCGGCGCGGCGACCCTCGGCCAGTGAATCGGCCAGCGCGGCCGAGATCCGGTCATCCTCGCGCAGCGCCGCCTCGAAATCGTCGGCGCTGGCGGCGGTGAGGTCGCCACGGTGCGCGGCCCAGAGCGCCTCGCGTCGGCTGCGGGCCTTGGCGGCATCGGCCAGCGTCAGCCCGCCCTGCCCCGCCGCCCGCGTCGCCGCCTCGGCGTCCATCCTGTCGAGCTGCGCGGCCAGCGCCGTCAGATCGCGCCTTGCGTCGGCCCGGGCCTGCCGCGCGGCCTCGGCGCTGCGGCCCCATTCGTCCAAGTGCCGGGCGCCCGGCACGTCCTGCGCCGCCAGCGCCGCCCCGGTGCCCCGCCAGGGCGCCAGCGCCGCCAAGCCCTCGTCGGCGCGGCCGCGGGCCTCGGCGCAGGCGCGTTCGGCCCGGGTCAGCGCCTCGGCCGGGTCCTGGGCGCGCAAGCGGGTCAGCAGGGCGGCGAGCGCTGCCTCGTCCTCGGCGGGGCCGGGATCGTCGGTCTCGGCCCGCTCGTTGTCGAGAAGCGCCTGGGCTCTGGCGGTCTCGGCCGCGCTGGTCTGCACCGCCCCTTGCAGGCCCGAGCGTCGGGCCAGCAACCCCCGCAGGGTCGACAGCGCCGCCTCGGGCAGACACAGGTTGCCCGGTTCCGCCCCCGGCTGCCCCAGCTGCGCCAGAAGACCCCGGATCCGCGCCTGAGCTTCCGCCGCCTCATCCTCGCGGCGGGGAAGGTCCTTCAGCGCGGCGTCATGCTCGGCCCGCAGCGCTTCCGCCGCCTCGATGGCCGGGGCCTGGGCCAGGACCGCCGCGTCCTGCGGCAGCGCATCGCGCTGGTCCTTGAGGCCCTGGCAACGCTCGGCGCGGTCGGCGATCCGGGCGCTGATGTCGCGCTGTTCGGCCTCGATCTTGGCGGCCAGCGCCTCGTCGTCAGCCGTCGCCTCGGGCAGCGCGGCGAGGGGTTCCAGTTGCGCGGCGAGCCTCGCGCGCCGGGCCAGCAGCGGCAGCGTCTGGGCGACCTGCTGCAGCCGATCCAGCGCCGCCTGCGCCGCGTCGGCCTGCCCCCGCGCCGCCTGCCAGGCCTGTTCCGCCGCCTCGGCCTCCCGCGCGAGTTTCTGCAGCGCATTGGCCGAAACCTCGAGCGCGCGGCGCTGGCGCTCCAGTTCGGTCAGCGCCCGTTTCGCCTCGACCAGCCCGCCGCTGCGCTTGCCGCTGCGGTGGAAATCATCGAGCTCCGCGCGCAGCCCCTCCAGTTGCGGCGCCAGCCCCGAGAGCCCGGCACTGGCCGAAAACAGCATCTCGCCCAGATCGCCGCGGCTGGCGAGGATGCTGTCGCCGCCCTGTTCCAGCGTCTCGTCATCGAGCGAGAACATCGCCGAATACCCCTCACGCGAGAGGCCGCCCAGCGCGCCCTGCAAGACCGCCTCGGGCATCGGCGCGTCGTAGCGATCCAGCAGGCTGCCAGCATTGCGCTTGAGCCGCTTGAGGTCCAGCGCCCCGCCCGCATGGCTGAGCGCGGCGCCGATCTGCAGGCTGGGTCCGGCATGGCGGAAATCGTAGCGGGTGCGGATCGGGATGCCGAACAGGAAATCGAGCCAAGCCGAGAAGAGCGTCGATTTCCCCGCTTCGTTCGGCCCGTAAAGGACGTGCAGATCCGGCTCGCCCGGCGCGGGCGGCTCGAAAGACAGGCTGCGGTCGGTAAAACGCCCGTAGCGGGTCAGGTCCAGCCGGTCGAGCCGCATCACCCCTCCTCGCCGGCCGAAAGGCTGGACAGGATGAGGGGCGCGCCCTGCGCCAGCAATTCCTGACAGCGGCGCGCCAGATCGGCTTCGTCCTGCCCCAGCAGGTCGCGCAGCTCGGCCGGAAGGTCCTTGAGCAGATCCTGCGCGGCCTCGGTCAGCGCCTGGATCAGCGCCGGGTCCTGCGGCAGGGCCTCCAGCACGCTGCGCACCAGCTCCTCGGGCAGGGCCTCGCCCGCGGCTTTGGTGTCCCCCGTGCGGTCAAGGCGCAGTTCCAGCTTGTCGATCCAGACCCCGGCACCGGCGGCAAAGGCGCGCGCTTCCTCGGTCAGGCGGTCAAGGTCGCGCTCGACCCGCCAGGCCAGCGGGGTCGCCCCTTCCAGCACCGGACGCAGGACCAGGTGATCCTCGGGCCGCGGGGCCGCGCCCGCCGCCCGCAGCGCCGCTTCCAGCGCGGCCAGCAGATTGGCCCAATCCTCCAGCCCGGTGCAATCGACGGCCAGCCGGTCGAAACGCAGGCAGGCGACCGAGCGTTCCTCGAGTGTCACGCGGCGGTCGTCGCCCACCCGCACCAGCGTCACCGAGGCAGGCCCCGGCTCGTCGATGCCGCGACCCTGCGGAATGCCCGGCATGACGACCACCGCCTGCCCGTGGTGTTCGGCGCGGCGGTGGATATGGCCCAGCGCCCAGTAATCGTAGCCCTGCGCGTCCAGCTCGGCCAGGCTGCAGGGCGCATAGGGATCGTGCCGCGGGCTGCCGTTCAGGCTGGTGTGCATCAGGCCGATGTTGAAGGCGCCAGCCTCGGGCGCCGGATAGCGCGGCAGCAGGCTTTCCGGTGCATGGATCTCGCGGAAGCTGAGGCCGTGCAGCGCAACGCGCTGGCCGTCCAGATCGAGCGTCACGGTCCCCGCGCGGCCGGGGAAGAGATGGGTGTTGGCGGGCAGGTCCAGCTCGCCCGTTTGCCGCGCCATGGCGTCGTGATTGCCGCGGATCAGATAGCAGCCGATCCCGGCGGCCTGCAGGCGCAGCAGCTCCTGCTTGAGGAAACGCGGGGTCTTGGTGGAGCTGTAGGTTCCGTCCCAGAGATCGCCCGCGATCAGCAGGAAGGCGGCGCCCTCGTCGATGCACAGATCGACGATTCGCGTCAGCGCCACGCGCGAGGCCACGCCGACCTGCGCCGCCAGATCGGGGTCGCGCAGCGCCAGCGCCGTCAGCGGCGCATCGAGATGCAGATCGGCCGTATGGACGAAGGTGAAACTCAAACCAGGCCTCGGCAGCGGACAAACCCCGGCATCGGGGACCCGGACTATGGGGATCCCCGGCGCCCGCGGCAAGCCCGGCCGGTCAGCCCGGGGGTCAGTCGCGGCTGCGGATGACCTTGGCGAAGGGTTCGAAGATCTCGCTGTTGGCGGCGATCAGATTGCCCGATTCGACCGGGTCCTGGCCGTCGCGGATCGGGCCGAAGAACCCGCCCGCTTCCTTGACCAGCAAGACGCCCGCCGCCACGTCCCAAGGGTTCAGCCCGCGCTCCCAATAGCCGTCGTAGCGGCCCGCCGCGACATAGGCGAGGTCCAGCGCCGCGGCACCGAAACGGCGCACGCCCGCGCAGACCGGCATCAGCCGCGCCAGATCCTGCAGCGAGGCGGGCAGCGCCGGGCGGCCGCCGAAGGGGATGCCGGTGGCGAAGATGCATTCGATCATCGAGCGGCGGCCCGAAACCCGGAGGCGCGACTCGTTCATATAGGCGCCGAGGCCCTTTTCGGCGATGAACATCTCGTCCTTGGCGGCATCGAAGATGACGCCGGCGACGATTTCGCCCTTGTGCTCCAGCGCGATCGAGATCGCCCAATGCGGCAGGCCGTGCAGGAAGTTGGTGGTGCCGTCCAGCGGATCGACGATCCAGCGCCGGGTCGGGTCGGTGCCCTCCTCGCCGCCGGTCTCCTCGCCGAGCCAGCCATAGTTCGGCCGGCCGCCCATCAGCTCTTCCTTGAGGATGCGTTCGGCCTCGCGGTCGGCCTTGGTCACGAAGTCGCCCGGCCCCTTGGTCGAGACCTGAAGGTTCTCGACCTCGCGGAAGTCCTTGACCAGCGAGCGCCCCGCCTTGCGCGCGGCCTTGATCATGAGGTTGAGGTTGGCGCTTCCCTGCATGGTGCGGGCTCCCGTGCTGAACAGGCCGCCCCTTACGGGAAAGGCGCGCCAAAGGAAAGGGGAACCTCGCGCCGCGGCTGGACGGCGCCATCGCCCGGGGCTAGCCTCGGCCGCCCGAGAAGGAGCTTGCCGATGCTGATCCGCCGCCCGCAAGACCAGGACCGCGCCGCCTGGGAGGACCTCTATGCCGGCTACGCCGCTTTCTATCAGGTGACGCAGACCGCCGAGATGCGGGCCCGCGTCTGGGGCTGGATCCACGACCATACGCATGAGGTCGAGGCTTTCGTGGCCGAGGATGACGACGGTCGTCTGGTGGGCCTCACCCATTTCCGCCCTTTCGCCCGGCCGCTTTCTGCCAGCACCGGCGGCTTTCTCGACGACCTCTTCGTCGCGCCCGAGGCCCGCGGCTCGGGCGCCGCCCGCGCCCTGATCGAGGCGGTGAGCGAGGAAGGCCAGCGCCGCGGCTGGTCGGTGATCCGCTGGATCACCGCCGAGGACAACGTCCGCGCCCGCGCACTTTACGACAAGCTCGCCACCGCGACTCCGTGGAAGACCTACGACATCCGCCTCTGAGCCATCTTTGTTCTGAAAATATCCACGGGGATCGCCAAGGGGGGCGTGCCCCCCTTGGTGCGGGTTCGGGCGGCAGCCCGAGGGGGGGGGGGGGGGGGGGGGGGGGGGGGGGGGGGGGGGGGGG
>NZ_JAUCCQ010000056.1:0-22147 GCF_034676075.1 Pararhodobacter sp. | reverse complement strand
CCCGCAGGACACAGCGCCAGCCACCAGAGAAGCGGCACCTCGCCCTTCCCTGTCGTCTCAGTCCTCTGTTTGGGAAGGCGCTGGCCTCTGGTGACGACACCGGACAGGCAATCAGCGCGCCGCGTCATGACAAGAAGCGTCATGCCAAGAAGTCGACATCACCCCCCGGCCTGAGGCCCCCAAAGGGCCCCAGCCTCAGGCGCCGCCCTCTCCGCGGCGGGAGGCGCGCGGGGTGGGCGGGCGGGAGCGTGCCTCCCGCCGCCGGGCGCTTACAGCGTCATGATCCGGGCCTGGCCGGAGTCATAGGCGTAGCTGCAGCGCACCTCGACCGTCTGGCCGCCGCGCTGCACGCGCAGCATCACATCGCGCGACGTGCCCTGTTCACGGGTGCCGACCACGCCCTGCACATCGAAACCTGCCTCGCGGCCCGCGCTCATGCAGGCTCCTTCCGCCTGGCTGGCCGAGGGGCCCGTGACCACCGAGGGTTCCGTCGTCACCACCGGCCCGCCGCCATAGACGGGACGCGACCCGCCGCCCTGCCCGAAGCGCATGTCGGGGATGTCCCCGCAGGCGGTGAGTGCCGTTGCCGCGGCCAGTGCCGCCGTGATCCAGATTGCCCGTGTCATGCCCGGCCTCCGTCTGGGGGAAGGGTTGGCCCCGCCCCGATTGTCCGTCACGCGCCGATCAGGGCGCGGGCCGCGCCGCGCGCCGCCTCGGTAATGGTATCACCCGACAGCATGCGGGCAATCTCGTCCACGCGTTCCCCGGCGGAAAGTGGCGTCACATGGCTGAGAGTGGCCCCGGCCTCGACCCGCTTCTCGACACGCCAATGATGCGCGCCGAGCGCCGCCACCTGCGGCGAATGGGTGACGACCAGCACCTGTGCCTCCTCGGCCAGCGCCCGCAGCCTGCGCCCCACCGCATCCGCCGTGGCGCCGCCGACCCCACGGTCGATCTCGTCGAAGATCATCGTCACGCCCGATTGCCCCCGGCTGAGACAGACCTTCAGCGCCAGCAGAAAGCGCGAGAGTTCCCCGCCCGAGGCGATCTTGTTCAGCGCCCCGGCCGGGGCGCCGGGGTTGGTCGCCACCTCGAAGGTCACGGCGTCCGCCCCTTCCGGCCCGGGTTCGGTCGGCTCGATCACCGTCTGGAAGACCGCGCGCTCCATCTTCAGGGGCGCCAGTTCCGCCGCCATCGCCCGATCGAGCGCGGCGGCCGCCGCCTTGCGCTCGGCCGTCAGCGCCGCGCAGGCCGCAGTGAAGGCCTTCTGTGCCACCGCCTCGGCCTGGGCCAGCGAGGCCATGCCCTTGTCGCCCGAATCCAGCGCCTCCAGCCGTTCGCGCAGCCCGGCGGCATGGGTGCCCAGATCGTCGGGCAGCACCGAATGCTTGCGCGCCAGCCCCCTGAGCGCGAAGAGCCGCTCCTCGACCCGCTCCAGCTCCACCGGATCGGCCTGCATCTGGTCGAGGCAGGCCTCGATCTCGCCCGTGGCCTCGCCCAGTTCCGACAGCGCCCGGCCCAGAGCCTCGATCGCCGCGTCCAGCCGCCCCTCGACGCCCTCGGCCGCATCCTCCAGCCAGCGCAGCGCGTCGAGCGCCAGACGCTCGGCCCCGTCCTCGCCCAGGGCCTGCCGGGCGCGGGCCACGTCGCCTACCAGCCGGGTCGCGGCCTGCATCAGGCGGCGGCGGGTGTCGAGTTCCGCCTCCTCGCCCGGCTGCGGGTCCAGCTGGTCCAGCTCCTTGACGGCGTGGCGCAGGTATTCCTCTTCGGCCCTGAGCCCTTCCAGCCGGGCAGCGGCCGCCTCGCGCGCCTTGCGCGCCTCGGCCAGCGCCCGCCAGGCGGCGCGCACGGCGCCGGTGTCGGCCCCGGCATAGGCATCGAGCAACTGCCGATGCCCGCGCGGGTTCAGAAGCCCCCGGTCGTCATGCTGGCCATGCAGCTCCACCAAGGTATCCGACAGCGCCCGAAGTACCTCGCCCGAGGCGCGGCGGTCGTTGATCCAGGCGGTCTTGCGGCCCTCGGCGGTGTTGACGCGGCGCAGGACCAGCTCGTCTTCCAGCGGGATCCCGGCCTCGTCCAGCACGGCGCGGCCCGGGTGCCCCTCGGGCAGATCGAACACCGCCTCCACCTCGCCCTGCTGGGCGCCCTGCCGCACCAGATCGGCACGGCCGCGCCAGCCCAGCACGAAGCCCAGACTGTCCAGCAGGATGGATTTGCCCGCCCCGGTCTCGCCGGTCAGCACATTGAGGCCGGGATGGAAATCCAGCTCAAGCCGCTCGATCAGCAGCATGTCCCGAATCGAGAGCGCCCGTAGCATTCCCGCGCGCGCCCCCCGGGGTCAGAGCCACTCGCCGCGAATGGTCCGGCGATAGATGTCGTTGAGCCAGCTGGTGCCCTGCGCCTGATCGCTGAGCCCGGCTGCGGTCAGCAGACGGAAGCTGTCCTCGTAGAAGGGCGAGGAGCGGAAGTTGTGGCCCAGAATCGCA
This sequence comes from Pararhodobacter sp., assembly GCF_034676075.1. Taxonomy (GTDB): domain Bacteria; phylum Pseudomonadota; class Alphaproteobacteria; order Rhodobacterales; family Rhodobacteraceae; genus Pararhodobacter. The sequence goes on along the minus strand of NZ_JAUCCQ010000056.1, from coordinate 19,661 downwards.
CCCGCGGTCTGCGCCTCATCGCGCAGCCCCAGCGCCAGATAGCTTTCCACCAGCCGGTGCAGCGCCTCGGGCGTCTGGGTGGTGGTCTGATACTGCTCGACCACGGCGCGGAAACGGTTGATCCCCGCCTGATAATTGCCCCGCGACAGGTAGAAGCGGCCGATCTCCATCTCCTTCGCCGCCAGACGGTCGAAGGCCAGATCGAATTTCAGCACCGCCGAACGGGCATATTCCGTGTTCGGATATTGCTCGATGACATAGCGCAGGTGGTTCAGCGCCTGGAAGGTCAGGCCCTGATCGCGGCCCACGTCCTCGATCTGATCGTAATAGGTCAGCGCGACGATATAGGCGGCCCAGGCGGCATCCGGGTCGCCCGGATACTGGTCGAGGAAGCGCTGCGCCGTGGCGCGGGCCTCGTCATACTGGCCATCACGGTGCAGCGCATAGGCCTGCATCACCACCGAGCGCCGGGCCCAGTCGGTGTAGGGATAAAGCCGCTCGACCTCGCGGAAATAGCGCATCGCCGGTTCGATCCGGCGGTTGTTCTCCAGCACGTATTCACCGCGCGTGAAGATTTCCTCGGCCGAATAGCCGTCCAGCGGCTCATCGGTGCCGACCTGGTTCCCGCAGGCGGCCAGCGCCAGCACCAGAACGCTGCTCAGCGCCAGCGTCGACAGCCTGCGCCGGGCCGATTTGCCAAGGGTGCCGACCATGCCGATCCTCATTCTTGTCTTACCGAAGGGCGCCGCAGCCGACGTCCCGGGCGAATCCCGGGCTCGCCGGGGGCGCGTCCCGGCGTGTCCTAGCACGTTTGCCGGGCGCACGCAAAACGCCATTCAGCAGAAAAACATCCCCGTGTTCAGCGGACTGGCCAAGACGCCGAAAGCCGCTCACCGCGGCGCCTCAGGCAGCCGAGGCGGTGGCCAGCAGATCCGCGGCGCAGACGCCGGCGCCGGGCATCCGGTGGGCCTGATCGCCCTCGACGGTCACATGCTCCCAGGCGCTGGTGTCATCGAGCAGCGCCCGCACCAGACGGCCGGTCAGCGTGTGGCCCGCGCGGTGGCCGATATAGCGGCCCAGGATCGGCGCCCCGGCCACGGCCAGGTCGCCCATCGCGTCCAGCATCTTGTGGCGCACCGGTTCGTCGATGCGGCGCAGACCGCCGGGGCTGAGGATATCGGCCCCCTGCACCACCACGGCATTCTCATAGGTGCCACCCAGCGCCAGGCCATTGGCACGCATGAAATCCACATCCGCCTGACGGCAGAAGGTGCGGCAATCCGACAGTTCGCGCACGAAGGTGCCGTTGGCCAGCTCCAGCTCGCAGGTCTGGTGGCCGATGGCTGCATCGGGGAAATCGATCTCGAAGGCGATGGACAGCGCCGCGGCCGGTTCCAGCCGCGCCCAGGCGTCGCCCATGCGGACCTCCACCGGCTTCAGCACGCGGATCGCCGTCAGCGAGGCCGCCTGCACCCGGGTGCCCGCCGCGACGAAGGCCGCGACGAAGGGCCGGGCCGAACCGTCGAGGATCGGCACTTCCGGCCCGTCCAGCGTCACCAGCGCGTTATGGATGCCGCAACCCGCCAGCGCCGCCATCAGATGTTCGATGGTCGCCACGGAAACGTCATGATCGTTGCCGATCTTGGTGCAGAGATTCGCCTCGATCAGCGCCGAGGGCGTGACGGCGATGCGGCGATGCGCCACGGGCAGGTCGAGGTCGAGACGTTCGAACACCACCCCGTGCCCCGCAGGCGCGGGGCGGACATGCATGACCACGGCCTGCCCCGAATGGAGCGCGGTGCCGTCGAAACGCACGGAAGATTTCAAGGTTGTCTGCACGAGTTGATCCTCGGCCTGAATTGCTGCTCGGCTCACAGTTTCTTTATGAATCCGTGCGTTAATGCTCAAGTCACGCTTTGTAACAGGATGTAACACTGCCCTCACGCATGCGCGAGTTTCCGCGCACGTCAGGCAGGCCTTCCGTAACAGCTTGAATTCAAAATGAAAAGAACCGGCTTTCGCCGGTTCTCCACAGGCCCCGCGGGGCAGGATTTGATCGCGTTTTTCAGCTCAGTTCGCCTGACGACGCAGGAAAGCCGGGATTTCGAACTGGTCAGCGGCGCGGTGCTGGTGCTCGTCCTCATAGGCCTGGACCTGCGGCTGCGGGCGGGCGTGGCGGGCGGGCTGCTCGGCCGCGGCGGTGGCGGCGGGCGCGGCATGACCCGCCATGCGGTGGATCAGGCTGCCGATGCCCAGACCGCGGCGCGCTTCGGGCTGCGGCGCTGGGGCCGGGGCCACCTGCTGCGGCTGGTGCTGCGCGACCGGACGGCGCGCGGGCGCCTCGGGCTGCTTCTCGACCGCGGCGCGCAGGCGGGCCAGGGTCTCGGGGCTCGGCTGGCCCGGGTTGCGGCCCGGACGCGGGGCGGTGAAGGCCGCCTCGGGCTGGTGCTGCTGCGGCTGATACTGCTGCGGTTGCGGCTGGTATTGCTGCGGCTGCGGGGCGCGGGCGGGCTCGGCCATGGCCGGACGGCGGACCTGCGGCTGCGGAGCGGCCGGGGCCTCGTTGCGCAGCACGTCCTCCAGGAAGAAGTCCTCCTGCACCGGCTCGGCCGCGGGGGCCTCGTGATAGGCGTTATGGGTCGGCGCCTCGTAGCGGGGCTCCGGGTGACGCTCAATGTGACGCTCGACCTGACGTTCGGCGTGACGCTCCACCGCGCGCGACTCGAACATCGGCGGGTTATAGGCGGCATCCTCGTAGGCGGGCTCGTCATAGGCCGGAGCCTCGAAGCGCGGCTCTTCGGCGACCGGGGCGGGCGCGGGCTCTTCGACCACGATCGGGGTCTCGGTGACCAGCGGCTCGGCCATGCGGCGGCGCGGCACCTCGGCGGTGACCGGCTGGGCCTCGATGCCGGTGGCGACGACCGAGACGCGGATCGCGCCTTCCATCTCCGGGTCCAGCGTCGAGCCGACGATGATGTTGGCTTCCGGGTCGACCTTGTTGCGGATCAGATTGGCCGCTTCGTCCAGTTCGAAGAGCGTCAGGTCATTGCCGCCGGTGATGTTGATCAGCACGCCCTTGGCGCCGTTGAGGCTGATCTCATCGAGCAGCGGGTTGGCAATCGCCTTCTCGGCCGCCTGACGGGCGCGGTCCTCGCCGGTCGCCTCGCCGGTGCCCATCATGGCCTTGCCCATCTCGTCCATCACCGCGCGGACGTCGGCGAAGTCGAGGTTGATCATGCCCGGACGGACCATCAGGTCGGTCACGCCCTTGACGCCCTGATAGAGCACGTCATCGGCCAGCGCGAAGGCCTCGGTGAAGGTGGTGCGCTCGTTGGCCAGACGGAACAGGTTCTGGTTGGGGATGATGATGAGGGTATCGACGACCTTCTGCAGTTCTTCGACACCGGACTCGGCCTGACGCATCCGCTTGCCGCCTTCGAAGGCGAAGGGCTTGGTCACGACGCCGACGGTCAGGATCCCCATCTCACGCGCCGCCTGGGCGATGATCGGCGCCGCACCAGTGCCGGTGCCGCCGCCCATGCCGGCGGTGATGAAGCACATATGCGCGCCGGACAGATGATCCATGATCTCTTCCAGCGTCTCGGCCGCGGCATTGGCGCCGACTTCCGGACGGGCCCCTGCCCCCAGACCTTCGGTGGCCTGCACGCCCAGCTGGATGCGGGTCGGAGCCTTGGACTGCTGAAGCGCCTGCGCATCGGTGTTCGCGACGACGAAATCGACCCCTTCAAGGTTCTGGTCGATCATGTTGTTGACGGCATTGCCGCCCGCGCCGCCCACACCGAAAACGGTGATGCGCGGAGTCAAGTCCTTGGTCTCGGTTGCGAGAAAAGTCAGAGTCATGCCTGTCCGCCTTATTGGGAGCCGGGTATTCCCGGTCTCAGTTGCTCGTTCGTGATCTGGTCATTTCGGTGATTTGCCAGATTTGAAACGATCTTAGCGCGACCCTGAATCGGCGTCATCAAAAAAACGAACCAAAACAGCGCAATGGCTTAGATTCCCGCGGAAATTTGCCTTCCGGGGGTTCAGGCGGGAAACCCCTGAACAGCGTTTTTTCGCGCTGCATCAGGGGTTTTCAGGGTGTTGTTGAGACGAGAGCGCCGTCAAATGTCAGACATAAGGCAGCCGGTAGCGCTCACCAATTGTCGCGGAACCACTTCATGGCGCGCTTGAGCGGCCGGGCCGCGAACATCTGGGCGGGAATGTCGAAATCCCACCATTCGTCCTGCGGATGGGCGGCGTATTGGCACAGGCCGACGATGGCCGAGTATCCCGGCGCCGTCGCCGCCTGCGGCAGACCCGGCACGCGGATCGGACGGCCCAGCCGCACCTGCGTTCCAAGGACCCGCGCCGCCATCTCCAGCAGCCCCGGCACCTGGCTGCCGCCGCCGGTCAGCACCACCTGCTGGCTGGGAAGATGGTCGAACCCGGCGATATCCAGACGCGCGCGCAGCTCCTCCAGGATCTCGCCCATCCGGGGGCGCATGATGCCGATCAGTTCGGTGCGGGTGATGGTCCGCCGGTCCTTGTCCCAATCGCCCGAATTGCCGCCGATCTCGATTCGCTGCCGGTCGTCCTGGCCGGTGGCGAAGAGGCCGCCATGCAGGGTCTTGATCCGCTCGGCCGTCGAATAGGGGATGGTCAGGACCTTGGCGATATCGCCGGTGATATGATCGCCGCCCAGCTTGACCGTATCGGCATAGATCATGTGGCCCTTGATGAAGATCGACAGCGAGGTCGTGCCGCCGCCCATGTCGATGGCGGCCGCGCCCAGCTCCTGCTCGTCCTCGACCAGCGCTGCCCGGCCCGAGACATAGGGCGCCGCCGCCAGCCCCGCGACCTCGACATCGCAGCGCTTCAGGCAATGAATCAGGTTCTGCACCACATCGGTGCCGACGCTGAGCAAATGCATGTCGCACCCGAGGTTCCGCCCCGCCTGCCCGCGCGGGTCCGACAGGCCCGAGCGGTGGTCCAGCACGAAATTCACCGGCTGCGCGTGCAGAACCTCGCGGCCATGGCCGATATCGGGCGTGTCGCAGGCATCGAGCACCCGGGCGATATCGTTCTCGCTGACGCGATCGGCCTCCAGCTCGACATTGCCCTCAAGCCCGTAGCTGCGGATATCCCCGCCCGAGAAGGTCAGGATGGCATGATCGACCCGGGTCTGCGCCATCTTCTGCGCGTTCTGCAACGCGGTGCGCACGGCGCGCTCGGTCTCGCGCATCGCTGCGATCTCGCCAAAGCGGATGCCGCGTGAACAGGTGGTGCCGGCGCCGATCACCCGGAAGGCCGCCTGCCCCGCCATGTTGCCGACGCCGAACCCCTCCTGCGGGCCGTCCGAGGCGCCGAATTTCAGGATCAGGCAGGCCACTTTATGGGTGCCGATGTCCATCACCGCGATCACCCCCCGCTGCATCGCCTGACGGCGAAGGTTGCGCATCGCGCGCTGCGATTCGTAGAGGTCGGTCATCGGCGGGGGGCTCCTCTGGTTTCGGTTCGGTTGCGGGTCAGTTCGGTCATCGCCTCGGCGGTCAGGCGCAGGGTCGGGCGCACCGGCTGGCGCATGTCGACAATGGTCACGTCGCGTGACAGCAATTGCTGCGCGCCCTCGGACATGGCGACGACGCGCTCCAGCGCCTCGAGCGCGCCGGTCTCGGGCAGAAGGATCCGCTGGTTGCGGTCCAGAACCACGTCCCAGCGGCGTTCGCCCACGCGCACCAGACCGCGGATGCGCCCCTGGATCGGCGCGGCGGCGGTCCAGAGCGCCTGCGCCTCGGAAATCGCCTCGGGGGCACCGGCCCCGGCGATCAGCGGCAGATCGGCGCGCGCGGCGCGGGTGGCCAGACGGGCGACGCGATGGCCCTCGTCATCGACCAGATCCAGCACCTCGCCATTGCGCCAGATCATCGCCGGGACGCGCTCGGCGATGCGCACTTCCAGCACCCCGCCCGAGCGGATCTGCAGCCAGGCGCGCTCGACCGCGTCGAGCGATTCAGCCCGGGCGCGCAGTTCGGTCAGGTCCAGATCCCAGGACGACAGCGGGAAGCTGAGGCCCAGAAGCTGTTCGACCCCCTGCGCCACCTCGGGCGAGCGGGCCTCGACCTCGATGCCGGTGACGCGGAACATCGGCTGGTTCTGCACCCATTCAACGGTCTGGGCGATCTGGCCGGTGACCATCTCGCGGTTCTCGGGCTTGGACGCCCAGGCCCCGGCAAAGGCCGCGACCACCAGCAGGGGCAGGCCCAGCCGCAGGAAATTGCGCACCAGCGGCGTCAGCCACAGCCGGTTCAGGCGATAGGCCAGACGGCTGGGCGACGGGTCAAAGGCAGGGGACGGCGCCGGACCCGCGGGTACGGGATCGGCCCAACCGGCCTGCGCCGCACCCAGGGCCGCCGCGGTCGCGCCCGGCATCGGCGCATGCAGCGCCTGCGCGGGCGCCGCGCTGTAGCCCGGGTTCGCCTGAAAGCCGAAAGTGCCGCGGATGGGCTCCTCGGGCAGGCTCAGGGCATCGTATTCCTCAAGGGCCGCGGGCTCGGGCGTCTCGACGGCGCGCAGCGCGCGGGGCGCCCGCTCGCCGCCTTCGGGCGCGGGCGGCCAGAAGGGCGCGGGCGGATCGCTGGGCCATTGCCCGCTGGCCGGCAGGGCGCCCGAGCGCACCGGACGCCCGGCGCGCACGGCGGGCGCCGTCACCTCCTGCGGGTCGGGCCAGAGCCAGGCCCCGCCATTGGGCTGGGTGCGGGCCGAATTCATCGGATCGCGGCTCTTCAGCGCTGACACGAGGCATCCTCCACCAGCCAGCGACAGAGTTCCGGGAACGCAATCCCGCAATGCGCCGCCTGTTCGGGGCTGAGCGAGGTGGGAGTCATCCCGGGCTGGGTGTTGGTCTCCAGCAGGACCAGCCCGGCAAGGCCCTTCGCCTCGTCCCAGCGGAAATCGGTGCGGCTGATGCCGCGGCAGCCCAGGATCTGATGCGCCCGCAGCGCGTAATCCATGCAGGCGTCGAAGATCGCGGCCGGGATCTCGGCCGGGACGACATGGCGCGAGCCGCCGGTCTTGTATTTGGCGTCGTAATCGTACCAGCCTTCGGTGATGATATCGGTGACGGTCAGCGCCCGGTCGCCCATCACCGTGCAGGTCATCTCGCGCCCCGGCACATAGGCCTCGACCATCACCACCTCGGGCATCCGGTCGTCCAGTTGCGGCGGGCCGTTGTTTTCCTCGGCCACCAGCCAGACGCCGACGGACGAGCCCTCGTTGTAGGGCTTCACCACATAGGGGGCGGGCATGACATGGCGCGCGCGTACCTCGTCCCGCGTGGCGAGGAGCGAGGGGACGATGGGCAGACCGGCCGCCGCATAGGCTTTCTTGGTGCGTTCCTTGTCCATGGCCAGAGCCGAGGCCAGGACGCCCGAATGCGTATAGGGAATGCGCAGCCATTCCAGCAGGCCCTGGACACAGCCGTCCTCGCCCCAGCGCCCGTGCAGCGCGTTGAACGCCACATCCGGCGCCAGCGCTAGCAGACGCTCGGCCAGATCGCGGCCGGCATCGACCTCGACGGTATGGAATCCCGCCTCCCGCAGCGCGGCCGCGCACATGCGCCCCGTCGACAGCGACACCTCGCGTTCAGCCGAGGGTCCGCCCATCAAAACCGCTACTGTGGGGGCTGCCCTGCTCGACATGCCCACCAACTCTGCCTCTCGTGGGGCTTTGCGCCCCTTCTTGTGCGGCGGCGCCGTTACGCCGCCCGTCCGGTTGTTTTACACTCGGGTCTGATGCCCGACTAACCGTTACCGCCCGCCGGTTCGCCGACGCGCATGATCTCCCATTCTAGCGTAATCCCGCTGTTTTCCAACACCCTTTTTCGGACTTCCTCGCCCAGCCCTTCCAGATCGGCGGCCGTGGCCCCGCCGGTGTTGATCATGAAATTGGCGTGCAGGGGCGACATCTGCGCCCCGCCGCGCGTGGCGCCGCGCATCCCGGCGCCGTCGATCAGGGACCAGGCCTTGAGGTCATGGACGTCATCGGCCCTACCGGTAGAGGAAAACCCGGCCGGATTGCGGAACGTGGACCCGGCAGTGCGGTCCTTGACCGGCTGCGTCGCGTCGCGCTTGGCCAGCTGTTCCTCCATCCGCGCCTGAAGCGTGGCAGGGTCGCCCTCGGGCGCCTCGAATACCGCGCTTGTGATGACCCAGCCCTCGGGCAGCGCGCTCTGGCGATAGGCGAGGGACAGCTCGGCCGCCGGGATCTCGCGGATCTCGCCCGCCCGGGTCACGACCCGCACCCCGACCAGCCGGTCGGCGACGTATTGCCCGTAGCAGCCCGCGTTCATCCGCACCGCCCCACCGATCGAGCCCGGGATCGTGCGCAGGAAGGTCAGGTCGCGCCCCGCCTCGGCCGCCTGCCGCGCCACATGCGCGTCCAGCGCCGCGGCCCCGGCGGTCACGCGCGCCCCTTCGACGCTGATCCCGTTGAAGCCCCGCCCCAGCCGGATCACCACGGCGCGCAGGCCGCCGTCCCGGACGATCAGGTTCGAGCCCACGCCCATGGGGAACACCGCCACCTCTGCCGGCAGCGCCGCCAGGAAGGCCGCGAGGTCTTCCTCATCGGCGGGCTGGAACAGCCAGTCGGCGGGCCCGCCGACGCGCAGCCAGGTCAGATCGGCAAGGGCGCGGTCCCGGGTCAGGGCGCCGCGCGGCGAATAGGCGAGATCGGAAAGGCTCTGGGTCATGCCCCCTGAGATAGCCATGCCCGCCGCGTCGAGCAAGCACCACAATAGGCGGGAACCCGCCGGGGTCTGGCGGCGTTAGCCCCTCAACATCTTGATCCCAACAGGACCTGTCATGCGCAAGCTGCCCCCTGCCCTGACCGCCGCCCTGCGCCCCGCGCTGCCGACCCTGGCCGCCGGAGCCCTCGCCGGTCTCTACGTGATCCTCATGCTCGCTGCGGGCAACAGCGATACCCAGCTTCTGGGCTATGCCCTGGCGCTCGGCCTCGCGGTGCTGGTGCCGTTCGAGGCCACCGCCTTCTGGCTGCGCCGCGGCGCGCCACTCCCCGCCTTCCCGCTGCCCGCCCTCCCGGCGCTGGCGCAATCGGTCCTCCGCCTCGCCCGGCAATCCAGCGGGCGCGACACGCACCAGCCGGAACCCGCCCGCGTGGTCCCGGCCGAGTAAGCGGCCCGGAACCCCGGCACCGCCCCGGGCGTTGGTTCACAGCTGTCCCTCATAGAAGGAGAACACCATGATGATCCCCGCCGCCCCGCTGCGTTCGACCATGGCGACGCTGGCCGCGTCCTGCATCGCAGGCGCCCTCGTGATCGCGGGCCTTGCCTTCGGCTGGTACGACTGGCGTCTCTTTGCGCTGGCCGGGGTCGCCGGTCTGGTGATCGGCGTGCCGCTCGGCATCGCCATCGCCCACCGGATGCGCGCCCAGCCGCCGCTGCCCCGGCCCGAAGGCGCCGCCTATGACCCCGAGGCCGCGCAGCGCGCGGTCGATCCCTCGCGGCCCGTGGCCTATCCGCCTGCGCTCGACCAGCAACCGGCCAGCGCCTGAGCCCTCACCCGCGCGGCGTCTCTGCGTCGCGCGGGAGCCTCTGACGCCGGCGCCGCCTGAGCCTCACGCCCAGCCATCCGGCCAGCGCCCCGCCAAGGGCGGCGGGCGCCAGCAGCAGCAGGGCGCCGACCAGATAGGCCAGCCCGTCCCAGCCCCGCGTGCCCTGCCCCATCAGGACCAGCACCGCGGCGGCGCCAGCCAGCAGAACGAACCAGACCACGGCCGCGATCCCGCCAGCATAGCGCCCGAGGAAATACCCCGGCACCGCCCCGACGGCGAAGGCCGCCAGACCCACAATGACAACTTCCGATTCCATGCCGGGATTTGGCCTCCCTGCCTGCCGCCCGTCAACCGGGCAGGCGCCTCAACCAGCCGTCGACAGATGTCCCGGCAATGCCTGTGCCCAGGCGCTGATCGTGCCCGCGCCCAGACAGACCACCATGTCGCCCGGCTTCGCTTCGGCCCGGACCAGCGCCTCCAGATCCGCCTCGCGGGTCAGCGCATGGGCCGACGGATGCCCCCGCCCCCGGATCGCCGCCACCAGATGGTCGCGGTCGATGCCCGGGATCGGCTCTTCGCCCGCCGAATAGACCTCGGCGATGGCCACGACATCGGCGCCGTCGAAACAGGCGGCGAAATCCGCAAAGAGCGAGGAAAGCCGCGTGAACCGGTGCGGCTGATGCACGGCGATCACCCGGCCCGAGCCGCCCAGCGACTGCCGCGCCGCCTTGATCACGGCGGCGATCTCGACCGGGTGGTGGCCGTAATCGTCGATCACCGTGACGCCGTTCACTTCACCCACCCGGGTAAAGCGCCGCCCCACCCCGGCGAAGCCCGCCAGCGCCGCGCGGATCTGGTCGTCCGACATGCCCAGATGCAGACCGACCGCCACCGCGGACAGCGCGTTCGAGACGTTGTGATCGCCCGGCATCGGCAGGGTCACGCCCTCGATCACCCGGCCCTCGGCCTTCAGCCCGATGTCGAAATGCGCGACGCCCTTCTCGAACCGCAGGTTCAGCGCGCGCAGATCGGCGCCCTCGTTGAAGCCGAAGGTGACGATCTGCCGGTTCTCGATCCGCCCGGCCAGCGCCGCGACCTCGGGATGATCGGTGCAAAGGACCGCGAGACCATAGAAGGGGATCCCCTGCACGAAACGGCGGAAGCCGTCGCGTAACGTGTCGAAATCCTTCCAATGGTCCATGTGCTCGGGGTCGATGTTGGTCACCACCGCCACATGCGTCGGCATGATGTTGAAGGAGCCGTCGCTTTCGTCGGCCTCGACCACCATCCACTCGCCCGCACCCGCCTTGGCGTTCGAGCCATAGGCATGGATGATGCCGCCATTGACCACGCCGGGGTCGAAGCCCCCGGCCTCCAGCATCGCCGCCATCATCGTCGTCGTCGTAGTCTTGCCATGCGTCCCGGCGATCGACACCGTGCGGCGCAGGCGCATCAGCTCGGCCAGCATCTCGGCCCGGCGCACCACCGGCAGACCAAGGCGCTTCGCCTCGGCATATTCCGGGTTCGAAGGCTTGATCGCAGTCGAGGCCACGACCACCGCCGCCCCCGCCACATGCGCCGCCTCATGGCCGACATGGATCACCGCCCCCAGCGAGGCCAGCCGCTCGGTGATGGCCGAGCCCTTGGCGTCCGAGCCCTGCACGGCGAAGCCCTCGCCCAGCAGGATTTCGGCGATGCCGGACATGCCGATCCCGCCGATACCGATGAAATGGACGGGGCCCAGGCCCCGGGGAAGCAGCGTGCGAGTCATGGAGATCGTCTCAGGAAGGGGGACCGGCCAGATGCTCGGCGAGATCCGCCAGACGCCCGGCCGCATCGGGAATACCCAGCGCCGTTGCCGCCCGCGCCATGCGGCTGGCAGCCTGCGGCTGCGTCAGGATGGAATGCACCGCCGCCGCCAGCGCCTCGGGCGTGAAAGCGGGCTCGCGGATCAGGACGGCGGCTTCAGCCTCGACGAGGCCCTTGGCATTCGCCTCCTGCTCGCCCCGGATCGCCGCCGCATAGGGCACCAGAACCGAAGGCCGCCCGATCACGGTGAGGTCGGCGACCGTCGAGGCCCCGGACCGCGCGATGACCAGCTGCGCCTCGGAAAAGCGCCGCGGGATGTCGTCGAAGAAGCTCTCGACCTCGGCCGGGATGCCCGCCGCGTCATAGGCCGCGATCACCCGCTCCAGATCCTCGGGCCGCGCCTGCTGCGCCACCCGCAGATGCTGGCGCAGACCCTCGGGCAGCAGCGCCAGTGCCGCCGGCACCACATCGGACAACACCCGCGCCCCCTGAGAGCCGCCGATCACCACCACCGACATCGGGTAATCCCCGGGCTCGATATAGGGCGAGGCCGCGCGCTCGCGCACCGTGGCGCGCACCGGATTGCCGGTATGCACGCCCTCGACCCCCTGCGGCAGAACCGTGGGCCAGGTGCCGCAGGCGACGACCGAGACGCGCTTGGCAAAGACCTCGTTCACCCGCCCCAGCACGCCGTTCTGTTCATGGATCAGCCGCGGCAGGCGCAGCAGCCAGGCCGCCGTCAGGGCCGGGATCGACGGATAGCCGCCGAACCCTGCCACCACCGAGGGCCGGTCGATCATCTGCGACAGCACCGCCCGCGCCACACCGCCCACGATGCGGAACGGCACCAGCGCCTTGGCCAGCACACCGCCCCGGGCGAAGGTCGCCGAGCCCACGACCCGGCGCTCGACCTCGGCCGGGAAGCCCCCGGCATAGCGCGCGCCCCGGGCGTCGGTGGACAGAACCACCCGCCAGCCGCGCGCCAGCAATTCCTCGGCCAGCGCCTGAGCGGGGAACATGTGCCCGCCCGTCCCGCCGGCCGCGATCACTGCCAGCGGGCGCTTCGATCCCGAAACCTGGGCCATCAGCGTCCTCGCGTCTGCAACAAGTCCCCGATCTCACCCTGCGGGCGGGTGCGCGTCAAGGCCAGCAGCATGCCGACCATCAACCCCATCGCCAGCAGCGAGGAACCGCCCTGGCTGATGAAGGGCAGGGTCATGCCCTTGGCGGGCAAGAGCCGCACGGCCACGCCCATGTTGATCATCGCCTGGGCCGAGACCATGGCCACAAGCCCCGTCCCCGCCAACCGGATGAAGGGATCGCGCTCGCGCGTGAGCCGGGTGAGCGCCCGCAGGCAGATCACCGCGTACAGGGTGATGATGAAGCCCACCAGCAGGAAGCCGTATTCCTCGGCCGCCACGGCGATGACGAAATCGGTATGCGCATCAGGCAGTTGCCATTTCACCTGCCCCTCGCCCACGCCCATGCCCCAAAGCCCGCCCTCCTGGATGGCCGAGGTGGCATAGCCCAGCTGCGAGCGGGCATCGAGCTCGGACGACAGGAAGGCGTCGATCCGCCGGGCGAAGTGCTCCGAAGTGTTGTAGGCCACGAAACCGCCCGTCACCGCCGCGCCCGCCAGCCCCAGGATCACCACCATCGAGGCGCCCGAGACGAAATACATCGCCCCCCAGCCGAAGAGCACCAGCACCGATTGGCCGAAATCCGGCTGGATCACCAGCAGGCCCACTGTCGACAACGTGATGCCCAGGGACAGAAGTCGCCCGGGCGGACCGTTCAGATCCTGCCCCGCCGCCAAGAGCCATGCCGCGGTCACCGCCAGGCAGGGCTTGACGAATTCCGAGGGCTGGATCGAGGTGAAGCCAAGGCTCAGCCAGCGCGTCGCGCCCTTGCCGAAGTCCGAGCCGATGAAGGGCAGCGCCATCAGCGTCAGGAACCCCACGCCGAAGCCCAGTACCGCCCAGCGGCGCACCGTCTCGGGGCTGCGCATCGAGACGAAGAGCATGATCGCCACGCTCATCGCCGCAAAGATCGCGTGACGCTCGAAATAATGGAACGGGGCCTGATGGTTACGCGCTGCCAGCGGCGGCGACGAGGCCAGCGCCAGCAGAAGGCCCACACCGACCAGCAACAAAACGCTGGAGATCGTCCAGCGGTCCACCGTGCGCCACCAGCGCGACAGCACAGGCTCGCCCACATGGGCGGGCATGCTGCCATGCACCATTTCCGTCATCTTGCTGCTCGCTCTGCCTGCGTGCCCGGTATGGTCCGGGTCATTGACAGACAGGATAGCGAATCACCCGGACTCTGGCCAGAGGCTTAACGCCGCCGCCACCACAGATCGGCTGAATAAAGCGCGAGCGCCGCCCAGATCATGGCGAAGGCGATCAGCTTCTCCCGCCCGAAGGGCTCGTGGAAGATGAAAACCGCGGTCAGGAAGATGCAGCTCGGCGCGATATATTGCATGAGGGCGATGGTGGTCAGCTTCAGCTTCTTGGCGCCATTGGCATAGAGCATCAGCGGCACCGCCGTGATCACCCCGCAGCCCAGCATCAACACCGTGTCCCAGGCCCCGGTGTTCCCGAAGGCCAGTTCACCGCGCCCGGCCAGCCACAGCAGGCAGCCCGCCGCCACCGGGAACAGGATCAGCACCTCCAGCGTGAAGCCCTGGTTCGGGCCGATGGGCAGCGCGCGCTTGGCCAGCGCGTAAAGCCCCCAGCTCACCGTCAGCGACAGCGACAGCAGCGGCAGCCGCCCCGCCTCCCAGGTCAGCACGGCGACCGCCGCACCGGCCAGCGCCACCGCCGCCCATTGCAGCGGCGTCAGCCGCTCGCGCAGCACCACGGCGCCCAGCAGGATCGAGAAGAGCGGATTGATGTAATAGCCCAAGGCCGCGCTGATCGCCTGGCCGGTGTTGATCGTATAGACGTAGACGCCCCAGTTGATCGACACCAGCGCCGCGGTCAGCGCCCCCATGGCCAGCAGCCGCGGCGTGGCCAGCGCGCGCTTCAGATCGGCCGTGCGCCCCAGCGCGATCAGCACCAGCAGCGCCACCGGTACCGACCAGACCACGCGATGGGCCAGCACCTCGGCCATGCCGATATGGCGCAGCTGATGCAGATAGAGCGGCATGCCGCCCCAGATCCCATAGGCCGCCAGCGCCAGAAGGAAGCCCTGCAGGCTGTCCCCTTCCGAGGCCACGGAATCGTCTGCCCGGGTCGTGCTCATCTTTGCGCTCCAAATATCCCGGGGGGAGCGCGGCACGCGCGGGGGGCAGCGCCCCCCTTCCCGGCCGCCTCATGCGCCCGGCTTACGCGCCGAGCAGGTTCTGCACAAGTGCAGCAAAATGTTCGCCGCGCTTCTCGAAATTCGGGTATTGGTCGAAGGACGCGGCGGCCGGAGCCAGCAGCACCACCTCGCCCGGCTCTGCCTCCTCGGCGGCGCGGGCCACGGCGCGCTCCATCGTCTCGCAGATCTCATGCGGCGTGGTGCCCAATTGAAGGGCGAAATCGCGGGCCGAATGGCCGATCATATAGGCCTTGCTGACCGAGCCGAGGAACGGCACCAGCGCCGCGATGCCGCCGTCCTTGCCAAGCCCCCCGGCGATCCAGCGGATCTTGGGGAAAGCCTGCAGGGCCTTGGCCGCCGAATCGACATTCGTGGCCTTGGAATCGTTGACGAATCGCACGCCGTTCCGCTCGCCGATCAGCTGGCTGCGATGCGGCAGGCCCTGGAAGCTGGCCAGCCCCGCCTCGATCTGCCGCGGCGCCAGCCCCAGGGCGCGCACCGCCGCATAGGCGGCGCAGGCGTTCTGGTGGTTATGCGCGCCCGGCAATCCGGCGATGGGCCGCAGGTCGATGGAGGCCACCTGCCGCCCGCCCCGCCATTCCGCCAGGAACCCCTTGCGAGCAAAGACCGACCAGCCCGGCCCCTGCAATTTCTGGCCCGAGGACACGCGGACCACCCGCAGATCCTCGGCCCCCTCGGCCAGTTGCATCGCCAGATAGCGCCCCTCGACCTCGTCCACCCCGATCACCGCCCGGGCGGGCGCGCCCTCGGTGAAGAGCCGCCGCTTGGCCGCGAAATAGCCGCCGATCCCGCCGTGACGGTCCAGATGGTCGGGGCTGAGATTGGTGAAGACCGCCACATCCGGCGCCAGCCTGCGCGCGAGGTCCGTCTGGTAGCTGGAGAGTTCCAGCACCACGACACCCTCCTCGCCCGGCAGGTCGATGGACAGGACGCCGGTGCCGATATTGCCCGCCATCCGCGCGTCCCGATCCGCTTCGGCCAGGAGATGCGCGATCAGCGCGGTGGTGGTGGATTTGCCGTTGGAGCCGGTGACGCAGACCACTTTCGGCGGCTCATCCATCCCGGCAAGCGCCTGGAAGAACAGCGAAATGTCGTTATCGACCGGCACAGCCGCCGCCAGACAGGCCGCGATCACCGGATGCGGCGCAGGGTAAAGATGCGGGATCCCGGGCGAGGTGATCAGCACCGCCAGCCCCTCGACCGCCCCGGCCCGCGTCAGGTCCACCGGCACGAATCCTGCCGCCTCGGCCTTGGCCCGCCCCTCGGGGCTGTCGTCCCAGGCGCAGACCTCGGCGCCCCCGGCCTTGAGCGCCGCGCAGGTCGCCAGACCCGAGCGCCCGAGCCCCAGCACGCCCACCCGTTGACCTTCGTATGCTGTGACTGCGATCATCGAACGCTCCCTGATTGGCCCGCAAGCTACGACGCGGCGCGGGCAGAGGAAAGGGCCGCTTGACTCAGTCCCGCCTGCGCCACACCCTTGCCGCACAGCGGCGAGTGAGACCATGCCAGAGCATGACGCGATCTGGGCCTACGCGAAGGCAAGGGACGAGATCAGGCGCGTCCGGGAGACTGGCGAGACCGATCTGGTCCTGTCCGGTTTCGGCTTCGACCCGCTGGAACAGATCCCTCCCGAAGCGGCGCAACTGACCGGATTGCAGCGTTTCAACTGCGCCCAGACCCGCGTCCGCGATCTGGCGCCGATCGCTGGTATGACCGGGCTGACAGAACTCCAGATCAGCGAATCGCAGGTTCAGGATCTGGCGCCGCTTGAAGGCCTGAACGCCCTCAGGATCCTTTCGGCCGATGACATCCCGGTGCGCGATCTCTCGCCGCTCGCCGGGCTGCAAGACCTGGAAATCCTCGATCTCGCCGGGACCCCGGTGGAGGACTTGCGCCCTCTGGCGGCCCTGCGCCGCCTGATCTCGCTCGGCCTCTGGCGATCGAGGGTCGCCGATCTGGCCCCCCTGGCCCCGCTGACCGGCCTCAAACACCTCCGACTGGGCAACACGCAGGTCACCGATCTGAGCCAACTGGCTCCGTTGTCGGGCCTTCAATCCCTCGGCCTTGAGGAGGTGCCGATCACCGACCTTGCACCGCTGGCCGCGATGCGCGGGCTGCGCTCCCTGTCGCTTGGCAAGTGCCGGATCAGCGACCTGGGCCCTCTGGCCGCGCTGTCCAGGCTCGAAACCCTTTCCCTCAACGACACGCCCGTGTCCGATCTGCGGCCGCTCGCCCGGTTGACCGCGCTGGCAGGGTTGTCGATCCACCGGACGCAGGTGCACGACCTCCGGCCGCTTCGCGATCTGCCGTTGAACGGCGGGGCGCCGGACGTGCTCGGCTTGCCCGGCCTGCATTTTCGCGACATTCCCGCCTGTCGGAACGACCCCGAGCTGGAGCGGCTGTCGCGGATAGCCGACTGGAGGCAGGCGACGCGCGAAACGCTGGCGTATCTTGGGACGCTGCCGCCCTGATCCGGCCCGGTGCTGGCCCCGCGCCTCGGCCGCCAGAACGACAAAAGCCCCTGCTTAAACAGGGGCTTTTGCAACTGGCGCGGTTGACGGGGCTCGAACCCGCGACCCCCGGCGTGACAGGCCGGTACTCTAACCAACTGAGCTACAACCGCGCGTAGGGGGTCATCTAGGGGGTGCGGCGGGGGGCGTCAAGCGGGAAAACGCACCGCCCCTCACCGATTGTGACACCCCGGCTCAGCGGCGGAACGCGCCCTCGATATCGGCCTCGGTCAGGCCCATGTCGGCCAGCCGCTCGGCGCTCATCCCGCGCAGCGCCACTTTCTGGCGATAGGCGGCATCGGCGGCAGCGATCCGGTCCAGCAGACGCAGCACGAAGGGGCGCGCCGGGGCGGCAAGGAACGGGCGGGTCTGGGTCAGGCTCTGCATGGCAGGCTCCGTCTTCTTGTGTGTCTCGATGGCCCTTTCTCGCATCCCCCCGCAATCCTTGCGCAAAAGCAGGGCCGATTGCCCCTGTAAGCTGCGCAAGAATTCCGTAAAATCGACATCGCACTTGCAAGATGGGCGCGATGCCGGACCCAATCCTCCTCAGCCTGCGCCTGAACGGCCCCTTCAGCGCCCGTGGCCCCGACGGTCACGAGATCGCGGGCCTGTCGCGCCGCGCCCAGGCGCTGCTGGCGATTCTGGCCTGCCAGCCGGACGGCCGGATCGAGCGCGGGCTGATGGCCGATCTCCTGTGGTCCGACCGGGGCGAGGAACAGGCCCGCGCCTCGCTCCGGCAAGAGCTGTCGGTGCTGCGCAAGGCGCTGCCTGCCGACCTGCTGGGCGCCAACCGGCAATCGCTCTGGCTTGCGCCCGGGCGTTTCACCATTCTCGCCGCGACGGGCAGTTTTCTGGAGGGATTCGACCTGCCCTCCGAAGGGTTCGAGGACTGGCTGCGCGACCGCCGCAACCGGGCCGAGGGACCCGCGGCCCCGATCCTTGCCCCCGCGGCCCCCCGTGCCCAGCCCTCGCTCGCCGTCCTGCCCTTCGAGGAACTGGGAGGCGGCGGCGACATGTTCGCCGATGGCGTCGTCGAGGAGATCACCGGCGCGCTGAGCCGGGTGCATGATTTCCACGTCATCGCCCGGCAATCTTCGTTCGCCCTGCCCCATCCGCTGCCGGTGCCCGAGGCCGCCCAACGCCTCGGCGCCGATTACATCGTCGAGGGCTCGATCCGCCGCGCCGGCGAGCGGGTGCGAATCGCCGTGCAGCTGGTGAACGGGCCGGATGGGCGCACCCTCTGGTCCGAACGCTTCGACGACCGGCTCGACGACCTTTTCGACCTGCAGGACCGCATCGCCGCGCTGGTGGCGGGGCAGATCGCCCCGCGCCTCAGACATGCCGAGATCGACCGCATCGCCTCGATCCCGCCCGGCGACCGCAACGCCTATGCGCTGGTCCTCAGCGCCCTGCCGCATGTCTGGGCCCATACAAGGCGCGACAATGCCGGGGCGCTGGCGATCCTCGATCAGGCGCTGGCCGCCGATCCCGATTATGGCCCGGCGCTGGCCTACAAGGCCTGGGTTCTGGCGCAGCAGGCCAGCTACGTCTGGTCCGACGATCCTGCCCGCGACCGGGCCGAGGCGCTGTCCCTCACCCGCCGCGCCGCCGCCCGGGTCGGCGATCACGCGCCCTCGCTGGTGGCGCTGGGGGCGGCGGTCTCGCTGGTTTCGACCGAGATCCGGCTGGCCGATTCCTATATCGACCGGGCGCTGGCCATCGACCCCAACAACGCCTGGGGTTGGCTCAGGCGCGGCTGGAGCCGCAATTACGCGGGCCGCACCGAAGAGGCCCGACGCTGCTTCGACCGGGCCGAGGCGCTGAGCCCGCTGGACCCGTTCCTCTTCAACATCGCCTTCGGCCGCGCCGGATCCTACCTGCGCGAAGACCGGTTCGATCTGGCGCTGGTGCAGCTCGAACGCGGTGTGGCGCTGTCGCCGGGCTCGGAATGGGCGCATCGGACCATGGCCGTGGTGCTCTATCACCTCGGCCGCCTGGACGAGGCCAAGGCTGCCGTGGCCCGGCTGAAACAGGCCTATCCCGGCCTCACGGTCGAACGGCTGCGCCATTCGGTCGGCCCCACCATCACCGGCATGCACCGGGGTTATTTCGAGGCCCTGATCGCCTCGGGCCTGCCGGAGGCCTGACATTGCCCAGGGACGCGCCGGGTTGCTGGTCTGGCACTCCCCCTTTCGGAGCTGTGACCTTGACCCGTGATGACATCCTCTCGACCTATCGCCTCTATCTCGCCTGCCTGAACGCCCGGGACTGGGAAGCCTTGCCCCGGTTCGTGGCATTGGACGTGACCCGCAACGGCGCGCAGATCGGCCTGACCGGCTATCGCGCGATGCTGGAGGGTGATGTGCAGGCGATCCCGGACCTGGCCTTCACCGCCGCGCATCTGGCCTGCGATCCGCCGCTGATCGCCGCCCGGCTGGTCTTCGACTG
>NZ_JAUCCQ010000055.1:0-22827 GCF_034676075.1 Pararhodobacter sp. | reverse complement strand
CAAATATCCTCGGGGGGTGAATGCCCGCAGGGCAGAGGGGGGCAGACGGCCCCCCTTCCTTTTTCGGCGCGGCGGCACGCCGCGCCGCTGGTCGCCCGAGGCGCCCGCGACAGCGGGTAACGAGGGCGAAACCCCTCTCAGGTCTCTTCCAGCAGCTCCACCATCATCGCCAGCGCCCGGTTCAGCGGCGCGGGCACGCCCAGCGCTGCGCCGCGGCGGGCGATTTCGCCGTTGAGCTGGGCGATCTCGGTCCGCTTGCCCGCCATCACATCCTGCGCGGTCGAGGACAGCTGCCCGGGCATGGTCGCCGTCAGCGCCAGCACCCGGTCCAGCATGTCCGCGGGCAGGGTCACGCCGCTGGCTGCGGCCACGGCCCGGCATTCCTCGACCAGCGCGGTGAAGGTGGCCAGCGCCTCGGGGCGGCGGGCGATGGTGCCGTAATCGCGCAGGGTCAGCGCCGAGATCGCGTTCAGCGCGCAGTTGAGCGTGAGCTTGGTCCAGAGCGCGGCCTCCGCCTGGGCGGAAACCTCGGCCGGGACCTGCACCGCGCGGAACCGGGCCGCCGCGGCCTGAGCGCCGGGCCCTTCGCCCAGCACCAGATCGCCACGGCCGCGGTGCAGCACATGGCCCGGTCCCGCCATCGCCGCGGCGACATAGACCACCACGGGCAGCACCGGGCGGTCGAGGATCTCGGCCAGGATCTCGGCGTTGCCGATGCCGTTTTGCAGGCTCATCACCGTGGCGCCCGGGGCGAGGTGGCGGCGGATCGCCTTGCCCGCCGCGGCCGTGTCGGGCGATTTCACGCAGACCAGCACCAGCGTCGCGCCCTTGACCGCCTCGGCCTCGGTGGTGGCCTCGGGCTTCAGCACTTCGGTGGTGCCGTCCTTCTCCAGGATGAGGCCGTGCTCGGTCACCGCCTCGACCAGCGAGGGGCGGCCGATCAGGGTGACCGGCACGCCCGCCCGGGCGAACATGGCGCCGAAATAGCAGCCGACGGCGCCCGCGCCGAAGATCGCGACCCTCATTCGGCGGCCTGGGCGTAATCGGTCAGCGGCGGGCAGACGCAGAACAGGTTGCGGTCGCCATAGACGTTGTCGACGCGGCCCACCGGCGGCCAGTACTTGTCGACCCGGAAGCTGCCGGGCGGGAAGCAGCCCTGTTCGCGGCTATAGGCGCGGTCCCAGTCGGCCACGAGGTCCTCGACCGTGTGGGGGGCGTGGCGGAGCGGGCTTTGTTCGGCGGTGATCTCGCCTGCTTCCACCGCCTTGATCTCCTCGCGGATCGCCAGCAGGGCGGTGATGAAGCGGTCGATCTCGGCCTTGGTTTCCGATTCCGTGGGTTCGACCATCAGCGTTCCCGCCACCGGCCAGCTCATGGTCGGCGCGTGGAACCCGTTGTCGATCAGGCGCTTGGCGATGTCCTCGACGGTGACGCCCGCTTCGGCGAAGGGGCGGGTGTCGAGGATGCATTCATGCGCGACGCGGCCCCTGTTGCCCATGAAGAGCACCTTGTAGGCGCCGGTCAGCCGCGCGGCGATGTAGTTCGCGTTCAGGATTGCCACGCGGGTTGCCTGGGTCAGGCCCGGGCCGCCCATCATCAGGCAATAGGCCCAGGAAATCAGCAGGATGGAGGCCGAGCCATAGGGCGCGGCGGACACGGGGCCTTCGCTGCCGCCGGTTTCCGGGTGGCCGGGCAGGTGGGGCGCCAGATGCGCCTTCACGCCGATCGGGCCCATGCCCGGGCCGCCGCCGCCATGCGGGATGGCGAAGGTCTTGTGCAGGTTCAGGTGGCTGACATCGCCGCCGATCTCACCGGGTTTCACGAGGCCCACCATGGCGTTCATGTTGGCGCCGTCGATATAGACCTGCCCGCCGTGGTCATGGGTGATGCGGCAGACCTCGCGCACGGTTTCCTCGAAGACGCCGTGGGTGGAGGGGTAGGTGATCATGCAGGCCGCGAGCCGGTCGCCGGCCTTCGCCGCCTTGTCTCGGAAATCCTCCACGTCGATATCGCCGTTCGGCGAGGATTGGACGACCACCACCTCCATCCCGGCCATCTGGGCCGAGGCCGGGTTGGTGCCATGCGCCGACATCGGGATCAGGCAGATCTTGCGGTCATGGGCGCCCTGCGCCTTGTGATAGGCGAGGATGGTCAGGAGCCCCGCGTATTCGCCCTGCGCGCCCGAGTTGGGCTGCATGGACATGGCGTCATAGCCGGTGATCTCGCAGAGTTTGGCGCCCAGATCCTCGATCACTTCGGCATAGCCCTGCGCCTGATCGGGCGGGCAGAAGGGATGCAGCGAGCCGAATTCGGGCCAGGTGATCGGCATCATCTCGGCCGCGGCGTTCAGCTTCATGGTGCAGGACCCCAGCGGGATCATCGCCCGGTCCAAGGCCAAATCGCGGTCCGAGAGGCGGCGCATGTAGCGCATCATCTCGGATTCGGCGCGGTTCATGTGGAAAATCGGGTGGGTCAGGTAGGCGCTTTCGCGGGCCATCGCCTCGGGGAAGCCGAGTTTGGCGCGATGGGGCGGCGCGGCGTCGATGCCGAAGGCTTTCAGCACGCGGTGGAGGACGTTCTCGTCCGTCGTCTCATCCAGCGCGATGCCGACATGGCGGGTGCCGATCTTGCGGAAATTGAGCCCCTCGTGCCTTGCGGCGGCCAGGATCCCGGCCTGACCCACGCCCACTTCCACGGTGATCGTGTCGAAGAAGGCCTCGGGCTCCACCCGGGCACCGGCGGCCTTGAGCGCCCGGGCGAGGCGTTCGGTCATGAAATGCACGCGCTCGGCGATGGCGCGCAGGCCCACGGGGCCGTGGAAGACGGCGTACATCGAGGCCATGACGGCCAAGAGGGCCTGCGCGGTGCAGACGTTGGAGGTGGCCTTTTCGCGGCGGATATGCTGCTCGCGGGTTTGCAGGGCGAGGCGATAGGCCTTGTTGCCGCGCGAATCCACCGAAACGCCGACCAGCCGCCCGGGCATCTGCCGCTTGTGGGCATCGGCGCAGCTGAGGAAGGCGGCATGGGGGCCGCCGTAGCCCATCGGCACGCCGAAGCGCTGGGCCGAGCCCACGGCGATATCGGCGCCCATCGCGCCCGGCTCCTTGATCAGGCAGAGCGCCAGCAGGTCGGTGGCCACGATCGCCACCGCCTTCTGCGCATGGAGCGCGGCGATGCTGTCGGTCAGGTCGCGGACATGGCCATGGGTGCCGGGATACTGGAAGATCGCGCCGAAGACCTGCGCGGGGTCCAGATCCTCGGGCTGGCCGGTCAGGATCTCGATGCCCAAAGGCGCCGCACGGGTCTGCATGACGGCGATGTTCTGGGGGTGGCAATTGGCGTCGATGAAGAAGGCCCTGGCCTTCGATTTGGCGACGCGCTGGGCCATGACCATCGCCTCGGCGCAGGCCGTCGATTCATCGAGAAGCGAGGCATTGGCGACCGGCAGGCCGGTCAGATCCGCGACCATGGTCTGGAAGTTGAGCAGCGCCTCAAGCCGCCCCTGGGCGATTTCGGGCTGATAGGGGGTATAGGCGGTGTACCAGGCCGGGTTTTCCAGGATGTTGCGCTGGATCGCCGGGGGGGTGATGGTGCCGTAATAGCCCTGACCGATCAGCGAGGTCATGACTTTGTTCTTCGCGCCGACCTCGCGCATCTTCGCCAGCAGCCCGCCTTCGGACAGCGGCGCCCAGCCCAGCGGCCGGTCCTGCCGGATCGAGGGCGGGACGGTTTCGTCGATCAGCTGGTCCAGCGTCTGGCAGCCGGTCGCGGCCAGCATCTCGGCCATCTCGGCGGGCGAGGGGCCGATGTGGCGGCGGTTGGCGAAATCATAGGGGTCATAGGCGGTGGGGGAATAGGTCATGACGGCTCCATATGGCGCGCGAGATTGTCGAGCGACGAGGCGAGCCCCGTCGCGTGTTGGTCAGGGTCGATGCCGGGCGGGACGCGGCTGGCCTCGACCCGGGCGCGGGTGCCGCGGCCTTCGGGCGTGAAGTGCCAGTCCATCCGCATCGTGCCGGCAAAGGCGGGGTCGATACTGGGGAAATCCACGTCCAGCACCACGCGGCCGGGCGGGTCGAGCGTGACGAAACGGGCGCGGACCACGTCGTGATGCGCCCCCGCCTTGCCCTTGGCGCCGTCGGTGAAGGTCAGCACCATGCGCAGGGCGCCGCCGGGCACGGGGTCCAGCGCGTCGATCCGGCCCTCGGCGCCTTGCGGGGGCAGCCAGCGGACCAGATCCCCGGGCGTTGTCCAGGCGGCGAACAGACGGTCGGGCGGGGCGGCGATGAACCGCTCGGCCCGGTCGATGCGGTCGGGGTCGAAGGGCGGCGGGTCAATCATCGCCGCCCTCGATGTGATGGGCGACGTTGACGAGGTTGCCCTCGGGGTCGCGCAGATAGAACCGCCGGATGCCCCAGGGTTCGGTGACGGGTCCATAGACCGGCTCGGCCCCGGTTGCCCGGAGCGCCGCCAGCGCCCCGTCGAGGTCATCGACCAGGACGGAAATCGCGGGCAGCTCGGTGCCCGAGCCGCCTTCGGCCGCCAGTTGCAGCCGGGCGCGGGCGGTGGCGGGGGCGCCGAGGAAGGCGATCCAGCCCATCTCGAAATCCACGGTCAGGCCCAGGACCTGCCGGTAGAAATCGGCCAGCCGGACGGGGTCGCGGGCGGGCAGGTTGGGAACGATGGACAGGACCGCCATGGGATCAGCCGATGAAATCCTTGTACTCGTCCTCGGTCATGTAATCGTCGAGGGCGGCCAGGTCGTCGATCTTCATCTTGAAGAACCAGCCTTCGCCCAGCGGGTCCTCGTTCACGAGGCCCGGGTTGTCGACGATGGCGCCGTTCACTTCGACGATCTCGCCGTCGAGCGGCGCGAGGATATCGGACGCGGCCTTGACGGATTCGATCACGCTGACCTCATCGCCCTTGGCAACCTGCGTTTCAGGCTCGGGCAGTTCCACGAACACCACATCGCCCAGTTGTTCGGCGGCGTGTTCGGTGATGCCGACGACGACCAGATCGCCGTCGATGCGCAGCCATTCGTGTTCTTCGGTGAATTTCATCGCGATTGCCTCATGTGCGATAGGTGGAGGGACGGAAGGGTGTCTTGGCGACCCGGACGGGCAGGCGCTTGCCGCGCACCTCGCCCCAGAGCCGCGTGTCAGGCTGGGCCAGCGCCGCGGGCACGTAGCCCATGGCGATCGGCGCCTGCAGCGAAGGGCCGAAGCCGCCCGAGGTGATGGTGCCGATGGGGGTCTCGGCGGTTTCGGAGTCGAAGAGCGCGGTGCCTTCGCGCATCGGCGCCCGGCCCTCGGGCAGGAGGCCCACGCGCTTGCGGGACGGCCCCTCGGCCAGTTCGCGCTGGATGCGGTCGGCGCCGGGGAAGCCGCCCTCGGTCCGGCGGCGTTTCTGGATGGCCCAGGTGAGACCGGCCTCGACGGGCGAGGTCTCGGTGTCGATGTCGTGGCCATAGAGGCAGAGCCCGGCCTCAAGCCTGAGCGAATCGCGGGCGCCGAGGCCGATGGGCGCCACCTCCTCCATCGCCAGCAGGGCGCGGGCGAAGGCCTCGGCGCGGTCCTCGGGGAGCGAGATTTCATAGCCGTCGTCGCCGGTATAGCCGGAGCGCGAGATCCAGAGCTCGGCGCCGTCCCAGTCCAGCACGGCCACATCCATGAATGTCATGGCGGCGACGCCCGGGACCAGTCGGGCCAGCGCCGTCTCGGCGAGCGGACCTTGCAGGGCCAGCAGGGCGCGGTCCGTCACCGGCTCCACCCCCGGCAGATGGGCCTGCAGATGGGCGATATCGGCCTCCTTGCAGGCGGCATTGACCACCAGAAACAGGTGATCGCCCCGGTTCGCGATCATCAGATCGTCGAGGATCCCGCCCGCGTCATTGGTGAACATCGCATAGCGCTGCCGCCCCTCGGCCAGGCCCTGCACATCGACCGGCACCAGCGCCTCCAGCGCCGCAGCGGGGGCGCGCAGGATGACCTGCCCCATGTGCGAGACGTCGAAGAGCCCTGCCTTGGCGCGGGAATGCAGATGCTCGCCCATCACCCCCATCGGGTATTGCACGGGCATCTCATAGCCCGCGAAGGGCACCATCTTGGCCCCCAGCTCGCGGTGAAGATCGTAAAGGCAGGTACGCCTGAGGTCGGTCATGCCGAAGTCTCCCTCCGGTCGTGCGACCGGCACCAGAAGGGCGCGATCCCGCGCCGGTTGGTGCCCCCTCTGTCCCTGCCCGTGACCGATACGGTCGTGAGCGCCTGAGATCGTTATCCCTTCGGCGGGCGCCAAAACGCCACTCTCCAGAGTTCCAATGTGAACGCGGTCCCTTGCGCCTGAGAGTTTACCGGGGCGGTTGCTCCTTCGGCACCGGCGGGTTTGGAGGCCGCCGGATTCTCCCGTGTTCACGACGCCTTGGATAGCAAGAGCGACATGGCGATGGCAAGGGGGCGCGGCCTTGGGCTTGCACCTTGCGGCGGCATTGGGCAAGCCTTGGGCAAAACGCGGGAGTGCGCTGTGTCCGAACCCTTCTTCTTTGGCTATGGCTCGCTGGTGAACCGCCAGACCCATGTCTACACCCCCGCCTATCGCGCGCGGCTGACCGGCTGGCGGCGGGCGTGGAAACACACCGTGGGCCGGGTCACGCCGTTTCTGACCGGGGTGCCCGACGCGGGCTCCGTCATCGACGGGCTGGTGGCGCATGTGCCGGGCGGCGACTGGGCGGCGCTGGACCTGCGCGAGGAGGGTTATGACCGCCACGCCATCCCCTCCGGCCTGACGGTCGAGGGCGATGTGGGGGTGGCGGCGCAGGTCTATGCGGTGCCGGTGCTGACGATGGTGGTGCAGGACGATCCGGCGCCGATCCTGCTGAGTTATCTGGATGTGGTGGTGCAGGGCTATCTGCGCGAATTCGGCGAGGCCGGGGCGCACGATTTCTTCGCCACCACGGACGGCTGGGAGACGCCGGTGCTGGATGACCGCAGCGCCCCCCGCTACCCCCGCGCGCAGGTACTGACCTCGGGCGAGACGGCGTTTGTCGACGCGAAGCTCACGGAATACGGGGTGCGGGTGGTCTGATGCGGGTCCTCTGCTTCAACGCCTGGGGCGGGGTGCTGCATGAGGCGCTGATGCCGTGGATCGCCGGGGCAGGGGCGGATGTTTTCTGCCTGCAGGAGGTGGTGCACACGCCGGGCGCCACGAAGGACTGGCTGGAATACCGCGACGGGGCGCATGTCCTGCCGCAGCGCGCCCGAATGCTGGACGAATTGCGGGAGGCCTTGCCGGGGTATGCGGTGCTGTTCAGCCCGGCGGGAAGCGGTCTGCTGTGGGACGGCGATCAGCCGGTGCCCTCGCAATTCGGGCTGGCCTGTTTCGTGCGCGAGACGATCCCGGTGATCGGGCAGGCCACGGGGTTCGTGCATGGTGCCTATTCCGATCAGGATTACGGCGCGCATCCGCGGCCCCGGAATGCCATGGCGCTGAGGCTCTGGGCCGGGGGGCGGCCTTGGGTCGTGGCGCAGATGCACGGGCTCAGGGACAAGGCGGCAGGCAAGGCCGACACGCCCGAGCGGGCCGCTCAGGCCGAGCGGTTCGCGACGCTGATCGAGGGGCTGGTCGAACCCGGGGATGCAGTGATCGCCTGTGGCGACTTCAACGTCCGGCCGGACAGCGCGACCCTGCGGCGGCTGGAAAAGCTCGGCCTCAACGATCTGGTGACGGGCGGCGGCTTCGACGGCACGCGGACCGCGCGCTACACCAAGCCCGACCGCTTCGCCGATTACCTGATGGTCAACGCGCAGGTCCCGGTCCGCCATTTCGAGGTGATCCGCGCGCCCGAGGTCAGCGACCATTGCCCGCTGTGGCTGGAGGCATGAAAAAACCGGGCGCGAACGCCCGGTTTCGAGGTTTCGAGGTATCGCCTCTGTCGGGCGTTTATTCGATGGCCAGCGCCACGAAGCGCGGGTCGCCGCCCGAGCGGACCATCAGCAGCAGGGTCCGGCGGCCGGCGTCGCGGGCGGCCTGAAGGGCGGTGTTGAAGCTCTCGATCGAGGTGACCGGCTGCTGACCGGCCTCGGTCACGATGTCCCCGGCGCGCAGGCCTTTCGATTCGGCGTCCGAGCCGCTTTCCACGTCGCGGACCACCAGACCCTCGACACCCGGCGCGATGCCCATATCGGCGCGCATCTGGTCGCTCAGGGGCACCAGATCCAGACCCAGGATCATCGTCGGTTCAGCCGGGGCCTGCGGTGCGTTGCTGCCCGCGGCCGGGGTCAGGCGTTCCTCGTCGCGCTGGGCGAGGGTGACATGCAGCGTCTCTTCCGCGCCGTTGCGGAACACCACGACCTCGACGTCGCGGCCGACACCGGCATCCGCCACGCGGCGCACCAGATCCCGGGTATCGGCAACCTGCACCCCGTCGAAGCTGAGGATCACGTCGCCGGTCTCCACGCCCGCGGCCTTGGACGGGCCGTCCATGACCTCGGTCACCAGCGCGCCTTCGGGCCGTTCCAGACCCAGCGCTTCGGCCACGTCCGAGGACACGTCCTGAATGCGCACGCCCAGCCAGCCGCGGCGGGTTTCACCGAATTCCTGCAGCTGGAAGACCACGCGTTCGACGACATGCGAGGACATGGCAAAGCCGATGCCGATCGAGCCGCCGTTGGGCGACAGGATCGCCGTGTTCACGCCGATCACCTGCCCGGCCATGTTGAACAGCGGGCCGCCCGAGTTGCCGCGGTTGATGGCGGCGTCGGTCTGGATGAAGTCGTCGTAATTGCCCTGCAGCGCGCGGCCTCGGGCCGAGATGATGCCCGCGCTGACCGAGAAGCCCTGACCCAGCGGGTTGCCGACGGCCAGCACCCAGTCACCCACGCGGGCCTCTTCGGAATTGCCGAAGGGCACGAAGGGCAGGTCGGCGTCGGCCTCGACCTTCAGCAGCGCGATGTCGGTGGCGGTATCGGTGCCGACCAGCGTCGCGTCCAGACGGCGGCCGTCGAAGAATTCGACCTCGATCTCGTCGGCGCCTTCGATGACGTGGTTGTTGGTGACGATATAGCCGTCAGCCGAAATGACGAAGCCCGAGCCCAGAGCCTGGCTCTGACGCGGGCGCGGCTGCTGACGGCCGTTGCGGTTGAAGAAGTCGTTGAAGAAGTCCTGGAAGGGCGCGCCTTCGGGCAGGTTCGGCATGGTCTGGTCGAGGTTCGCCGCAACGGTCGTCGAGGTGGTGATGTTCACCACCGCCGGGCTGACCTGATCGGCGAGATCGGCGAAGCTGACCGGGCGGTCCTGCGCGTGCAAGGGCAGCGCCATCGCGGCTGCCAGCAGCATTACACCCAGGATATTCAGCCAGCGCAGAGCGACCCAGCCCCGGGTCGGACGCGCAATTGCCAGGGCGCCCGCGGCGCGTACCTGGTGATGCGTCATGATGATTTCCCCTTGGTCATTCTGAAGTCCCCGGGTTTCCCTCGCCCGGATACGGTCCCGAATTTATGCCCATTGCCGCAGAGTGCAAACACGCATTCAGGGTTTCAAGCGAAGGTGAAAGCGCCGTGAAAAGCCGTGTGCGTTGCGCAACGGGGCCGGGGAGGGCGGCTCAGCCGGGCAGGGACCGCCACCAGTCGGCAATCTCGGCCAGCGAGGTTTCGGCCTGGGGCAGGGCCTCGAACACCTGGAAATGGTGGCACATGCCGGGGTGGATGCGCAGGGTGACGCGGCCCCCCGCCCGTGCGGCCAGCGCCCGGGCATCGTCGAGCGTGATGTCGGCGCCGCCTGCGTGGATCAGCAGC
Source organism: Pararhodobacter sp. (assembly GCF_034676075.1). Lineage (GTDB taxonomy): Bacteria > Pseudomonadota > Alphaproteobacteria > Rhodobacterales > Rhodobacteraceae > Pararhodobacter. The sequence continues at coordinate 13,036 of NZ_JAUCCQ010000055.1, read as the reverse complement.
GGCGGCAGGCCGTGCAGATCGGCAAAGAGCGGCGAGACGGCGGGATCGCCCGGCGCGGGGCCGCTGCGGCCGAGGTAACTGCGCGCCATGGCGGCCAGTTGCGCGGGTTTCGAGAACGGGTCTTCGGCGGCAAGGTCGCGGTAGCTGGCGCCTGACAGGGACAGGTCGAGCCAGGGCGAGAGCAGGATCAGCGCCCGGGGCAGTGGCAGGCCCGCCTCCCGCGCCCGGATCGCGGTGCCGAGCGCCAGCCCGCCCCCTGCGGAATCGCCCAGCATCGCCACCGGCGCTTCGCCCGCCGCCTGCAGGGCGCGCAGTAGGGCCAGCGCGTCGTCGCTGGCGGCGGGGTAGCGGTGTTCGGGCGCCAGCCGATAGGCGGGCAGCAGCAGCCGCAGTCCCAGTGCCCGCGCCAGCCGCGCCACCAGCCCGGCGTGCGAGGCGATGCCGCCGATCTGGAAGCCACCGCCATGCAGGTAAAGCCCGGGCTTTGCGGCGGGATCGCCGATCCAGACGGCCTCCCGCCCCGCGACCACGGCCGGGCGGGGCTGGGCGAGGGCCGCGCCCCGCGGGCCGACCTCGGCCAGGAACGCCGCGAAATCGGCGCGGATCGCCGGCAGGTCCATCGCACCCCAGCCCGCCACCCGCGCCGCCAACCCGGCGCGGATCGGGGCCAGCGGGTCGCTCATGCCTCGGCCCGGTGCAGGACGCGGACCGCCTTGGCCTCGTAGCGGGGCAGGGTGCCCTCGGGGTGGCATTCGACGCGGATCGACATGCCGAGGCGCGCATGCACCTCGCGGCAGATCTGTTCCTCGATCTGCGCGGCGGGGCGGGCGTCGCGGGTGGTGGCCTCGACGGCGACGGTCAGCGAGCCGATGGTCGTGCGTTCCTTGTCGATGTAGATCTGCCAGGCTTCCTTGACCACGCCCTTGACCCCGGTGATCACATCCTCGATCTGCGAGGGGAAGACCATCACGCCCTTGAACTTGATCATGTCGTCCGAGCGGCCGATGATCCGACCGATCTTGCGCATCCCCCGCCGCCCCGAGGGGCAATCGTAGGGCCGGGGCGACAGGCGCACCAGATCGCGGGTCCGCCAGCGGACCACGGGCGAGGCCTGTTTGGCGATGGTGGTGATGACGATCTCGCCGATTTCGCCCTCGGAGACCGGTTTCAGCGTCACCGGGTCGAGGATCTCGGTGATGATCGTGTCCTCGTTGAGGAGGTGCAGCTCGTCATCGGCATGGGTGTAGGGGGTCGAGATGGCCAGCACCGGCCCGCCAGCCTCGGTCGTGCCGTAGATGTTGTGCGACTGGAAGCCTTCGGGCATCTCGGCCTCCAGCTGGGCGCGGAACTCGGCCGAGACGGATTGCCCGCCAAGGATCGCGGTCTTCAGCACCCAGTCGGTTTTCGGGTCGATCCCCTGCGCGCGGGCCGCCTGCACCAGGCTCATCAGCCACAGGGGCGACATGGAGGCCACGTCATAGGCATGGTCCTTGAGCCAGCGCGCCGCCAGATCGCCGCGGCCGGGGCCGATGGGGAAGCTGGTGCAGCCGAGTTCCCGGAACCCCTGATCCAGCGCCGGGCCGCCGATCCAGAGGCCGTAGCCATAGCCCTGATAGGCGCGGCTGCCAGGCTTGACCCCGGCGGCGGTCAGCAGGCGGGCCATCTGCGCGGGCAGCAGCGTCTCGAAATCGGCGCGGGTCATGCCGAACAGGACCGGCAAGCCGGTGGTGCCCGAGGTGGCGACGAAGCGCAGCACCTCTTCCATCGGCACGGTCAGGAAGGGGAAGGGGTAATGGTCGCGCAGATCCGCCTTTTCCAGAAAGGGGGTGTTTTCCAGCCCGTCGGGTGCCGCAAGATCCTCGGGCCGCATGCCTGCCTTGGCGAAATGGGCGCGCCAGGTCTCGGATTGCGCCAGATGGCGGCCGAAACCCGCCAGCCGCTCGCGTTGCAGGGCCAGGATCCCGTCGCGGTCCAGCGATTCGATGGGGGCATGGTGCATCGGTGTCGTCCTCCTCCTCCGGCGGGACTCGGTCCGCCGTCGCTCTGGGTGTTTAATAGTCCGAACGATTGGACTAATCAAATCAAGAATCATCCCGGATACCTCTTTTTCTGCGGGATGGTGGCGGTTGGCAGCGGGGCGCTGAGCGCTTATACCTCGAACGGACATACTCATTTTCGGAGGCGCCCCGTGGCCAGGACCCGATCCGCGGATTACGACAATATCCACGACACGATCATCGACCGCGCCGCCTCGGTCTTTGCCCGGCGCGGTTTTGCCGCCACCTCGATCGGCGACATCGCCGAGGCCTGCGATTGCTCCAAGTCCCGGCTTTATCATTACTTCGATGGCAAGGAAGCGATCCTGCGCGAGATGCTGGAAACGCATGTCGATGCGCTGCTGGACCGCCTCCGCCCGGTGCTCTACCGTGAGCTGGACCCCAAGCAGCGGTTCACCCAGATGGTGAAGTTGTTTCTCGAGGTCTATTCCGTGTCGCGCGACCGCCATGTCGTGCTGCTCACCTGTCTGGATGCCCTGCCCGAAGAGCAGCGGCAGAGCATCGTCGCCAAGGAGCGTCAGCTCATCACCTATGTGCGCGACGCGCTGTTGCAGATCCGCCCGGATATCGCCGAGGACCGGGTGATCTCGCAGATTGATACGATGCTGTTCTTCGGCATGATCAACTTCACCTACACCTGGTACAAGGCCGAGGGACCTGTCGGCCCCGAGGAGCTGGCCGACAGGGTGGTGGCGCTGTTCCTGGGTGGCTATGCCGCGCTGCCGCCGCGAGGTTGAGCGCGAGTTGGTCGGAAATTAGTTGAACGACCGTTCTATCTATTATATCTCCCCTGAGGCGCCATCGTGGCGCGGCAGGGGAGGGAGCCATGGCCAATATCATCCGCATCGGTGCCTGCCTGCCCCGGCTGAGGCTGGAGCGGCGGGCGATGGCGCAGGCGATGGGCTGGCTGGTGCCGGGCGCGGGCGCCGGGCGGGGCACCCGGACGCTGGCTTTCTGGGATGAGGACAGCGTGACCCTGGCGGTGGCCGCGGCGCGGGGCGCGCTGGGCCGGGACCGCGCCGAGAGCCTGACCTTCGCCACCACGACACCTCCCTTCGCCGAGCCGCAGAACGCCGCCCTGATCCGCGCCGCGCTGCGTCTGCCCGCGCTGTGTCTAACTCAGGACGCAACCGGCACGCCGCGGGCCACGCTGCTGGCCTTGCAGGCGGCGCTGGAAGGCACCGCGCCCGCGCTGATCGCCGCCGCCGACCGGCCGGTCGCCCCAGCGGGCAGCACGGCGGAATCGCGGATGGGCGACGGCGGTGCGGCCGTGCTGACCGGGCCGGGCGCGGGGCTTTTCACCTATCTGGGCGGCGCCAGCCTCAGCGCGCCCTTCCTGCACCGAACCCGTGCCAGCGGCGCCGAGACCGCGCTTGACTGGGAGGAACGCTGGCAGCGTGAGGCGGGCTATCAGGCGCAGGTCCCGCCCGCCATCGCCGCGGCGCTGACCCGGGCGGGGGTCGAAGCCGGGGCAGTCGATCACCTGATCCTGCCCTGTCCGATCCCCGGCACCGCCGCCACGGTCGCGCGCCTCTCCGGCTTGACCAGGGCAGCGCTGGCCGAGGATCTGGCTGACCGGACAGGCGACACCGGCGCGGCGCATCCGCTCTTGATGCTGGCCGCCCATCTGCCACGCATCGCGCCGGGGCAGATCGTCGTGCTGGCGCAATTCGGGCAGGGGGCGACGGCGCTGGTGCTGCGGGCGGGCGAGGGCGTGGCGGATCATCCCGGCCTGCCAGCGCTGGATCAGGGCATCCCTGAAAGCAATTACCTGAAACTCCTGGCCTTTCAGGAGAGGCTTGACTGGGACCGCGGGTTGCGCGGCCGCTTCATCGTGCAGGAGGCGCAGAGCACCGCCTATCGCAATGCCGAGGCGCTGCTGGGTTTCGTCGCCCGGCGCGAGGCGGAGACGGGCCTGATCCGCTTTCCGCCCCGCAACGACGTACCGGGCGAGGATTGGCCGCTGGCGGATCGCGGCGGGATCGTCGCGACGGCAACGGCCGACCGGCTGGCCTATTCCCGCCATCCGCCGAATTGCTACGGGCTGTTGGATCTGCAGGGTGGCGGGCGGCTGATGATGGATTTCACCGACCCCGAGGCCGCCGATCTGGCGCCCGGCGATCCGGTGCGCTTCGTCTTCCGGGTCAAGGACATCGACGAACACAGCGGCTACCGGCGCTATTTCTGGAAAGCCGTGCGCGACACGGGAAGGGGGCTCTGATGGCCAGCGGCATCAAGGACAAGGTGGCAATCCTGTCGATGGGCTGCTCGCGCTTCGGCGAGCGCTGGGACATCGGCCAGGAAGAGCTGATGCGCGAGGCCTATGCCGAGGCGCTGACCCGGGCCGGGATCGACCCCGCTGCGATCGGCGCCGCCTGGTATTCCTCGCATTACGACGACATCGGTGCGGGCAAGTCGGGCGTGCCGATGGCCATGGCGCTGAGCCTGCCGGATATCGGCGTGACCCGGGTCGAGAATTTCTGCGCCGGCGGGACGGAGGCCTTTCGCGGCGCGGTCTTCGCCGTGGCCTCGGGGTCCGTGGATATCGCGCTGGCGATGGGGGTGGAGAAGCTGAAGGACACCGGGTTCGCGGGGCTCCCCACCGCCTCGCGCGGGACGCTGGCGCCGATGTACCTTCCGACGCATACCAACCCCGGGAATTTCGCCCAGCTGGCCCGCGCCTATGAGGCGGTGCATGGCATCGCGCGGCAGGACCTGAAGCGGGCCATGGCGCATACCTCGATGAAAAGTCACGCCAATGCGGTGGCGAACGACAAGGCCCATCTGCGCAAGCCGATCACGATAGAGCAGGCGGTGCAGGCGCCCTTGGTGGCCGATCCGCTGGGGCTCTTCGATTGCTGCCCGGTCTCGGACGGGGCGGCCTGCGCGCTGGTCACCACGCCCGAGATCGCCCGCGCCCTGGGGCAGGCCGAGCCGGTGCTGGTCAAGGCGGTGCAGATCGTCGCCTCGAACGGCTGGGAGGCGCAGCAGCAGGGCTGGAACGGCGCCTATGTCCACACGACGCGGCAGGCGGCCAAGGCGGCCTATGCCGAGGCCGGGATCGCCGATCCGCGGCAGATCAGCCTGACCGAACTGCATGATTGCTTCTCGATCACCGAACTGGTGACGTTGGAGGATCTGGGGCTGGCCGAGCCCGGCACCGCCTGGCGGGCGATGCTGGACGGGCGGTTCGATGCCGGTGGCGCACAACCCTGCCAGATCGACGGCGGGCTGAAATGCTTCGGCCATCCGGTCGGCGCCTCGGGGCTGCGGATGCTCTATGAGGGCTGGTTGCAGCTGACCGGGCAGGCGGGCGCCCGCCAGCTGGGGGCGCCGCATTCGGCGCTCACGCATAATCTGGGCGGGGCCCCGGCGCAGAACGTCTGTTCGGTGACGATCCTCGGGCTCTGATCAGCGGGCGCCGCCACGCCGCCCGGTCGCGGGGGCGCTGCCCTGTCTGCGATAGCCCAGATCGGCCGACAGGCGGCGGGTGAAGTCGAGCGTGGCGCGGACCACGGGGCTGTCGGGGCTCAGGTCGATCTGCTGGGTCGGGCCGATCACCGTGACCGCCAGCTTCATCTCGCCGGTATAGTCGCAGATCGGCGCGCAGACGGCCGAGACACCGGGGATCGGCAGGTCGGTCGTCGTCTCCCAGCCACGGTCGCGGACCCGGGCGACCTGGGCGCGATAGGCGGCCTCGTCGAACGCAAAGCGCGGATCGGCCGAGGCGCGCTCGGCCAGTTCGGCGCGGATCTGCGGTTCGGTCACCGCCTCGGGCAGGAAGGCCACGAAGAGCCGCCCCGTCGCGGTCGAGGTCAGGGCGAAACCGCCCCCGGCCCGGACGTTGGCGTGGATCCGGGCGATCATCTCGCGGACATGGACGATGGTGGCGCCATGCGGGCCCCAGACGGTCAGCGCGACCATCAGGCGGGTTTCCTCGGCCAGCGATTCGATGCGCAGGATCGCCTCGTGATAGGCATCCTGGGCGCGGAGCCGGGCCAGGCCCACCTCCAGCGCGAAGGGGCCGAGGCCATAGAGGCCCGAGGCGGTCTGCTCGACCATGCGCATGGCGCGCAGGCTGACGAGGTAGGGGTGCAATTGCGCCGGCGCGACCTCGACCGCCTCGGCCAGGTCGCGCAGTTTCATCGGTCCGCCTGCCTCGGCCATGGCCTGCAGGATTGCGCCCGCCGTCTCCAGCGAGCGGATGCCGCGTTGCGCCTTGGCCGGTTTTTCGGCTTCTTCCTCCACCCCGTGTCCCCGTGTCACGCTGTCCCCCGACCCCTGCTACCCGCTTGCTGCCCCTCGGGCAATCCGCGCCGGAGGTCGAGCGAGATGATCAGCCCCAGGGTGGTGACGGCGACACCGGCCCATTGCGTGGCATTCGGCCATTGCCCGGCCAAAGGGATCGCCAGCAGCACCGCCGACCCCGGCACCAGCGCCGAAAAGAGCGCGGCGCGCCCGGCGCCCAGCCGGATCACCGCGGCGGCGAAGATGACGAAGGCGAGGCACCCGCCGACCGCACCCTGATAGAAGACCTGCTCGGCCCAGAGGGCAGGGGCCATCGTCGGCCAGCCCCAGATCCACAGATAGAGGGGCAGATAGACCAGTGTCGCCAGCGTGGCGATGGCGGCGGTGGTTTCGACCGCGGGCAGTTTCCAGCGGCCCATGGTGAAGACATAGGCGCCCCAGAGCGAGCCCGAGAGGACGAAGAACAGATCCCCCGCCAGCACCGAGCCCCGGCCTTCACGCGCGGCGGGCGCGTCCGAGGCGATGATCAGCAGCCCGCCGATCAGCACCGCGATGCCGAGGAGCCGTTGCCAGCCCAGCTTCCGCCCGCCGGTCCAGCGCTCCAGCAGATTGGCCACCAGCATCGACATGCCCGGCCCGATGACCACGGCATGCGAGAGGGGCGCGCGCTGGAAGCCTTCGTTGAAGGCCAGCGCGAAAAGGGGGCCGACCAGCAGGGCCAGAAAGGCCACCTGCCGCAGGGGCGGCAGGCGGTGGCGGGCCAAAAACAGCAGCGGCGCCATCAGAAGCGCCGCGCCGCCATAGCGCAGGAGCGTCAGATCGGCGGGGCGGAAGCCGCTGGCCTGCCCGATCTCGGCGCCGACGTTGTAGACCCCCCAGCTGAGCGCCGCGAGGAACCCCAGCGCGACGCCCTGCGCCTGACGGTCAATCATTGCCGCCGGCCATATGCCGTGCGGCGATATAGCCAAAGGTGATCGCCGGGCCGAGGGTGATACCGCCACCCGGGTAATTCCCGCCCATGATCGAGGCGGCGTCATTGCCCACCGAATAGAGGCCTTCCAGCGGGCGGCCCTCTTCGTCCAGCACCTGCGCATTGGCGTTGGTCTTCAGCCCGGCAAAGGTGCCGAGGTCGCCGACATAGAGCCGCACGGCATAGAAGGGACCATCCTTGATCGGCGCGAGGCAGGGGTTCGGCCCGTGCTCGGGATCGCCCAGCGAGCGGTTGTAGCTGGTCGTGCCCTTGCCGAAGGCCGGGTCCTCGCCGCGGGCGGCATGGGTGTTGAACTCGGCCACCGTCGCTTCGAGCTGGGCAGCATCGGCGCCGAACTGGGCGGCCAGCTCGGCCAGCGTCCGGCCCTGCAGCAGATAGCCGTTCTTGATCAGCGCCTTGTAGGGCACCGGAGCGGGCTTGGCGTAGCCGAGGCCATATTTGCGGAACGCCCGGTGGTCGGTGATGAACCAGGCGGCGGGCTCTGCCCCGTCGCCTGCTTCCTCGCGATTGCGGGCGACCATGGCCTGACAGAAATCGTGGTAGGAATTCGCCTCGTTCACGAAGCGCTTTCCCGAGCGGGTCACGGCGATCACCCCCGGTTTCGAGCGGTCGACGAAATGCGGGAAGGTGCCGAGCGTGCCGTCGGCCCGGACCGGGCGCGAGATCGGCACCCAGGCGGCGGCATGCGGCAGCGAGGTATCGACCGTGGCGCCGACCGATTCGCCCAGCCTGAGCCCGTCGCCGGTGTTGCCGGGCGGGGCGGGGGTGACGTGTTCGTAGCCCGAGGGCGCATGCGGCATCAGCGCCTTGCGCCGGGCGATGTCCTGCGGGAAGCCGCCCGCGGCCAGCACCACGCCCTTGCGCGCGATCACCTCGACCGGGCCGTCGCGGCGGTCAATGCGGGCGCCGATCACCCGGCCCTGATCGTCGCGGATCAGACTGCGCACCGGGGCATGGGTCCAGATCGGCACGCCCTGATCGAAGGCCGATTTCGCCAGCCGCCCGGCCAGCGCATTGCCGTTCATCAGCCGCATCGGGCGGCCGTGGAAGGCCATGTCGCGGACGAATTTCAGGAACAGCTTGCCGACGTAGAAGGCCGAGACGGGCGAGCGCATCACGTTGAAGAAATGCAGCAGTTCCTTGCCCGAGCCGATCATCATGCCCAGGAAGGTGATCTCTTGCAGCGGCGGGCGCAGGCGGCGGATCTCGGGGCCCAGTTCGCGCCCGTCGAAGGGCCGCGCGACGATGGAGCGTCCGCCATCCATGCCGCCCGGCGCGTCGGGGTGGTAATCGGCGAAGAAGGGGCCGAGGTCGAATTGCAGGGCGGTGTTCTCCTCGAAGAACTTCACCGCTTTCGGCCCGGCCTCCAGGAAGGCATCGACGCGCTCGGCGTCGAAATGCGCGCCCGCTTCGTGTTGCAGGTAGATGCGCGCCTTTTCGGCGTTGTCGTCGATGCCGGCGCGCAGTTCCGGCCCGTTGCCGGGGATCCACATCCAGCCGCCCGAGCGCGCGGTAGTGCCGCCGAAGACCGGCTCCTTCTCGACCACCAGGACCTTCAGGCGCCGATGCGCCGCGGCGACGGCGCTGGACAGGCCGCCTGCGCCCGATCCGACGACCAGGACATCAACTTCTTGTCGTTCCATGACTTTCTTCCCTGTCACGCGGCCAGATAGCCGCCGTCGACGGGCAACAGCGCGCCCGTCATGTAGCTTGACGCCTCGGAGGCGAGGAACAGCACCGGACCGACCAGCTCTTCGGGGCGGCCGGGGCGGCGCATCGGCGTATGGGCCATGAAGCGGCCGATGGCGTCCGGGTCGGCGCGGGTGACCTCGGTCATCGGCGTCTCGATCACGCCGGGGGCGATGGCGTTGACCCGGATCCCGTCGGGCGCGAGGTCATGCGCCAGCACCTTGGTCAGCTGCAGCACCGCGCCCTTGGAGGCGGCATAGGCAGCCAGCCCCGGACCCGCCGTCACCGACATGATCGAGCCCAGGTTGACGATCCGGCCCTTCGTCTGGCGCAGATGCGGCAGGAAGGCGCGGATCATCTGCATGGTGCCGGTGGCGTTCACGCGGATCACCGCGTCCCAGTCCTGCGCGAAGGTTTCCGCATCGGGCAGGGTGCGGCGGATGATGCCCGCGTTGTTCACGAGGATGGTGGCCGCGCCCAACCGCGCGGCCACCGCGTCGGCGGCAGAGGCGCAATCCGCGGCCTCCGTTACGTCGAGCCTGAGCCCGATCGCCTTTCCCCCCGATTCGCTGATCTGCCGGGCCAGACCCTCGACCTGATCGCCCTGAAGATCGCAGCAGGCGACCGAGGCCCCTGCTGCCGCCAGCCCCAGCGCGATGGCGCGTCCGTTGCCCTGCGCGGCCCCCGTGACCACGGCCACGGCGCCTTTCACTCCTTGCATCCTGTCCTCCCGACTTGTGACGTCCGGCGCCGGTCCTGCGATCGGTCCGGCGCGCTCTTTTTTCGTCTGGCACAAAATTTGTCAGTTGCAAATAGATTTGTTGATGGCTAACAAAAAGCGAGGCGCAGATAGATCAATCGGCGCTCAAGGGGAGGCGCCGCTTGCCGCGGCGCATCATTTGGGAGGATTCTTGATGAGCAACTTCAATAAGTTGCGCGGGTTCACCGCTGTCGCGCTGGTGCTGGCTGCGACCGGTGCCGCCCAGGCGCAAAGCTTTGACCTGCAAAGCGTGTTTGGCCTGAACGTGCCCTCGATCGGGCCGAGCCCGCAGCTCTGGGCTGACCGCGTGCACGAAATGACCGATGGCGCGGTGACCATCAACGTGCATGGCGCGGGCGATTTCGTTCCCGGCTTCGAGGTCTTCGGTGCCGTCAGCTCGGGCGCGCTGCCGATGGGCTTCGACTGGATCGGTTACTGGGCGCAGCAGATCCCGGTTGCGAACCTCGTGGGCTCCATGCCCTTCGGCCCCTCGCCGGACGTGGCGCTGGGCTGGATGTTCCAGGGCGGCGGTCTGGAGATCATCCAGCGCGCCTATGACCCGTTCAACGTCAAGGTCCTGCCCTGCCATCTGGTCGGCGCGGAAGCCGGCGGCTGGTTCAACCGCGAGATCAACACGCCTGCCGACCTGCAGGGCCTGAACATGCGGATCGCCGGTCTGGGCGGCATGGCCATGGCGCGTCTGGGCGCGAACACCCAGCTGGTTCCCGCGGGCGAGATCTTCCTCAGCCTGGAAACCGGGCGCATCGAGGCGGCCGAATTCTCGGCGCCGCAGCTCGACGTCGGCCTCGGCTTCCAGCGCGTGACGCAATACTACTACTTCCCCGGCTGGCATCAGCCGTCGAGCTGGGACAGCATCATCATTAACATGGATGTCTGGAACAGCTTCGACGAGCGCACCCAGAACATCATGACCGAGGCCTGCCAGGCGAACATCGCCTATAACCTGGGCGACCAGATCAACAGCCAGGCCGCCGCCATCGCCACGATCCGCGAAGCGGGCACCGAAGTGCGCCGTTTCCCCGAGGAAGTGCTGCTGGCGCTGCGCGAGGCTTCGGATGCGGTGATGGACGAACAGGCCGCGCAGGACCCGATCTTCGCCGAGGCCCTGGCCTCGCTGCGCGCCTACATGGACAGCGTCGGCGAATGGAGCACCCTGCAAGCGCTTCCGGCGCGCTGAGGGACGCACTCTGTTGACAGCCGTGTTTTGTCGGCAGGCATCCGCTGTTGACAGGTTCACGGGGGGCGGCGAAACCGCCCCCCGAAACCCCGCCGGGCCCGAGGAGATTCCATGCCACGCATCCTGAAACGCCTTCTGGCGCTCCTGTGCCTGCCGGGGGCCTGGGCGAGCTGGCTCACGCTTCCCCTGATCGCCACGATCCTGATCTCGGTGGTCTGGGCCAAGATGGGCATGAACACCCTGATCGGCTGGGAGGGGCAGGTGCCGGTCCTTGGCCGGGCGCTGACCGTGAACAGCCTTTACGACATGCAATGGTACATCTTCGCGCTGCTGGTCCTCTTCGGGGGGATCTGGGCGCTGAGGGATGACCGGCATGTCTCGGTCGATTTCCTGTCCCTGATGATGAGCCCGCGCCAGCGGCTCTGGGTGCGGATGATCGGCGATCTGATCTTCCTGCTGCCCTTTTGCGCCATCATCGCCTGGTACGGTTTCGCCTTCGCCGAAGTCGCCTTCCGCACTGCCGAGGGCTCGACCCAGGGCGGGCTGAATGCGCGCTGGCTGATCAAGGCGATGCTGCCCCTGTCCTTCGCCCTGCTGGGGCTGATGGGCATCCTGCGGGCGCTGGGCACCGCGATCCAACTCGCCCGTGGCGACCTGTCCGAGGACATCCAATGATCGACCACCTCGGCCCTGAACTCATGCTCCTCGGCCTGATCGCCGGGATCTTCTCGGGCTATCCCGTCGCCTTCGTGCTGGCGGGCATCGGTATCCTCTTCGCGGTGGCGAACGGCATTCCGATGCTGTTCCTGTCGATGGGCGTGCAGCGGATCTATTCCGGCACGCTGACCAACTGGCTGCTGGTCGCCATCCCGCTTTTCGTCTTCATGGGGCTGATGCTGGAACGCTCGGGCATCGCCGAGCGGCTGATGCGCTCGCTCGCCTCGCTCTTTCAGCGCACGCCGGGGGGCTATGCCTTTTCGGTGATGATCATCGGCGTCATCATGGCGGCCTCGACCGGCATCATCGGCGCCTCGGTGGTGATGATGGGCATGATGTCCCTGCCCGCGATGCGCGAGGCGAAATACGACATGCAGCTCGCCTCGGGGCTCATCGCCTCGTCCGGCACCTTGGGGATCTTGCTGCCGCCCTCGATCATGCTGATCATCCTGGGCGACCAGCTGCGGGTTTCCGTGGGCGACCTCTTCATGGGGGCCATCGTGCCGGGGCTGGTGCTGTCGGGGCTCTATTTCCTCTATCTCGGCGCCGTGGCGATCTTCCAGCCGCACCGCGTCCCCGCCCCCGAGGTGATCGAGCGCCGCAGCATGGGCGAGACCGCCTGGGCGCTGACCCGCGACCTGCTGGCACCGATGGCGCTGATCCTGTCCGTGCTGGGCACGATCATCGCCGGTATCGCCACGCCCACCGAATCCGCCGCCATCGGCGCGACCGGGGCGCTGATCCTGGCGCTCTTGTCGCGCAAGTTGACCCTGAACGCGCTCAGGGGCGCCCTGCACGAGACGACGAAGACCACCGCCATGATCGTCTTCGTGATGATCGGCGCCTCGATCTTCTCGGTGGTGTTCCGGCGGCTGGGCGGGGATGCGATGATCCTCGATCTGTTCAACATCCACGAGACGAGCCCCTACACGGTGCTCTTCATCATCATGGCGCTGGTGTTCCTGCTGGGCTTCTTCCTCGATTGGGTCGAGATCACCGCCGTCGTGGTGCCGATCGTCGCCCCAATCGTCGCGCAGCTTGATTTCGGGCTGCCGGGGGACCAGGTGATGATCTGGTTCGCCATCGCGCTGGCGGTGAACCTGCAGACCTCGTTCCTGACGCCGCCCTTCGGCTATGCTCTGTTCTACCTGCGTGGCATCGCGCCCGAGCTGCCGATCCGCACCATCTATCGCGGTGTCATTCCCTTCGTGCTGATCCAGATCACCGCGCTGTTGCTGGTGATCATCTTCCCGGCCGTCGCGCTCTGGCTTCCCATCGCCCAGCGCTGAGCCGCTTTCTGACTGGAGTATTCCCATGGCCAAGGCCTTTGCCTCGCAAGGCGACATGACCGAGAAAAAGACGTCCTTCACGCAGGT
>NZ_JAUCCQ010000054.1:0-23142 GCF_034676075.1 Pararhodobacter sp. | reverse complement strand
CATCTTTGCGCTGCAAATATCCCACGGGGGTCCGGGGGTGTGAAACCCCCGGCGCTGGCCAAGGGCGCGCGGCTGAGCCGAAGGCGCCTTCCCCCCGCCCCGGGCAGCGCATAGATTTCCCCCCATGGCCGATCTCTTCGATTCCCCCTCCGACGACTCCCGCGCCCCGGACGCCCCGCGCCCGCTGGCCGACCGGCTGCGCCCGCAGTCGCTGGGGCAGGTCATCGGGCAGGAGGCGGTTCTGGGCCCCGACGGGCCTTTGGGTGCCATGCTGGCGGCGGGGACGCTGGGGTCGCTGATCCTCTGGGGGCCGCCCGGGGTGGGCAAGACCACCATCGCCCGGCTGCTGGCGGCCGAGACGGATCTGCATTTCGTTCAGATCAGCGCCATCTTCTCGGGCGTGCCCGAACTGAGAAAGGTCTTCGAGGCGGCGAAACTCAGGCGGCGGAACGGGCAGGGGACGCTCCTCTTCGTCGACGAGATCCACCGCTTCAACAAGGCGCAGCAGGACGGTTTCCTGCCGCATATGGAGGACGGCACGATCCTGCTGGTCGGCGCCACCACCGAGAATCCCTCCTTCGAGCTGAACGCGGCGCTGCTGAGCCGGGCGCAGGTCATGATCCTGACGCGCCTGTCGCTGGCCGATCTGGAGAGTCTGGCCGAGCGGGCCGAGCATGAGCAGAAGCGCAAGCTGCCGCTCTCGCCGCAGGCCCGCGACGCGCTTCTGGAAATGGCGGACGGCGACGGGCGGGCGTTGCTCAATCTGATCGAGCAGGTCATGGCCTGGCGCGTGAGCGGCGCCCCGCTCGATACCGAGGCGCTCACCAAGCGGCTGATGCGACGGGCGGCGAAATACGACAAATCGGGCGACGAGCATTACAACCTGATCTCGGCGCTGCACAAATCGGTCCGGGGATCCGACCCCGACGCGGCGCTCTACTGGTTCGCGCGGATGCTGGAGGGGGGCGAGGATCCCCGGTTCCTCGCCCGCCGCATCACCCGCATGGCGGTCGAGGATATCGGCCTGGCCGATCCGCAGGCGCAATCCGTGTGCCTTGAGGCCTGGCAGACCTACGAGCGCCTCGGCAGTCCCGAGGGCGAGCTGGCGCTGGCGCAGGCGCTCGTCTACCTCGCCCTCGCGCCGAAATCGAACGCGGTCTACGTGGCCTACAAGGCGGCGCGGCAGCTGGCGACCAAGACCGGCAGCGCCATGCCGCCCGCGCATATCCTCAACGCCCCCACCAAGCTGATGGAGAGCCAGGGCTACGGCGCGGGTTATCAGTATGACCACGATGCCGAGGACGGGTTCAGCGGCCAGAATTACTTCCCCGAGGGGGTCAAGCGCCCGGTCCTCTACGCGCCGCCCGAACGCGGGTTCGAGCGGGAGTTGAAGAAGCGGGTCGAGTATTTCGCCAAGCTCAGAAGCCGTCGTCAGGGTGGCCCGGCTTGACTCTGCGGTCCATGCGCGCCAAGGCAGCGGCATGTTGTCCACGCTTCTCCAAGTCGCCCTCGGCGGCGCGCTCGGCGCCTCGGGCCGCTACCTGACCGGGGTGGCGGCAATGCGGCTCATGGGGCCGGGATTCCCCTGGGCGACGCTGGCCGTGAACGTGCTGGGCTCCTTCGTCATGGGGGTTGTCGTGGTCATGCTGGGCCATCTCAGCGCCAACCGTTTCGCGCCCCTCTTGATGACCGGGGTGCTGGGCGGGTTCACCACCTTTTCGGCCTTCTCCCTCGACACCCTGACGCTGTGGGAGCGGGGCCAGCAGGCGCTCGCCGTTACCTATGTCGCGGCTTCGGTCACGCTGTCGCTGGTGGCGATCGTGGCGGGCCTCTGGATTGCAAGGAGCATCACCGCATGAGCGGCGTACAGACCCTGACCGTCGGCACCGATGAAGGCGAGCAGCGGCTGGATCGCTGGCTGAAGCGCAAGTTTCCCCAGGTCACCCAGGGCATGGTCGAGAAGTTCTGCCGCAAGGGCGAGCTGCGCGTCGATGGCAAGCGGGTGAAATCGGGCGACCGGATCGAAGCGGGGCAGCAGGTGCGCATCCCGCCCTTGCCCGATGCCGCGCCGCCGCCGCCCACGCGGGTCGAGGGGATCCCCGACGCCGATGCCGAGATGATCCGCGATTGCGTGCTGTGGAAGGACGAGCATGTCATCGCCCTGAACAAGCCGCCGGGCCTGCCCTCGCAGGGCGGCAGCGGGCAGGGCAACCGCCATGTGGACGGCCTGACCGAGGCGCTGAAATTCGGCTACAAGGAGCGGCCCGTGCTGGTGCACCGGCTGGACAAGGACACCTCGGGCGTCCTGCTGCTGGCCCGCACGCCGCGCGTCGCCCGGCGCCTGTCCGAGGCCTTCCGCCACCGCAACACGCGCAAGATCTATTGGGCCATCGTCGCCGGGGTGCCGCAGCCCTTGATGGGCACGATCCGCTACGGGCTGGTGAAATCGGGCGGCCGGGATGCGGAGAAGATGCGCTGCGTCCACCCCAACGAGGTCGACAAGACCGAGGGCGCCAAGCGCGCGACCACCGATTACGCCGTGCTCGACCGGCTGGCCAGCCGCGCCGCCTGGGTGGCGCTGGTGCCGATCACCGGGCGCACCCACCAGCTGAGGGCGCATATGGCCGAGATCGGGCATCCGATCATCGGCGACGGCAAATACGGCGGCTCGGGGCAGGAGAATCTGGGCGACGGCTGGGGCGCGCAGCTGGGCGGCGACATCAGCCGCAAGCTGCACCTGCACGCGCGGCGCATCAGCTTCGAGCATCCGATCACCGGCAAGCCCGTCACCATCGAGGCCCCGCTGCCCGCGCATATGGCGAAAAGCTGGGCCACCATGGGCTGGAAGGAAACCGACGTCCCCGCCGACCCCTTCGAGGAGCAGGAATGACCCCTCGCCTGGTGATTTTCGACGTCGACGGCACGCTGGTCGACAGCCAGACCGATATCATCGATTCGATGACCGCGGCCTTCGCCGGGCAGGGGATGATTGTCCCCTCGCATGAGGCGATCAAGGGCATCGTCGGCCTGTCGCTGCCGGTCGCCGTGACCCATCTGGCGCCGCGCGTGACCGAGGCCCGGCGCGACGCGCTGGTTGCCGCTTACAAGTCGACCTATCAGGCGCTCAGGGTGCAGAACGGCGCCAAGGGCAGCCCGTTATTCCCCGGCGCCCGCGCGGCGCTGGAGCGGCTGGCGGCTGATCCGGCCGTGACGCTCGCCATTGCCACGGGCAAGTCGCGCCGGGGTCTCGACGCGCTGCTGGTCTCGCACGATCTGGGCGGGTTCTTCGCAAGCACGCAGGTCGCCGATGACCACCCGTCCAAGCCGCATCCCTCGATGATCCATGCCTGCCTGCGCGAAACCGGCGTCCCGGCCGAGCGCGCCGTGATCGTCGGCGATACCGAATTCGACATCGAGATGGGCCACGCCGCCGGGATCCGCGCCATCGGCGTGACCTGGGGCTATCATCCGGTCAAGCGCCTCGCCCGGGCCGATCTGCGGATCGACGGCCTCGACCAGCTCGACGCGGCGCTGGGGGGGCTTTGGGCATGAGCGGCTGGGCACCGAAGGTTTTCTGGAAGGCCGTCACCGTGACCGAGTCGCCCGAGGGCTTCGGCATCGCCCTGGACGGGCGGCCGATCAAGACCCCGGCCAAGGCGCCGCTTATGCTGCCGACCCGGGCGCTGGCCGATCTGGTGGCCGCCGAATGGGCCGCGCAGGAGGGCGAGGTCCGCCCCGAGGCAATGCCCGCCACCCGCGCCGCCAATGCCGCGCTGGACAAGGTGAGCGCCCAGTTCACCGAAGTGGCCGAGATCATCGCCGCCTATGGCGAGACGGATCTGCTGTGCTACCGCGCCGAGAGCCCGGTCGAACTGGTCGAGCGGCAGGCGCGGGCCTGGGACCCGCTGCTGGCCTGGTCGGCCGAGCGCTTCGGCGTCGGCTGGGCCGTCACCTCGGGCGTCATGCCGACCGAGCAGAAGCCCGAGACGCTGGGCCGGCTGGCCGGGCACATCCTGCGTTTCACGCCTTTCGAGCTGACCGCTTTTCACGATCTGGTGGCCATGTCGGGCTCGCTGGTGATCGGTCTGGCGGTGACCGAGGGAATCGCCCCGGTCGAAACCCTGTGGGACGTTTCGCGAATCGACGAGGACTGGCAGACCGAGCAATGGGGCCCCGACGACGAGGCCATCCGCTTGACGTTGCACCGCCGGACCGCCTTTCTCGACGCCGCCCGTTTTTTCGCCGCCTGTCGCTGTTAGCGCCCAACAGGTTTGCCGAGAAAATACGCATTCTCCGGGGGGCCGGGCCGCCGCTATTGCCGCTTGCGTAAGCATCAACGTCAGGAATGATTGACTTGACGGCCAATAATAATCGGCACAAATTCGCCTACGCAGCATCGTAAAGATGCGCCTCGTCGCCCCGGCTCCATTACCGTGGCGATGTCCAGCCGGATCTGAACCGGCAACCATTGGCTCCGCGAGGGGCTGGAAGATCGCCCGCAGGGGCGGTTGCAACAGGAAGAGGTAACTATGAAAAAATCGGTATTTTTGGGGACGCTCGCAACGGCGGCCTTGGTGGCTGGCTATGCGTCGGCGGCAACGCTCGACGACGTGAAGGCCCGTGGCTCGCTGAACTGCGGCGTGTCGACCGGCGTGAACGGCTTCTCGGCTCCCGACGCGAACGGCGTCTGGCAGGGCTTTGACGTCGCCGTCTGCCGGGCGATCGCCGCGGCGGTGCTGGGCGACCCGATGGCCGTGAACTTCGTCCCCACCACCGGTCAGACCCGCTTCACCGCGCTGGCCTCGGGCGAAATCGACATCCTCGCGCGGAACACCACCTGGACCTTCTCGCGCGATACCGACCTCGGCTTCACCTTCATTGGCGTCAACTACTACGACGGCCAGGGCTTCATGGTGAACCGCGCGCTCGGCGTGTCGTCGGCCACGGAACTCGATGGCGCCACCGTCTGCATCCAGACCGGCACCACGACCGAGCTCAACCTCGCGGATTACTTCCGCATCAACAACATGACCTACGAGCCGGTCCCGATCGAGACCAACGCCGAGGCCCAGCAGCAATACCTGGCCGGTGCCTGCGACGTCTACACCACCGACGCCTCGGGTCTGGCTGCGACCCGCGCCTCGTTCGAGACCCCCGGCGATCACGTGATCCTGCCGGAAATCATCTCGAAAGAGCCGCTGGGCCCGCTGGTGCGCCAGGGTGACGACCAATGGGCCGATATCGCCCGCTGGACCCTGAACGCGCTGGTCGCCGCCGAAGAGCTGGGCGTCACCACCTCGAACCTCGAGCAGATGGCCGCCGGCACCAACAACCCCGAGATCAACCGTCTGCTGGGCGCCGAAGGCGACCTCGGTGCGATGATCGGTCTCGACGCGCAATGGGCGATGCGCGCCATTGCCGCCGGTGGCAACTATGGCGAGATCTTCGCCGCCACCATTGGCGAGGCCACCCCGATCGGCCTGGCCCGCGGTCTGAACGCGCAGTGGACCCAGGGTGGTCTGCTCTACGCACCGCCGTTCCGCTAACGGCCCCGGATCCGGCGCGCGACCCCGTCGCGCGCCGTTTTCCTATCTAAAACAAGCATAACCGTGTCGCCCGACGCCAAAAGGTGCGGGCAGCAAAAAAAACCACACGGATGCAGGGAGACATTTCATGGCAATGGACAGCGGCGCTCAGCAGCCCGCGTTTCGCCTGAGCATGTTGCTTTACGATTCGCGCTACCGGTCGATGACGATCCAGGTCTTCGCGCTTTTCGTGCTCATGTTCGGCGCCGCATGGCTGGTCTACAACACCAAGACCAACCTCGAGGCCCTGGGCAAGCCCTTCGGTTTCGATTTCCTCTTCAACACCGCGGGCTATGACATCGCGCAGCGACCGATCGAGTATTCCTCGCAATCGACGCATCTGCGCGCCACCGTCGTCGGCCTTCTGAACACGCTGATCCTGGCGGTCATGGCCTGCATCACGGCCACCGTGCTGGGCGTTATCGCCGGCGTGCTGCGACTGTCCAACAACTGGATCGTCGCCCGCCTGATGACGGTCTATATCGAGACCTTCCGCAACGTGCCGGTGCTGATCTGGATCATCGTCGTCTCGGCGGTGATGTCGGAATCGATGCCCGCGCCCTCGGCCTTCCGGGGCGAGAACGCGACCTCGAGCATGCTGCTCTTCGATTCGGTCGCCATCACCAACCGCGGCGTCTATGTGCCCGCGCCGCTCTTCTCGGTCGATCTGGGCGCCATGCTCGGCGTGCCCAACCTCGGGACCGGGCTGAACTGGCTGGTCATCGTCGCCGCGCTGATCGCCAGCTTCTGGCTGAACAAGCGCCTCCTGGCCCATGCCACGGCGGTGCAGAACGCCACCGGCGTCCGGCCCAAGACCTGGTGGAAGAGCCTGCTGATCTTCCTGGCGCCGCTGGCGGTGCTGCTGGTGATCTTCGGCTTCCACGCCGAATATCCCGAGCTGCGGGGCTTCAACTTCACCGGCGGCATCCAGATGCGCAACTCGCTGATCGCCATGTGGATCGGCCTGAGCATCTATACCGCCGCCTTCATCGCCGAGAACGTCCGGGCGGGCATCCTCGCCATCGCCAAGGGCCAGACCGAGGCCGCCTATGCGCTGGGCATGCAGCCGGGCAAGACCATGCGGCTGGTGATCCTGCCGCAGGCGATGCGCGTCATCGTCCCGCCGCTGATCTCGCAATACCTCAACATCACCAAGAACACCTCGCTGGGCCTGGCCGTGGGCTACATGGACCTGCGCTCGACGCTGGGGGGGATCACCATCAACCAGACCGGGCGCGAACTGGAGGGGATGCTGCTGCTGATGCTCATCTATCTGGTCATCAGCCTGATCATCTCGACGGTGATGAACTACTACAACAACCGCATCAAGCTGAGGGAGCGGTGACATGAGCGATACCCATGCGCAAACCGTCGCTTTCGTCCGCGACACGATGCTCCCGCCCGAGGCGCCGCCGACCACCCAGGCCGGTGCCGTCAAGTGGATCCGCGAGAACCTGTTCTCGGGCTGGCTGAACGCCATCCTGACCCTGCTGTCGCTGCTGGCCGTCGTCGGCATTGTCTACGAACTGGCGCCCTGGGTGCTCAATTCCGTCTGGAATGCCAATTCGCTGACCGAATGCCGCGCCATCCTGGACGGCGCCACCGGCGCCTGCTGGGCGGTGATCCGCGTCAACTGGCTGCAGCTGATGTTCGGCTTCTATCCGTCGGACCTTTACTGGCGGCCGATTCTGGCCTTCGTGCTGCTGATCGTGGCCGTGGCGCCGGTGCTGTTCCCGTCGGTGCCGCGCAAGCTGATGTGGTTCTCGGTCATCTACCCGTTCATCGCCGTCTGGCTCCTGTGGGGCGGGTCGGTCTGGGGGCCGGTCATGGTGCTGCTGGGGCTGGCGCTGCTGGGCTTCTTCATCATGCGCGCGGCCGAACCTCTGGGCACCGTGCCGACCAGCGCGCTGGCGGTGGTGCTGTTCCTGTGCCTGTTCTTCGACCCGCCGGGCTGGCTCGGCCTTGATCTGGGGATCTTCCCGATCGTCCAGAACATCGCCGACCTGCTGGCCCGCCTCATCCCGATCGAGCTGCGCTCGGTGCCGTCCCGAGAATTCGGCGGCTTCATGATCTCGATCGTGATCGGCGTCGCGGGCATCGCGCTGTCGCTGCCGCTGGGCATCCTCTTCGCCCTCGGCCGGCAGTCGAACATGCCGCTGATCAAATGGATCTCGGTCACCTTCATCGAGTTCATCCGCGGCGTGCCGCTGATCACGCTGCTGTTCACGGCGTCGCTGCTCCTGAACTACTTTCTGCCGCCCGGGACCAACTTCGACCTGATCCTGCGCGTCATCATCATGGTCACCCTGTTCGCCACCGCCTATATGGCCGAGGTGATCCGGGGCGGCCTCGCGGCGCTGCCGCGCGGCCAGTACGAGGCGGCGGATGCGCTGGGCCTCGATTACTGGAAGGCGCAGCGCCTGATCATCATGCCGCAGGCCCTGAAGATCTCGATCCCGGGGATCGTGAACACCTTCATCGGCCTCTTCAAGGACACCACGCTGGTCGTGTTCATCGGCATTCTCGATCCGATCGGCCGGGCGAGCGCGATCCGCGCGACCTCGGACTGGCAGGGGATCTACTGGGAACTCTTCATCTTCATCGGTGCCGTGTTCTGGGTCTTCTGCTTCTCCATGTCGCGCTACTCGATGCACCTCGAGCGCCGCCTCAAGACCGACCATCGTTAAGGAGATTTCCCATGGAAAGCATGGAAACTGCCGCCATCAACCGCAGCCAGATGAAGGTCTCGGACGAGGTCGCCATCCAGATCACCAACATGAACAAGTGGTACGGCACGTTCCACGTTCTGCGTGACATCAACCTGACCGTGAACCGGGGCGAGCGGATCGTCATCGCCGGGCCCTCGGGCTCGGGCAAATCGACGATGATCCGCTGCATCAACCGGCTGGAGGAACACCAGAAGGGCACGATCATCGTTGACGGCACGGAACTGTCGTCGGACCTGAAGAACATCGACAAGGTGCGCTCCGAGGTCGGGATGGTGTTCCAGCACTTCAACCTCTTCCCGCACCTCACCATTCTGGAGAACTGCACGCTGGCCCCGATCTGGGTGCGCAAGATCCCCAAGAAGGAAGCCGAAGAGACGGCGATGCACTTCCTGGAAAAGGTGAAGATCCCCGAGCAGGCCCACAAATACCCGGGCCAGCTGTCGGGCGGTCAGCAGCAGCGCGTGGCCATCGCCCGCTCGCTCTGCATGCGGCCGCGGATCATGCTGTTCGACGAGCCGACCTCGGCGCTCGACCCCGAGATGATCAAGGAGGTGCTGGATACCATGATCCAGCTCGCCGAAGAGGGGATGACCATGCTCTGCGTGACCCACGAGATGGGCTTCGCGCAGGCGGTGGCGAACCGGGTGATCTTCATGGACCAGGGCCAGATCGTCGAGCAGAACGAGCCCTACGAGTTCTTCAACAACCCGCAGAGCGAGCGGACCAAGCTGTTCCTGAGCCAGATCCTGGGGCATTGAGCGACCCGCCGTCTTGCCGCCGAGGCAGACGGCGCCCTTGAAACGCGACGGCCCGGGACGTGGTTCCGGGCCGTCTGCGTTGCACGATCTCCGCAGTGCGGCCTGTTCATTGCCACCCAAGCCCTGGATTGTTGTCCTGGTCCGGCCTGGAAGCTATCCGGAAGGAAAGCGAAGCAGTTGTCGTATTGGTGACAGGCGGTGAGGGGCGAGGCGGCATGAGATATCGTCGCGAAATCGACGGGTTGCGTGCCCTTGCCGTTATCCCGGTTGTGCTGTTTCACGCGGGCTTTACCGCATTTCAGGGCGGCTTTGTCGGTGTCGACGTTTTCTTCGTTATCAGCGGCTATCTGATCACCAGCATCGTGCTGGAAGAAAACCGGCGCGGCACCTTCACGCTTCGGGCTTTCTATATCCGCCGCGCGAGACGCATCCTGCCTGCCTTGCTGGTGGTGCTTGCTTGCAGCGGACCGGCCGCCTGGTTCCTGCTGCTGCCCAGCGACACGAGGGATTTCGCCGAGAGCGTTCTGGCGGCGTTATTCTTCGTGTCGAATGTACTTTTCTGGCTGGAGAGCGGGTATTTCGACACCGCCTCGACGCTGAAACCCCTGCTCAACACCTGGAGCCTTGGGGTCGAGGGCCAGTTTTACCTGCTCTTTCCGCTGTTCGCCCTGCTGGTGCTGCGCAAGCGCGGTGAGCGCGGGCTCTGGCTTGGGGCGCTCGCGGGCTTCGCGCTCAGCTTGGGCGCCGCGCAATGGCTGACGTCATCGTCGCCCGCGGCGGCTTTCTACCTGCTGCCGACGAGGGCCTGGGAGCTGCTTCTGGGCGTCCTCGTAGCGCTTGTGCTGGATCGCTGGCCCGCGCCCTTTGGCGCCCGGCTGGCGGGGCTGCTGGCGCTTCTGGGGATCGGCGCGATCCTGCTGGCGGTCTTTGCCTATGATGCGACCGTGCCGTTTCCCGGCCTTCCCGCCCTCCTGCCGACGCTGGGCGCGGCGCTGGTGATCCTGGGGGCGCGCTCGGGAACCTTGGCGCAGGCCATCCTGGGGAATCGTCTGCTGGTGGGGATCGGGTTGATCTCGTACAGCCTCTACCTCTGGCATTATCCGCTCTTCGTGTTCCATCGCTGGACCACGATCGACGGCGGCGCGTCGATCGCCGAACGCTGGGGCCTGATCGCGCTGGCCACCATCCTGTCGCTTCTCACCTGGGTGCTGGTCGAGCGGCCATTCCGGCGTCCTGCGGTCAGCTGGATCTCCCGGCTTCGCAACCGCGGCTTCTATGCGGCAATGCTGCTGTTCGTGGGCGCGTTCGGCATCTACATGCAGGTCCAGCCGGCTGCGCATACCCGCCTGCGCCTCAGCTATCCCGAGAACGTGGTCTGGCGCAGCCTGGGCGAGCGGATCCGGGCCGAAGGACCGGTCTGTGACCGCGGGCAGCTGCTGGACGGGCTGACAGTCACGGCCGGTTGCGTCTTCGGTGACCCTCAGGCGACCCGAACAATCGTTCTGCTGGGGGATTCCCACAGCGAGGCACTGAGCCTTGCGCTGGACGGGGCGCTGCAGGTTGAGGGCTTGCGGGGCGTGTATCTGCAAACGGTCGGATGCGAGCCGCTGCCGTTCATGCGGCGCAATCGGGACCTGTCGGTCACCGATTGCGATGAGCGGCATCGCGAGTTGATTGACCACCTGCGCGGGCTGGATGCCGATGTCATCCTGCTGAACCGCTGGTCCTTCCGCCTCTATCCGGTGGCGGGGGCCATCGAAGGAATGCCCTATCGCAACAGCGAGGGGCATCTGGACCACGAGGAATACCGTGAATACGACGTCTATGCGGAAGGAGCGCTGCATCGGGACCCCGAGGCGAAGGCAGGGGCCCTGCGCGCCTATCTCGAGGAGCTAGCCTCGGCTTCGCGTCGCCTGTTCCTGATCGACCCGGTGCCGGAATCGGCAGTGGACATCGCGCTGGAGAACGCGATTCACTTCCGCCGCACCGGCGAGATTGTGCAGGACCTGTCCTTTCCGCGCGCGGATTATGTCAGCCGCACGGCCTTCGTCCGCGGCGTTTTCGATGAGGTTTCAGGCGACAATGTCGTCCGCGTGGCGACCGAGCCGCTGTTTCGCGGTCTCAGGGCAGCGGACCGCTGCTACATCCAGCTCGACACCGTGCCGCTCTATTACGACGGCAATCATCCCTCCGAGGAGGGGGCGGCCCTGATCGTTGCCAGCTTTATTGATCAGCTGGCCGGGTCGGAATAGCCCGACCGCAGCGCCTCAGGCGGCGATTTCCTTCGGCACGATGAAGTCGCGGACCGAGCCCGAATGCCAGTCCACGTCCTGCCAGCTCGGCGCTTCGAAGCTGACGACCAGGGTGGCGCCGGTCGGGTAGCGCTGGAAGTCGGGGTTGAGGGGCGCCTGGGCGACGATGCGGCCGGCGAATTCGGCGATGCCGGGGTTGTGGCCGATCATCATCACCGTATCCGCCGAGGCGTGTTTCAGCACCGCCAGCATCACATCCGGCCCCGCGTGATAGAGCGCGGGTTTCAGGATCAGCTCGGGCGTGCCGGGCAGGGCGGGGGCGATGCCCGACCAGGTCTTGCGGGTCCTGAGCGCGTCCGAGCACAGGACCTCGCCCGGGACATAGCCGCGGGACGCGAGCCATTCCCCCAGATCCGCCGCGGCGGCCTTGCCGCGCTCGTTCAGCGGGCGGTCGTGGTCCGACATCGTGGGGTCGTCCCAACTCGATTTCGCGTGGCGGGTGAGGATCAGGCGCTTCATCATCGGTGGAACCGGCTCATGTGATAGGCGGATTGGTCCGCCAGTCTTGCATGCGGGATACCCGCCGGGCAAGCGCGGCGCGCGCGGCAGCCTTCGGTGAGGCAATCGCGGCCCTGGGGCGTGTCGAGATGGGCGTGGCAGCGGGCGGTGTCATAG
Organism: Pararhodobacter sp.; assembly: GCF_034676075.1. GTDB lineage: Bacteria > Pseudomonadota > Alphaproteobacteria > Rhodobacterales > Rhodobacteraceae > Pararhodobacter. The sequence goes on along the minus strand of NZ_JAUCCQ010000054.1, from coordinate 11,143 downwards.
GCCGTGGCCGAGAGCGCGCCGACCGGGCAGGCCGTGCGGCAGGGCTGCGTGGGGCAGGTTTCACAGGGGTTTTCAGCCGGGGGCAGGGCCACGGCGAAGGGCAGCGCCAGCGCGCCGCGGAACGAGACCCAGAGCCCCTGCTCGGCATGGACCAGCATCCCGACCGGGCTTTGCCAGAGCGCGCCGGTCTCCTGCGCCCAGCGGAAGAAGGGCGGCCAGGGCGGTCCGTCCGAGGGAAAGAGGGCGCGGCCGCCGAATCGCTCGGCCAGCGCGCCCAGGACCCGCTTCGACCAGCGGTCCACCGGGTCGGGGGCGCCGTCCTGCCATTCGGGGGCGGTCTTGAGCCGGTCCCACCAGAGCGAGCCGCCCGCCGGGCCAATCAGGACCAGCGCGCGGGCCTCGGGTGGGCAGAAATCGGGGTCGGGGGCGGTGACGGCCAGCGCCACCAGCCCCTGTTCCTGAAGCGCCGAGAGCGCCTCAGACGCCCGTGCCACGGGGCGAGACGCGGGGAGGCGTGGCGCGGATCATCGAGCCCGCGCCGTGTTCGGTGAAGAGTTCCAAGAGGCAGGCGTTGGCCACCCGCCCGTCGAGGATCACCACCGCCCGCACGCCCTGCTCGATGGCCAGAAGCGCCGTCTCGGTCTTGGGGATCATGCCGCCGGCGATGGTGCCGTCGGCGGTCATGGCGCGGATCTGGTCGGGGTGGATCTCGGTCAGGACGTTGCCGTCCTTGTCCTTGACGCCGGACACGTCCGTCAGCAGCAGCAGGCGGTCGGCCTGCAGCGCGCCAGCGATGGCCCCGGCGGCGGTGTCGCCGTTGACGTTGAACGTCTCCAGCGCGCTCATGCCGGTGGCGACGGGGGCCACGACCGGGATGATGCCGGCCTTGAAGAGGTCGCGCAGCACCTGCACGTTCATCTCGACCGGCTTGCCGACGAAGCCCAGCTCCGGGTCATCGGCCACGCAGACCATCAGGTCGTCGTCCTTGCCAGACAGACCCACGGCGCGGCCGCCTTCGTCCATGATCGCCTGCACGATGCGCTTGTTCACAAGGCCGGTCAGCACCATTTCGACCACCTCGACCGTGGCCTTGTCGGTCACGCGCTTGCCGCGCACGAATTCCGACTTGATGCCCAGACGGTTGAGCAAATCGTTGATCATCGGCCCGCCGCCATGAACGACGACGACATTGATGCCGACAAGGCGCATCAGCACCACGTCGCGGGCGAATTCGGCCATGGCCTCGTCATCGCCCATCGCATTGCCGCCGAACTTGACGACGACGACGGCCCCGGCGAAGCGCTGCAGATAGGGCAGGGCTTCCGACAGGGTGCGGGCGGTGGCTTTCCAGTCACGGTTCATGTTCTGCTGTCTCATGGGCTTACTGCATGGTGGCGAGGATCGCGCGAAGCGTCGCCACACCCTCGCCCTTTTCCGAGGAGGTGACAAGCAGCTCGGGATAGGCGGCGGGGTGTTTGGCCAGTGCCGCGCGGACCTGGGCCAGGGTGCGCTCGCGCTCGGCCGCGCCGATCTTGTCGGCCTTGGTCAGCACCACCTGGAAGGTCACGGCGGATTTGTTCAGGAGGTCGAGGATCTCCTCGTCCACCTTCTTGACGCCGTGGCGCATGTCGATCAGCACGAAGGCCCGGCGCAGCGTGGCGCGGCCCGAGAGGTAGCTCTTCAGAAGCGCCTGCCACTGGCGGACCACGGCGACCGGCGCCTCGGCAAAGCCATAGCCGGGCAGGTCGACCAGATAGAGTTGCCCGCCCACGTCGAAATAGTTGATTTCTTGCGTGCGGCCCGGCGTGTTCGAGGTCCGCGCCAGCGACTTGCGGCCGGTGAGCGCGTTGATCAGGCTCGACTTGCCGACATTCGAGCGTCCGGCAAAGCAGATCTCCAGCCGGTCGGCCGGGGGCAGGCCGGGCATCGCCACCACGCCTTTGACGAAATCGACGGGCCCGGCGAACAGCTTGCGGCCGGCCTCCAGATCCTCGGGCGTGGGATGGGCGGTTTCGGGGAAGGGGAGGGTGGTCATGGGGTGATCTCCACGCGGTCGCCGATCGCGACGGCGCCGCTGTTGAGGACCCGCGCGTAGACGCCGAAGTCCTTGTGACCCCAGCCGGATTGCAGCGCGGCGAGGGTGTCGCCCGCCGCCTCGCCGGTCTCGGGGTCATAGGTGGTGGCGACGCAGCGGGTGATGGGTTCTTCGATCCTGAGGCGGGTCTCGCCGAGGGTGATCTCGCGGCCGATCAGGTCGACTTCGGCCCAGGGCGCCCAACCCTCGATCCAGAGATTGCCGCGGAAGCGGTGGATCGACAGGGCGCGGCCCATCCGGCTGCCCAGATCGCGGAGCGAGCCGAGCGAGAGGATCGCCACGAAGGGATCGGGCACATCGGTCAGTGCGCCGCCGTCCTGGCGCTGAACCAGCGCGCGGGGGGCAGGGCGGGTCGCGGGCCAGAGCGGGCGCAGCCACGCGACCAGCGCCGGGCCGTCGGCGGGCAGGGTGCCGGCGAAGGCGGGGCGGTCGGGATGGGTCAGGGTGAGGCTGCCGGTGGCCTCGTCGAACCGGGCGCGGATCGCCTGCAACTGGCCCTCGGCCGCGCCGCGCAGGAAATTCATCTTGGCCGCCCAGCCTTCGGGCGCTGCGGGGAACTTGGCGGCCTCGGTCGCCACGGCCCAGACCCGGTCAAAGGGCATCGGGCGGCCCTGGATCAGGGCCGCCCGGTCGAGTTCCTGGTATCCGGCGGATTTCACCGGATGCCGGACGATATGCGCCAGATGCGCTGTCTTCACTTTGCCTTGCCGGTCTTGGGGGCCTTGTCGGCATTCGCCGCCTTCGGCTTCTTGAACGACGACCTGATGTTGCCGAACAGATCCGGCCGCGAGCCATGCGCCGACATGATCAGGTATTGCTGGATGAAGGTGATGATGTTGTTGCCGATCCAGTACATCAGCAGCCCCGAGGCGAAGCCGCCCATCACGAACATGAAGATCCACGGCATCCAGTTGAAGATGGTCTGCTGCATCGGATCGGCGGGCGCCGGGTTCAGACGCATCTGGAACCACATCGAGATGCCGAAGAGGAGCGGCAGCAGGCCCAGGAACACGGTCGCCATCAGCGAGCCGGTTTCCGGTGCGGCCCAGGGCAGCAGGCCGAAGAAGTTGAAGATCGAGGTCGGATCGGGCGCCGAGAGGTCGTTGAACACCCAGAACCAGTCGGCGTGCCGCAGTTCGATCGTGTTGAAGATCACCTTGTAGAGCGAGAAGAAGATCGGGATCTGCAACAGGATCGGCAGACAGCCGGCGGCCGGGTTGACCTTCTTGTCGCGGTAGAGCGCCATCATCTCTTGCTGGAGCTTCTGGCGGTCGTCGCCGGCACGCTCTTTCAGCTTCTGCATCTCGGGCTGGAGTTCCTTCATCCGCGCCATCGAGACGTAGGATTTCCAGGCCAGCGGCAGCAGGATCGCCTTAAGCGTCAGCGTCAGCGCCAGGATGGCCCAGCCCATGTTGCCGATCACGCTGTGATAGAAGTTCAGCACGCGGAAGATGGGGCGCGTCAGGAAGAAGAACCAGCCCCAGTCGATGGCGTCGGTCAGGCGCTGGACGTTCTGGTTTTCCTCATAGCTTTCGAGGATGTCGAAGACCTTGGCGCCGGTGAACAGCATGGACGAGGCGCTGGCGGTCTGGCCGGGCTCGACCGTGACGGTCGGCTGACGCAGGCTCGCCTGATAGATGTCGCCGCCCGGGACGTATTGCGAGACGACCGTGGCGGGCTGGCCCGGGATGCCAACGAGCGTCGCCATGAAATACTTCGAGGTGAAGCCGATCCAGGCATTCTCGGTCGCGGTGGTGGTCTGCGTCGGGATCCGCTCGCGGTCCGAGACCGGATAATCGACCATGTCCTTGTAATTGCCTTCCAGCAGCGCGCCATCGGTCATCTGCACGAGGCCTTCATGCGAGATGAAATAGGACTGGAAGTCGGCGGGCACGCCATGTTGCGCCAGGATCGAATAGGGATCCAGCGAGACGGCGGCGTCGGTGGTGTTCTCGACCGATTGATCGACCGTGAACATGTAATTGTCGTCGATACGGATCACGCGGGTGAAGATCAGGCCCGCGCCGTTGTCCCAGCGCAGCGTGACCGGCGTGTCGACGGTCAGGGCGTTGGTGCCGACCTGCTCCCAGGGGGTCGCGGGGCCGGGGACATTGGCGTAGTCCAGCGCGCCGCGCGGGGTCCAGCCGAAGAGGGCGTAGAACGGATGGCGGCTGCCGCCATTGGGGTTCAGCAGGTGGACGAGGTCGCTGTCGGGCTCGACCGTCTCGGTATAGTCGCGCAGCTGCATGTCGTCGAAACGGCCGCCGGTCAGGGCGATCGAGCCGGTCAGGCGCGGCGTGTCGATGGCGATGCGGGCGGTTTCCTGAAGCGGCTCGGCCATCGTCGCATCGGTCGAGGCCGGGGCGCTTTCGCCGGGCGGCGGCGGGACCAGTTCGCTTTGCGAAATGGTGTCGCCGGGTTGCGGTTCCGGGGGCGGGAACAGCGCGAACCAGCCCATGATGACCGCGAGGCTCAGGGCGAAGGCGAGGATCAGGTTCTTGGTTTGATCGTCCATCGAGGGCGTTCCGGGCGCGATTTCTATGCAGCGCCGGTTCAACAGGCGTTGCCCCCAAAGGTCAAGCGGATTCCCCCGGATCGGTCGGCCGGTCGGGGGTTTTTGCCGCCGTCCGCGGGTGGCCGCGCCCTCGTCGTCTTGCCCGGGCGCGATACCTGCGCCGCTGCGGGGCCGCCCTGCGCCGGGGCGCGGCGCGGTTCCTCGGCGCAGGGGTCAGATTGCGTCCGACGCGGCCAAGGGGCCTCGCGCCCGGCAGGCGCTGCCCCCTTTGGGCCCGCCCCGCCTCAGGGCTTGTGCGGCCCGGCGGCCTGGCGCGCGTCCTCGGCGTTTTCGACCCAAGGCTCGCCCTGTTCCAGCGCCGCCAGATGGGCGCGTAGCCAGCCCGGCAGGTCGCTGGCGGGCATCGGGCGGGCGATGGCGAAGCCCTGCAGATGGCCGCAACCCATCTGCGCCAGCTTGACCTGTTCCTCGGGATGCTCGACCCCTTCGGCGAGCGTGCCGAGGTCCAGCTGCGCCGCCATCGACAGGATCGCCGCCACCATGCGCTGCTGGTCGGGGTCGGTGTGCATGTTGGTGACGAAGCTGCGGTCGATCTTGATCCGGCCGACGGCGAAGCGGCGGATATTGGCGATCGAGGCATGCCCGGTGCCGAAATCGTCGAGGTCGATGCCGCAGCCCATGGCCGAGAGCCGGGCGATGGTGCGCACGGCGATGTCGTCCTCGCCCCGGGCGACGACGGTTTCCAGGATCTCGACCGTCAGCCGTTCGGGCTCCAGATCGTGGCGGTCCAGTTCCCAGCCGATCTCGTCGGCCAGGCGCGGGTTGCGCAATTCCTCGGCCGAAAGGTTGACCGAGACCTGGGGCACCCGCAGCCCCTGCGCGTCCAGCTCCTTCAGCGCGGTCAGCGCCTCGCGCAGCATGCGTTCGGCCAGGCGGGGCGAGAGGCCCGCAGCCTCGATCTGCGGCAGGAATTCGCCCGGCGAGATCAGGCCGTTCTGGGGATGCTGCCAGCGCGCCAGCGCCTCAAGCCCGCTGACGGCGCCGGTGCTGGCTTCGATCTGCGGCTGGAAATAGGCGCGGATCTCGCCATTCTCCAGCGCGCGGCGCAGGCTGGAGACCCGGTCGCCGGTCATGGTCGAGGGGAAATCGACGACGGAATAGGAATTGAGCGCGCCGGGCCCCGAGCGGAGGGCGCGTTCCGCCGCGGCCTCGGCCGCCTGCAGCATGTCGAGGCCGTTCAGCATGGCGGCGCGGGGCGAGATGCAAAAGCCGATCGAGACGCTGGGCCAGAGGGTCACGCCGTTGATCGGCAAGGGCGCGGACAGCCGCGACTGGATGCGCTGCGCCACGGCCAGGATGCCGCCCAGGTCCAGCCCGCGCTGGGCCTGCAGCGCAACGCCGAAACCGTCCGTCTCCAGCGCGCAGAACAGGTCCTGATCGCGCAGGGACAGCGCCAGCCGCTCGGCCAGCGTGTCGCGCAGCGCGGCAAAGGAGGTGGCACCAAGCTGCCGCGCGAGTCGCGGCGCATCGTCAAGGCGCACCGCCAGCGCGGCGGCGGCGCCCTGCGCGGTGCCCAGCCCCTGCGCGTTCAGCAGGTCCAGCACGCCCTTGCGGTCCCGCATCGAGGCATGGCCCCGCAGCTCCGACTGGGCGCCCGCGGCCAGCGCGTCACGCAGCGCCGACCACAAAAGCGCCGCCTGCACCGCGACCAGCGCCACCAGCGCCCAGGCCGACAGGCCCGCGGCGAGTGTGGCCAGCGTCAGCGCGGGAATCAGGGCCAGGGTCCAAAAGCGCCGCTGTCTGGCGATTGCCATCGCCCGCCGTGCCCAAGTCATCGTCAAAGCCTTTACCCGTCCTTCTTGCAGGGCGCCCGCAGCCCCCCGGTACAAGCAGCCTTGGTTAAGGTAGTGAGCGAAGCCTTAACGCAGACGAGGAATTTCATTCGAATTTTCAGCATCTGCCGCCGAGGTGCCCGGCGCCTCGGGCCAGAGGCCGATGAAATCGAAGAGCTTGGGGTCGACCAGATGCGAGGGCCGCACGTTCATCAGCGCCTTGAACATGACGTTCCGCCGCCCGGGCGTCCGTTTCTCCCATTCGTCCAGCAAGGCCTTGACCTGCATGCGCTGCAGCCCGTCCTGCGACCCGCAGAGGTCGCAGGGAATGACCGGATAGTCCATCGCCCGGGCGAATTTCTCGCAATCGGCCTCGGCCACGAACGCCAGGGGCCGCAGCACGGTCAGGTCGCCATCCTCGTTCACCAGCTTCGGCGGCATGGTCGCCAGCCGCCCGCCGTGGAACAGATTCATGAAGAACGTCTCGAGCATGTCGTCGCGGTGATGGCCCAGCACGACCGAGGTGCAGCCCTCCTCACGCGCGATGCGGTAGAGGTTGCCGCGCCGCAGCCGCGAGCAGAGCGAGCAATAGGTCCGCCCCTGCGGCACCTTGTCGACGACGATGGAATAGGTGTCCTGATATTCGATCCGGTGCGGCACGCCCATCCGGGTCAGGAAGTCGGGCAGCACCGTCGCCGGGAAGCCCGGTTGCCCCTGGTCGAGGTTGCAGGCCAGCAGCTCCACCGGCAGGAGGCCGCGCCATTTCAACTCGTGCAGCACCGCAAGCAGCGTGTAGCTGTCCTTGCCGCCCGACAGGCAGACCAGCCACTTGTCGCCGGGACGGATCATGCCGAAAGCCTCGGTCGCCTCGCGCACCTGCTGCACGAGCCGCTTCCGCAGCTTGCGGAATTCGGTGGATTTCGGCGCCCCGTGGAACAGCGGGTGGATGTCGTCGCCGGGAAGATCGTCGCTGTCGTCGAGCATGGGCCGGGCCCTCCTGAAGCCCTGCCATAGGGGGTTTGGCCGGGCGGCGTCAAGTTGGGGGCCGGGGGCGATTGACAGGGGGCGGGGCTCGGGTATGTTAACGGGATTAACATGCGGAGTTGGGAATGGGCTATCTGCTGGGCTATGCGCTGCATCTGGTGGCGGGGGTGATCTGGGCCGGCGGCGTGCTCTATACCGCACTGGTGGTCTTTCCGGCGCTGGCCCGGCTGCCGGCCGGGCAGGCCGAAGCGATGCTGGCGCGGATGGGGTGGCGGTCGGGCGCCGTGATGGGGGCGGCGGGGTTGCTGGTGCTGCTGACCGGCCCGCTGCGGGCCTGGCTGAGCGGCGGGGTACAAAGCCTGGGCGACCTTGCCACGCCCTACGGCATGATCGTGGTCGCGGCCTTCGTGCTGGTCTTCGCGGTGCAGGGGGTGGACGGCGCCTTTCGCCAGCGCTTGCGGCGCCTGATGGCCGATCCCGCCGCCTTTGCCTCCCAGGCGCCGGGTCTGGCGCGGCGCAATGCGATCCTTGCCGGGGGCGGGATCGGCCTGGTGCTGGCCCTGATGGTGATGCTTGGAACCGGGGCCTATTGAGCGCTAATGCCGGTGCTCCGCGTCCCACTCGGGATCGGCGCCCGGTACCGGGTCATAGCCCTGCCCGCCCCAGGGGTGGCACGAGGCGATGCGCCTGGCCGTCAGCCACGAACCCTTGATCGCCCCGTGCAGCGCCAGGGCCTCCAGCGCATAGGCCGAGCAGGTCGGCTGGTAGCGGCAACCGTGACCGACCCAGGGGCTCCACAGCAGCCGATAGGCGCGGACCGGCAGCGACACCGCCCAGGCAGCGGGCGAGGTCAGGGGCCGGGGGCGCGGCGGGGGTGGAGGAGGGCACAAGGAGCTGACCTTTCGGCTTTGGCCTGATGTGGGACGCGCCGCGCGCGGGCGCAAGCCCCCTGCGGCAACCGGCCCCTAGGACGCCGCCCGCAGCGCTGCCGCCAGCTCGGTGATCCGCGAAGGGGCGAAGACGCGGATGCCGTGGCGTTCCAGCATCTCGGCGGCGAGTCCGCGACCGGGGCGGCGGGTGCCGTCATGCTCGCCGGTATAGACAAAGAGGCTGCCGCAGGAGGGGCTGCCGTCGGTCAGCAGCGCGAAGGCGCAATCATGGGCGCGGGCCGCCTGCAGCGCCAGCTCGGCGGCGCGGACGAAGGGGGCGGTCACATCCTCGCCGCTGTCGGTGAGGACCTGGCCCTGCCCGGACAGCACCTGCAAGGCGGTCACGCCCGGGGCGATCTCGGCCGGGGCGCGCGGCACGGGCAGGCCCGCCGCCATCTCGGGGCAGAGCGGCACGATCCGCCCTTCGCGGCGCCAGAGGTCCAGAAGCGGACCGGCCAGGGTCTTGGCCCGGCCATCGTAACGAACCGGGGCGCCCAGCAGGCAGGAACTGACGAGAATGCGTTTCATGCCGCCAGCTTAGCGTGGTCGCGGGCGGCGTAAAGCCCGGGCTTTCGCGAGGGGCGCGGGCGGGCTAGCCTTGCGGCAGGCAGGGGAGGATCGGCGCATGGCCAGCATGCTCATCACGGGCGCCTCGCGGGGGATCGGCCGGGCCACGGCGCTCATGGCCGCGGCGCGGGGCTGGGACGTGGCGGTGGCCTACCGGCAGGACGCCGAAGCCGCGGCCGAGGTGGTGCGCGGGGTCGAGGCGCTGGGGCGTCGGGCGGTGGCGCTGGCGGGGGATGTGACCGACCCCGCGGCGGTGGCGCTTGTCTTCGATGGGGCGGAGGCGGCGCTGGGCAGGCTGGACGCGGTGGTGATCAACGCGGGGATCGTCGCGCCCTCGATGACCCTGGCCGAGACCACGCCCGAGAGGCTGCGCGCGGTGGTGGAGACCAACGTGCTGGGCGCTCTGTTCTGCGCGCGCGAGGCGGCGCGGCGGCTGCCCCGGGACGAGGGGGATGCTGCCATCGTGCTGCTGTCCTCGGTCGCCGCGCGGCTGGGGTCGGCCGGGGAATACGTGGATTACGCGGCCTCGAAAGCGGCGGTGGATACGCTGGCCATCGGCCTGGCGCGGGAACTGGCGCCCGGGCGGGTCAGGGTCAACGCGGTCCGGCCCGGGCTGATCGACACGGAAATCCACGCCTCGGGCGGGCGGCCGACACGGGCCTTCGATCTGGCGCCTCTGGTCCCGATGGGGCGCCCGGGCCGGGCCGAGGAAGTGGCCGAGATGATCCTCTGGCTGTGCAGCCCGGCCGCGTCCTATGTCACCGGCGCGGTGATGGAGGTGACGGGCGGGCGCTGAGCCCGGAGGGCCGTCCGCCGCCGCAGGCAGAATTGCGACATGGCCCAGTCGCCTTTGAAGGCGACAGGCAGCGCGGATTGGCGTCCGGTCGGCACCGGAGGCCCCGATGTTCGAACGTTCCATCCCCGAGTGGCTGCGCCACCCGCCCGAGGCCGCCGCCCGCAAGCCCGGCGCCAAGGCCTTCGCCACGCTTTCGGGCATCGAGGCGATGATCCGCGGCACGCTGCTGTCGGTCTTCCCGCTGGCCATGTATCAGGCGCTGGGCGACGCGGGCGCGGTCAGCCGGGTCTATTTCGTGATCGGCCTCGCCTCGCTGACGCTGGGGCTGCTGCTGCCCTGGATCAACCGCAAGGTGCCGCGGCGCTGGCTCTATACCTTCGGCGCGCTGATGTATCTGGTCGGCGGCTCGCTGGGGGCGATGGGCGGCATGATGATCGTCGCGGCCCTGGCTGCCTGCACCCTGGCCACGGTCACCTGTTTCATCTGCCTGAACGCCTATGTTCTTGACTACGTGGCGAAAAATGACCTTGGCAAGACCGAGACGCTGCGCATGTTCTATTCCGCGCTGAGCTGGAGCGCGGGGCCGGTTACCGGGGTCGCGCTGATGAAGCTCTGGGCGCCCCTGCCGTTCATCCTGGCGGCCTCGTTCGCGCTGGTGCAGATCACGGTCTTCTGGTGGCTGAGGCTCGGCAACGGCAAGCTGATCCAGAAGGCCAAGGGCGCGGCACCCAATCCGCTGGCCTTCCTCGGCCGGTTCTTCGCCCAGCCGCGGCTGATCGCCGGGTGGCTCTTCGCGGTGATCCGCTCCTGCGGCTGGTGGGGCTATATCGTCTATCTGCCGATCTATGCCATCGAACACGGGCTGTGGGAGGAATTGGGCGGCGTGCTGGTGTCCGTGACCAACGCTTTCCTCTTCGTCACGCCGCTGATGCTGCGCTGGGTGCAGCGGCGGACGGTGCGGGTGGCGGTGCGGACCGGGTTCTTCTGCGCCTCCTTCGGGTTTCTGGTCGCGGCGGTGCTGCCGGTGGCGGAACTGGCGGTGGCCTCGCTGTTCCTCGCCTCGGCCTTCCTGGTGCTCTTGGACATTGCCGGGGGGCTGCCCTTCCTGATGGCGGTGAAGCCCTCGGAGCGGACCGAGATGGCGGCCGTCTATTCCAGCTTCCGCGACGTGTCGGGGATCATGACCCCGGGCATCGGCGCGCTGATCCTGCTGGTGGCGCCGATCCAGGGCATCTTCGGCGCGGTCGGGCTGGCTCTGGGGGCGATGTTCGTGCTGTCGGGGCGGCTGCACCCGATGCTGGGGGTGACCCCGGCCGAGCGGGGGCGGCGCCCGGTGTGAGGGGGTGGGCCGGGAAAAGGGGCGGGGGGCTGCTCGCCCCCGGAGAGGCAAAGGGGGGGGGGGGGGGGGGCCCCCCCCCCCCCCCC
>NZ_JAUCCQ010000053.1:0-23513 GCF_034676075.1 Pararhodobacter sp. | reverse complement strand
CTGCCCGCCGCCGAGCCCGAGGTCGAGGCCGCGCCGCTGCTGCCCGACCTGCGGCTCGTGCGCGGGGACGGGGGCGCGCTGAGCATCGAGCCCGCCGAAACCTCGCGCCCCCGGCTGCGGCTGGACGCGGCGATGGTTCACAAGGCCGCGAGCGAGGGCTTCGCGCCCGAGCTGCTGGTCCGGGCCCGGGCGCTGCTGGCGGCGCTGGAACAGCGCGGGCACACGCTGGCGCGGATCGGCGACTGGCTGGCCGAACATCAGGCGGGCTTCTTCCAGCTGGGTATCGCGGGCCTTCTGCCGGCGACGCGGCAGGACCTGGCCGGGGCGCTGGGGCTGCATCCCTCGACCGTGGGACGGGCGCTGGCGGGCAAGGCCATCGACATCGACGGACGGCTCTGGCCGCTGGGGGTCCTGTTCTCGACCGGGCTGCCCACGACCGAGGGCGTCGTTTCGTCGCGGGTGGTGCAGCGGCGCATCGCCGAGCTGATCGCCGCCGAGCCCCATGGCCGCCCGCTGTCGGACGAATCCCTTGCCGGATTGTTGCGTGAGCAGGGCGTTGACATCGCCCGGCGAACTGTCGCCAAATACAGGCAAGGCTTGAGAATTCCCGGCACGGCAACGCGCCGGAGAATGGCTGCGGCGCGGCATCGAGACTGAGCCCGCGCCGTCAGGTCATATCGGCGGAGATGCCCGCGGTCACGTTGGCCGCGGGGCATCCGTCACCAGAAGGAGAGGTTCATGCGGTACCAGATCAGCGGAAAGCAGATCGACGTTGGCGAGGCGCTTCAGACGCACGTCAAAAGTGAGCTGGGCAATGTGATGGAGAAGTATTCGCAACGTCCGACCGACGCGAATATCGTCTTTTCCCGTGACGCGCACGCCTATGTCTGCGAATCGACCGTTCACCTCAGCACCGGCCTGACCGCTCAGGCCAAGGGCCAGGCCAACGACATCTATGCCGCTTTTGACGCCTGTTGCGAGCGCATGGACAAGCAATTGCGCCGCTACAAGCGCCGTCTGAAGGACCATCACCGCGACCGGCCGGCGCCGGTTGAATTCGGTGGGGCATCCGCGTATATCCTCGCGTCTGACGACGGGTCGGAAGGCGATGAGCCCGATACGCTGGCGCCGATGATCATTGCCGAGATGGAGACGCGCATTCCGTCGATCTCGGCCGGTGAGGCGGTCATGCAGATGGAGCTTTCGCATACCCCGGTTCTGGTGTTCCGCAACGAGCGGCACGGCGGGCTCAATGTGGTCTACCGGCGCGAGGACGGCAACATCGGCTGGATCGACCCGCAATAACATGGTCCGGCCTCCGGGGTTCGCATAACCCCGGAGGCCGGCGCCCTTAGCGACGTGAGGCAAGAGCGCGTATGGAACTGGCCCATCTGTTGACCCCCGGAGCGATCCGGGTCTGCAACGCCGTGAAAAGCAAGAAGCGCCTTTTCCAGGACCTCGCTGAAACCGCCGCCGCCGCCCATGGGCTGGACGAGGCGGTCGCCATCGACGCGCTGCAGGAACGCGAAAGCCTGGGGCCGACCGGCGTAGGGCATGGTGTGGCGCTGCCCCATGCGCGCATCGACGGTATCGAAAGCGTGCGCGGCGTCTTCATCCGTCTGGACCGGCCGCTCGATTACGGCTCGGTCGACCGGGCGCCCGTCGATCTGGTCTTTGCCCTCTTTGCCCCCCGCGACGCGGGGGTCGAGCATCTGAAAGCCCTGGCGCTGGTCTCGCGCACGCTGCGCGACCCCGCCGTCTGCGCAAAGCTGCGCGCCAATGAAGAGACCGACAAGCTCTTCGCCATCCTCACCCAGCAGACCGATACCAAGGCCGCCTAAAACGGCACTGGTGCCCTGAAGGTCAGCGCCGCGCCCGTCATCGGGTGGCGCAGGCGCAATTCCTCGGCATGCAGCATGAGGCGCGGGTGGTTCAGCGCCGCGCCCGTGGCATAGAGCGGGTCGCCCAGGATCGGGTGGCCCATTTCCAGCATGTGGACCCGCAGCTGGTGGCTGCGCCCGGTCAGGGGTTTCAGGACCACGCGGGTGTTCTCGCCCTCGGTCCGCAGCACTTTCCAGTCGGTCTGCGCCGGTTTGCCGATCTCGTGGTTCACATGCTGCTTCGGCCGGTTCGGCCAGTCGACGCAGAGCGGCAGGTCGATGCGGCCCTGTGCCTCGGCCGGATGGCCCGAGATCAGGGCGACATAGCGCTTCTGCGTCTTGCGGTGTTCGAATTGCTGGCCCAGATGTGCCTGCGCCTGCGGGGTCAGGCCGAAGATGATGACCCCCGAGGTGTCGCAATCCAGCCGGTGCACCAGCCGGACCTGCGGCAGCATGGCCTGCAGGCGGGTGATCAGGCTGTCCTGCTTGCCCTCGCCCTTGCCCGGCACCGACAACAGGCCCGAGGCCTTGTCGATCACCAGAAGGTCGTCATCCTGATACAGGACCACGGGATCGCCGGGGGGCGGGTTGTAGGGCATCTCGATCATGGCCCGTGCCTAACGCGGCGGGCCCGATCAGTCCAGCGGGCGCAGGAGCTTGCGTTCGAGGGGCGCCAGCACCCCTTTCAGCGTGCCGCCGCGTTTCAGCACCTGCCCCTCGGGTCCGAACAGGGCGTAGAGCCCCTGCTTGCCCCTGAGCGCCGGGATTTTCTCGACCCGATAGAGCGGGTTCTCGGCAGCGCGGCGGAAGATGGCGAAGACCGCGCGATCCCTCAGGCACGAGATGCCGTAGTCGCGCCACAGACCCGCCGCGACGAACCGGCCATAGACCGAAAGGATCTGGCCCAGTTCGAACCGGTCGAAGCTGACCTGTTCGGGATAGGCGGATCCGCTGGGCACAAAGCGTTGCACGTTCATGACAAAAGGGTGACGCCGGGGCGCGGCGAAATCAAGTCCCCGGTCCTGGCGGCTGGCATTTATCGCCGAAAGACCCCCGGCTTGCCCCGGCTGTGCCAAGGTTTCGCCCGCTTCACCGGCGATCCTGAACCCACGTGGAAAGGACGGTCGCCCCTGACGGACCCCCATCCGGCGGGACCGCGACCGGCAAGTCAGGGACCGGGCGCGTGGTTGGCGCCCGGTCTCATCGCTTGGTCTCGATCAGCCGCAGGTGATAGCGACGACGCGCTGGCGGTTCTCGCCATCCACGACGACATTCACCCGCGAGGGGTTGTGATCCATGGTCACCGGGTCGCCCTCGGCATAGACCCGCACCGGGCCCGAGGCCGGGAAGGGCGAGGGCGCGACGGATCCCACGAAGCCCTGCAGGCTGGAGGCGCCGCAGGTATCGCCCGGGGTGGTGACGCGCGCAGGTTCGTTCGGCGCCGGGTCGGGTTCATAGCTGGGCACGGTGATGGTCGGTTGCGGGCGCGTTTCGACCGGCGCGGGCGGCGGCGCCGGGGCGGCGATGGGCGCGCGCGAATAGGGTGCGCCGGACGGCATGTCGCAGGCAGCGACGAGGATCAGCGCGGCGAGTGGCAGAAGCGGTTTCACGGTCGGCATTCCTTTCCCTCAACGATGGTGCTTGTCCCTCAACAGTGATGCCTGGCGCCCGTGGCGCCACTGGACAGCTTGGGATCAAACCAATATCTCGCGACAATGACCCAGAAAAAGCATGACCCCAACAGTAAAGTGATCGCCGAGAACCGGCGGGCGCGCTTCGATTACTTCATCGAGGACGATCTCGAGTGCGGAATCATGCTCATGGGGTCCGAGGTGAAATCGCTGCGCGACGGCGGGGCGAACATCGCCGAGAGCTATGCCTCGGTCGAGGAAAACGAGCTGTGGCTGATCAATGGCGCCATCGCTCCCTATGCCCAGGCCAAGACCTGGGGGCACGAGGAACGCCGCAAGCGCAAGCTGCTGGTCAGCAAGAAAGAGCTGGCGAAGCTCTGGGCGGCGACGGCCAAGCAGGGCATGACGCTGGTGCCGCTGGTGATGTATTTCAACGACCGCGGCATGGTGAAGCTGAAGATCGGCATCGCCAAGGGCAAGAAGAACCACGACAAGCGCGAGACCGAGGCCAAGCGCGACTGGGACCGCCAGAAGCGGCGCCTGTTGAAAGAGCAGGGCTGAGCCCGCTCAGGCCAGCTGCAGCATCACCAGCCAGTCGGCGGCCAGCGCCGGGCGGCTTTCGCCCTCGATCTCGACCTTGGTGGCGAGGCGCAGCAGCAGCCCGCCCGGCCGTTCCTCGACCCCTTGGAGGGTGAACCGGGCGCGGATGCGGGCGCCCGCGCGGACCGGCGTCAGGAACCGCACCTTGTCGAAGCCGTAATTCAGGCTGGCACGGACCGGCGGGAAGGGGATCTCGGCGGTTTCGAACAGGCGGCTCAGCATCGACAGGGTCAGATAGCCATGGGCAATGGTGCCGCCGAACGGGGTGTCAGCAGCGCGCTCCGGGTAGATATGGATGAATTGCCGGTCCTCGGTCACCTCGGCGAAGGCGTCGATCCGCGCCTGATCCAGGGCCACCCAGGGCGAGAGACCGATCTCCTGCCCCACCCGTTCCGTCAACGCCTGCATGCCGCCCCCCGCTCTGTCGGCGGCATCCTGTCATGACGGGGCGGGGTCCGGAAGGGGGCCTCAGATCTTGAGGAAGGGCTGCAGCAGCCGCGGGATCAGCCCGTTGAAGCGCAGCGGCGCGTCGGTCACCGCCAGGCAGATGCAGGGATCGCCCGCCTCGGCGATGGGCGTGTGCTCCAGCGCCTCGTCGGCGGTTTCGACGTCGCCCCGGGCGAAGCGGTCGGTCTCGTCCCGGAAGGCGCCTTGCAGCACCAGCGTCAATTCCGTGCCGCGGTGCCCGTGATCCGGCACCGCGGTGCCGCCCGGGATGTAGAGGAGACGCGCGCTGGCCCCCGAGGCCGTCGGCAGGATCGCCTGCCGCACGCCGCCCCCGACCGGACGCCAGCGCACCGCCTCGGCATCGCCGCCGACATAGGCGCGCAGCGGCTCGGGGAAGAGGCCGGGGGCGGGGCGGGAAACGGGCCGTGCCTCGGGCGCCGTGCCAGTGATCCGGGCCAGCGTCGCGGTCAGCGCGCCCTCGGCCATCGGCACGGCTTCCTGCCGGTCCAGCAGCGCGCCGCCCACGGCATCCTGCGCCGCCAGCCGGGCGCGGCATTCGTCGCAGAGCGAGACATGCGTCGCGACCAGCAGGCTGAAAGCCTCGGGCAGGGTGCCGGCGGAATAGCCGGTCAGCAGCGCATCAGAGAGATGATGACGGATCATCGCGTGGTACCTCAGGTCAATTTCTGGCGCAGCTTTTCCAGCGCCAGACGGATGCGCGACTTGATCGTGCCCAGCGGAAGGCCGGTGGCCGCGGCAATCTCGGAATGGCTGAGATCACCGAAATAGGCCCGCTCGATCAGCGCGCGTTGTTCTTCGGGAAGCTGGGCAAGCGCTTCGCCCAGCCGTTGGCTATCCTGTTGCAGGGCCAGCGCGTCGGCCTGATCGGGCTCGGGCTCGGGTCCCCAGGGCAGGTCCTCGGGCTCGGGCCGCCGGTCGCGGCGCAACAGGTCGATGCGGCGGTTGCGGGCGATGGTGAAGATCCAGGTCGCCACGCTGGCCCGCGCCGGGTCGAACTGCCCCGCCTTGCGCCAGACCGTCGCCATCACGTCCTGCGCGCAATCCTCGGCCTGTGCCGCCGTCGCGCCGGATTTCATCAGGAACGCCTTAAGCCGCGGCGCGAAATGCGCGAAGAGGGCGGCAAAGGCGGCCTGGTCGGCGTGGCGGGCGACGGCCAGCATCTGCGCGCAATGCCGCGCGCCGTCGTCGTCGATCGTCACCTGGTGCCGCTCCTTCGTGACAGGCCGTGCCGCGATGCGCTGCCTTGGGGGCAGCACCGGCCGGGGCATTGTCGTCTGATCGGGCATCGCTTGCAACATGCCCCCACTACGCGGCGCCTTCCGGGCCGGATCACCGGCGCGCGCGAAAAATGCGCGCCCGCGAAAAAATTCGTGGCGGAGTGCATCCAAACCCCGCTTTGCCCCGTACCTCCTGCAAACCAGCAGGAGTGACAGATGCCCTTCGAACCCCACACCCATTCCCCCCGGTGTATTGCCGTGATCGGTGGCGGCATCTCGGGCATGGCCGCCGCCTGGCTGCTGGCGCCGGGCCACCGCGTCACGCTGATCGAGGCCGAACCGCGGCTGGGCGGGCATGCGCGCACGGTTCTGGCGGGGCGGAACGGCGACCAGCCGGTGGATACGGGCTTCATCGTCTTCAACCACGCGAATTACCCCAACCTCACCGCGATGTTCGAGGCGCTGGAAGTCCCCACTGCCCCCGCCGCGATGAGCTTCGGCGCCTCCTTCGACAACGGCGCCTGCGAATATGCGCTGGCGTCCCTCGATACGTTGTTCGCCGCGCGCCGCAATCTGGCCGATCCGCGTTTCCTGCGCATGGTCCGCGATATCCTGCATTTCAACGCCAATGCCGAGAAGGCCGCGCAGGACCCGGGCCTCAGCATCGGCGGGCTGATGGACAATCTCGGCATGGGGCGCTGGTTCCGCGAGCGCTATATCCAGCCCTTCTCGGGCGCCATCTGGTCGACCCCCAAGGCCAAGATCATGGATTTCCCGGCCCGCGCCATGGTCCAGTTCTTCCGCAACCACGCGCTGCTGTCGAATGGCGGGCAGCACCAATGGTATACCGTCAGGGGCGGCTCCATCGAATACGTCCGGCGGCTGGAGCGTGACCTCATCGCCCGTGGCGTGGCGCTGCGCCTCGGCACCGGCGTGGCGGGCGTGCGCCGCACCGCCACCGGGCCCGAGGTCCGGGTGCAGGGCGGCGAGTGGGAGGCCTTCGACGAGGTGATCTTCGCCACCCATTCCGACACCACGCTGAGCCTGCTCGCCGATCCCAGCCAGACCGAGCGCGTCTCGCTCTCGGCGATCCGCTATCAGGACAACGATTCGATCCTGCATTGCGACGCCTCGGTCATGCCGAAGCGTCGCAAGGTCTGGTCCTCCTGGACCTATACCGAGCATTCGGCCGAGGATCGCGACCGCATCAGCCTGTCCTATTGGATGAACTCGCTGCAGCCGATCCCGGCCGAGGATCCGATGTTCGTGACCCTGAACGCCACGCGCCCGATCCGGGAGGAGCTGATCTATGACCAGAACACCTTCCGCCATCCGGTCTTCGACCTGGCCGCCTTCGCCGCGCAGGACGTGCTGAAGGTGCTGAACGGCCACCGCAACACCTGGTTCTGCGGCGCCTGGATGCGCAACGGCTTCCACGAGGACGGTTTCGCCAGCGCCGTCGATGTGGTGGCGAAGATGGGCCAGCCGCTGGCGCAGGAGGCGGCATGAGCACGGTCGAGCATATCGCCGGGCGCACCTTTCACGGGCGGGCCGGAGCGCTGGTGAACCGCTTCGCCTATGGCGTCGATTACCTGCTGATCGACGCCGAGGCGAGGCAGAGTGCACCCTGGCTGCTGTCGCGCAACCGGGCCAACCTCATGTCCCTGCACGATACCGATCATGGCGGTGAACGCGGGCGCGGTCAGGGCGCCGCCTGGGTGCGCGCGGTGCTGGCCGATGCCGGGGCGCCGCCGGTCGGGCGGATCGACCTGCTGGCCCAGCCGCGCGTCCTGGGCCACGTCTTCAATCCGGTCAGCTTCTGGCTGTGCCACGATCCGTCGGGCGCGCTGATCTGCGTGATTGCCGAGGTGAGCAACACCTTCGGCGACCGCCATTCCTATCTCTGCCGTCGCGACGATTGGGCGGTGATCACGGCCGAGGATTCGCTGCAAGCGCAGAAGATCTTCCATGTCTCGCCCTTCCAGCCGGTCGAGGGCGAATACCGCTTCCGCTTCGACATCCGCGCCGATGCCATCGCCATCCGCATCGCCTATGGCCATGCCAAGGGCGGCCTCGTCGCCACGCTCACCGGGTTGCGCAAACCCGCCACCGCGCCCGGGCTGATCGGTGCCATGCTGCGCCGCCCGCTGGGCTCGCGCCGGGTGCTGGCGCTGATCCACTGGCAGGCGCTGAAACTGTGGTGGAAGGGGGCGGTCTATCGCCCCCGTCCCACCCCCCCTGTCGAGGAGGTCTCGCGATGACCCCGATCCTGTTGACCCTGCTGGCGGTGCTGATGGTGCTGCTGATCGCCCGCCGCTTCCTGGGCTTCACCGCCCAGCAGCCCGGCGATTACGCGGCAATGTCGCCCCAGCTGGATATCCGCCGCCACCTTTCGGGGCCTTTGCTCTGCGAGGGGGTGATCTATGGCCCGACCGGCCGCGTCACCTCGCGCTTCGTGGCCGAGATGGAGGGCCGCTGGGACGGCAACCGCGGCGTTCTGGACGAGACGTTCCGCTACGCCAGCGGCGAAACCCAGCAACGGCAATGGCGCCTGACGCTCGGCAATGACGGCGCCATCAAGGCCGAGGCCGATGACCTCACCGATCCCGGCCGCGGCCGTCAGGAAGGCGCCGGGCTGCAGCTGCAATACCGCATCCGCCTGCCCGACCATGCCGGGGGCTGGGTGCTGGACGTGACCGACTGGATGTACCTGATGGAAAACGGCACCATCATCAACCGCAGCCAGTTCCGCAAGTTCGGCGTCAAGGTGGCCGAGCTGGTGGCGACCATGCGGCAGGTGCCGGCGTGAAGGACCAGCGCTGGTGGCTGATCGGCGCCTCCGAGGGGCTGGGCCGGGCGCTGGCCACCGCCATGGCGGCCGAAGGCGCGCGGCTCATCCTCTCGGCCCGGGGCGAGGAAAGGTTGCGGGCACTGGCCGGTGACCTCGATGCCAGGGCGCTGCCCCTCGATGTGAGCGACCCCGCCGCGGTCGCCACCGCAGCCGAGGCCGCCGGGCCGGTCGACGGGCTGATCTATCTGGCGGGCGCCTATTGGCCGATGAAGGCGAAGGAATGGGACAGCGCCCGGATCGAGACGATGCTCGATGTGAACCTCAATGGCGCGGTGCGGGTGCTGGGCCATGTCCTGCCCGGCATGATCACGCGCAACCAGGGGCGCGTGGTGCTGACCGGCTCGCTGGCGGGGTTCCGGGGCCTGCCCGGCAGCCTGGGTTACGGCCAGTCGAAAGCCGCTCTGATGAACCTCGGCCAGTCCCTGCAGGCGGATCTGCGGGGAACGGGCGTGCGGGTGCAGCTGGTCAATCCGGGCTTCATCCGCACCCGGCTGACCGATCGCAACGATTTCTCCATGCCGTTCCTGATGGACCCGGACGAAGCCGCCGCCCATATGCTGCGCGCCATCCGCTCCGGGCGGCCCGCCACCTCGTTCCCGACGGTCTTTTCCTGGCTGTTCCGCGCCGGACGGCTGCTGCCGACCCCGCTCTGGAACCGGCTCTTCGCCCGATCCTGAGCGCCGGGCTGACGCCCCCTTGCACGCGCGGGTCATCGGCGCGATGCTGGAGCCACGGACAGGAGACAGCGATGACGCCCGAAATCAGCATCAAGAAGGTGGTCCATATCATCTTTCAGGCCCGCGAACGCGGCCGCCCGGGCGAAGTGCACGCCTTCATCGACGCGCTGAACGATGATGAGAAGGCGCATCTGGTGGCGATCGCCTGGGTCGGCCGTGGCGCCTTCGAACCCGAGGATTACGCCGAAGCGCTGCAAACCGCCTTCGCCGAGGCGACGACGCCGACCGCGGACTACCTGATGGGCATGCCGCATCTGTCGGAGAATCTGGAAGCGGGACTCGAGGCGCTGGAGATCGACGTGACCGAGGCGGAAGAGGATTTCTACGACCGCTGAGATCTCTATGACCGCTGAGACTGGCCCCCGGGCTCGGCCGGGCAAGGAGGGGGCGCTGCCCCCTCGCCGCATGCGCGGCTCACCCCCGGGATATTTAAGGAACAAAGATGGGGGCTTAACGAGTTGCTAACCATCATCTTCGTTCTTCAAATATCCTGCGGGGGGTGAGGCCGCAGGCCGAGGGGGGCGCAAAGCCCCCCTTTCTGTTTCACCGCGCGAAGGGATCCGCCAGCGCGGGCAGGATGGTGCCGGTGCAATCGCCGAAGCCGATCGTATAGCCCTCGCCCTTGCACTGGCCCTTCAGGGTCAGCGTGTCGCCGTCCTCGAGGAAGGTCCGGGTGGCGCCGCCGGGCAGGGTCAGCGGTTCCTTGCCGCCCCAGCTCAGTTCGATCAGCGAGCCGCGGCTGTCCTTGGTCGGCCCCGAGATGGTGCCCGAGC
This sequence comes from Pararhodobacter sp., assembly GCF_034676075.1. Classification (GTDB taxonomy): domain Bacteria; phylum Pseudomonadota; class Alphaproteobacteria; order Rhodobacterales; family Rhodobacteraceae; genus Pararhodobacter. Next base: position 13,356 of record NZ_JAUCCQ010000053.1, on the reverse strand, counting down.
CCAGGAGGTCGCCCACCCGCATCGGGCAGCCCGAGGTGGTGTGATGCGCCAGTTGCTGGGCGGCGGAGTAATACATCTCGCGGTAGTTGGTGCGGGCGATCTCGGTCGGGGCGCTGCCTTCGGGGGCCAGCTCGACCGAGAGCTCGATGTCGTAGAGCATCGGCCGCGGTTCCTCGAGATACGGCAGCAGCGGTTTCTCGCGGGCGGGCGTCGAGGCGCGGAAGGCGCCGAGCGCGGCCTTGGTCACGATCCAGGGGCTGATGGTGGTCGCCGTGGCCTTGGCCTGGAACGGGCCCAGCGGCACGTATTCCCAGGCCTGGATGTCGCGCGCCGACCAGTCGTTGAGCAGCACATAGCCGAAGATCATGTCATCGGCCTCGGCCACCGTCACCGGCCCGGACGAGGGTTTGCCGACCACGGCGCCCATTTCCAGTTCCAGATCGAAGCGCACGCAGGGGGCGAAGCGCGGGGCCTCGTCCTGCGGGCCCTTCAGCTGGCCCCAGGGCCGGCGCACCGGCGTGCCCGAGACCACGACCGAGGAAGCGCGGCCGTTATAGCCGATCGGGATATGCAGCCAGTTCGGCGGCAGCGCGTTCTCGGGGCCGCGGAACATGGTGCCGACGTTGAAGGCGTGGTTTTTGCCGGCGTAGAAATCGGTGTATTCGGTGACCTGGAAGGGCAGGTGCAGCCGCACCGCGCTCAGGGGATGCAGATAGGCGGCGAGCTGGTCCTGGGTCTCGGCGCCTTCGCGCAGATGGCCCATCAGCGCGCTGCGCAGCTTCTCCCAGACCGTCTGTCCGGCTTCCATCAGCGGGTTCCAGGCCCCGGCTTGCAGGAGCGGCCGGTCGGCCAGATGCAGCAGCCCCGCCTTCTCCATGCCCGCCACGTCCAGCACCTGATCACCGATCGCCACGCCGCAGCGGGGCGCCGTGCCCGGGGTCGAGAAGACGCCGCAGGGCAGGTTGTTGAGCGGGAACGGGCAGGCGGGGTCGTTGGCCGCGGTCAGCCAGGAACGGATAAGGGTCATGAAAACTCCAGCGATTGTCGTCCTGTAGGATGGGCAATATTGCCCATCCTACAAGGGGTCAGTCCTTGATACCGGGCGTGCCGTCGAATTTCTTCTCCAGCGTGGTCCAGCAATCGAGGTAATTGTCCTGCAGGGGCGCCTTGGTCGCGGCCCATTCCGTCAGGTGCTGCGGGAAGCGCGTCTCGAACATGAAGGACATGGTGTTGTCCAGCAGATGCGGCTTCAGTTCCACGTTCGAGGCGCCCTCGAAAGCGTCGCGGTCCGGCCCGTGCGGCAGCATGCAATTGTGCAGGCTCAGGCCACCCGGCTGGAAGCCCTGGGGCTTCGCGTCATACTGGCCGTAGATGTTGCCCATCAGCTCGGACATGATGTTCTTGTGATACCACGGCGGGCGGAAGGTGTTCTCGGCCACCATCCAGCGTTCGCGGAACAGCACGAAGTCGATGTTCGCCGTGCCCTCCTGCCCCGAAGGCGCCGTCAGCACGGTGAAGATCGAGGGGTCCGGGTGGTCGAACAGGATCGCGCCGACCGGCGAATAGGTGCGGAGGTCGTATTTCACCGGGCAGTAATTGCCGTGCCAGGCCACCACATCCAGCGGCGAATGGCCGATGAAAGTCTCGTGGAACTGGCCGCACCATTTGATGACCACGCGCGAGCGCACTTCCTTGTCCTCGAAGGCGGCGACCGGCGTCTTGAAATCGCGCGGGTTGGCGAGGCAGTTAGCGCCGATCGGCCCGCGGTTCGGCAGGTCGAATTTCTGGCCGTAATTCTCGCAGACGAAGCCGCGCGCCGGGCCGTCCAGCACTTCGACCCGGTACACCAGCCCGCGCGGCAGGATGGCGATTTCCTTCGGCTCGAGGTCAATGATCCCCATCTCGGTGCAGAACCGCAGGCGCCCTTCCTGCGGCACCACCAGCAGTTCCGAATCGGCCGAGTAGAAATATTCGTCCACCATCGAGGCGGTCACCAGATAGACATGGCTCGCCATGCCGACCTGGGTGTTGACGTCGCCCGCCGTGGTCACCGTGCGCATGCCGGTGATCCAGCTGTAGCTCTCGCCCTTGCCCGGCATCGGGATCGGGTCCCAGCGGTACTGGCCCAGGCTGATCACGTCGGGCAGCACATGCGGCGCGGTTTTCCAGCCGTCGACGGCGATCTTGGCGAAGCGGCCGGTATGCTTGACCGAGGGGCGGATGCGGTAGCACCAGGTCCGCTCGTTCTGGCCGCGCGGCGCGGTGAAGGCGGTGCCCGAGAGCTGCTCGGCATAGAGCCCGTAATTCACCTTCTGCGGCGAGTTCTGGCCCTGCGGCAGGGCGCCCGGCAGCGCCTCGGTTTCGAAATCGTTGCCGAAGCCGGGCATGTAGCCCTCATGCGGGCCGGTGACCGAGGGGGCGCGGATCATGCCGATGGGCAGGCTCTGGTCGTTCATGGCGGTCTCCTCGCTGGAGCGTAATGGGTCATCTGGGGTGCATCAATAATTTATTGCACATGCAACAAAGTCAAGGCCCCGCGGCGGATCTGTGGACCGGGGCAGCGACACCGCGCCGCGGGGCAGATTGATTTCGCCCGTCAAGTGTGGTCGGCTGGCCGCCACCTCCCCTGACCCTCGAAATTGACCGCGCATGACCGACGCCAACGCCTTCGACCTCAACACCTTTCTGCCCTACCGCCTGAACGCGGTGGCGGGCCGCATCAGCCGGGCCTTTGCCGAGCGCTACCGCGAGGAATTCGGCATCTCGATCCCGGAATGGCGGGTGCTGGTGCATCTGCATCAGGGCGGCGATGTCTCGGTCCGGGACGTCGAGGCGCGGGTCGATATGGAGAAATCCAAGGTCAGCCGCGCCGCCTCTCGGCTGGAGGCGGCGGGCTATATCACCAAGGCGGTGAATGACAGCGACCGGCGGCTGCTGCTGCTGAGGCTCACGCCCGAGGGCGAGGCGCTGGTGGCGCGGCTTCTGCCGGTGGCGATCGGCTATCAGGAAGAGATGAAGGCCCGGCTCGGCCCGCTGGTCGAGGGGCTGGAGGCAGGGATCGCCGCGCTGCTGGACGATCCGAAATGATCCGCGCGCTGGCGCTGATCCTGTCCTGCCAACTGGCGGGCGAGGTCGGCGCCCGCTTCCTGTCGCTGCCCGTGCCGGGGCCGGTGCTGGGCATGGCGCTGCTCTGGGGGCTTATGGTGCTGTTGCCCCGGGTGGCGGAGGCGGTGATGCCGGTGGGCGAGGGGATCCTGCGCCACCTGTCGCTCTTGTTCGTCCCGGCGGGCGTGGGGGTGGTCGGGCATCTGGACCGGCTGGGGCCTCAGGCGCTGGCGCTGGGCGCGGCGATCCTGATTTCCACGGCGCTCGCCATCGCTGCCGGGGCGCTGGCCTTCACGCTGGTGGCGCGGCTGACGGGGTCGCGCGATGCGTGACGTGGCCGATATCTGGTCCTACCTCGCGCAGGGGCCGCTTCTGTGGCTGACGCTGACGCTTCTGGCCTATGCGCTGGCCGATCTGACGGCCGAGGCGCTGGGCCGCCCGCCGCTGGCCAATACGGTGCTGATCTCGGTCGTGCTGCTGGGGCTGATGCTCTGGGCCACCGGCACGCCCTATGCGACCTATTTCGAAGGCGCGCAATTCGTGCATTTCCTGCTGGGCCCGGCCACCGTCTCGCTGGCGGTGCCACTTTACCGGCAGGGCGCCCGGCTGCGGCGGGCCGTGCTGCCGGTGCTGGCCGGGGTGGCGACGGGGTCGGTGGTGGCCATGGTCTCGGCCCTCGCCATCGGCCGGGCGCTGGGGCTGGATCTGGCGACGCTGGCCTCGCTCGCCCCCAAGAGCACCACCGCGCCGGTTGCCATCGGCATCGCCGAGGGTCTGGGCGGCTCGCCGACGCTGGCCGCGGTGCTGGTGATCCTGACCGGCATCACCGGCGCGCTGATCGCCACGCCCTTGCTCAACGCGCTGCGGCTGCGGGACTGGCGGGCGCGGGGGCTGGCGGTGGGCACGGCGGCGCATGGCATCGGTACGGCGCGGGCCTTTCAGGTGCATCCGACGGCGGGCGCCTTCGCCGGGATCGGCATGGGGCTGAACGCGATCCTGACGGCGCTGCTGGCGCCGGTGGTGCTACGGCTCTTCCTGTGAGGCGGCGCGCGGGTGGCGGACCCGGGGGCGCTGCCCCCGGACCCCCGGGATATTTGAGGAACAAAGATGGAAGGCGCGCGCGGCGGCTGCCCTGTCGCGCTTGAGCCGGGGGGGCGGGTCGGTGCCGTGTTAACCTTGATGCTTGATTGAGGCGGACTCTTTGCGCGTCAAATATCCCGGGGGGTGAGGCCGTCAGGCCGAGGGGGGCAGCGCCCCCCTTTCTTCGCCGCCCGCGCTGTGGCAGAGGTCAGCAAAACGGAGGCGCCGATGGCCGATTATCCTGCCCTTGCCCAAACCATCCGTGCCCTGACCGAGGGCGAGACCGATGTGGTGGCGCTGATGGCGACGCTCGCCTGCGAGGTGCATCATGCTGACGACCGCTTTGACTGGACCGGGTTCTACCGGGTCGTGGCACCGGGGCTGTTGAAGATCGGGCCGTATCAGGGCGGCCATGGCTGTCTGGTGATCCCCTTCGAGCGCGGCGTCTGCGGGGCGGCGGCGCGCACGCGGCAGGTACAGCTGGTCCCGGATGTCGAGGCTTTCCCCGGGCATATCGCCTGTTCCTCCTCGACCCGGTCCGAGCTGGTCTTGCCGGTTTTCGACGGGCGGGGCGATGTGATCGGCGTCTTCGACATCGACAGCGACGCGCCCGATGCCTTCACCGAAGAGGACGCACGCGCGTTGGCGGCGATCCTCAAGGAAACCTTTGCGGGAGTCTGACATGGTGCATCTGTGGGTCCGGGCCGAGCAGCGGCCGAACGAGGAACGCGTCGGGCTGACGCCCGAGGGCGCCGCAGCGCTGATCGCCAAGGGCTTCCGCGTGACCATCGAGGACAGCCCGGTGCGGGCCCTGCCCTTGGCGCCTTACCTCGCGGCGGGGTGCGAGCGCGCGCCCTATGCCAGCTGGCCCGAGGCGCCGTCCGACGCCATCGTCTTCGGCCTGAAGGAGCTGCCCGAGGACGGGACGCCGCTCAGGAACCGCCACATCCTGTTCGGCCATGCCTACAAGGGCCAGCCTGCGGGGCCTGCCTTGCTGAAACGCTTCCGGGACGGGGGCGGCACGCTCTATGACCTCGAATCGCTGGTGGACGAGCGCGGGCGGCGGGTCGCGGCCTTCGGTTATTGGGCGGGCTTCGCGGGCGCCGGGGTCAGCGTCAAGGCCTGGGCGGCGCAGCAGGCGGGCGGGATCTGCCCCCCGGTCCATCGCTATGCCGACAAGGAGGCGATGATCGCCGATCTGGCCGCTGGCCTCGCCGGGCGCAAACCCACCGCCCTGATCATCGGCGCGCTGGGCCGGGTCGGCACCGGCGCGGCGGATCTGCTGGAGGCGCTGGGCCTTTCCGTCACCCGCTGGGACATGGCCGAGACCGCGAGCGGCGGGCCGTTCCCCGAGGTTCTGGCGCATGACCTCTTCTTCAACTGCATCCTGGCCCGGCCCGGCTGCCCGGTCTTCGTGCCCGCCGATGCCGGGACGCGCGCGCGCCGGTTGACGGTCATCGGCGATATCGCCTGCGATCCGGGCAGCGCCTATAACCCGGTGCCGGTCTATGACCGGGCGACGGATTGGGCCGAGCCGGTGCTCCGGGTGGCGGAGAACCCGCCGCTCGATGTCATGGCCATCGACAACCTGCCCTCGCTGCTGCCGGTCGAATCCTCGGAGGATTTCGCGGCGCAGCTGCTGCCGCATCTGCTGGGCCTGGATGCGCTGGAGCAGGGCGTCTGGGGCCGGGCCCGGGCCGAGTTCGAACGCTTCGCAGGTTAAAAAAACAACCTCCGGGTCTTTCCAAGGACCCGGATCGCAGGCATAGAGGACGGCTCGACCATTTTGTCGGGCGATTGTTCTCGGAATTCACCCATGTCTGCCGCCGCTCAAACCGGCTTCCTCGCGAATGCCCGCTCCGTCCTCGTCCTCGGCCTGCCGCTGGTTGGCAGCCATGTCGCGCAATTCCTGCTGCATGTCACCGATACGGTCATGCTGGGCTGGTACACCGTCACCGATCTGGCGGCGGGGGCGCTGGGGGCGACGGTGTTCTTCGTCATCTTCACGCTGGGCATGGGCTTTGCCCAGGCGGTGATGCCGATGGTGGCGACCGCTGCCGCCGCGGGCGACGATACCGAGGTGCGGCGAGTCACCCGGATGGGGATCTGGCTGTCGCTGGCCTTCGCGGCGGTGGCGCTGCCGCTGTTCCTGTTCTCGGGCTCGCTGCTGGCGGTGCTGGGGCAGGAGCCGGATGTGGCGCTGGTCGGTGGCGGCTATCTCTCCATCGTCGGCTTCGGTCTGGCGCCGGCGCTGGTGGCCATGGTGATGAAAAGCTACCTCGCGGCGCTGGGCCGGACGCAGGTGGTGCTCTGGGCCACCATCGCCGGGGTCTTCGTCAATATCGGCGTCAACTGGCTGCTGATTTTCGGCAATTTCGGCTTCCCCGAGATGGGCGCGCGGGGTGCTGCCGTGGCCTCGGTCCTGGTGCAGATCGTCACGCTGGTGGTGCTGATGGTCTATGCCATCAGCCTGCCGTCCCTGAAGCATTACCAGCTGCTGGTCCGCTTCTGGCGCCCCGATTGGGTGGCGCTGCGGCGGGTCAATGCGCTGGGCCTGCCGATCGGGCTGGCGCTCTTGGCCGAGACGGGGCTTTTCGCCGCCTCTGCGGTGATGATGGGCTGGCTGGGCAAGAACACGCTGGCCGCGCATTCCATCGCGCTGGAGATCACGGCGCTGTTCTTCATGGTCCATCTGGGGCTTTCGAACGCGGCGACGGTGATGGTCGGCCGGGCGCGGGGGCGGGGCGATGTGGCGGCGCTCAGGTCCGGGGCGCTGGCCGCGGTGGTCCTGTCGCTGGGCTTCGCGCTGGCGACGATCTTCGTCTACTGGATCTTTGCCGAGCAGATGGTGGGTCTGTTCCTGAAACCCGACGATCCCGAGCGCGCGGCGATCATCCCGCTGGGCGTGACGCTGCTGATGGTGGCGGCGCTGTTCCAGTTCGCGGATTCGGGGCAGGTCATGGCCATGGGCCTGTTGCGGGGCATCCAGGACACCAAGCAGCCGATGGTCATTGCCGCCGTTTCCTACTGGCTGGTGGGCCTGCCCTGCGGTTACGGGCTGGGCTTCCTGCTGGGCTGGGAGGGGGTCGGGATCTGGCTGGGGCTGGTCATGGGGCTGACCACCGCCGCGCTGGCGCTGCATGTGCGGTTCTGGCGCGCGGTCTGAGACCGCAGCCACAGGATCTGCGCCAGCAATTCGCGCGGGCTCTGACAGCGCAGGATGTCGCGGATCATCGCGGCATCGCCCCGGAGCCCGCGCCAGAGGCCCTGCTTCGCGGCTTTCCAGGGGCTCGCCACCCCGGGCCAGTCGATGATCTGCACCCTGAGGCCCGCCGCCTTCATCGCCCGGTTCAGAAATACCTCGAAGCCGAAGCGCGGCAGGCCCGGCAGGTCAGGCGCCATCGCCTGCAGCAGGGCCACGGGCAGCACCCGCTCGCCGCTGATGTAATCGACGCCGAGCGCCCGCCAAAGCCCCGGCGCATTGCCCCTGAGCGAGATCGTGGCCTCGGCCTGCCCCTCCAGCACCGGGGTGGCGAGGCGGGTCACGTCCTCGGCCGTCAGTCCCAGCAGATCGGCGTCCAGCAGCAGCGCATGCTCGCCCGTGAGCGCCGCGATCCCGGCGGCCAGCGCGGCGGTTTTGCCGCCGTTGACGGGCATCTCCAGCACCTCGGCCCCCAGCCTGCGCGCCACGCCCGGCGTGCCGTCGGTGGAGCCGTCGTCGATGACCAGCAGCCGGTCGATCAGCGGATGGTCCTGCACCGCGGCCAGCACGCCGGGCAGCCGCGCGGCTTCGTTCCAGGCGGGGATCAGGCAGGTGAGGCGGGTCATGCCTCGCTCCGGTGGGCGCGGTGCAGCCAGACCATGAGCAGGATCACCGCCAGCGCCACCACGGCGACGATGGCGCGGTCCATCCAGACCTCGGCATGCTGCCAGCGGTCGCCCAGCCACCAGCCGAGCGCCACGAGGGCGCTGCTCTTGATGATCGTGGCGCCCAGATTGACCAGCAGGAAGCGCGGGAACGGGTAGCGCGTGGCGCCCGCCGCCAGCAGCACGGCGAAGCCCGCGCCATGGGTCAGCTTGGCGATGACCAGAAGCCGGGCGCCATGGTCCTGCATCTCTCGTTTCAGGCGGTCCTGCAGCTTGGTGTTGCGGGTCATGCGCGCCCGCAGCCGCTGCGGCAGCAGCCGCCCGCCGCGCCGCCCGGCGCCATAGAGGATCGCGTCGCCCAGAAGGTCGGCGGCGATCACCACGACCAGCAGCGCCGGCAGGCTGACCAGCCCGTGCCCGGCCAGATAGCCGCCCAGGATCGAGACGATCGGCCCCTCGATCAGCGCCAGGGGGGTGAGGATCGCCAGCCCGTATTGATGGACCAGGGCCAGAAGTTCGGCGTTATCCATTATTCCGCAACAGACATCTGTCCTTTTCTGTCCGGCTCGGGCTTGGTCATCGTCGTGCCGCGCCACTCGAAACCGCGCCGGGCGAAGGTGGCGATCCACAGCGCGGGCAGCATCAGGTCGCGCAGCGGCAGCACGGCGAGGTCACGCCAGCCGCCCGGCCAACCGGCGCGACGGATCAGATAGGCTTCGGCCAGATACCAGATCGCCAGATAGGCCAGCGCGAACAGCGGCCCGGCGGCCAGCAGCGCCAGCAGGAACGGCGCGAGCGCCCCGTTGAGGAACTCCAGCGCGAAGAGGCCGGGGAAGGCGTCGCGGCGCACCCGGCTCCAGCGCAATTGCCGGTCCCAGACCTGCCGCAGGCTGCGCTTGCCGATGGGCTGGGCGAAGGGCAGCGGCGCCAGCGTCACCTCCAGCCCCAGCGAGCGGGTCATCCGGGTGGCGGTCGCATCCTCGGCCATATAGGCGCCGAGCGCGGTGAAGCCGCCCGCCCGGTCGACCAGCGCCCGGTTGAAGAACATGGTCTTGCCCTGCGCATAGCCGCTGCCCAGGCTGTCCGAGGCGTATTGCAGCCGCGCCTGGTTCGAGTTCAGCACGGCGCATTCCAGATGCCCGCCCCAGCCCTCGGGCCGGATGCCCCGCGGCGGCGAGGAAACCAGGCCGGTGCCCGCCCCCCAGGAACCGACCACGGTGCTCAGGTAGTCGGGCGGCAGCAGCAGGTTGGCGTCGGTGGTGCAGATCCAGTCCGAGGCGGCGGCGTTCCAGCCTTTCCACAGGTTGTTCAGCTTGGGATTGCCGGTCACCGCGTCGAAACCGATCATCAGCCGCGCCGGAACCTGCGGATACCGGGCCATCAGGCGGCGCAGCAGGGGCACGGCCGGGTCGTCGGCGTCCTGGGCGCAGAAGATCACTTCATAGTCCGGGTAATCCTGCGTGAACGAGCTTTCCAGCGTCTCGGCGTCGAAAGGGTCCAGCCCGCAGACCGGCCGCAGCAGCGTCACTGTCGGCCTGCCGATGCCGAAGGGCAGGTGGCGGGGGTGGTTCAGCCGGTGCAGGTAGAGGGCGACACTCGCCAGATGCAGCCCCAGAAGGGTTGCGGCGCCGAGGGCAAGCAGCAGGGACATCACGCCTCCAGCAGGTCGGGGGTCGCGGTCTGCGGGACGCGCGCGGGTTCAGGCGCGGTGACCAGCCGAAGGCGGCCGTCGAAAGTCTCCACCAACCCACTTAGGCTATCCACCCAATCGCCGCAATTGGCATATACCAGCCCGTGATCGGCGTGCAGCCCGGCGATGTGGAAATGGCCGCAGATCACCCCGTCGACGCCCTCTGCCCGGGCCAGATCCACCAGCCGCCGCTCATGCGTACGGCCCAGGTGCATCAGCGTGTTCAGCCAGGCCAGCAGCCCTTCGATCGTGCTGCGGGCCTCGGTCCCCGGCGCCGAGCGCGACAGGCGTTGCAGGCGCCGGTCCACCAGCCTCAGCGCATGGTCGATGCGGCTGCCGAGGCGGGTGAAGACATGGGCCCGGAAGATCCGCGCGTCGATCTGGTCGCCGTGGATCACCAGATAGCGGCGGCCGTCGGCGGCTTCGTGCAGATGGGTCTCGACCGCCTCGACCCGGGGTCGCTTGGCTTCGGGCGCGCGCTCGGGGAAGGGGTCGTGGTTGCCGCGCAGATAGATCAGCCGCGCGCCTTGGGCCTGCCGGGCGTTCAGATGGTCGATCACCGCCTGATCGGCGCCGGTCCAATGCGGCAGCAGCGGCTGCCAGAGGTCCAGCACATCGCCCGCCAGCACATAGGTCTGGGCCGGGTTGGCCATCAGGAATTCGAGGATCCTCTCGGGCTGGGCACCCAGCGCGCCCAGATGCAGATCGGAGAGGAAAAGCGTCCGGCAGGGCTGCGGCATCGGGAACGGGGCAGAGCGGTCGGGCATTCTGAACCTGCGGTCGCTACGGTCGCGCGCAACTTGCCCGGGGCGGGAAACGGTCGCGTGACGGAATCATGACGCTTCTGCAACGCAGCATAAACCAGAGAACGATCCCGCCCAGCCGAAAAAAGGATCTGCGGCGCACGATATCTTTACCCTCCGCGCGGGGACGGCCCCAGGTGATTCGCGTCATCCCGCCTGTGCCGGGCGCGGGTCTGGCCCGGCCGGAGAGGGGCGCGCGCCGCTGGCCGGTCAGGCGAAGGAGGCGCGAAAGCGTCAGGAAACACAGGCCGAAGGGGCAGGGGAGGCGCCCGTCAGCAGGCGCGGCGCGGGGGCCTGAAACGACCGAAGGCCCGGGCGTTGCCGCCCGAGCCTTCGGAAGAAAGTGGTGAGCCGGACAGGGATCGAACCTGTGGCCAACTGATTAAAAGTCAGTTGCTCTACCGCTGAGCTACCGGCCCACGATGCGAGGCTAACTAGAAAGAACTGTCGCCGGGGTCAAGGCGAAAGATGCCTTTTTTTCAGATGGACTTGCAGGTCGCCCGATCGCGACGCCGCGTCCCTCAGCCGGTGGTCAGCATATAGCCCTCGCCGCGCACCGTTTGCAGGTAGCGCGGGCGGCGCGGGTCGGCCTCGAGCTTGCGTCTCAGGCGGGTGATCTGCACGTCGATGGCGCGCTCCTGCGCCACCTCGGCGCCAAGGCCCCGCTCGCGGCCCAGCTGGTCGACCAGCGCCTCGCGGCTGACCACCTGACCGTGTTTCGCGGCCAGCACCTTCATCAGCGCCGATTCGGTCTGGGTCAGGCGCACCGGGTCGCTGCCGTCGCGCAGATCGCCGGTCTCGATCTCGTAGCGCAGGCGCCCCAGCATGAGGACCGGTTGCTGGGTCTGGTCCGCCTCGGGGCGCGGGGTGCGGCGCAGGATGGCGTTGATCCTGAGCACCAGTTCGCGCGGCTCGAAGGGCTTGGACAGGTAATCGTCGGCGCCCGCCTCGAAGCCGGTGATGCGGTCCTTCGCCTCGCCCCGGGCAGTCAGCAGGATCACCGGCGTCGCCAGCTCGCCCCTGAGCCAGCGGGTCAGGGCGACGCCGTCCTCTCCGGGCATCATCACGTCGAGGACCATCAGGTCGAAGGCCAGCCCCGACAGCAGCCGCCGGGCCTGCGCCGCGTCGCGCGCGGCGGTCACCATGAAGCCCTGCTTCATCAGATACCGCTTCAACAGGTCGCGGATCCGTTCGTCATCGTCGACGATCAACAGATGCGCCGGCTGGTCACTCATGCTTTGCCGTCCTTCAGCGCCAGATATTGGGCGCGGATCCCGTCGTCCATCATCGCCTCCAGCACCTGCCGGAACCCCGCCACCGCCTGCGGCCCCGCCGCGCGATAGGCCGCGCGCATCCGCGCCCGCTGCGCCTCGGACAGCTGGCGCTCCAGCTCGGCGCCCGCGGGGGTGAGATAGAGGTGCCTCTCGCGCCGATCCTCGCGCCCGACGCGCGATTCGACCAGCCCGTCTTCGATCAGGGTGCGCAGCACGCGGTTGAGGGATTGCTTGGTCACGCCCAGCACGGCCAGCAGGTTGTTGACCGTGGTCCCTCGCGAGCGGTTGATGAAATGCAGCGCCCGGTGATGGGCGCGGCCATAGGCGAGTTCATCGAGGATGCGGTCGGGATCGGCCGTGAAGCCGCGATAGGCGAAGAACATCGCCTCGATCCCCTTGCGCAGCTGTTCGTCGGTCAGGAACAGCAGGTTCTCGCCGCCCGTGGTCCCGTCAGCCATCCTTGCCTCCCGTTCCGGTCAGCCCCTGTTTATGTCAGCCTTGTTGACTTTCCAAGAATCAATTGTTAGCAACCCGGCGGGTTGACGCAAGATTATGTCCAGTTTGAACGTAACCGACGCAACAATCGGAAAATTCTGTGCCTGAGGAGGCGACGATGGCCGGCGCGTATGACGACAGAGACGGATACATCTGGATGGATGGGGCGCTGGTGCCCTGGCGCGACGCCAAGGTCCACATCCTGACCCATGCCATGCACTACGCCTCGTCGGTGTTCGAGGGCGAGCGCTGCTATAACGGCAAGATCTTCAAGAGCCGCGAGCATTCGGCCCGGCTGATCGAATCCGGGCGCCTCCTGGACATGACGATCCCCTATACCGTCGACCAGATCGAGGAAGCCAAATACGCCATGCTCAAGGCCAATGGCTGGACCGACGCCTATGTGCGCGCGGTCGCCTGGCGTGGGGCGGGGCTGGACATGGGCGTCTCGGCGGCGCGCAATCCGGTGATGCTGGCGGTCGCGGGCTGGGAATGGGGCGCGTACTACGGCGACGCCAAATGGCAGGGCGCCAAGCTCGACATCGCCAAATGGAAGCGCCCCTCGCCCGAGACGATCCCGACGGCGGCCAAGGCGGCGGGCCTCTACATGATCTGCACCATGTCCAAGCACGCGGCCGAGGCCAAGGGCTGCTCGGACGCGCTGTTCATGGATTACCGCGGCTATGTGGCCGAGGCGACCGGGGCCAATGTGTTCTTCGTCAAGGACGGTGTGGTGCACACGCCGCTGGCGGATGCTTTCCTCAACGGCATCACCCGGCAGACGGTGATCGGCATGCTGAAGGACATGGGGCTGGAGGTGCAGGAGCGCCACATCATGCCCGAGGAGCTGTCGTCCTTCTCGGAATGCTGGCTGACCGGCACCGCGGCCGAGGTCACCCCGGTGGGGCAGATCGGCGAGTTCCATTTCCAGGTGGGCGACCTGACGCGGAAAGTGTCGGACACCTACGAGAAGCTGGTCCGCGCGTGACGGAGGAAGGGGGGGGGGGGGGGGGGGGGGGGGGGGGGGGGGGGGGGGGGGGGG
>NZ_JAUCCQ010000052.1:0-23659 GCF_034676075.1 Pararhodobacter sp. | reverse complement strand
AGTTGGGCCGGCCTCTAATCGACGGTGGAGGAATAATCCCGTGGCAGGTCAAACTAACGCCTCGCTGCGGCCTTCGCCGCTGCAGGACTATGTCGTCGCGAGGCTGGCGGGCGCTTCCGGCCCCGCATGGCTTGATGGCCAGGGGATCGAGCAGGGCGTCCGTGCCACCGAGATGCTGGGTGCGGTCATCGCGTTCGGAGCTGGGCAGAAGGCCTCCAACATGACCGAGAGCATGTGGGATGAAGCCGGCCGCGCGGGGTGGCCGGTGATGAGCGAGGGGGAGGCGGCGATCGGTACCACCTTTATGGATCTGTTGGAGCGTTCCGAGACCAATCCCGGCTCCATGCATCCCAAGACTGCTTATGGCATGCTCTATGCTTGGATGTCCGCATCGCGGCTGACCAAGGATCCCGGGGCCATCTGCCCTCTTCTGCGGGAGCACATCCTCGACACGGTGCCCCTGACGAAAGGGCAGATCCTCTTGGGCAGCCCTGTTGAGGCCCCCCCGTGTCAGCAGTGTTGCCAAGATTGCGGCCGGAGAACTCGTACATCCGATGACGCTCCGGAACCTGCTCGCCGACCAAGGGGCCATTTCCGCCTCTGACCGGGAGGCCCCGTGCGGTCATATCTTCCTGCGCTACGACGACGCGCGCCCGTCTATTCGGATGCTGAAGCATGCTGTGCCGGTCAGCCGCTTGCCGGAGTTTCTGGGAGCATCACGCCCTATGGTCGCAGCCCTTCTTGAGATCGGGGCGCTCACGCGGCTTACGGGGGTCGAGGCGGCTTCCAGCAAAATGAGCAAGGCAGTCGATGGGCTGGAAATGGCGGCTTTCCTGGAGCGGATGCAGGTGCGCCTTCCCGAAGTCGCGGAGAAGGCGACGACCATGGTGACGCTCGCCAAGGCTGCAGAGAAGGGGAGGGTGAAGATGTCCGTCATTCTATCGATGTTGCTGCAGGGGCGCTTGCTGCGTGCATGCCGTTTGGCCGGTGCCGCTGGCCTGGCGGCCGTTCTCGTGGATCCTCAGGAGATCAAGTCGAAGCTTGCGCTTCCCCGTCCCGGGATGAGCGGGGAGTTGGCGCTCATTATTCTCGGGTTCGATCCCTCCCGAGGCCGTCGCGTGTTCTGCCATCCCGAAGCGGCACCGCTGATTGCATCCGAGCCTTACGGCGAGGACGTATGGGTTTCGCCCGCGGCGCTCGAGAACTTCCGGCAGAAATACGTGACCAAGAAGAGGCTGCCTCTGGTCATGGGTGCAAGACCGCTCGCCATCGAGAAGTTGCTTCGTGAACGCGGGGTCAAGCCGATCTGGGACCCAAGGGAGTTCGGTGCTGCTATCTATGAGAAGGCAGACCTGCCCAAGGTTTGATCCGGACGCCGACGACTTTGAATTGGATGCCGCCGAAAGGCGGCATTTTTCTTGGAAAATCGATGGACATTAATCCTGTGCCAAAAGGACAAACTGGCCGCCGCCGGTGCGAAGGGGATTTCTTACAGTGATTTATTTCAATGACTTGCGGGTATATCGAGTGACCCCAATGGTGTTTTTTAGGTGGGTCCTACATGCGCTGAAAGACCGTCCTGACAGGTCGGAAGACAGAACGCCGGGGCTGAGGCTCCGGCGTTATCTCATTGAAGGGCAAGGGGGCCAGGGTTCCGCGTCAGTCCCCGGCGTCGGCGAAGTCCTCGGCGGCGGCCCAGTCGTAGAGGTCGGAGAGGATCCCGCGCAGGCCCTCGCCGCGGGGGGTGAGGGCGTAGGTGACCTCGCGCGGGTAGACGTTGGTTTCCTCGCGCCGCACCAGATCGCGGCGGGTCATGCCGGCCAGACGCTCGGTCAGCACCTTGGGCGAAATGCGCGGCAGCAGCGCCTGCAGTTCCGAATAGCGCTTCGGCCCGCCCGACAGGTGCCAGAGCACGAGGGCGTTCCAGCGGTGGCCCAGAAAGCCCAGCCAATCCTCGGCCAGGCATTCGTCGGGGCGGCAGATTGTCGTCTCGGGCATCGGGCTTCCCATTTGGTTAGTCCTGAGTCGCTGTGATTTCAGCGCGCGGGGGACCTGGTGCGGGTCCGGTAGCGCAAGGAATGCGACATGAACAGGATACTCATCATCGGCGGCTATGGCCATGTCGGCCAGAAGATTGCCCGGCGTCTGATCGCCGCGGGCAAGTCGGTGACGATTGCCGGGAGGGATGCGGGCAAGGCCGCGGCGGCGGCGGCGCGGCTTGGCTGCCAGGGGGGGACGCTCGATCTGTCGCGCCCCGAAAGCTGGGAGGGGCCGCTGGCCGGGGCCGAGGTGGTGATCTGCTGCCTCGACACCGAGAGCGCCGATTTCGCGGGGGCGGTGCTGTCGCGCGGGCTCGTCTATCTCGACATTTCCGCCACCGATCAGGTGCTGCGGCGGATCGAGGCGCTGGATGGTCTGGCACAGGAAAAGGGCGGGCTGGCGGTGCTGTCGGTCGGGCTGGCGCCGGGGCTCACCAACCTGCTGGTCCGGGAAGCGCGCGAGCGCTGCCCCGAGGCGACGCGGTTCCGCATCGGCGTGCTGCTGGGGCTGGGCGACAGCCATGGTCCGGCGGCGATCGACTGGACGCTGGGCAGCCTGGCGCCGCTGGGGCGCGGGGATATCCAGCCGCTGCGCTTCGGGCGGGACCGGCGGGCGCAGCCGACGATCCCCTTCGATTTCGCCGATCAGCACAGCCTGATGCGCCGGGGATATCGCCGGGTCGAAACGCGGCTGGCGCTGGCCTCGCCCCTGATTGCGTCCTGGTCGCTGCGGCTGCTGGCCTGGATGGCGGGGCGCCCGGGGCTGCGCAAGGCGCTGGCGGCGAGCATGCCCTACCTGCGGGTCGGCAGCGACCGGACGGCGCTGGTGGTCGAGGCGTTTACCGCTGACGGCTCGGCGCCCGCCCTGCGCCTGACGCTGGAGGGTCGGCAGGAGGCCGAGGTGACGGCATTGGTCGCGGCCGAGGTGGCGCTCAGGCTGCCGCAGCTGGCTGCGCGCGGCGTCCGGCATCTGGACGAGCTGCTGCGCTATGACGACCTCCGTCCGGTGCTGGCCGGGGAAGGGATCGCGCGGGAGGGGCGCGGCTGAAATCTGGGGGGCCCCCCTGGGCCTCGTCGCCCCGGGGCGGTCCGGTCTTCTTCGGCCATCTGCGTCCGGTAGTCCCGCAGCAAGGTCACGCGCCGGGGCCGGAAGCTCTGGCCCGTGGGGGTGGCGTCCCGGATCCGGTCGGCCCTGAACATGCGGAAATCCGCGCGCAGGCAGCACCAGGATCCGGCGGCGGCTGGGCGAGGGGGCGGTGCTTGGCCTGGCGGTGGGGCTGGGCTTTCTGGTGCCCATGACCTTCCCCATCGCCATCAACCCGCTGTTTCCGCGGCCGATCCTCTACGGGCTGCTGAACGCGCCCTATTTCCTCGTGGCAAACCTGCTGGCCTGCCTGGTCCTGGTCGCGATCTCCTGACGCTGGGGGGCGGCCGGTGATTATCGGCTGATGGACAAGATCCAGATGCTGGTTGAGACGCTGCCCGCCCCTCATACCCTGTTCCTGACCCGACAGGCGGCCGCCGGTCCGCCGCCCCCGGGGTACAAGACTGTCAGGGAGGACAAGGACGACCATGACCCATGCATTCGGAAAGACGTTGCTGAGCCTTGCCACGGCGCTCGTGCTGGGAACGGGCGCGGCGACCTGCGCGCAGGCCCAGCAGGAGTTGCGCTTCACCACCAGCGTGCCGGCGAATTCCTTCATCTATGCGGATATCCTGTCGGTCTGGGCCGAAAGGGTGACGGCGGATTCCGAGGGCACGCTGACCATCCGGCTGTTCCCGGCGGGCACCCTGGGCCGCGATGCCTCGGCCCATCTGGACATGGTCCGCAACGGCATCGTCGACCTGGCCTATTTCATCCCCGGCTATACCCCCGGGGCGATGACCGAGGCGACGATTGTCGAACTGCCCAACATGGTGCCCAGCGCCACCATCGGCTCGGTTGCCGCGACGCGCATGGTCGAAGAGGGGCTCTGGACCGGGCAGGGGATGGAGAGCGTCAAGATCCTCGGCATGTTCTCGACCGCGCCGACACTGCTGACCACCCGTGGGCCGGTGGCCTCGCTCGAGGACGTCGCGAACCTCAACCTGCGGGGCGCGGGGCCGACGCTGCTGGCCTCGATCGAGGCGATCGGCGCCACGCCGGTGGGCGGCCTGACTGCCCCGCAGATCGCCGAGGCCCTGTCGCGCGGGCTGCTGGACGGGACGATCAACGAATGGGTGGCGCTGACCATCTTCGGCATTTCGCAGACGGCGCAGAACCATCTCAACGTGAACATGGGGGCCTCGGCCATCATGGTGGCGATCAACCGCGCGACCTATGACGCGCTGCCCGCCGCCGCGCAGGCCGCCATCGACCGGCACTCGGGCGAGGCTTTCGCGCGGCTCTGGGGCGAGACCTTCGACGCGCGGATCGAGGCCTTCCGCAGCGCCGCCGAACAGGAGCCGGGGCGCAATTTCACCACCCTGTCCGAGGCCGAACAGGCGCGGTGGGACGAGCGGTTCCAGACCGTCATCGACGGCTGGATCGCCGAGACCCCGAACGGGCAGGCGCTCTATGACAGCTTCCGCGCCGCGGTGGCCGAGGCCGCGAACTGACAGTGCGTCAGGGCTGGCCCGGTGCAGGCCAGCCAGGCGCGCCGCGGACCCGGCGATTGCACGGGTCCGCGGCGCGCTCTAGACTGCGGGGCAACCACCCATCCGGCCGGCCGGGCGCCGGCCTTTCGGTGCCGTCAGGGGCAGAGCATTGAGAGCAAAAGATATTTACGTTCAGCCCGGATATCTTTTCCGCCGCATGCACCAGCTGTCGACCGCGGCTTTTGGCATCCTGAACGCGCCGGAGCCGATCACCCCGGTGCAATTCGCCGCGCTGCTGACGATCCGCGACAATCCCGGTATCGACGCCACGCGCCTTGCCGCTGCGATCCGGTTCGACCGCACGACCATCGGCCATGTCATCGGCCGGCTGGAGGCGAAGGAGCTGATCATCCGCACCGAAGGCAGCCTCGACAAGCGCACCAAGCAGGTCCGGATCACCGGCAAGGGCTCGGCCTTGCTGGACAGCGCCGGGCCGCGGGTGGGCGAGGTGGCGGATCTGCTGCTGGCGCCGCTGTCGGGACCGGAACGGGCCGAGCTGATGCGGCTCCTGCGGCTGCTCGACGATGCGGCCACGCGGCGCGAGGAACAGGCCGCGCCGTCCGACGAGTGAGTCCGGGCGGCGGGATCACGGGGGCGGTCTGTGCCCCGTCACCGCGCGCCAGACCCGCAGTGGCTCGGCAGGAGGCGCCTCTCCCCGCCAGCAGACATGGCCGTCGGGGCGGACCAGGACCAGCGGTCGTTCATAGGCTGCGGGCACCGGCCCGCCGTCGAAGCGGATCTCGCGCACGGGGATGCCCAGCGACCGGCCCGCGGTGATGAACGCCCCGGTCTGCGCCACCGGATCGCAGACCACCAGGGTGAAGCCGCGACCGTATTCATCGAGGATCGAGCGTTCCTCGCCCAGATCCACATGCGGAGCGCGGGCGCCCGGGCGCGTGGTCGGCAGATAGACCATGTGGTCGTCGGGCCCATCGAGGCTGCCATCGGGTACGATCAGGGGCGAGCCAGCATAGCGATAGCCCAGCTGGATGCCCGGGGTCACGAATTCGCGCAGCCGCAGCGCGAAGAGCCGGTCGTGCACCTCGGCGCGGGCCGCCTCGCCCTCGGCTCCGTCGGCGTCGAGCTTCGGATCCGGGGCGATCATGTGGTCCAGCACCCGGTTGTTGGCGGCTTCGTTGGTATTGCGGATGGCGATGGGGCGGCGTTCGGCCTCGTAGCTGTCGAGCAGCGCCTCGGGCGCCCAGCCCTCCTGCACCGCGGCGATCTTCCAGCCCAGATCGACCGCGTCGCCGATGCCGGTATTGGCGCCGAAACCGCCCTTGGGCCAGCGCAGATGCGCCGCGTCGCCGAGCAGGAACACGCGGCCCTCGCGGTAACGCTCGGCCACCACGCGATGCCCGGACCAGGGTTGCGCCTGCAGCACGTCGAAGGGCAGGGCCTCGCCGATCACCGAGCGGACGACCTGATCAGGGATCTTGTCCTCGACGGTCAGGGCATAGATCGACAGCCGCCATTCGTCGCGCCCATCGACCGAGGTGAGGTAGCCCCGCGCCGCGTCACCCAGCGTGTGGACCTGCGCCATGGGGCGCCCGAACAGCCACTGCAACCGGGCGCCGAGGCCCGGGCAGCGGAAGTAGACGGCGAAATTGTATCCTTCGCCGAAGGTGCCGACATAGGACAGCCCCAGCGCCTTGCGCACCCCGCTGCGGCCGCCGTCGCAGGCGGCAAGCCAGCGGCAGCGCAGCACCCGGCGCGCGCCGTCGGCGGCCTCGGTGAGGCATTCGACCCGGCCCGCGGCCTGATCCTCGTGGAAGGACACCAGCCGCGTGCGATACATCAGCCGCCCACCGCGCGCTTCTGCCGCGCGGCGCAGCGCCGGGTCGAAAGCCTTCTTGGGAAAGAAGAAGCCGCCTTCGGGGGAATGTGGATCCTGTTTCGGGGCATCGGCGTTCGAGACGCCGGGGAAAAGCGCCAGGGGCTTGCCGTCCAGCCGTGTGCAGAAGCCGATGTCGCGGGGCGCGTCGGGCGGGAAGGCGTCGCCCTGGCGCAGTTCCCGGGCGATGCCCCAGCGGCGCAGGTGTTCCATGGTGCGCGAGAAGAAATTCTCGCCCGCCGGGAAGGTGACCGCGCCGTCGCCCTGTTCGAGCAGGATGTAGTCGACGCCCCGGTAGCCAAGTTCATTGGCCAGGGACAGCCCGACCGGCCCGCCGCCGACGATGATGACGCTGGTCTCGGTTCCGTCGGTGAGGGAATGCGCCATGCCTCAGTCCTTCCTGCCCGACGCCGCTTCGCGCAGCAGCCCGAAGGCGCGCAGGATCGGGCGGTCGCTGTAGGAAAAGAGCACCGCCTCGCCGCCCGTGCTCCAATGCTCATGCTCGACCCAGGAGGGAATGACGAAGGTGTCGCCCTCCTCCCAGAGGATGTCGCGCCCGCCGATCCGCGAGCCGCCGCCGCCCTCGGCCACGTGATAGATCGTCGAGGCGGTGTGGCGATGCGCCTGTGTGTGCTCGTCCCGGCGCAGAAGCTGCAGATAGGCCGAGAGCGTCGGCAGGGTCGGGCCGCCGGTCAGCGGGTTGACGTATTCAAGGATGATCCCGTCGAAGGGGCTGCCCGCGTCGTGGCGCAGCGCGTGGAGCGCGTCGCGGCTGGTGGTCCAGCGGTAGTTCAGGACCGGCGACAGGTCGGAACGGGCGGGCGCCTGCCAGGCGGGGCGCAGGCCCCGGCCCCAGCGGTGCAGGCTGTCCTCGCTCTCGCGCAGGATGGGCTGGCGCTGGTGGTCGCCCTGTGCGTAATCCTCGAAGAAATTGGCATCCAGCAGGTTGACGAAGGGCAGGTCCAGCCCGTCGAGCCAGGCCATCGGCTGAGCCGAGTCATTGCCGTGGTCGTGCCATGCCCAGGCGGGCGTGGTGACGTAATCGCCCTTGCGCATCAGGGTCCGCTCGCCGTCGACGGCGGTATAGGCGCCGTCGCCCTCGATGATGAAGCGATGCGCGCTGGGCGAATGGCGGTGGCTGTCGGCGATCTCCCCGGGCATCAGGAACTGGATGCCGCCAAAGATCATGCCGATCGTGCGTGCGCTCTTGCGGTCGAAGGCGGGGTTGATCAGCATGAGGACGCGGCGCTCGGCCTCTTGCGGGGTGATCAGGTCGCCGCCGCGCAGCATCATCGGCTTGATGTCGCGCCAGCGCCAGATATGCGGGACGCCCTCGACCCGGGGTTCGCTTTGCACCGCGGCGCCGAGATTGAGCCAGAGCGGCATGATGCTCAGGCGCTCCAGCTCGGCGTGGAAGGCCGCGCGCTGTGCCTGGAGGTCGTTCGGCAGATGGGGTCCGGCGGTCACGGCTTTCCTCCTTGAGGGGGGCAGGGGTGGCGGGGAATTTGGCAGCGCACTGTCAATTTCGATGCTGTCCCGTTTCCGTCCCGGGTGAAAGCGCCGTCTGGCCGTCGTCCGGCCCGTGGACAGGCGGCATTCCTTGGGGCGTTCCCCGGCGCGTTCGCGGGCCGGACGCTGCCGGGGCCTGCCTTGTTGGCCGCGGGTTGCGGTGAAACTCTGCCCGGGGAGAGGGAGGACCCATGATGAGCAAACGATTGTTGACCTGCGCCGTGCTGGGCAATTTCACCACGCGGGCGCAGAACCCGGCCTTGCCGATCACCCCGGCCGAGATCGCCGCCGATTGCCTGGCCGCGGCGGAGGAGGGCGCCTCGATCGTGCATATCCATGTGCGCGATCCGGTGACGCAGCAGCCCTCGATGGAGACCGCGCTTTACGCCGAGGTGGTGGCGCGGATCAGGGAGGTACGCGACGACCTGATCCTCAACCTGACGACGGGCAATGGCGGACGCTATCACCCCAGCGACGACGATCCCGCGCGCCCGGGGCCGCGGACCAACCTGCTTCCGGCCGAGGCGCGGGTGCGCCATATCCAGGCGATCCGGCCCGATATCGCCACGCTCGACCTCAACACCATGGTTTTCGGCGGAGAGGTGGTGATCAACGCGCCGGAATCGGTGCGGCGGATGGGCAAGATGATCCTGGAGGCCGGGGTCCGGCCCGAGATCGAGTTGTTCGATTCGGGCGATATTGCCCTGCTGAAGGCGCTGCAGAAGGAAGGCGCCTTACCCGAGGCGCCGCTCTGTTCGGTGGTGATGGGGGTGCCCTTCGGCTTTCAGCCGGGGCCCGAGACGGTGCTCTATGCGCGCGGTCTGCTTCCGCCCGGGGCAATGTGGACTGCCTTCGGGACCGGGCGCGCGGCCTTTCCGATGCTCGCGCAATCGCTGCTGGCCGGGGGCCATGCGCGGATCGGGCTGGAGGATGCGGTCAAGATCGACGCCGAGAGGCTGTCGCCCTCGAACGCGGCGATGGTGCGCAAGGCGCGGCGGATGATGGAGGATCTGGGCTATCCGCCCGCCACACCGACCGAGGCCCGCGCCCTGCTGGGGCTGTGACAGCGACGGAAACGCCGGCCCCGGGGCCGGCGTTTCGCGTCTGCCCGTGGCGCCGGGGCCTAGAGGATGCTCGGCAACCACAGCGTGACCTGCGGAAAGACCGCAAGGATCAGGATCCGCAGGCAATCGGCCAGGAAGAAGGCGAAGATCCCGCGATAGATCGCAGAGAGCGAGATATCCGAGCGCATCGCGTTCAACAGCATGACATTGATGCCGATGGGGGGCGTAAGCATGCCGACGCCGATGAGCGCCACGTTCAGGATACCCCACCAGATCGGATCATAGCCCATCGACAGGATGATCGGCAGCACGAAGGGTAGGGTGACCACCACCGCCGCCACCTCGTCGAAGAAGGCGCCGAGGAACAGATAGACCAGGATCAGCAGGAAGATCACCCCGGCGGGCGGCAGGCCCAGGGCGTCGATGCCGCCGATGATCTCCTCGCTGACGCCGCTGAGGCTGACGAAATAGGAAAAGATCATCGCGCCGAAGACGATGACATAGATCATCACCGTGGCGACGCTGGCGTCCGACAGGACCTCGACAAAGGTCTGGCGGTTCAGCTTGCCGCGGCCCAGCGCGAAGAGGAAGGCGAAGACCACGCCGATCGCCGCCGCCTCGTTGACGGTGAAGATGCCCGAATAGATCCCGCCCAGCACGATGATCGCCAGAAGGATCGCGCCCCAGGACCGGCCGATGGCGCGGATCCGGTCGCGCAGCGGCAGCTTGTCGGTGCCGGGCATCAGCGCCGGGTTGCGCCGGGCGACGATCCAGATGGCGGAGAGGTAGAGCACCACCGACAGCAGCGCCGGGATCATCGCTGCCGAGAACATGGTCAGCACCGATTGTTCGGTCAGGACCGCGTAGAGCACCATGATGCTGGAGGGGGGCACGATGATCCCCAGCGTTCCGCCCGCGGCCACCACCCCGGCCGAGCTGCCGCCGGAATAGCCGCGCGCCAGCATCTCGGGCAGGGCGACGCGGCCGAAGGTGGCGGTCGTCGCCACGGCCGAGCCGCAGACGGCGCCGAAGCCCGCGCTGGCGACGATGGTGGTCGCGGCAAGGCCGCCGGGGCGATGCCCGACCAGCGCCTCGGCGGTCGCGAAGATGTCCTTCGCCAGCCCGCCCGCCGCAGCAAGGCTGCCCATCAGCATGAAGAGCGGGATCACGGCAAGGTCGAGGCTGGCCATGGTCGAGGCAGGCTCGGTCGCCAGCAGCGTCAGCGCCGCGTTCCAGCCCGCCATCGAGGCAAAGCCCGCGAGGCCGACGACGCCCATGGCGACGCCGATCGGGACATGAAGCGCGATCAGCGCGAACATCGCGGCAAAGCCGATCAGGGCAACGCTGGCGGGATCCATCACGCGTCTCCTTCCGGCAGGGGGCGGGTCTGGGGGACAGCGGAGGGACGGTCGGCGAAGGCGCCTTTCAGGGCGATGACATCCTGCAGCACGTTGAGCGCCTGCACCGCGGCCGCGAAGACCAGGAACAGCGCCGCCGCCGCCCACCAGGGCCAGACGGGCCAGGCCAGCACCCAGGTCCGCCGCCCGCTGAGGTACATGCCCTCGGCATAGGGAATGAACTTCCACGCCATGACCCCGAAGAAGGCCAGCACAACCAGCCCGGCGAAAAGCGTCAGGATCCGGTGGGTGCGCGGCCCGGCGACGCCCCCCAGGACCTCGACCGCGATGTTGCGGCGTTGTGCCAGATTGGCGGGGATGCAGCTGGCGATGACCACCGCCATCACCACGGCGCTGACGTCGTTCACGCCATGCAGCGGCGCCGAGAAGGCACTGCGCAGCAGCGCATCGAGGCTGGTCATCACCGCCAGCAGCAAAAGCCCCGCGAAGCCCAGCAGCGCCAGCCACAGCGTCGCGCGGCGCACAAACCTGTCCAAAGCGTCCAAAGCGCCTCTCCTCCCTCGGTGAATGGCGAATTCGTCCGATGACGAGTCCTAGGGCCTGCGGCGCGCGGCCCTTACCGAAACCTGCCGAGCGTCCGCGCGCCGGACAGAGGCCGGGAGGGAGAGGGGCCTCAGACCGCCGTGCGCAGGCGGGCGATCTCGCCCTTGCTGACGTTGCCGACCAGATCGCGCGAGATCCGCGCGGCGGTTTCCAGCAGGTCCTTGCGGTAGAGTTCGACCGCACGGGCGAATTTCAGCGAGGTGGTGGACCAGATCAGCGTGATGCAGGCAAAGACCCGGTCCTCGTACCAGATCGGCGCCGAGATGCTGCCGGTCTCGGGCGTGAAATCGGCGATGCGGAAGCCGACGCCCAGCTCGCGCACCCGCTTGAGGATCATCTCCAGGCTGCCATCGGCCATGACATGCGGCGGCTGTTGGCCGGTGACCTCGGTCAGGACCTTGATCAGCGCCTCGCGCTCGGCCTCGGGCGAGAAGGCGAGCAGCGCCCGCCCGGCCGAGGTTCCCAGAACCGGCAGCTGCTTGCCCACCATGCCATGATTGACCGAATAGGGGCTGATCTGATGCGTCGATTCCCGCACTTCCATGTGGTAGTTGCGCAGCGTGACCAGATCGAGCGGCCAGAGCACCCGCTGCCCCAGTTCGATCATGTGGGGCAGGGCGATGTCGCAGACCCAATCCTCGTCCCGGAAGCCGGAACTGAGGGATTTCACGTGCAGCGTCGGGCGCCATTTGTTCGAGAAATGGTCGCGCGTCACCAGCCCCATCTCGGCCAGCGTTTCCAGCAGGCGATAGACGGAGGGGCGCGGGATTCCCGTCACGTCGGCGATTTCCGTCGGCTTGACCCCGTTGAACCGGTTCACCGCCTGCAGGATCTCGATCCCGCGCTGAAGCGATCTGATCGTTGAAAGCGAAGAAATGGCGTGCCCTCCCTGGCAGGGGCATCCTCCGATGTCCCAGCGCATAGTAGGGGCCGGGATCGCGTTGGCGCAAAGATTATTTGAACAGTAAGCTGTCGAAATTGGAGGGCAGGGAGGAGGTTTTCCGGTATGATTTCACTTTATATATTTGAAATATAAGGCATTTGACGGGTGATTGGACCCTTTCCCACCCGCCTGGAAATTATGAAAACGTCCATCAGGCGAACAAGTTGGAAGTTTCGGACGCAGCCCGGGGCGAGGCGTGCCAAAGACTCGTCTCGACGGGGCTGCCCGGTCCGGTGTGTCGCCGGGTTCCGCCGCCCCTTAGCCCGCCCCCTCGTCACTGACGGCAGGGGCGGGACGGGAACCCCAGGGAGAGGTCGCATGTCCATCACGTCGCTTGGCTATATCGGCATCAATTCGACCCGGCAGGCCGAATGGGAGGGCTTCGCCACCGGGCTTCTGGGCATGCAGAAAGTCGACCAGGGCGGCGGCATGGGCCTCTACCGGATGGACGACCGCAAGCAGCGGCTGATCGTCACCGGCGAGGGCGACGAGGACCTGGCCTTCATGGGCTGGGAGGTCGACACGCCCGCCGATCTCGATGCCCTTGCCGCGCGGCTTGAGAATGCGGGCGTCCGGGTGACGCTGCACGGGGCAGGGCTGTCCGATCAGCGGCATGTGGCGCGGCTGATCTCGTTCCACGATCCCGACGGCAACCGGCTCGAGGCCTTCTGCGGGCCCGAGATCGCCAGCGATCCGTTCCTGTCGGGGCGGCCGATCTCGGGCTTCAAGACCGGTTCGCTGGGCATGGGCCATGTCGTCCTGCATGTGGCCAGGGTCGAGGGCCTCCTGCATTTTTACCGCGACCTTCTGGGTTTTCGCGTCACCGATTACGGGCTGACGCCCTATCCCCTCTATTTCTTCCACGTGAACGGGCGCCACCACAGCTTTGCCATGGTCGGATCCGGCCGCAAGGGCGTGCATCATTTCATGGTCGAGCTGCTGTCGCTCGACGATGTCGGGCAGGGCTACGACATCGCCCAGCAGCGGGACGAGGGCATCGCCTATTCGCTGGGGCGGCATTCGAACGACCACATGATGAGCTTCTATTCCAACGCGCCGTCGAATTTCTTCGTCGAATACGGCTGGGGCGCGCAGATCGTCGATCCGGCGAGCTGGGAGCCTTTCGAGACGACCGAAGGGCCCTCAACCTGGGGGCACGAGCGGCTGCACCTGCCCGAGGACAACCCAGTGCGCCTGAAAATGCGCGAGATGCGCCACAAGACCGCGCGCGACGGCTTCCGCGCCCCCGATCCGCAGCCGAACTGCGCCTGGCTCGATGCCGTGGTGCGCGCCGAATAACGGCCCGACCCGACTTTTTCCGTTCCCTACCAAGGATGACGCCTGTGCGACTTGCCTCTTACCTGCTGCCCGACGGCACCCCTTCCTATGGCCGCGTCGACGGCGACCGGATCCTCGACGCGGGCGTGGCCCTGCGGGCGCGTTTCGCCGATCTGCGGGCACTGCTGAGTGCCGATGCGACCGGCGAGCTGGCGCATCCAGCGGGGGCCAGCGTTCCCCTTGATGCGGTGACGCTGCTGCCGCCGGTCCCCAATCCCGAGAAGATCATCTGCATCGGCCTCAACTACATGGGCCATATCAAGGAAACCGGACGCGAGAAGCCGACGCATCCGTCGATCTTCACCCGTTATCCGCAATCCTTGGTCGGTCACGGGCAACCGATCGTCCGGCCCAAGGTCTCCGAGAAATTCGATTACGAGGGCGAGTTCACCGTGATCATCGGCAAGGCCGGGCGTGGCATCGCGCCCGAGGCGGCGCTTGATCACGTGGCGGGATACACCTGCCTCAACGACGGCTCGATCCGCGATTTCCAGCGCCACACGACGCAATTCTGGGGCGGCAAGAACTTCGATCGCAGCGGCTCGATGGGGCCGTGGATGGTGACGCCGGACGACTTGGGCGATCCGAGCCTGCCGAGGCTGGAAACCCGCCTCAACGGCGCGGTGATGCAGGCGACCTCGGTGGGGGATCTGGCCTTCTCGATCCCGGAACTGATCGCCTATGTCTCGACCATCACCGAGCTCTACCCGGGCGACGTCATCGCCACGGGCACGCCCAGCGGCGTCGGGCTGTTCCGCGATCCGCCGGTCTTCATGAAACCGGGCGACCGGATCGAGGTCGAGATCTCGGGGATCGGCACGCTGTCGAACCCGGTCATCGACGAATCCTGACCCCCTCACGTCGGAAGACAGGAGAGCTTATGCCCAAGGCATTCACGGACGTCGCGATCATCGGCGGCGGTCCTGTCGGCTTGGCTGCGGCCAATCTGCTGGGCCATCTCGGCATTGATTGCAGCCTGTTCGAGCGCAATCCCACGACCTCATTCCATCCGCGCGGGCATGTCGTGAACACCCGCACCATGGAGATCCTGCGCGGCATCGGGCTGGAGGAGGCGGTGAATGCCGTCTCGCTCCCGGTCGAGCGCCATGCCGGGATCGGCTTTTACACCAGCCTCTGCGGGCACGAGATCGGCGTCATCGAGACACGGGTCAACGCCGAATGGCGTCGCGTCGAGGAAAGCCAGAGCCCGGCGCTGAAACGCTCCTGCCCGCAGGACCGGTTCGAGCCGGTCCTGCGCGAGCATGCCGCGCGCTACCCCACGGTTGCGCTGCATTTCGGCTGCCGGGTGACGGGCCTGCGGCAGGATGCAGAGGGGGCGGACCTGTCCTGGCAGGATGAGGACGGGACCGAGGGGACGACACGCGCGCGCTACGTCATCGCCGCGGACGGGCCGCGCAGCGAGGCCCGCGAGGCTGTCGGCATCGCCCTGCAGGGCCGCTCCATCGGTCAGCAGATCGGCATCTATTTCCACGCCGACCTGTGGGAGATGGTCAAGGACCGGCCCTATCTGCTGTTCTGGATCTATAACGCGGCCACCTCGGGCGTGTTGATTTCGCTCGATGGCCGCCGCCGCTGGACCTATAATTTCGGCTATCGCGACGATCAGAGCCG
Source organism: Pararhodobacter sp. (assembly GCF_034676075.1). Taxonomy (GTDB): domain Bacteria; phylum Pseudomonadota; class Alphaproteobacteria; order Rhodobacterales; family Rhodobacteraceae; genus Pararhodobacter. The sequence continues at coordinate 8,702 of NZ_JAUCCQ010000052.1, read as the reverse complement.
CGAGGATTTCACCCTCGAGCGCTGTCTGGACCTGTTGCGGGCGGCCATCGGCTCGGCCGAGGTCGAGATCGACATCAAGAACATCATGCCCTGGCGCATGCAGGCGCGGATCGCGGACAGCATGGGGGCGGGGCGGATCTTTCTGGCGGGCGATGCCGCGCATCCTCTGCCGCCGACCGGCGGGCAGGGGATGAACACCGGGATCGCCGATGTGCAGAACCTTGCCTGGAAGCTGGCGCTGGTGCTGCGCGGCGCCGCGCCCGAGAGCCTGCTGGAAAGCTACACGACCGAACGTCGCCCCGTCGCCCGGTTCAATGTCGAGCAAAGTGCCCGCAACGCCCAGGCGATGGCCCGCAAGGGCTTGTCGGGGATGCTGGCAAATGACAGCGCGCTTCTGGCCAATCTGGAGGGGCCCTCGGGTGCCGCCAACCGGGCGCGTCTGGCCGAGGGGATCCCCGAACAGCGGGCGCATTTCGACTATGCCGGGCAGACCTTCGGCTATTTCTACGAGTCACCCCTGATCACCCCGGACGGCACCCCCGCGCCCGAGGCCGATGTCGTGACCTACCGGCCCGTGGCCCGCCCCGGCCATCGCGCGCCGCATCTGCCGGTGCGGATGGGCGGCCGGGAATGCTCGCTGATCGACCTTTTCGCGCTCGATCATTTCACCTTGCTGACGGGGTCCGAAGGGACAGCCTGGCGCGACGCCCTGTCCGCCGCGGGGCCAGAGCTGCCGCCGGTCAAGGCCCTGACCATCGGACGCGAGGTCGAGGTCGCCCCCGGTGTCTGGGAGGACCTCTACGGCGTCGCACCCTCGGGGGCGGTCCTGATCCGGCCGGATGGCCATGTTGCCTGGCGCGCGGCGGCAGCGGGCGAGCCCGGGGCCTTGGACGCGGCCCTTCGGCGCGCGGTAGGGCTGGTGTCTTCCCCGACGACGAAAGGCGAGACGCATGGCGCTTCCTGACCGGCAGAATGTCATTCGGATCACCGCGGCTGGCGGGCCCGAGGTGCTGGTCCCCGACCTCGGCCCGGTGCCCGGACCCGGTAGGGGGCAGGTGCTGATCCGGGTCGCGGCCGCGGGCGTCAACCGCCACGACATCCACCAGCGCGCGGCCGGTCGCCACAGCGACGGCCTGGATATCCCGGGGCTGGAGGCCTGCGGCACCATCGCGGCGCTCGGCGCCGGGGTTGCGGGTCTGGACCTCGGCGCGCGGGTCGTGGCGCTGGTGCAGGGGGGCGGTTACGCAGAATACGTGCTGGCCGAAGCACCTCTGGTGCTGCCCGCGCCCGAGGGCCTGTCCGATGTCGAGGCGGCGGCGGTCCCGGAGGCGGCCTTCACCACCTGGTGGAACTACTTCGGCCTGATGGCGCTGCGGCCCGAGCACTTCGCCCTGATCCACGGCGGCACCAGCGGTGTCGGGCATCTGGCCCTGCAGGCCCTTTCCGCGCTGGGCTATCCGATCCTCGCCACCTGCGGCACGGCCGAGAAATGCGCCGCGGCCGAGGCCTTCGGGGCGAAGGCGGCTTTTTCCTATGCCGACCCGGATCTTGCCGCCAAGGTCATGGCGGCGACCGGGGGGCGGGGGATCTCGGCGCTGGTCGATGTCTCGGCCGGGGCGCATCTGGCGCAGGACCTTGCCATGATGGCCCCCGATGGCTGCATCGCCCATCTGTCGGGCGGGGCCGGGGCCGAGCTTCGCCTGCCGGTGCGGGCGCTGATGGAGAAGCGGATCCGCATCACCGGCTCGCTGCTGCGGCCCTTGCCGCTGGCCCTCAAGACCGGGATCGCCGAGCGGTTGCGGGCCGACCTCTGGCCCCTGCTGGGCCGCTCCGTGCGCCCGGCCATCGCCCGGTGCTTCGATCTGCGCGACGCTGCCGCCGCGCATCAGGAGATGGAACGAAACCGCCATATCGGCAAGATCATGTTGACTGTCGGTCAGCCCGAACCGCCAAGGACCACGCCATGAAGCTCTATTACTCGCCCGGCGCCTGTTCGCTGGGGATCCATTTCCTGCTCGAGGAAATCGGCGCGCCTTACGAGGCGGTGCCGGTGATCATCAAGCAGGGCGACACCTTGAAGGAGGCCTATACCCGCCTCAATCCCAAGGCGAAGGTGCCGCTGCTGGAGCGTGACGACGGCAGCCGCCTGAGCGAATTCGGCGCCATCTGTCGCTGGCTGTCGCGGACGATCGGCGCGGATCTTCTGGCCCCCGCCGATCTGGAGGAGGAGGTGCGCAGTGTCGAAACCCTCGATTTCATCGTCGGCACGATCCATATGCAGGGCTTCTCGCGCATCCTGCGGCCGCAGAAATTCTCGCCCAGCGAGGCGGACCTCGACTGGGTCCGCGCGCAGGGGGGCGAGATCGTTGCCAAGGGCTTCGCCCATCTGTCGCAGCAACTGGGCGAGGCGCCGTTCATCATGGGCGCGCGGTTGAGTGTGGCCGATGCCGCGCTGCTCTATGTCCTCTTCTGGGGGATCGAGCGGGCGCGGCTGGACCTGCCCGCCAACCTGCAGGCCTATTACGCCCGAATGAGCGCGCGGCCCTCGGTCGTGCGGGTGTTCCGGGACGAAGGTCTCAGGGGCTGAGGGCCGCCCGCGCCGTCACTGCCCGGCGCTGTCCGGCCGGAATCTGTCCGGCACCGCATCCTGCCCGCTCGACAGCCGCTGAAAGCGGTCGATGGCCCGGATCAGGCGGTAGTTGCGGGCGGTGTCGTGAAGGTCCGACAGCGACAGCGTCTCCATCTCGGCGCTGAGCGCCAGGGGCGGGTGGCTGGCGATCTTTTCGGCCATGGCCAGGGCGCGGGGGGCGGCGTCATCGCCCTCCGTGACCTCGTTCACCAGGAAGCAGCGGCGCGCCTCCTCGGCGTCAATAGGCTCGCCGGTGAGGGAAATCTGCATGGCGATGGCGCGGGGCAGCATCTGCATGATGCCCGACATCGCCGCCGCGCCTGCCATGCCATAGGAGATCTCCGGCAGGCCGAACTGTGCGTGACATGAGGCGATGCGGATATCCGCCAGCCGGCAGGCATAGATGAAGCCTTGGCCGAGGCACCAGCCGTTGATCGCTGCGATCACCGGCTTGTTGCGGCGCAATTCCAGCACGTCTCGGTCCCAGCCGGGCTGATCATCCTGGACTGACTCGCCCTGGCGGGCGCCCAGCGTGCGGCGCACTTCCTGCGGGGGCGTCAGCGTGGCGCGTTCGCGCTTGATGTCGTCCCCGGCGGAAAAGGCCCGCACCCCGGCGCCTCGCAGCACCGCCACCCGCGCTGATCCGTCCGCCTCGAACGCCCGCAGCGCCTGATAGAGGTCGCGGTGCAGATCCGGCGTCAGCAGGTTGAGCGGGCCATTGTCCAGCACGATCTGCGTGACGCCGCCGGACGAGGAGGTGAGGATGGGCATGGGGCGCGGGGTCCTAAGTCTAAGGTTTCGCCGTGACTCTTTCTAAATTTTCGACATTATGTCAATAATCTTGTTGGGACCGGATCTGCATTTCGATCAGCAGGGCTCTTTCCCAAATATCGGAAATCGCTGAGGAAAAATCCTCGGTGCGGGAAAGAGTCGCGCGCAGGCGCTCGCTGCCATAGGTGAATCTTTCTCGGGCGGCGGCCTCGGTCATGGCGATCAGCATCAGGGTCAGGGCCTCCATATGCTCCTGGCTGGCCCGCGACAGCTCCACCAGCCCGGTTGCCGCCAGCCGCTTGACGACCTGCCGGGCGAGGCGGGTGTTCATCTCGTGCCGCATGGCTGCGAATTCCGGCAGGTTGGGCGCGACGCTTTCGAGCGCGGCATAGAGATGGGCGTTGGTCTCGTGCATGCGGCAATAGCGCAGGTTGGCATCGCGGATCACCGCCAGAACCGTTTCGGAGCGGCGCGGATGCCGGGACTCGCGCCATTTCATGCCCGAGAATTCGCGCAGCAATTGCACGAGGATATCGCTTAAATCATTGAAGTATGTATAGAAAGTTGGCCTGGATACGCCGGATGCCGCGGCGATGTCTCCGATCGCCACCCCCGTCACACCCCGTTCCTTCAGCAACGCCGAGAGGGAGGCGAGCAGCTGGAAGCGCGTCCTTTCGCGCTTCGGCAGCACCTGCGACCCGGCCTGTTCCAGAAGCCATGAGGAGAAATCCTCGCCCGTCGCGCCGGGGCTTTCTGCCGCTTCCGTGGTCGCCATTACCATCTTGTCCTGCTGACCTGCCATGTCACCACACCTTCATGCTGCCTGCCGCTCTCCGGACTTGGGGTGCCGACCGGGATTGCAAAATCGTGCTCTCCCCAAGCAAAAACATAATTGACTAACTGTCAATAGCGGGTAAGCATTCCCAAAATAAACCACGCAACGACCCGCACAACAGGAGTTTGAGATGACGACCTATCCCCGATTCACCAGGCGCGCCGCTCTGCGCGGCGGCATGGCGGCCGGCACTGCGCTGCTGATGACGCCTTATGTGCGGCCTTCCTATGCGCAGGAGAACCGCCTGGTCTGCCGCGACGCCGGTGTGGGCACCACGTTTCAGGACATCTATGCCCGCCCGTTCTACGAGGCGACGGGGATCGAGGTGGTGGGGGTCGTCAGCCAGACCGAGCCCGTCGGCATGATCAAGCAGATGGTCGAGACGCAGACCTATACCTGGGACATGGCCAGCGGCATGAGCGACGCGGCCGCCTTTCAGCTGATCACCGACGGCGATTATCTGGAAACGCTGGACCTGAGCGCGGAGCCGGTCTGGGCCAAGGTGCCCGATCAGTTCAAGACCGAGCATTTCGCGGCCTCGGCGGTCGTGGCCTCGTGCATGGCGCTGAACACCGAGGCGGCTTCGCGCCCCGGCTCCTGGGCGGATTTCTGGAATGTCGAGGCCTTCCCGGGCCGCCGGGCGCTGCGGGGCTTCCCGCTCGACACGATCGAATTCGCGCTGATCGCCGACGGGGTGGCGCCGCAGGATGTCTATCCCTGCGACCTGGACCGGGCCTTTGCCAGTCTCGACCGGATCAAGGACCATATCGACGTCTGGTGGGCGAACGGGGCGCAATCGGCGCAGTTGCTGCAGAACGGCGAGGTGGATTTCCTCAACACCTGGAACGGCCGCGCGCAGCCCCTGATCGACGGTGGTCTGCCCATCGCCATCAACTTCAATGGATCGCTCTGGGGTGGCAGCGGTTTCATCGTGCTGAAGGGCACGCCGAAGGCCGATCTCTGCCGCCAGTTCATCGCCTTCTGCCTCGAGGCGCAGCAGCAGGGCGCCTACAGCAACGCCACCGGCTACGGCTTCACCAACCCCGATGCGCTGGCCTTCGTCAGCGAGGACGTCGCGCCGAAACTGCCGACCCATCCCGACAATTCGACCAATTATGTCGCCGTCGATTACCGCTATTGGGCCGCGGCGCGTGCCGAGGCCGTCGACCGGATGAACGCCTGGCTTCTCGACTGACGGGCAAGGGTACAAGCATCGTGACCAAAGAGCAGACAACGAAGCTGGAGATCCGTGGCATCACCAAGAGCTACGGCAGGACTCTGGCGCTCGGATCGACCGATCTGGTCGTCGAGAAGGGTGAGTTTCTCACCCTTCTCGGCCCCTCGGGCTCGGGCAAGACCACCCTTCTGATGATGATCGCGGGCCTGACCGAGCCCAGCGGCGGGCGGATCCTGATTGATGGCGTCGATGTGACCGACCGTCCCAGCAGCGAGCGCAACATCGGTGTGGTGTTTCAGAATTACGCGCTGTTTCCGCATATGACGGTGGCCGAGAACGTGGCCTTCCCACTGAAGATGCGCAGGCGCCCGGCCGACGAGACCGCCGCCGCGGTCAAGGATGCGCTGGCCATCGCCCAGCTGGACGAGCTGGCGGGTCGCTACACCGACGAATTGTCGGGCGGCCAGCAACAGCGCGTGGCGCTGGCGCGGGCCATCGTCTTCCGTCCGGCGCTGGTACTGATGGACGAGCCGCTGGGCGCGCTGGACAAGCGGCTGCGCGACGATCTGAAGGAAGAGATCCGGCGCATGCACCGTCAGCTTGGCACGACCATCGTCTATGTCACGCATGACCAGGACGAGGCGATGATGCTGTCCGATCGCATCTGCCTGATGGACAAGGCGCAGGTGGTGCAGGTCGATCCGCCGTCCCGGCTCTACAATGCTCCGAAATCGCGCTTTGCCGCGGATTTTCTGGGGGAATCGAATTTGTTGCCCGCGCAGGTGGTCAGCACCTCGGCCGAGGGTCTTGTGCTGCGGCTGACGGGCGAGGGCGTCGCGATCAACGCCGCCCCGGCTCCGGGCCTGTCCGAGGGCGACGAGGTGCTGGCGATGATCCGGCCGGAACGGTTGCGACTGGCAGGGGCGGGCGAGGCGGGGACGATCCCGGCCGAGGTCACCGCGATGCTGGATCTGGGCGGCGTGCACCGGCTTCGCGCCTCGCTCGCCGGTGGCACGAAACTGCGGGTCACGCTTCTGGGCCAGCGGCAGGCCGTGGCCGAGGCCGGGTCACGCATCGCGCTTGCGGTCGATGCGAGCGACGTGGTGGTGCTGGGTCCCGAGGCGGTGGCGTCATGAGCGACCTGGCGCAACCCGCCCCGAAACCCCGCGCCTCCAGAGCCCGCCGTCTGGCGCTGCGCAACCTGGCGCTGGCTGCGCCCGTTGTCCTCTTGCTGCTGCCGTTCTTCGTCTATCCGACGGTCTCGTTCCTGCTGCGTGCCTTCGACACGCCCGAGGGTCAGCCCTGGTACGCGAATTTCGAGCGGTTCTTCACCGCGTCGGCCTATGGACGGGTGCTGGCCGAGACGCTGATCATCTCGGCCTGGGTGACGCTGGCCACGGTTCTGGTGGCCTATCCGGTCGCCTATGTGCTGGCCCGGGCCCCCAGACGCAGCAAGTCGTGGTGGGCGCTTTTCATCCTGCTGCCTTTCTGGTCCAGCTTCCTGGTACGGACCTTCGCGCTGGTGCTGATCCTGGGGCGCAACGGACCGCTCAATGATGCGGCCATGGCCATCGGCCTGGTCGACAGCCCGATGAACCTGCTGTTTTCCCGCGGCGCCGTGCTGGTCGGCATGACCAGCGTCATGACGCCCTTCGCGGTGCTGACCATGATCGGCGTCTTCGAGCGGATCGACCGCTTCCTGCCCCCCGCGGCCGAGACGCTGGGCGCGCGGCCCTCGCAGGCGTTCTTCCGCATCTACCTGCCGCTGTCGATGCCCGGGGTGACCGCCGCGGCGCTCCTGGTGTTCGTCACCTCGATCGGCTTCTTCATCACACCGGCGCTGCTGGGCTCGCGCTACGAGACCATGATCGCCCAGCCCATCATCCAGCAGGTGCTGGATCTGGGGAACTGGTCCTTCGCCGCATCGATGTGCGTGATCCTCTTTGTCATCACCATCGCCGTCTTCGTGCTCTATGACCGGCTGGTCGGCATTTCGAGCCTGGTGCAGCAGGGGGGCGGGCAGCGCAGGCGCGGGGGCTTCGGCGCGCGGCTGGCGACGCGGGTCTTCGACGCCCTTGGCGACGGGCTCGCCGCTCTCGGCCGTCTCATGCCCTTCCGGGGTGGCAAGGGCAGGGCTGGGGCACGGGCGGTGGCCGGGTTTTCGGTCTTCGTGCTGCTGGTCCTCAATGTGCCGGTGCTGTTCCTGCTGCCGGTCTCGGTCACCGAAAGCGCCTTCGTGTCCTGGCCGCCCAGCGGCTTCACCCTGCAATGGTACGCCCAGTTCTTCGACATGCCGATCTGGCTGCAGGGCACCACGCGCTCGTTCCTGGTGGCCTTCGGCACCTCGCTCCTGTGCTTCCTGATCGGCGTGCCCGCGGCCTTCGCCATGCTGCGCCTGTCGGGGCGCAAGGCGGCGGCGCTGATGGTGCTGATCGTTTCGCCCATGGTGCTGCCCAAGATCGTCATCGCCGTGGGGCTCTTCTACCTCTACGCCCGGATCGGCCTTGTCGGGACCGAGATCGGCCTGGTGCTGGGGCATACCGTGGTGGCGCTGCCCTATTTCTTCATCTCGCTGGTCGCGGTGCTGAAATCCTACAACTGGCGGCTCGACGATGCCGCGGCCTCGCTGGGCGCCTCGCCCTGGAGGGTGCGCCGCCATATCACGCTGCCGCTGATCTCGACCGGGCTGATCTCGTCGGCGATCTTCGCCTTCGTGGTCTCGCTTGATGAGCTGAACATCGCGCTCTTCACCTCGGGCGGGCTCGCCTCGACCCTGCCCAAGCTGATGTGGGAATCGGCGACTGTCGGCTTCACGCCGCTGTTGGCCGCGGTCTCGACCATGTTCCTGCTGTTCCTGACCGTTGTCGTGCTGAGCGGCCTCTATCTGGGCCGCCGCCGTTGAAATCCGAGGATGTGACACAAGTGACTGACCTGCCGACAGATCCCGTGCTGAAGACCGTCTCGGGCGCCAGCATCGCGCCGCCCTTCGCGAATATCGGCGCCTTCATCCACGATTGCGCCCGCCGCTTTCCTGACACCATCGTCATCGATTGCTTCGAAGATGACGAGCGCATCACCTATCAGGCCTATGACCGGCTCTCGAACAGCGTGGCCAACGGGCTCGAGGCGCTGTCGGTGGGGCCGGGCGACAAGGTGGCGACGATGATGGCCAACAGCATCGCCTATCCGGTGATCTGGGCCGGGCTGTCGAAGCTGGGCGCGGCCATCGTGCCGGTGCCGACCAGCTACACCGCCGCCGAGCTCGACTACATCCTCGGCGATTCCGAGGC
>NZ_JAUCCQ010000051.1:0-23668 GCF_034676075.1 Pararhodobacter sp. | reverse complement strand
AGCTGGATCTTCACCTTCAGCTTCGTCCCGACCTCGGCCAGCGCGGGTTCGACATAGCCCATGCCGATCTGCTTGCCGAAGGCCACCGACCAGCCGCCCGAGGTCAGGCGGCCGACCTTGCGGCCGTCGAGAAGCAGCGCTTCTTTCCCCCAGGGGTCGGTGTCCGCCGGGCCATCGATCAGCAGCGTCACGCATTTCGAGCGGATGCCGGTGTCGAGCATCGCCTGCTTGCCGCGGAAGTCCTTGGTCAGGTCGATGAAGCGGTCGAGACCGGCCTCGGCGGGCGTCGCGTCGCGGCCGAGTTCGGTGCCGAAGGCGCGGTAGCTCTTCTCCTGCCGCAGCCAGTTCTGGGCGCGGGCGCCGACCGGCTTCAGACCGTGCTTTTCGCCGGCTTTCATCAGCAGATCCCAGAGGTAGCGGCCGAATTCGATGGGATAATGCAGCTCCCAGCCCAGTTCGCCGGTATAGGCCACGCGGATGGCGCGGACCGGGCACATGCCGAGTTCGATGTCGCGGTAGCTGAGCCAGGGGAAGCGCTTGTTCGACAGCGCGGTTTTCGGGTTCGCGTCCTTGACGATCTCATTGAGGATCGCCCGAGCGTTCGGGCCGGCCAGCGCATAGACACCCCATTGCGTGGTGATGTCGTGGCAGTCGACATAATCGCCACCGGCGGCGCGGAAATCCTCGATGGCTTTCAGCAGGTAATCGGCGTCATAGGCGGTCCAGGCACCGGCCGAGATCAGGTAATACTCGTCGTCCTTCAACCGGACGATGGTGTATTCGGTGCGGGTGGTGCCGGCGTCGGTCAGGGCGTAGGTCAGGTTGATGCGGCCGACCTTGGGCAGCTTGTTGCAGGTGAAATGGTCGAGGAAGGCGGTCGCGCCCGGGCCGCGCACCAGGTGCTTGGTGAAGGCCGAGGCGTCGATGATGCCGCAGGTCTCGCGCACGGCTTTCGCCTCGGCCTCGGCGTATTGCCACCAGGCGCCGCGGCGGAACGAGCGGCTGTTGTGGTCGAAATCGGCGGGGGCACCGACGGGACCGTAATAGTTCGGGCGTTCCCAGCCGTTGACCTGGCCCATCTGCGCGCCAAGGGCGATCTGGCGGTCATAGGCCGGGGCGGTGCGCAGCGGGCGGCAGGCTTCGCGTTCCTCATCCGGGTGGTGCAGGATGAAGACGTGCTCGTAGCATTCCTCGTTCTTGCGGGCCGCGTATTCGGTGGTCATCCACGCGCCGTAACGCTTGGGATCGAGCGAGGCCATGTCGATCTCGGCTTCGCCTTCGGTGATGAGCTGGGCGAGGTAATGGCCGGTGCCGCCGGCGGCGGTGATGCCGAAGGAGAAGCCCTCGGCCAGCCACATGTTCCTGAGGCCCGGGGCGGGGCCGACCAGCGGGTTGCCGTCCGGGGTGTAGCAGATCGGGCCGTTGAAATCGTCCTTGAGGCCCGCGGTTTCCGAGGTCGGAATCCGGTGGATCATCGACATGTATTCTTCCTCGATCCGCTCCAGATCCAGCTGGAACAGGTCGGCGCGGAAGCTTTCCGGGACGTCATAGAGGAAGCGGGCGGGCGCGTTCCGCTCGTAGGGGCCGAGGATCCAGCCGCCGCGTTCCTCGCGCACGTACCATTTGGCGTCGGCGTCGCGCAGGACCGGGTGTTCCGGGTTGCCGGCCGCGCGCCACTTTTGCAGGGCGGGGTCGGGTTCGGTGACGATGTACTGGTGTTCGACCGGGATCGCCGGGATCTTGATGCCCAGAAGGCGCGCGGTGCGCTGGGCGTGGTTGCCGGTGGCGGTGACCACATGCTCGGCGCGGATCTCGAATTTCTCGTCGGACGGAATCAGCATGCCGCCCTTGTCGACCATGCGGGTGCAGGAGACGATCCATTCGTCGCCGGTCCAGAAATAGCTGTCGACCTGCACCTTGCGCTCGATATGCGCGCCGTGCTGCCGGGCGCCCTTGGCCATGGCCTGGGTCACGTCGGCGGGGTTGATGTAGCCGTCCTGGGGATGGAAGAGCGCGCCTTTCAGGTCCTCGGTGCGCACCAGCGGCCAGCGGTCCTTGATCTGCGACGGCGTCAGGAATTCATGGTAGACTCCGGCGGTTTCGGCCACGGACGAATAGAGCATGTATTCGTCCATGCGGTCAGCGGTCTGGGCCATGCGCAGGTTGCCGCAGACCGAGAAACCGGCGTTGAGGCCGGTCTCGGCCTCGAGCGACTTGTAGAAATCCACCGAATACTTGTGGATGTGGGTCGTGGCGTAGCTCATGTTGAAGAGGGGCAGCAGACCCGCCGCGTGCCAGGTCGAGCCCGAGGTCAGCTCGTCGCGTTCCACCAGCATCGTGTCCCAGCCCGCCTTGGCCAGGTGATAGGCGATGCCGGTGCCGACCGCACCGCCGCCGACGACAAGGGCTCTCACATGGGTTTTCATGGCGCAGGGCTCCGCTGACTATTTGGCCTTGGTTTCGCAGGTTATGCGGGGGCGCGATGAAAGGCACCCGACCGATGGCGGCGCGAAAGCGACAAGCCCCGGGCTGTGCATGGGGCGTGGCCGAGGGCCGGACAGGCAAAGGCCCGGCAGACAGCGCTGCCGGGCCGGTTTGCCGTGAGGGTCCGATCAGAACGGGCTGTCGGCGAAGTAGAAATCTTCCGCGTTCTCAGGGGTGACCAGCACCGAGCCGATGATGAACTCGCCCGCGACCGGCGCGTTCGAGGTCAGGCCGACCGCGGTCAGTTCGATGGCGGTGGCGATCATCGCCGGCGGGTAGGTGACGTTCGCCGGGATCATCGGGTCGCCGTCCCGGGTGCGGGCGATCATCTCTTTCATGCCGGCGCCGCCCAGCACGAACTGGATGTCGGTGCGGCCCGCGGCCTCGATGGCGGCCAGAACGCCCAGCGCCATGTCATCGTCCGAGGCCCAGACCGCGTCGATGTTGGGGAAGCGCGACAGGAAGTCCTGCATCACCTCGAAGCTGGTGTCGCGGTTCCAGTTGCCGTGTTCGGCGGCCAGAACGTTGATGTTCGAGCCTTCGATCGCGGCCATGAAATTGTCGACGCGCTCGTTGTCGATGGTCGAGGCGATGCCGCGGAAGACCACGATATCCCCGCCCTCGGGCATGGCCGAGACCATGTATTCGCCCGAGACGCGGCCGAAGCCCGGGTTGTCGCCCGCGACGTAGAGATCCTCGATCCCCTCGACCGAGAGGCCTCGGTCAACCACCGTGACCCAGATCCCGGCGTCCGCGACGGCTTGCACCGGGGCGGTCAGGGGCTCGGATTCGAAGGGCAGGACGACCAGCGCGCTGATGTTGCGGGTGGCGACCATATCCTCGATATCATTGACCTGCCGTGCCGGGTCCGAGGCGGTGGCGAGCACGAAGTCGAGCTCGGGATAGACCTCTTCCAGCCGGTTTATGGCGTCCTGCGCGAAGAAGTTCATCCCGCCGGCCCAGCCATGCGTCGCCGCCGGGATCGACACGCCGATCACCTGCGTCTGGGCAATGGCCGAACCCGTCATCAGGGCCAGCGCCGTCGCGCCGAGGGTCATTTTCATGAAGGTCATTTTCTCTCTCCTCCCTAAGGGGCGTCAGTTCGACGCCTTTCTTCCGCGCTGCAAGATCACAGCGAGAACGATGATGACCCCCTGGATCGCGCCGTTGAGATAGGGCGAGACCAGCGAGGTCAGATTCAGGATGTTGTCGATGAGGCTGAGGATCAGCACGCCGATCACCGTGCCCCAGACGCGGCCGAAGCCGCCTTTCAGCACCGTGCCGCCGATGATCACCGCGGCAATCGCCTCCAGCTCCCACAGCACGCCGGTCGAGGACGAAGCCGAGCCGAGGCGGGGCACGTAGAGGATGGTGGCGATGCCGACCAGAAGGCCCAGCATGACATAGGTGACCAACCGCACCCGGGCTACGCTGATGCCGGAATAATGCGAGACATGCTCGTTGCTGCCGACCGCGGCGGCGTGGCGCCCGAAGGAGGTGCGGCTCATGACGATCTCGCCGATGATGACCACCAGGGCGAAGACGATGATCGGCCAGGTGACGCCGAGGATGCCTTCGAAATAGATCGGCCGGATGAAGCGGCGCAGTTCGAAGTTCAGGGACAGCGTGCCGCCATCGGCCAGCCAGGTCACGAGGCTGCGGTAGATGCCCATGGAGCCCAAGGTGACGATGAAGGCCTCGATCCCCAGTTTGGTGATCAAAAGCCCGTTCAAAAGGCCGGCGCAGAGCCCCGCCAGCAGCGCCACGCCCATGCCCAGCAGGACCAGCGGCAGGCCGATCCCCAGCGTGGGCAGGGCCGCGTTCATCACCAGGATCATCAGCCCCGCGACGAAGGCCGCCATGGAGCCCACCGACAGGTCGAGCCCGCCCGCGGTGATGACGAAGGTCATGCCGACGGCGATGATGCCGATGAAGGCCGAGCGCGCCAGCACGTTCGTCACATTGGCGGCGCTGAGGAAGTTCGAGTTGAGGGAGGCGCCCAGCACGATCAGCAGGACCAGCGCCAGGACCGGGCCGATCACCGTCATCGGGGGCAGGGTGAAGCCTCGGCGGGGCGGGGCGGTGGTGTCGCTCATGCTGGGACCTCTGGGGCCGTCTCGGCGGCCGACTTGCCGTCGCTCACGCCAAGCGCGAGGCGGACGATGGAATCTTCGGAAAGCGCCGCGCCCGACAGGATCCCCATCTGCCGCCCGGCCCGCATCACCAGGATGCGGTCGGCGAGGCCGATGAGTTCCTGCATCTCGGACGAGATGACGATGATCGCGTGGCCAAGGGCGGCAAGGCGGCGCAGGAAGGCGTAGATCTGCTGCTTGGTGCCGATGTCGATGCCGCGGGTGGGTTCGTCCACAACCAGGATCTGCGGTTCGGACAGCATGATCTTGGCCAGCAGCAGTTTCTGCTGGTTCCCGCCCGACAGGTTGCCGACCCGGACCGTGCGGCTGCCGCGGATGTCGAAAGCCTTGATCGCCTGATCCAGCGCCCGGTCCTCGGCCTTGCGGTCGATCAGCAGGCCGGTGAAATCCCCCAGCGCCTGAAGCGTCAGGTTCGGCCGCATCGGCATGTCGAGGAGGAGGCCGCGCAATTTGCGGTCCTCGGTCAGGTAGCACAGCCGCTGGGCCAGCGCGTCGGCGGGTTTGCGGATGGTGACGGGTTTGCCGTTGATTTCCGTGGTGCCGGAGGTCTTCGGCCGGATGCCGCACAGGCCCTCCATCGCCTCGGTCCGGCCGGCGCCGACCAGACCGGCAAGGCCGAGGATCTCGCCCTGGTGCAGGTCGAAACCGATCCCCTGGGCGAAGCGCGGGACGCTCAGGTCGCGGACCTTCAGCACCACCGGCGCATTGGCCGGGACGCCGGGCTTGGCCGGGTACAGGTCCGACATCTCGCGCCCGACCATGGCGGTGGCCATGCCGTCCTCGGTGATCTGGTCGGCGGGGCCGGAATGGACGACCGAGCCGTCGCGCATGATCGTCACCCGGTCGGCCAGCCGCGCCACTTCATCGAGCTTGTGCGAGGTGAACAGGATCGCCGTGCCCGCCGTGCGCAGGGCATCGACCTGGGCGAACAGGATTTCCACCTCGCGCGAGGTCAGCACGGCCGTCGGCTCGTCCATGATCAGCACGCGGGCATTGCGCGACAGCGCCTTGGCGATCTCGACCATCTGCTTTTCGGAATTGGACAGCCGCGAGACGATGGTATCGGGATCGACCGTGCAATTGACGCGCGCAAGATACTCGCGGCTCAGCCGCCGCATCTGCGCCTTGTCCAGCAGGAGCCCCTTCCTGAGTTCCCGGCCGAGGAAGATGTTCTGTTCGACGGTCAGCTGCTCGGCCAGGGCGAATTCCTGGTGGATCATGATGATCCCGGCGCTTTCGCCGTCATGGGGGGAGTGGAAATGCGTTTCCGCCCCATCCAGCAGGATGCGCCCGGCGCTGGCGGGCTGATAGCCCGCCAGGATCTTCATCGCCGTGGATTTGCCCGCGCCGTTCTCGCCCAGAAGCGCGTGCACCTCGCCCGGGGCCAGGTCCAGGTCGATGCCGTGCAGCACCTCCACCGGGCCGAAGCTGCGGCGTATCCCCCGGAGCGAGAGGATCGGATCTGCCATCAGAGCCTCACCCAGGCGGCATTCCCGCGCGACGACTCGACGCAGGCGCGGACGAAGTTCATCCCGGCCATGCCGTCGGCGATGCCGGGCAGCAGGCCCATCGCGTCCTCACGGCTGGTGCCTCCCTCGACGGCGCGGATGGCGTCGGCGGCGCTGGCGTAGAGGGTGGCGAAGGCCTCGAGATACCCTTCCGGGTGCCCGGACGGGATGCGGCTGACGGCGGCCGCTTCGGGCCAGATGCCCGCACCGCCGCGCTGGATCTGCTGCTTGGGCTGGCCCTGCGGGGTGAACCACAGGACGTTGGGCTCTTCCTGCGACCACTCAAGCCCGCCTTTCTCGCCATAGACCCGCAGCCGGAGGCCGTTCTCATGCCCGGGCGCCACCTGCGAGCACCAGAGCATCCCGCGCGCGCCCTCGGCAAAGCGCAGCATGACATGGCCGTTGTCGTCGAGCTGCCGCCCGGGGCCGAAGGATTGCAGATCGGCGGCCAGTTCCTGCGCGGCGAGCCCGGTCACGAAACAGGCGAGGTTATAGGCATGCGTCCCGATATCGCCCGTGGCCCCGCCCGCGCCGGACCGCGCCGGATCGGTGCGCCAGACGGCCTGCTTGTTGGTGCCGTCAGCCTCGACACTCTCGGTCATCCAGCCCTGCGGGTATTCCACCTGCACGACGCGGATCTTGCCGATCTGACCGGCCGCGACCATGGCGCGGGCCTGCCGGACCATCGGGTAGCCGGTGTAATTGTGGGTCAGGATGAAAAGCGCGCCCGAGGCCTTGACCGCCGCTTCCAGCGCGGCGGCATCCTGCATCGTCGAGGTCAGCGGCTTGTCGCAGATCACATGGATGCCGCGCTCAAGGAAGGCCTTGGCGGCGGGGTAATGCATGTGGTTCGGCGTCACGATCGACACGGCGCGGATGCCGTCGGGGCGGGCGGCCTCGGCCTCGGCCATCTCGGCGAAGCTGCCGTAGGTGCGGGCGGGATCGAGCCCCAGCGCGGCGCCCGAGGCGCGGGCTTTTTCCGGCGTCGAGGACAGGGCCCCCGCCACCAGCGAGAAGCGGTCGTCGATGCGGGCGGCGATGCGGTGCACGCCGCCGATGAAGGCATCCGCCCCGCCGCCGACCATGCCCAGCGGAATCCGGCCCGAAAGGGTTTCCTTGCGTCCTTCGATGGTCATGATCGCCCCCTCACAGACCCAGCATGCGGCGGTTGGCGGCATCATCCGTGCCGCCATCGGCGAAATCGTCGAAGGCCTTGTCGGTCACGCGGATGATGTGGTTCTTCACGAACTCGGCCCCCTCGCGCGCCCCGTCCTCGGGGTGTTTCAGGCAGCATTCCCATTCCACGACCGCCCAGCCGTCGAAATCATTGGCCGCCATTTTCGAGAAGACCGCGCCGAAATCGACCTGCCCGTCGCCGAGGCTGCGGAAACGCCCGGCCCGGTTCACCCAGGACTGATAGCCGCCATAGACGCCCTGCCGCCCGGTCGGGTTGAACTCGGCATCCTTGACGTGGAACATGCGGATCCGGTCCTTGTAGATGTCGATATTGTCCAGATAATCAAGGCATTGCAGGACGTAATGCGACGGGTCGTAAAGCATGTTTGCCCGGGCGTGATTGCCGACGCGTTCGAGGAACATCTCGTAGCTCACGCCGTCGTGCAGATCCTCGCCCGGGTGGATCTCGTAGCAGATGTCCACGCCGCATTCCTCGGCATGGTCCAGGATCGGGCGCCAGCGGCGGGCCAGTTCGTCGAAGGCCATCTCGACCAGACCGGCGGGGCGCTGCGGCCAGGGGTAGAGATAGGGCCAGGCCAGCGCGCCCGAGAAGGACGCCATGGCGGTGAGGCCCAGGTTCTTCGAAGCGGAGAGCGCCAGCTTCACCTGCTCGACCGCCCATTCCTGCCGCGCGGTCGCATTGCCGCGCACAGACGGGTCGGCGAAACCGTCGAAACCGATGTCATAGGCCGGGTGGACGGCGACCAGCTGGCCTTGCAGGTGGGTCGAGAGTTCGGTGACGGTGACGCCGTTGGCCTCGGCCACGCCCTTCAGCTCGTCGCAATAATCCTTGCTGGACGCGGCCTTCTTCAGGTCGATGAAGCCCGAGACCCAGGACGGGACCTGCACCCCCTTGTAGCCGATGCTGCCCGCCCATTTGGTGATGTTGTCCCAGCTGTCGAACGGCGCAGTGTCGCCCGCGAATTGCGCCAGAAACAGCGCCGGTCCCTTGATGGTCTTCATGTCAATCCTCCTTGGCGCCCGGGGGGCGCGGTGGTGTGGTCGAGCCCGGCCGCCTCCAGCAGGGCGCTGTCCTCGGGTTCGGGCATGTTGTCCTGAAAGATGATGGCCGGGATGATCGGCCGGATCGGCGCGGCGGGCAGCCGGTCCGAGATCTGCCGCATGGTGGCGAGGGCCAGCGCGATCTCGGCCCCGGGGCGCTGGTCGATCACCACGTCGAAATTGCCCGAGCCCAGCGCCTCGCGCGTGCGGGGGGTGAGTTCGTGGACGATGACGACGGGGCGACGGTCGGTGCCCTCGAACCGGGCCAGCGCCCGGGCAAGGCCGCTGTTGCCGGCGCCGAGGCTGTAGATGCCCGAGATCGCCTCGCCCCGGTCGAACAGGCGTTCGAGCGCCTGTTCCACCAGTTCGGCGCGGTCGCGGCCCTCGAATTCGGGCAGAAGCGCGATCTGGGGAAAATCCTGCGCCAGGATGGCGCGGAAGCCCGCCAGACGCTCGCGGTGGTCGCGGGCGGTGAGCGAGCCGAGGACCGGCAGCACGCGGCCGGGGCCCCGCGCATGCGCCAGCCCCATCAGCCGCGCGGCGGTGCGCCCGGCCGAGGAATTGTCGATGCCGACATAGGCGTGGCGGGCGGAATCGGGCATGTCCGAGACCAGCGTCACCACGGCGACCCCGGCGGCGGTCAGCTCGGCGACGGCGGCGGCCACCTCGGGACTGTCGATGCCGACCAAAGCGATGCCGTCGGGCGGCGACAAGGCGAGGGCGCGCAGCACGGCGACGAGCGAGGGCGCGTCGAAGGCCGCGACATCCTCGATCCTGAGTTCGGTCTTTTCCAGCCGAAGCCGGGGCGCGACGGCGCCGAGGATCATGCGCAGATGCAGGAAGAAGGCGTTGGTGCCGGTCGGGATGACGAAGACGAAGCGGTAGACGCGCCCCTGCGACAGGTTCGCGGCCGCGACATTGCGGACATAGCCCAGATCGGCAATCGCCTGGCGCACGCGGTCGGCGCGGGCATCGGCCACGCCGCCCCGCGCGTTCACCACGCGGTCGGCGGTGGCATAGCTCACGCCAGCCCGCCGCGCGACATCCGCCAGCGTCGGTGCTTTCATCGAATCCTCCCTCAGCTCAGGCTAGGGATGGAATTGATAGACGTCAATCATTTTGGCAAAGCAGGCGCCGGATTCCGGGAATATATCCAGAAATCAGAATATTACTGGTGGAATGGAGCGGGTGTGTGCGGGGCAGGGGCCTCGCGTCCTGCGCGAGTCGCTGCTGGCGTAGGATGGGCAATATTGCCCATCCTACAGGGGCCGCGCCTCAGGCGGATTCGCGGTCGACCAGTGCGAAGCCCACGTCGATCACCTGCCGCTCGGGTGCCGCGCCGCCGATCCGCGTCAGCAGCGCCTGCGCCGCCGCCCGGCCCAGCGCGTCCCGGTTGACCCGCACCGTGGTCAGCGTGGGCGAGAGCGCCGCCGCCATCTCCTGATCGCCGAAGCCCATCACCGCCACCCGGCCCGGCACCGCAAGCCCGCGCGCCGCCAGTTCGATCAGCGCGCCCTCGGCCAGCACGTCCGAGCTGGCGGCGATGATCGCGCCGTCGCCATCGGCGAAGCCTTCGTCCAGCAGCGCCGCGGTCAGCGCCCGGCCACCGGCGAGGCTGGCGGGGGCGTCGCCCCGGATCGGCACCGGCCCCTCGCCCCCCGCCTGGGCAAAGCGCTCGGCAAAGGCCGCGCCCCGCCGCAGCGCCCGTTCGTCGCCCGCGGTGATGAAGGCCGCCCGCCGGTAGCCCTTGGCGCGGGCGTACTCGGCCATCGCCCGCCCGGCCTCGGGGTGCGAGAAGCCGACGCAGAGGTCGATCGGCGTGTCGGTGATGTCCCAGACCTCGACCACCGGGACGCCTGCGCCCAGCAGCATGCGGCGCGTGCGGTCGGCGTGGTGCACGCCGGTCAGTAGCATGGCGTCGGGGCGGCGCGAGAGATGTGCCTCGACCGTCGCCGCCTCGTCCTCGCGGTCGAATCCGGTCTCGGACAGCAGGATCTGGTAGCCCCGCGCCCGCAATTCGGCGCTGAAGGTGGCGAGCATGCCGGAATAGACGATGTTGGTGATCGAGGGGACCAGCGCCGAGATCAGCATGGATTTCTTCGACGCCAGCGCCCCGGCCAGCGCATTGGGCACGAAGCCGGTGGCGGCGATGGCCTCCTGGATGCGGCTCAGCGTCTCGGGCGAGACCTTGGACGGGTCCGACAGCGCGCGCGAGACGGTCACCTGGCTGACGCCTGCCATCCGGCCCACGGTCTCCATGGTGATGCGGCGGGCCGGGCTGCGGGCCTCGGTCGTCGGTGGGGGCTGGAGGGGCGGCCTGCGCGTCATGCGGGCATATTCCTTGGATCGGTGGCATGGCGCAAGGTCGGGCGGCGGGGCAATCCCTCCCGGTCGGGGATCGGTCCGACGGGAGGGTGTTCGTTTCTATGTATGCGCTTTCATCTTCGTGATGCGCCCCTGAATTCTTCTGATTTTCTGAGGTAATCGGGAGAATGTCTCGGAATGGCGCGGACATCAAGGCCGTTGACAGCGATGAATGATTGCGCATACACAGCCGATGAATGCGAATACATGAGGTGCCTGCCTTGTTTCCGACCCGAAAATCCCCAGAGCAGCTGCGGTCCGCGCGCTGGTTCGCGCCGGATGACCTGCGCAGCTTCGGGCATCGCTCGCGGATGATGCAGCTGGGCTATTCCGAGGCCGATTTCATGGGGAAGCCGCTGATCGGCATCCTCAACACCTGGTCCGAGCTGAACACCTGCCACGCCCATTTCCGCGAGCGGGCGCAGGACGTGAAGCGCGGCGTGCTGGCGGCGGGGGGCTTCCCGGTGGAACTGCCCTCGCTCAGCGTTGACGAGAGTTTCACCAAGCCCACCTCGATGCTCTACCGCAACATGCTGGCGATGGAGACGGAGGAGATGATCCGCTCGCATCCGCTGGATGGCGTGGTGCTGATGGGCGGCTGCGACAAGACCACGCCGGGGCTGGTGATGGGCGCGATCACCGCCAATGTGCCGATGATCTACCTGCCGGCGGGGCCGATGCTGCGCGGCAATTACGCGGGGCAGAAGCTGGGGTCGGGCTCGGACGCCTGGAAATACTGGGACGAGCGCCGCGCGGGCAATATCACCGACGCCGAATGGCAGGGCTTGCAGGGCGGTATCGCCCGCTCGGCCGGGGTCTGCATGACGATGGGGACGGCCTCGACCATGACGGCGATTGCCGATGCCATGGGGCTGACGTTGCCCGGCGCTTCGTCGGTCCCGGCGGTGGATTCGGGCCACCAGCGCATGGCCGCCGATTGCGGGCGCCGCATCGTCGACATGGTGTGGGAGGACCTGACGCCCGACCGCATCGTCACCGAAGCCGCCGTGAAGAACGCCGCCATCGTCGCCATGGCGACCGGCTGTTCCACGAATGCCGTCGTCCACCTGATCGCCATGGCGCGCCGCGCGGGCGTCGACCTGACGCTCGATGACCTCGACGCGCTGGGCCGGGTCACGCCGCTGATCGCCAACGTCCGCCCCTCGGGCAAGGACTACCTGATGGAGGACTTCTTCTACGCCGGCGGGCTCCGTGCCCTGATGGCGCAGATCAGGGAGCGGCTGGATCTTTCCGCCCTCACCGTCACCGGCAAGTCGATGGGCGACAACCTCGAAGGCGCGAAGGTCTTCAACGACGACGTGATCCGTCCGCTGTCGAACCCGGTCTATAAGGAGGGCTCGCTGGCCGTGCTGCGCGGCAACCTGTGCCCCGATGGCGCGGTGATCAAGCCCGCCGCCTGCGATCCGAAGTACCATGTGCACGAAGGCCCGGCGCTGGTCTTCGACAGCTACGCCGAGATGAAGAAATTCGTCGATGACGAGAATGCCGAGGTCACCCCGGACCACGTCATGGTCCTGCGCAACGCGGGGCCGCTGGGCGGGCCGGGTTTCCCGGAATGGGGCATGCTGCCGATCCCCAAGGCGCTGATAAAGCAAGGCCATCGCGACATGCTGCGCATTTCGGACGCGCGGATGTCGGGCACCTCGTACGGGGCCTGCGTCCTGCATGTCGCGCCGGAAGGCTATGTCGGCGGGCCGCTCGCGCTCTTGAAGAACGGCGATATCATCCGCCTCGACCTCGCCGCGCGCCGTCTCGACATGCTGGTGCCCGAGGACGAGCTGAAGGCCCGCGCCGCCGCCTGGCGCGCGCCCGAACCCCGGTTCGAACGCGGCTGGGGCTGGATGTTCTCCAAGCACGTCACGCAGGCGGACAAGGGCTGCGACTTCGACTTCCTCGAACGCGGCTTCGGCAAGGCCGCGGGTGAACCGGAGATCTACTGATGCCCCTGACCCTCGACCAAGCCCTGACCGGCATTTCCGGCATCCTCGTCACCCCCTTCGACGACATGGGCGACGTGGCCCCTGCCCGCCTTGCACCGATCCTCGACCGCGCGCTGGCGGCCGGGCTGCACATGCCCGTCGTCAACGGCAACACCGGGGAGTTCTACGCGCTGACGACCGATGAGGCCGTGACGATGGTGCGGGAAGTGGCCGGTCTGGTCGCCGGTCGTGCGCCGCTGCTGGCTGGGGTTGGCCGCGGCCTGCGCGATGCGCAGCGGCTGGCGAAAGCTTCGGCCGAGGCCGGCGCGGCGGCCCTGATGATCCACCAGCCGCCTGATCCCTTCGTCAGCCCGCGCGGCATCCTCGACTACCTGAACGCGGTGTCGGATGCCTCGGGCGGGTTGCCGATGATGCTGTATCTGCGCAACGACACGATCGGCACCAAGAATATCGCCGCGCTCTGCGCCCTGCCCAACGTCAAGGGCGTGAAATGGGCGACTACCAACCCGATGAAACTGGCCGAGGCCAAGGCGGCCTGCGACCCCTCCATCGTCTGGGTCGGCGGACTGGCCGAGGTCTGGGCGCCCTCGTTCTACGCCGTCGGCGCGCGGGGCTTCACCTCGGGCCTGATCAACGTCTGGCCGGAACGCTCGCTGGCCATCCACGCGGCGCTGGAGGCCGGCGACTACGCCAGGGCCAACGCCCTCATCGCCGACATGCGCGTGTTCGAGGACATTCGCGCCGAGGAGATGGGCGGCACCAACGTCACCGGCGTGAAATCCGCGCTGATCGCCCAAGGCTACGATTGCGGCCCGACCCGCGCGCCCTCGGCCTGGCCGCTGACCGAGGACCAAAGTGCCCGCATGACCGGGTTCCTCAAAGACAACCGACTGATCTGAGGCAGACATGACCGACTACATTCTCTCCGACGCCACGCGCGAGAAACTGAGGAAGGTCTCGACCGCCTCGGTGGCGACGGCGCTCTACAAGCGGGGTCTGCGCCAGCAGTTCATCCAGGGCGCGCGTCCGGTGCAGACCGGCAAGGGCACGATGGTCGGCCAGGCCTTCACCCTGCGCTACATCCCCGCGCGCGAGGACCGCAACCCGATCACCGTCTTCCGCGACCCCGAGCACAAGCAGCGCGTCGCGATCGAGACCTGCCCGCCGGGCTGGGTGCTGGTGATGGACGCCCGAAAGGACGCCCGCGCGGCCACCGCGGGCTCGATCCTGATCACCCGGCTGGCCCTGCGCGGCGCCGCGGGCGTGGTCTCGGACGGCGGCTTCAGGGACGTGACCGGCATCGGCGCGCTGGACATGCCCTCCTATTGCGCGGGCCCCTCGGCGCCGACGAACCTGACGCTGCACGAGGCCATCGAGATCGGCGGCGCCATCTCCTGCGGCGATGCGCCGGTCTTTCCGGGCGACGTGCTGCTGGGTGACAACGACGGCGTCATGGTGATCCCGGCGCATCTGGCAGACGAGATCGCCGAGGAATGCACCGGCATGGAATCGTTTGAGGATTTCGTGCTGGAAGAGGTCAACGGCGGGGCGGCGGTGATCGGCCTTTACCCGGCGACCAAGGACGAGAACGTCGCCAAATATCAGGCGTGGCGCGAAAGGAACGGCCGATGAGCTATCACCCCCATGGCAAGCACCTGATCGCGGGTGAGCGGATCGCGACCGAGGCCACTTGGCAATCCTCGCCCGCCACCGGCCCGGCGCATGACTTCTCGACCGGCACGCCCGCGCTGGTCGCGCAGGCCTGCGAGGCCGCCGAGCGCGCCTTCTGGACCTTCGGGTACTCGTCCCGCGCGGAACGGGCGGCGCTGCTGCATGCCATCGCCGACGCCATCGAGGCCCAGGGCGCCGAAATCACCGATATCGGCACGCGCGAATCCGGCCTGCCCGCGGCGCGGCTTGAGGGCGAGCGGGGGCGGACCACCGGTCAGCTGCGGCTCTTTGCCGAGCATATCCTGAAGGGCGAGTATCTGGACCGCCGCTTTGACGCGGCGCTGCCCGACCGGCAGCCCGCGCCCCGGCCCGAATTGCGCATGATCCAGCGCCCCATCGGTCCGGTCGCGGTCTTCGGCGCGTCCAACTTCCCGCTGGCCTTTTCGGTCGCGGGCGGGGACACGGCAGCGGCGCTGGCGGCGGGCTGCCCGGTCGTGGTCAAGGGCCATTCGGCCCATCCCGGCACCGGCGAGATCGTCGCCGACGCCATCGCCGAGGCGCTGGCGGGGCAGGGGATGGACCCGGGTGTCTTCAGCCTGGTGCAGGGCGGCCGACGCGACGTGGGCGAGGCGCTGGTGCAGGATCCGCGCATCCGGGCGGTGGGGTTCACCGGCTCGCTGGGCGGCGGTCGCGCGCTCTTCGATCTCTGCGCGCGCAGGCCCGATCCGATCCCGTTCTTCGGCGAGCTGGGCTCGGTCAATCCGATGTTCTGCCTGCCCGCGGCCATGGCGGCCCGGGGCGCCGGGATCGCCCGCGGCTGGGCGGGCAGCCTGACCATGGGGGCGGGTCAGTTCTGCACCAGTCCGGGCATCGCCGTGGTGCTGGAGGGGCCCGAGGCCGAGACTTTCACGCATGAGGCGCGCGCGGCGCTCGAGGCGGTTCCACCGCAGGTGATGCTGACCGATGGCATAGCTAATGCTTATCGCAAAGGTCGGGATCGGCTGCGGGCTTCGCAGGGCGTGCGCGAGGTGCTGACCTCGGTCTGCGACCAGCGGAACGCGACGCCCACGCTCTATGAGGTCAGCGCCGACGACTGGCTGGCGAACCATGCGCTGGGCGAGGAAGTCTTCGGTCCCTTGGGCATGGTGCTGCGCTGCCGCGACGCCGATCAGATGCTCGAGGTGACCCGGGCGCTGGAGGGGCAACTGACCTGCACGCTGCATCTGGATGCGGGCGACACCGCACTCGCGCGCCGCCTGATGCCGGTACTGGAACGCAAGGCGGGGCGGCTTCTGGCCAATGGTTTCCCGACCGGGGTCGAGGTCTGCGACGCCATGGTCCATGGCGGGCCCTATCCGGCCTCCACCAATTTCGGCGCCACTTCGGTCGGCACGCTGTCGATCCGCCGCTTCCTCAGGCCGGTCTGCTACCAGAACCTGCCCGAGGCGTTGCTGCCCGCGGATCTGCTGGGCTGAGCCATCACGATGCGTCGCGCAGGGCCAGCAGGCTTTGCGCGACGAGCTTCAGCGACGGCGTGGCATCGGCCGGTTTCCAGTAGTAGCCCATCGGCTCGAGCGGCGCGTCGACGGGGAAGGGAAGCTCGACCAGCGAGCCGTCGGAAAGGCGCGGCAGCGCCACGCTGCGCGGGGACAGGCAGACCGCCGTCCCCGGGCGCAGCATCGACCACATCACCTCGGGGATGCGGGAAATCATGTTGATTTCCCTTAGGTTGTCCCAGCCATGCTCCTCGCGCAGCGCGTCGAACGCGTGCCGGGCCAGCGTCGCCACATGGTTTTGCAGCCAGATGCATTGCCCCAGATCGGCGGCCGTCACCACCGCCTTGCCGGCCAGCGGATGGCGCCTGCCCGCGACGATGATCGGCGCGTCGTCATAGCAGGAGACGAAGGTCCAGCCCTCGGGCACGACACGCAGGCGGCGGCAGAGGATGAGGTCGTAATCCTCGCCATTGAACGAGGCCGAGAGGCTCAGGCCCATCACCGTCTCGACCATCAATTGCAGCGTCGGATGCTGCTGGCTGAGGTCGGGCAGCAGCCGGTCCAGCAACGCCCCCACCCCCGCCACGGTCACCGCCACGCGCAGCGGCCCGCTGTCGCGGCGGATGCGGGTGGCGATGGCCTCGGCCCCTTCCTCCATCGCTGCCAGGATCCGTCGGGCGACCGGCAGCAGGTCCTCGGCCACCGGCGTCGGATCGACCCCGCGCGAGTGGCGCAGGAAGAGCCGGGTCTCCAGCAGCTGCTCCATCTCGGCCACCAGTTGGGTCATGGCGGGCTGGGTCATGCCCATGGCCTGCGCCGCCCGGGTCATCGACCGCAGGTCGTCCAGCACCACCAGCGCCTGCATGTGCCGCAGCCGCGCGCGGGTCGTCAGGCGCAGCAGGAGGGTCTGGGCGTTGAGCGCCATGCCAAAAGCTTTCCTTATACCTTGCCCTCATATCCAATTTCCCGAACGCGCCGGATGTCAATAGGCTGAAGGCCAG
Organism: Pararhodobacter sp.; assembly: GCF_034676075.1. Taxonomy (GTDB): domain Bacteria; phylum Pseudomonadota; class Alphaproteobacteria; order Rhodobacterales; family Rhodobacteraceae; genus Pararhodobacter. The sequence goes on along the minus strand of NZ_JAUCCQ010000051.1, from coordinate 6,792 downwards.
AGGAGAGGTCTGGGAGGACATATCATGACACAATTTCCGATCGCGCGCCGCAGCCTGCTGGCGCTGGCCGCCGCCACGCTGATGCTGCCGCAGGCGGCGCTGGCGCAGAGCTGGCCTTCGGGCTCGGTGCAGCTGGTGGTTCCGGCCCGGGCGGGCGGGGGCACCGATGCCGTCTCGCGCATCATCGCCGGTGCCTTGCAGGACCAGACCGGCCAGCCCTTCGTGGTGGTGAACAACCCGGGCGGCGGCGGTGTCGTCGCGGCCGAGGAAGTGCGCAACGCGACCCCCGACGGTCAGACGCTGCTGTTCTTCCACACCGGCGTCCTGGCCATGCATCACACCGGCTCCTACGCGCCCGACCCGATGACCGCCTTCACCGTCGCCGCCGAGATGGCGGTGGGCGGGACCTATGCCCTGGCCGTGGCTGCCGATTCGCCCTACCAGACGCTTCAGGATCTGGTGCAGGCCTCGATCGACAATCCCAACAGCGTGTCGATGGGCGTGCAGGTCCGCGGGTCCTCGCATTTCATGGCGGGGCTGCTGACCTCGGACAGCGGGGCGCGGTTCCGCATCGTCGATGCGGGGACGGACGCCGACAAGATGGTGCAGCTGCAGGGCCACCAGATCGACGCGGCGATGGTCAACACTCCGGGAACGCTGCAATATGTCCAGAATGGCGACCTGCGCGTGCTGGCCACGATCGGCAGCGACGCCGCGCGTGACCCGGTGCTGCCCGATGTGCCCTCGATGGTCGAGGCGGGCTATCCCAACGCGCTTTACGGCCTCGATTTCCTGATCATGGCGCCGGTCGGCACCGACCCGGCCGTGGTCCAGTCGATCCATGACGCCTTTGCCGCCGTGGTCGCGGACGAGGCGATCAACAGCCAGCTCACCGGCATGGGTTTCGCGCTGAGCATGGTGCCGCAGGACGCGATGCAGGCGCGGCTCGAAGGGATCGACGCCCGGGTCGCCGCGACCGCCGAGCTGCTGGGCCTCAACTGAGCCTTTTCTCCCCCCGAGACGGTGCGGGGCGGTTCGCCGCCCCGCGCATCCCCCCGTGACTGCTGAATGGACGATCCCGATGGCCCGCCGCCAACTGCCCCCGCTGCCCCTCGCCCCCCAAGACTGCCTGATCCAGGGCTGCGAACGTCCCTGGGAGGTGGCTGTCGATCCCTTCCCGGTCGCGCCCCGCACCTGGTATGTGGGCAACAACTGGGTCGGCGCCTATCTGCTGCAATCGACCGAGGGGCTGATCCTGATCGACACGACCATGCAGCCGCAGGTCTATCTGGTGTTCGAGGCGATCCGCAAACTGGGCTTCGACATCGCCGATCTGAAGCTGATTCTGGTCAGCCACATGCATTACGACCATCTGGGCGGTGTGCGTCCGCTGGTCGAGGCCTCGGGCGCCAAGGTGATGATGAGCCGCGAGGATTGGCAATTCCTCAACGACCGGCCGGATCAGCTGCTGAACGACGGCTATCCCTGGGGCCCGTTCGAGCCGGACGATTTCTATTCCGACAACCAGCCGGTCGTGTTCGGCGACCGGGTGATCCGCACGCTGCTGACCCCGGGCCACACGCCGGGCACCACCAGCTTCTTCTTCGAGGTCGAAGAGGGGGGCGAGACGCTGCTCGTGGGCATGCATGGCGGGATCGGGCTGATCACCGTGACCGACGAGTATCTGCGGGACAACAACCTGCCCTTCAGCCTGCAACAGGATTACCTCGAGTCGCTGCTCAGGCTGCGGGACATGCCGGTGGCGATCACGCTTGGCTCGCATCCCGCGCAGGTGGCGATGATGGACCGGGTCGACGACATCGCCGAGGGGCACAATCCCTTCGTCGACCGGGCGGTCTGGCCCCGGCTCATGGACCAGCGGATCGAGGGGATCCGCAAGATCCTGGAGAAAGCCGCATGACCGGCGCGGTGCCTGATTTCACGCTGCCCCAGGCCGAGCGGCTGGTGCTCGCCGGGCAGCTGCGTTCCACCAATCTGGTCGCGACGCAGATGACCCCGGAGTTGATGGCCGACCTCGACCTCTGCACGGCCGAGGAGCGATTCATCCCGACCCGGGTGGGAGACACGCGGATCGTCATCGTCACGCCCAAGGCGCCCGCCGCCGGGCCGCGGCCGGTCTTCGTCAACATCCATGGCGGTGGCTTCGTGCGCGGCTATCAGGAGCGGGACACGGTGTTCTGCGCCCATCTGGCGAGCCGTCTGGATGCGGTGGTGATCGACCTCGACTACCGGCTGGCGCCGGAACATCCGTTCCCGACGGCGCTCTTTGAAGGCTATGACATCACCGCCTGGGCCTTTGCCAATGCTGCCGCGCTGGGGGGGGATCCGGCGCGGATCGCCATCGGCGGCCATTCGGCGGGCGGAAACCTGACCGCCGCGATCTGCCTGATGGCGCAGGAGACGGGGGATTTCCGCGTGTTGGGGCAGCTGATGTCCTATCCGTTCCTCGATGGCGTCACCCCGCCCGAGGACAAGCTGGAACCGCAGTCAATCTTCCCCGCCGCGCGGCTGCACGCCTTCAACGTCTGCTACGCGGGCGTTGAAGCGAATTTGCGCAACCCGCTGTTGTCGCCGGTGCTGGCCTCGGATGCGGCGATCAAGGGATTGCCGCCCGCGCTGATCATCACCGCCGGGCTGGACCCGCTGCGCTTCGAGGCCCGCGCCTATGCCGTGCGGCTGGTCGAGGCGGGCAATGACGTGGTGGTCAAGGAATACGCCGACGCCGACCACGGCTTTCTGATCGCCTGCCACTCGCGGTTCCGCGAGGCCCGGGCGCTGATCATCGACTGGCTGCGCGCGATCTACGCGCAGTGACACCAGCAACGCCGACAACATTCGGGAGGACATGACATGAAACTGCAGACGTCCCTGGCCGCCGCCCTGGCGCTGGCCCTGACCGCCGGTGCCGCCAGCGCCCAGAGCTGGCCGAACGGCCCGATCCAGCTGATCATCCCCTCGCGCCCCGGGGGCGGCACCGACGTCATGGGCCGGATCTTCGCCGATTACCTGCAACGCCACACCGGTACGGCGGTGGCGGTCATCAACCAGCCCGAGGGCGGCGGCATCGTCGCGCAGGAGACGGTGCGCAACGCCGCGCCCGATGGCCAGACGCTGCTCTTCCAGCATACCGGCATGCTGGTCGGCATCCAGACCGGCCGCTACAATCACGGGCTGGACGACTTCACCGTGCTGGGCATCGCCCAATCCTATCCGCCGCAGGTCTTTGCCGTGGCGCCCGACGCGCCCTGGCAGACGATGCGCGAGTTCGTGGACGATGCCCGCGCTCATCCCGGGCAATACACGGTCGGCGTCTCGCTGGGGCAGGCCACGCATTTCATCGCCGGCACGATCATGATGAACGAGGGTGTTGACCTGCGCCTGGTCGAGGCCTCGGCCGAGGTCGACAAGGTCGCGGGCATCCAGGGCGGGCATATCACGCTGGGCAACCTGGGCGCGGGCTCGGCCCGTCAATACGTGACCGCGGGCGACATGCGGGTGCTCTGCATGGTCGATCCGACGCCCGACCCCGATTATCCCGAGTTCCAGACCTGCCTCGATCAGGGGGTGAACGTGTCCTGGATCGCGCCGCTTCTGGTGCTGGGCCCGGCGGGGATCGACCCGGCGGTCGCCGAAACCATCAATGCCGCGATTCAGGCCATGGGCGATGACCCGCAGGTCGCGCAGTCGCTGGCGGCGGCCGACAGCACCTTCGTTGCGCATTCGCTTGCAGAGGCCAATGCCATCGTCCAGCAGGAAGACCAGCATATCGCCGAGCTTGCACGCCACCTCGGCCTTGCGGCGCAGTGAACCCGGCGGGGCGGGCGGAGACACCGCGCGCCCCGACCCCGGCAGGAGAGAGACATGAACACCGACCGTCCCCTTGGCGCGGGTCTGCTGGCGCTCGGCGTGGCTGGCATCGCCGTGGCCTCGCAGATCACCGTGCGCACCTTCAACGACGACCCCGGCCCCAAGCTGTTCCCGATCTTTGCCTGCGCCATTCTGGTGATCTGCGGGCTGGGGCTGATCCTGACCAAGCCCGCCGACGAGGGCCGCAAGATGGACCCCGAGGCGATGATCCGCGGCCTCACCATGGCGGGGCTGCTGCTTTTCTACGCCCTGGCGCTGTGGCTCGTGGGCTTCTACCTCGCCAGTCTGAGCGCGGTCTTCGGCCTTTACTGGATCATCGCCGGACCCCAGCGCCGCGTCTGGTGGCGGGGCCTGATCTATGCCGCCGCGGTGACGGGATCGGTGCATCTGCTGTTCCACACCGCGCTCAACGCTTTCCTGCCCCGCGGCATCCTGTTCTGAGGACCCGGCCATGTTCGACACTTTCCTGTCGCTTCTGCAGCCCACAACGCTGCTGATCATCCTGGCCGCAACCGCGCTGGGCATCATCCTGGGGGCCATTCCGGGGCTTTCGGGCGGTCTGGGCGTGGCACTCTTGCTGCCCATCACCTTCGGCATGGACCCCCATATCGGCCTGGCCATGCTGGTCTCCATCTGGATCGGCGGCGTGTCGGGGGGGATGATCGGCTCGATCCTGCTGGGCATTCCCGGCTCTCCCTCCTCCATCGCCACGACTTTCGACGGCTACCCGATGACCCGCAACGGCGAGGCGGTCAAAGCCCTGGGCGCGGCCATCGTCGCCAGCTTCATCGGCACGGCCCTCTCGATCCTGATCGCCATGTTCCTGTCGCCCTTCATGGCGCGGATGGCGCTGAAACTGGGGCCGTGGGAGTATTTCTCGCTCGGGTTCTGCGCCATCGCGCTGGTCGCGGCGCTGGCCCGCGGGTCGATCTTTCACGGCATGGCGGCGGCGGCGCTGGGGCTCTTGCTGTCGACCGTCGGCTTCGCGCCGATCGACGGCTACGCGCGCTTCACCTTCGGCTCCATCTACCTGTCGGGCGGGATCGACCTGATCGCGCTGATGCTGGGCCTTTTCGCGCTGAAGCAGATCGTGCAGGACCATGCCCGCGGCGAGCAGCAGATCCCCGAGGTCGATGTCTCGCAGATCCGCGGCTTCGGCGTCACGCTCAGGGAATACATCGACAACGCCTGGAACATCTGCCGGTCCTTCATGATCGGGCTCTGGATCGGCTTCTTGCCCGGCATGGGCTCGGCCCTGTCCAACATGGTCGCCTATGCGCAGGCCAAATCCGCCTCCAAGCACCCCGAGAAATTCGGCAAGGGCTGCGTCGATGGCGTCTTCGCGTCCGAGACCTCGAACAACGCCTCGGTCGGTGGCGCGCTGATCCCGATGGTGGCGCTGGGCATCCCCGGGGACGGCACCACGGCGATCCTGCTGGGCGGGCTGATGATCCACGGGATCCAGGCCGGACCGCTCCTTTTCGCCAACAACCCCGATATCGTCTATGCGCTGTTCCTGACGGCGATCCTGGCCGCGGTCATTACGCTGGTGCTGCAATATTTCGGCATGCGGCTCTTCCCGGCGATCCTGAAGATCCCGTATCATTACCTCTATCCGGCCATCGTCGTGCTGGGCTTCATCGGCGTCTTCGTCGGCTCCTCGACCGCGTTCAACTACGTGCTGCTGCTGGGCTTCGCCGCGCTGGGCCTGTTGATGGACAAGGTGAAACTGCCGGTCGGCCCCTTCATCCTGGCCTTCATCCTGGGCCCGATGCTGGAGCTGAACCTGCGCCGCGGCATCACCTACACGGATGAGGGGGTCTGGCCGTTCTTCACCCGCCCGATCTCGGCCCTGCTGCTGGCGGTCGCGGCCTTCTCCATCGTCTGGCCCTATCTCTCGCCCTGGATCAAGGCGCGCCGGGCCGCGGTGCCGGGCAAGGAATAAGGGCGCGAGCCCTCGCCATGGCGCCGCTGCCCCACCCGGGCGGCGGCGTTTCCATGTAACGTTGACAAGCCCCGCGGCGCGCGGCACATAACCCCGACATAACCCGCAACCGGGCGTTCCGTGGGCGCCGAAACGACGAGGAGCTTGGCCGATGAGCCAGATTTCCCTTAAATTTCCCGATGGCAATGTGCGCGAGTATCCGGCTGGCATCACGCCCGCCGAGGTGGCGAAATCCATCGCGCCGTCGCTGGCCAAGGCCGCGATCTCGGCCCAGGTGAACGGCCAGCACTGGGATCTGGCCTGGCCGATCAAGGGCGACGCCAATATCTCGATCAACACGCTGAAGGATGACGGCCCGGCGCTGGAGCTGATCCGCCACGACCTCGCGCATATCATGGCCCGCGCCGTGCAGGCGCTCTGGCCCGATACGAAGGTCACGATCGGCCCGGTCCGCGACTATGGCTGGTTCTACGATTTCGACCGCGCCGAGCCCTTCACGCCCGAGGATCTGGGCGCCATCGAGGCCGAGATGAAGAAGATCATCAACGCCCGCGAGCCGGTCCGGACGGAAGTCTGGTCGCGCGCCGATGCCATCGCCTATTACGAACAGAACAACGAGCCCTACAAGGTCGAGCTGGTCAACCGCATCCCCGAGGATCAGGACCTGCGCATGTACTGGCACGGCGACTGGCAGGACCTCTGCCGGGGTCCGCATCTGCAGCACACGGGTCAGGTCCCGGCCGATGGCTTCAAGCTGACGCATGTCGCGGGGGCCTATTGGCTGGGTGATGCCTCGCGCCCGATGCTGCAGCGCATTTATGGCGTCGCCTTCAAGAACCGCGACGATCTGAAAGCCCATCTGCACATGCTGGAGGAAGCCGCCAAGCGCGACCACCGCAAGCTCGGCCGCGAGATGGACCTGTTCCACATGCAGGAAGAGGCCCCGGGCCAGATCTTCT
>NZ_JAUCCQ010000050.1:0-24148 GCF_034676075.1 Pararhodobacter sp. | reverse complement strand
GCACGCACCGCCTCAGAACTGGTCTTCGAAGCGCTTGGCCAGCTCTTCGATGTTCTCCGGCGGCCAATCCTCGACTTCCATCCCGAGATGCAGGCCCATGCCCGAGAGCACTTCCTTGATCTCGTTCAGCGACTTGCGGCCGAAGTTCGGGGTGCGGAGCATCTCGGCTTCGGTCTTCTGGATCAGGTCGCCGATATAGACGATGTTGTCGTTCTTCAGGCAGTTGGCCGAGCGCACCGACAGTTCCAGTTCGTCCACCTTCTTCAGCAGAAGCGGGTTGAACTCGAGCCCATCGTCGTCCGACCCGCGACCCGCCGCTTCCGGCTCGTCGAAGTTGACGAAGACCTGCAGCTGGTCCTGCAGGATGCGCGCGGCGAAGGCCACGGCGTCCTCGGGGGTGACCGAGCCGTCGGTTTCGATCTTCATGGTCAGCTTGTCATAGTCCAGCACCTGGCCCTCACGGGTCGGCGTGACTTCGTAGGCGACCTTCTTGACCGGCGAGTAGATCGCGTCGATCGGGATGAGGCCGATCGGCGCATCCTCGGGGCGGTTCTTGTCCGCGCCGACATAGCCCTTGCCGGTGTTGACCGTCAGCTCCATGAACAGCTCGGCCCCGTCGTCGAGGTGGCAGATCACGTGGTCCTTGTTCAGGACCTCGATCCCGTTGGTCACCGCGATGTCGCCGGCTTTCACCACCGACGGCCCGCGGGCCGAGATCGTCACGCGCTTCGGCCCGTCCACGTCCATCTTGAGCGCGACGCCCTTGAGGTTCAGGACGATGTCGGTCACGTCTTCACGCACACCGGCGACCGAGGAAAACTCGTGCAGCACGTTGTCGATCTGCACCGAGGTGATGGCCGCGCCCTGCAGCGACGACATCAGGATGCGGCGCAGCGCGTTGCCCAGCGTCAGGCCGAAGCCACGCTCGAGCGGTTCGGCGACGACGGTCGCCTTGCGCGAGGGATCGGCACCGGGGCGAACGTCGAGTTGCGCCGGCTTGATCAATTCCTGCCAGTTCTTGTGGATCATGGATCTGCCTCCATTCCTGTATCCGGGTCATGACCGAAGCCGGATACGCCCGAGGGACTTCATGACAGAATCGGACCGCACGCTCAGGTGCGGTCCGATCCCTGTTGGTTCTGCGTCAGACGCGGCGACGCTTCGGCGGACGGCAGCCGTTGTGGGCCAGCGGCGTCACGTCGCGGATCGAAGTGATCTGCAGCCCGGCAGCGGCCAGCGCACGCAGCGCCGATTCGCGGCCCGAGCCGGGGCCTTGCACCTCGACCTCGAGGGTGCGGAGACCGTGTTCCTGCGCCTTCTTGGCGGCGTCCTCGGCGGCAAGCTGGGCAGCATAGGGCGTCGATTTGCGCGAGCCCTTGAAGCCCATGGTGCCGGCCGACGACCACGAGATGGCGTTGCCCTGCACGTCCGAGATCAGGATCTTGGTGTTGTTGAACGTCGAGTTCACATGCGCCACACCAGCGGCGATGTTCTTGCGTTCCTTGCGCTTGACGCGCGCGGTGGATTTGGTGTCGCGAGCCATTGGTCCTGCCCTCCCTTACTTCTTCTTGCCGGCGATCGGCTTCGCCGGGCCCTTGCGGGTGCGGGCGTTGGTATGGGTGCGCTGGCCGCGCACGGGCAGGTTGCGGCGGTGACGCAGGCCACGATACGACCCCATGTCCATCATGCGCTTGACGTTCATGGTGACTTCGCGGCGCAGGTCGCCTTCGACGGTCAGGTTGGCGTCGATGTATTCGCGGATCGCGAGCACTTCGTCGTCAGTGAGTTGGTTGACCCGGCGGGCGGGTTCGATGTTCAGGGCCGCGACGATCTGGTCGGCGATGGCCGGACCGATGCCGTGGATGTACTGGAGAGCGATCGGGACGCGCTTTCCGGTGGGGATGTTGACGCCAGCAATACGTGCCACGCGGTTTCTTCCTTTTGTTGCGGTTCCGTAGTCCCAGAACCTTTTTTCACAACACGAGCCTGCGCGGCGCCGTGCCAGACGAACAACCCCGGCCCATGGGCCAAACGAACAATCCGAGTCGGCGGGCGACTCGGATCGCGGGATCAGGCGCATCGGGTAGGCGGTTTTCAGCCTGAGGTCAAGGGTCGGGGCAGTCTGTCAAGTGTTTTTCGCACCTCCCCGGCGTCAGGGGCAGGCAAAGAACACCGTCGCCGTCTCGGTCCCGTCATAAAGGCTGACGCGGGGCGTCTCCTGCCGCTCCATCCGGAAGGTGAAAAGCTGGGGCGTGATCAGCCCCGGCTCCTCGCAATAGCCGGTGTGGGTGGTGGTGGAAAGGTCCGCCGCCTCGAGGTCGAGCGCGGGCTCGAAGACGCAGCGATACTCCATCCCGGTGATGCCCGTGGGCTCCAGCAGCAGGGCGTCGCTGTCGCCCAGCACATCCTCGGCCGCGGCCCCGGCGCGCAGATCCGGGCAGATGGCGGTGTTCGAGACCCAGGCGAGCCCCTGGGCCGAGGCCATCGCGGGCAGCACCGCAACGAGCGCGGCCAGCGGCAACAGGTGATGGCGCATGAAAAACCCTCCGTGACACAGGGTCAGGAGGGTAGTTCGATTTGCCTGTGCTGCAAGGCTCAGCCGTCGAGCGCTGCCGCCACATCGGCCGTGACCTTGGCCATGTCCTGCAGCCCGTCCACGACCTTGAGCTTGCCATTGGCGTGGTAATAGCCGATCAGCGGCGAGGTCTTCTTGTAGTATTCCAGCAGGCGCTGGCGCAGGCTGTCCTCGTTGTCGTCGGCGCGGCGCTTCAGGTCGTGGCTGCCGCAGACGTCGCAGGTGCCGGGCACTTTGGTCGGCTTGGTCCGGTCGTGGTAGACCTCGCCGCAATTGCCGCAGGTGAAGCGGCCGGTGATGCGGTCGACGAGCGCCTCATCATCCACGCGCAGTTCCACCACGGCATCCAGGCTCTCGCCCTTGGCCGCCAGCAGATCGCCCAAGGCGTCGGCCTGGGCCAGCGTCCGGGGGAAGCCGTCGAAGATGAAGCCGCCGGTGGCGCCCTTCTCCAGCTGCTCGGCGATCAGGCCGATGACGATCTCATCCGTGACCAGCTGGCCTGCGTCCATGACGGCGGCGACCTTTTGGCCCATCTCGGTCCCCGAGGTGCGGGCGGCGCGCAGCATGTCGCCGGTCGAGAGCTGGACCATGCCGCGGCCCTCGACCAGGATACGTGCCTGGGTCCCCTTGCCGGCGCCCGGGGCGCCCAGAAGTATGATGTTCATCGCAGGGCGGGCCCTTTCTTGCGGGCAGGTTTGCTGCCGTCGGTACGTTTACGGCCACGCAGCTGCGAACGCTCCAGCAGGCCCTCGTATTGATGCGCCACCAGATGCGACTGGACCTGGCTCATCGTGTCCAGCGTCACCGCCACGACGATCAGCACCGAGGTGCCGCCGAAGTAGAAGGGAATCGACAGCTCGGCGCGCAGGATTTCCGGCATCAGCGCCACGGCGGCCAGATAGAGCGCGCCAACGGTACAGATGCGGGTGACGATGTAGTGAAGATATTCCTCGGTTCGCTTGCCCGGACGGATGCCGGGAATGAAACCGTTCTGGTTCTTCAGGTTGTCGGCGATGTCATCGACCTTGAACGACACGTTGAGCGTGTAGAAGAAGGTGAAGAAGATGATCAGCGCAGCGAAGAACACCAGATAGAGCGGCTGCCCCGGCCCGAAATAGGCGAGGATCGTCGCCATGATCGGGTTGGTGGACTGGCCCGAGAAGGTGCTCAGCGTCGTCGGCAGCAAGAGCAGCGAAGAGGCGAAGATCGCCGGGATCACGTTGGCCGGGTTGACCTTGATCGGCAGGTGCGACGAGCCGCCGTCATAGACCTTCATGCCGACCTGGCGCCGCGGGTACTGAATATGCACCTTCCTCAGCGCGCGTTCCATGAAGACGACGAAGGCCACCAGCGCGATCATCATCCCCAGGATGCCGACGACCAGCATCCAGTTGGTGTTTTCCGCCCGGCTCTGAGTCAGGAATTGCGCCAGCTGCGCCGGCAGTTCGGCGATGATGCCGACGAAGATGATCAGCGAGGTGCCGTTGCCGATCCCGCGCGAGGTGATCTGCTCGCCCAGCCACATCAGGAACAGCGTGCCGCCGACCAGGGTGATGACGGTCGAGATGCGGAAGAACCAGCCCGGATCGGTGGCGAGATCCCCGGCCTCAAGCGAGATCGCGAGGCCATAGGATTGCACCAGCGCCAGGAAGACGGTGCCGTAGCGGGTGTATTGGTTCAGCTTGCGACGGCCAAGCTCACCTTCCTTGCGGAGGTTCTGCCAGGGGCCGTACATCGAGGCCACCAGCTGCACGATGATCGAGGCCGAGATATAGGGCATGATGCCCAGGGCGAAGATCCCCATGCGGGCGATGGCGCCGCCGGTGAACATGTTGAGCATCCCGCCCAGACCCGCCGCCGCGCCCGACATGAACTCGCGCAGCTGTCCGCCGTCGATCCCGGGCACCGGGATATAGGTGCCGATCCGGTAGACGATCAGCAGGCCGATGGCGAAGAAAATGCGCTGGCGCAGGTCCTTGGCCTTGGCGAGCGTGGCCCACGAGGTGTTGGCCGCCATTTGCTCTGCAGAAGAAGCCATGTTCCGTTTCTTTCATGACAGCGCCGCCGATCCGGGCTCCGGTTCGGCGGCGCAGGAAAACCCATGCGGATGATGTAAGGGGCGACGACGCCGCCCACAACACCTTATTCGGCCGCTTCAGCCGCCGCGACGGTGGTTTTCAGCGAGCCGCCAGCTTTCGCCACGGCCTCGACAGCCGCTTTCGAGGCGCCGGTGACGGCGAGGGTCACGGCCTGGCCGATCTCACCCTTGGCCAGCACACGGATGCCGTCCAGCTTGCGGCGCACCAGGCCCGAGGCGACCAGCACGTCTTCGGTGATCTCGACCTTGGCGTCGATCTTGCCGTCTTCGATGAACTTGGCGATGGCGCCCAGGTTCGTGACAGCCCATTCCTTGCGGTTCGGCTTGTTGAAGCCGCGCTTCGGCAGGCGGCGGTAGAGGGGCATCTGGCCGCCTTCATAGCCGTTCAGCGCCACGCCCGAGCGGGATTTCTGACCTTTGATACCGCGGCCGGCGGTCTTGCCCTTGCCCGAACCCGGACCGCGCGCAACGCGCTTCTTGGTCTTGGTGGCGCCGGGATTGTCGTGAAGTTCGTTCAGTTTCATGGTCGCATCTCCTTGGCCGGAATACCCCGTCTGCGACGAAAGGGGGCAACACGGCATGGTGGTGGGTCGAGTCGGACCTTGGGGCCGACCGGGGGGCGTATAGACGGGTTAGGGGTACGGTTCAAGCGCCCTCTGATGGCGGGGCCTGCCCTTGGCGTCAGCGCACCCGGACCGGCAGGCTGGCGTAGCCGCGGAAGCGCGCCAGCGGCACCATGGTGGCCGGGCCGTTGGCAGCCAGCCGCGGGAAGCGCTTCACCAGCCCGCCCACGGCGATCCGCCCCTCGACCCGGGCCAGCGTGGCGCCGAGGCACACATGGATGCCGGTGGCGAAGGCCAGGTGCTTGTTGGGGCTGCGCGCGAGGTCCACGCGGTCGGGATCGGCAAAGACCGCAGGATCCCGGTTCGCGGCGGCGATCGAGGTGTGGATATAGGTGCCTTTCGGCAGCACCACATCGCCCAGATCCAGATCCTCGCCCGCCAGCCGGTTGCCCTGTTGCAAGGGGCTCTCGACCCGCAGGAATTCCTCGACCGCCGAGGTGATGAGGCCGGGGTCGGCGATCAGGCGGCGGTGTTCGTCGGGGTTCTTCAACAGGATGCCGACCGAGTTGCCCACGAGGCTGGTCGTCGTCTCGTGGCCTGCGTTCAAGAGGAAGATGCAGTTCTGCATCAATTCCTCGTCGTTCAGGCGCTTGCCGTCGACCTCGCCGAAGATCAGGCTCTCCAGCACCTCGCCCTCCATCGCCCCCTCGCGGTTGCGGCGGCGGTGGTCGATGATGTCGGTAAGGATCTCGGTGAATTCCACCACCGCCTCGTTGCCCGCCTTGATCCGCTCGGGCGGGACTACCGGGTCCAGCGCGCCCAGGATCGCCAGCGAATAGCCGCGCAGCTTCTGGCGGTATTCGGGCGGGATGCCCAGCATGAACGAGATGATCTCGGTCGGCAGGACCTTGGCGAAATCGTCGATCAGGTCCAGGTCGCCCTTCTCCTCCACCCGGTCCAGAAGCCGCTCGACAATCCCCTCGATCAGCCCCTCGAACACCGCGAGCTTGCGGGGCGTGAAGGCCGAAGCCAGCAGCTTGCGCACCACGGTGTGATAGGGCGGGTCGTTGAAGACGAGGCTGGTCGTGTGGTGGGTATGCAGCGGGCATTGCCCGAATTTCTTGCCGAATTCCTCGGTCTTGTCGGACAGCATGGCGCGCGACTGATAGACCTTCAGCACATCCGCGTGCCGGGTCAGGAACACCGAGCCATCGGCGTTGCGGTGCACCGGCGAGCGCTCGCGCAGCGCCCGCAGCGTCGGATAGGGATCGTCGATATAGGCCGGGCCGATGGCGTTGAGGTCGAATTCGGCGATATCGGTCATTGGCAGGCCCCTCCCCTTGCGGCGGGCACAGTGGCCCAGGATCGCGGCAGATGCAACGAGTGGGGGATCACTCCACCGGTCGCGGCAGGAAGATGGTGATGTCGCCGACGATGTCGTTGACGCCCCAGTTGCGGTGCCGGAGCTGGCCGTTGACGATGTAGAGGTCCTTCACCTGATATTCGACCGCGTCGTAGCCATCGTTGCGGTTCAGCCGCACGAAGGCATCGCGGCGTTCAAGCCCCGGCTCGATCACCGCGAAGAGGTCGGGCGGCATGGTCAGGCTCACGGTTTCCAGAACCGCCAGCACGTCGTCGTAATCGGTGATGCGCTCGTCGCGGAAATAGCACAGGGCCTCGATCCCCGCGCCTGCCACGGCGCCCCCGGCGCTGACCAGCGGCGAATCGCGGGTGACGACGGCCACGGCCGAGCCCAGGACCCGGGCGGTACGGGTCAGGAATCCGTCGTTCGGGCTGCCGCTGCCGGTGGCGCCGAGGCTGGTCTCGCCGGTGCGGGGATTGACGGTGAAATAGAGGACCGGCCCCGGGTCCTCGGGTGTGGCAGTGGCGGCGCGCTCGGCCTCCATCGCCGGCGAGCCCCGCCGCTGGATCAGCGAGGACAGGCGGTAGTCACAGATGCTGGCCTCGGCGGCGGTGGTGCCGAGGATCAGGGCAAGGGTCAGGACCAGACGCATGACGGGCTCCGCTGAGGGCCGGTCAGGGGTAAGCGAGCGGCGCCGGGAAAGGAAGCGGGGGGCCGTTCACGTTCGGTCGAGGAGGGTAGGATGGGCAATATTGCCCATCCTACGGCGCCCGGCGGCGCGCCAAACGAAAAAAGGCGGGGTTGCCCCCGCCTTTCATGCCGTTGGATGGTCGGGGCTTGCCCCGCCCCGCCTCAGGCTTTTTCTTCGACGATCGTGACCAGATGCGGGATCGCGTTGACCATGCCGCGGACCGAGGGGGTGTCCTCGAGTTCGCGGGTCTTGTGCATCTTGTTCAGGCCGAGGCCCTTCAGCGTGTCACGCTGCTTGGCGGGACGGCGCGCGGGCGAGCCGATCTGCTTGACGACGATGGTAGCCATGTCGGTCTCTCCTTACGCTTCGACCGGCGCATCTTCCTTGCGGAGGATGTCGGCCACTTTCTTGCCGCGGCGCTGGGCCACCTGGCGGGGGCTGGCCTGCTTCTTGAGGCCGTCCATGGTCGCGCGGATCATGTTGTAGGGGTTCTGCGAGCCGAGCGATTTCGCCACGACGTCCTGCAGGCCCAGCATCTCGAAGACGGCGCGCATCGGGCCGCCCGCGATGATCCCGGTACCCGGAACCGAGGTCCGCATCACGACTTTACCGGCGCCATGACGGCCCTCGATGTCGTGGTGCAGCGTCCGGCCGTCCTTGAGCTGGACGCGGATCATCGAGCGCTTGGCTTGCTCGGTGGCCTTGCGAACGGCCTCGGGGACCTCTTTCGCCTTGCCTTTGCCGAAGCCCACGCGGCCCTTCTGGTCGCCGACAACCACGAGCGCAGCAAAGCCGAAGCGCTTGCCGCCCTTCACGGTCTTCGACACCCGGTTGATCGCGACAAGGCGATCCTGGAATTCCGGGGTCTCGTCGCGGTCGTCGCGGCGGCGGTCCCGGCGGTTTTCACGTTCTGCCATTGAAGGCAATCCTTTCAGTCATGGCGTCGAAGCGCCGATGGTGTCCGATCACAGTGGCCCGTCCGCAACGGGATGGGCCCTCGATCATCGAGGCGGCACCCGGGAGGGGCACCGCCTGCAGGGATCAGAACTTCAGGCCGCCTTCGCGGGCGGCATCGGCCAGAGCCTTGATCTTCCCGTGGAACAGGAAGCCGCCCCGGTCGAAGTAGCATTCCTCGACGCCGGCGGCTTTCGCACGCTCGGCAATCGCGGCGCCCACTTTCGTAGCCGCGTCGATGTTGTTCACACCGACCACACCCAGGTCTTTTTCGAGCGTCGAGGCCGAGGCGATGGTGATCCCCTTGGCGTCGTCGATCAGCTGGGCGCTGATGTTCTTGTTGGAGCGGTGAACCGACAGCCGCAGACGGCCGTTGGCGGTTTTCCGCAGTTTGTTCCGGACGCGCTGACGACGCTTCTGGAACAGCTTGAGCTTGGTGTTCGCCATCTGTCGCGTCCTTACTTCTTCTTGCCTTCCTTGCGGAAGATGAACTCGCCCTTGTAGCGGATGCCTTTGCCCTTGTAGGGCTCGGGCGAACGCCACTCGCGGATGTTGGCCGCAACCTGGCCCACTTGCTGCGCGTCGATGCCTTCGATCACGATTTCAGTGGGTTTCGGCGTGGCGACGGTGATGCCTTGCGGCACCTCGAAGATCACGTCGTGGCTGTAGCCGAGCGACAGCTTCAGGTCCTTGCCCTGCATCGCCGCACGGTAACCGACGCCGACCAGTTCCATTTCCTTCTTGAAGCCGGTGGTCACGCCGATGGTCAGGTTCTCGACCATCGAGCGGGCCATGCCCCATTGCTGACGCGCACGCTTCGAGGTGCCCCGCGGGGTCACCTTGATGCTGCCGTCTTCCTGGACGATGGTGACATCGTCCGTGGCGGTGAAGGTCAGGGTGCCTTTCGGCCCCTTCATGGAGATGGTCTGGCCCGAGATGGTCGCCGTCACGCCCGAAGGCACGGAAACGGGCTTCTTGCCGATACGAGACATTTCAGCCCTCCTCAGAACACGCGGCAGAGCACTTCGCCGCCAACATTGGCAGCGCGTGCCGCCGCATCGGACATCACGCCTTTCGGGGTCGAAACCACCGAAACGCCGAGGCCGTTGCGGACCGACGGGATTTCCCGGGCGCCGGCGTAAACGCGGCGGCCAGGCTTGGAGACGCGGCTCAGCTCGCGGATCGCGGGCTCACCGGACGAGTACTTGAGCTGGATTTCCAGCTCAGCATGACCGTCCGAGGAGGTCACGCGCTCATACCCGCGGATGTAGCCTTCGTTCGCGAGAACGTCGAGCACCCAGGCGCGCAGCTTCGACGCCGGGGTCCGGACGGTCGACTTGCCGCGCATCTGCGCGTTACGGATGCGGGTCAGCATATCGCCGAGAGGATCGTTCATCATGTGCGTACCCTCCTTACCAGCTCGACTTGACCATGCCGGGGATCTGGCCGAACGAGCTGAGCTCGCGCAGCATGATCCGCGACAGTTGCAGCTTGCGGTAATAGGCCTTCGGACGACCGGTCAGCTCGCAGCGATTGTGCAGGCGGGTCGCGGAGGAGTTCCGCGGCAGTTCCGCCAGTTTCAGGTTCGCCTTGAACCGGTCTTCCATCGAATTGCTCGGGTCGGCCGCGATCGCCTTCAGAGCAGCGCGTTTGCCGGCGTATTGCTCCACCAGCTTCTGACGCTTCTTCTCGCGCTCGACCATGGATTTTTTAGCCATGTTTCTCTCTCCTTCCGCGTCAGGCCATGAAGGGCATGTTGAATTGCTTCAACAGCGCCTTGGCTTCCGCGTCGGTTTTCGCGGTGGTGCAGATGATGATGTCCATACCCAGAACCTCATCGACCTTGTCGAAGTCGATTTCCGGGAAGACGATGTGTTCCTTGAGGCCCATGGCATAGTTGCCGCGGCCATCGAACGAGTTGCCTTTCACGCCGCGGAAGTCGCGGACGCGGGGCAGTGCGATGGTGATCAGGCGCTCGAGGAACTCGTACATCCGGTCGCCGCGGAGGGTGACCTTGGTGCCGAGCGGCATCTCTTCACGGACCCGGAAGCCCGCGATCGAGTTTTTCGCCTTGGTGATGACGGCCTGCTGGCCGGCGATCAGGCTCAGTTCGGCCTGGGCCGACTTGACCTTCTTGGTGTCTTTCACCGCTTCGCCGACGCCCATGTTCAGGACGATCTTGTCCAGACGCGGGATCATCATGTCGTTCTTGTAGCCGAACTCTTCTTTCAGCGCCGCACGGATGCGGTTCTTGAAATCGGCCTTGAAGCGCGGGGTGTAAGTCGCAGCGTCCAGCATCAGATCACGTCCCCAGTGGTCTTGGCGAAGCGCACCTTGTTGCCGTCTTCCACGCGGAAGCCGACACGGGTCGCCTTGCCGTTGGCATCGACGAGGGCCAGGTTCGACAGATCGATCGGCATCGCCTGCGGGATGCGCCCGCCCTGCGAGGTCTGGCTCTGCTTGGTGTGACGGATGGCGATGTTGATGCCCTCGACCACGGCTTTGTTGTCCTTGGGCATGACCTGGGTGATTTCACCCTTCTTGCCCTTGTCCTTGCCGGTGAGGACGACGACCTTGTCGCCCTTTTTCAGTTTCGCGGCCATCAGAGCACCTCCGGCGCCAGCGAGATGATCTTCATGAAATTCTTCGCCCGCAGTTCGCGAACGACCGGCCCGAAGATACGGGTGCCGACCGGTTCGCCCTGGTTGTTCAGGATGACGGCGGCGTTGCGGTCGAAGCGGATGGCGGTGCCGTCTTCACGGCGAACTTCCTTGGCGGTGCGGACGACGACGGCCTTGCGGACGTCACCCTTTTTCACACGGCCTTTCGGAATCGCTTCCTTGACCGACACCACGATGATGTCGCCCACGGAGGCATAGCGGCGATGCGAACCGCCCAGAACCTTGATGCACTGAACCCGGCGGGCGCCGGAGTTGTCAGCAACATCCAGATTGGTCTGCATCTGGATCATGGAAAGTCTCCCGACCTTTGGGGATGATCCCCCAGGGTTTCGTTAGTCGCAGGAGCGCGTGATCAGGCCGAAGCCTCGGTCACAACGCGCCAGCGCTTCGATTTCGAGATCGGGGCGCACTCTTCGATACGAACAGTGTCACCGACCTTGAAGGTGTTCAGAGGATCGTGCGCGCGATATTTCTTCGACGAACGGACGGTCTTCTTCATGACGGGGTGCGTGAAGCGGCGCTCGACGAGGACGGTGACCGTCTGCTCGTTCTTGTCCGAGGTCACGGTGCCTTGCAGGATGCGTTTGGGCATGTCTCGTTACCTCAGTTGCTCGCCGCTTCGGCGGCTTTCTGGTTCAGAACAGTGTTCACGCGGGCCACATCGCGGCGCACCTGACGGATGCGGGCGGTGTTTTCCAGCTGGTTGGTGGCTTTCTGGAAGCGGAGGTTGAAGGCCTCCTTCTTCAGGGCCACCAGATCAGCGCGCAGCTGATCGGGGGTCTTGTTCTTCAGTTCATCGGCGTTCATGCGCCTGTTCCTTTCAACATCACCAGAGGGCCCTTGCGGGTTACCCTGCGTCCGGTGGAGTCAATGACGAGCCCGCTGATTCCGACACCGGAATCCGCGGGATGAGGCGCTATAAGGGAGAGGGACCAGCAAGGCAAGGGGAAAGGGCGCCCGCGCGGCCTTTTCCAGGGGGCTCAGCCGGCGATCCGGTCCATGGCCCGGGCCAGCGCCAGATCCAGTTCGGTCAGGCCCTTCCGGTCATGCGTGGTCAGCGAGACCTGGACCTTGTTCCAGCTGTTCGACCAGTCGGGGTGGTGGTCCAGCTTCTCGGCCTCCAGCGCCACGCGGCTCATCCAGCCCCAGGCAGCGCTGAAATCCTTGAAGCGGTAGCTCTTGGACAGCCGGTCGGTGGCGGGGTCATGCGACCACCCCGCCGCCGTCAGCTCTGCCAGCGCCTCGTCGCGGGCCGCGCCCGCCAGAACCTGCGGCCGGGCCATCACGCGGCATCCTTGGCAGCGGCGGCCGCCCGGGCGGGGCGGTCCTTGATGCGGTTCCAATAGGCCTCGAACACCGGGCGGGTCGGCAGGGTGCCGAATTGCATTCCCCAGCCGATCTGCGAGCCCGCATAGACATCGGCCGCGGTGAAACGCTCGCCCGCCAGATACGGGCTTTCCTCCAGCCGGTGTTCCAGCGTCGCCACCACATCGTCGAGCGAGCCATAGCCCACCGCGACCTTGCGCTCGGGCGGGACGACGAAGCCCATGGCAGTGTTGACCACCGCCGCCTCGACCGGGCCGGCGCCGAAGAAGAACCAGCGATAATAGGCGCCGCGTTCCGCCGCGGGCGGGGCGAGGCCCGCTTCGGGGAAGACATCGGCCAGATAGGCGCAGATCGCCGCGGCTTCGGTCACCACCTGCCCGTCATGGACGATGGCCGGAACCTTGCCCATCGGGTTGATCGCCAGATACTCGGGCGCCTTGATCGTGGTGCCGAACTCCAGCCGGTGTTCGCGGTAGGGGGCGCCCACTTCTTCCAGCATCCAGCGGGCGATGGCGCCGCGGGACCGGGGGTTGGTGTAGAAATCGATCATTCCTGTTCCTCGGGCTGGGGGCCGCGGCGGAAGGGGCCGTAGCTTTCCAGAAGCCGCATCTCGTCGCCGATGGCGGCGGTCTCGGCCTGGAGATAATCCGCCACCGCCTCGCGGAAACGGCGGTCGGGGAACCAATGCAGCGAATGCACCTCGGCCGGCAGGTATCCGCGCGCGAGCTTGTGCTCGCCCTGCGCGCCTGCCTCGACCCGGGTCAGGCCATGGGCCAGCGCCCAGTCGATCGCCTGATAGTAGCAGAGTTCGAAATGCAGGCAGGGGTGATCCTCGACACAGCCCCAATAGCGGCCGAAGAGCGTGTCCGCGCCGATGAAATTGAGCGCCCCGGCCACCGGGCGGCCGTTGCGCTCGGCCAGCACCAGCAGGATGTCGTCGGCCATGGTCCGATGCACCTGATCGAAGAAGGCGCGGGTCAGATAGGGCCGGCCCCATTTGCGGCTGCCGGTGTCCTGATAGAAACGCCAGAAGGCGTCCCAGTGTTCGGGCTTCAGGTCCGCGCCGGTATAGGCGTGGATCGTGCCGCCGAAGGCCTGCGCCTGCGTCCGTTCGCGGCGGATGGTCTTGCGCTTGCGCGAACTCAGCGCGTTCAGGAAGCCGTCGAAATCGCCATAGCCCTCATCCTGCCAGTGGAATTGCTGGGTGACGCGGTGCAGGTAGCCTTCCTCGACCCCGATCCCGGCCTCTTCGGCGGTGCAGAAGGTGACATGGGCCGAGGACAGGTCGTTCGAGCGCGTCACCTCGGCCAGCGCGCGCAGCAGGATCGGCCTGAGTTCCGGCTCCCCCAGCAGGCGGGGGCCGGTGGCGGGGGTGAAGGGCACGGCCGATTGCAGTTTGGGGTAATACTGGCCCCCCGCCCGCTGCCAGGCATCGGCAAAGGCATGGTCGAAGATGTATTCGCCCTGGCTGTGCAGCTTCACATAGAGCGGCATCGCCGCCAGCAGCCTGCCATCCTGCCGGATGGTCAGGTGCCGCGCCTCCCAGCCGGTGCCCGGGCCGACCGAGCCCGACACCTCCAGCGCATGCAGGAAGCGATGGGTGGTGAAGGGATCACGCGGGCGCGCGCCGTCCTGGGCGCAGAGCGCGTCCCACGCTGCGGCCTCGATATCGCCGATCCCGTTGACGAGGGTGATGTCCACGGCTTTCCCCTGCCCCATAGCCTGTAGCTGGTCGCCCGAAGGCGCCGGTCAAGGCCCCGCGCGGCGCCCGGTCAGGGCTGCGCGGCGGCGTAATGCTCGAAGGTGACGTTCTGGGCGATCTGGCGGGCCTGGGCCTCTTCCTCGGGCGAGCGGATGGTCCAGCAGAGCACCGCCGCGCCCTGCGCCTTCAGCTCGGCCACCCGGGGCCGCGACAGATCGCGCCAATGGTGCGAGATGAAGCTGGCCCCGACCCGGTCGTAATCCTCGATGGCGGCCAGCGCCTGGCGGCGGGCCTCCATCTCGGGCGGCAGGCCGGGCGGGAAATCCTCGGCCGGGAAGGCATAGGTGGTCAGGCCGCGCGGCACCTGCGGCAAGAGCCGCTGCAGATGCGCCACCGAATGCGGGTTGAAGGACATCAGCGCCACCGGCCCCGTGTAGCCCTGCAGCGCCGCCGCGGCCGCCGCCTCCAGCACGCCGTTGGTCGGCCCGAAGGCGCCGGACTGGTCCTTGATCTCGACCAGAAGCGGGACCTGGCCCGCCACCTCGGCCAGCACCTGGCGGAAGGTCGGGATCGGCTCGGCCGAGGCACGCACGCGGATGCGCT
Source organism: Pararhodobacter sp. (assembly GCF_034676075.1). Lineage (GTDB taxonomy): Bacteria > Pseudomonadota > Alphaproteobacteria > Rhodobacterales > Rhodobacteraceae > Pararhodobacter. The sequence goes on along the minus strand of NZ_JAUCCQ010000050.1, from coordinate 9,592 downwards.
GCAATTCGGCGGCACTGCGGGCGGCGACCGGGCCGGTGTCGAAGGTCAGCCGGTCCAGCATCTCGTCATGAAAGACCATCGCCTGCCCGTCGGCCGAGGGCTGGAGGTCGATCTCGATCCCATAGCCCGCGCGGATCGCGGCGCGGATCGCGGGCAGCGAATTCTCGGGGCGCTTGGCCTCGGCATCGTGATAGGCGCGATGCGCGATGGGCAGGCGCAGGAAAGCCTCGGGCAGGGGCGCGCGCATCAGGCGAGCTCGAAGATCGCCTCGATTTCCACCGCGACGCCCAGCGGCAGCGAGGGCGCGCCGACCGCCGAACGGGCATGCCGCCCGGCATCGCCCAGTACGGCGACCAGGAAATCCGAGGCGCCGTTGATGACTTTGGGCTGGTCGTGGAAATCGGGGGTGCAATTGACGAAGCCCGTCAGCTTCACCACGCGCTTGAGCCGCGACCAGTCGCCGCCCAGCGCCGCCTTGCACTGCGCCAGCAGCGACAGCGCGCAGGAGCGCGCGGCATCGGCGCCCTGCTCGGTGCTGAGGTCGGCGCCCAGCTTGCCGGTGATGAAGCTGCCATTGGCCTGGCTCACCTGCCCCGAGACGAAGATCTGGTTGCCCGAGATCACCCAGGGCACGTAATTCGCGGCGGGCGCCGGGGCGGGGGGCAGCGTGTGGCCCAGTTCCTCGATCCGGGCGTCGATGGCATGGGGCATGGCTCTCTCCTGTTGGCGCGTGCGGCTCGGGGCGGAGGTAAGCACGTTTGGGCGGCGGCGAAAAGCCCCGGCCCGTGCCGGGCGGGGCTTGCAGGGGGCGCGAGGCTGGGGCACTTCTGGCGGCCTGACCCGAAAGCCGAGGCCCGCCGTGTATCCCAGTCTGCGCCGCGCGCGCCTTGCCGTTTCGGCGATGTTCTTCCTCAACGGTATCCTGTTCGGCGCCTGGGCCGTGCGGGTGCCCGCCTTTGTCGAGACCTTCGCGCTGGACCATGGCGCCTTGGGGCGCCTGCTGCTGTGCCTGGCGCTGGGGGCGATCCTGTCCTTCCCGCTGGCCGGGCGGCTGAGCGACCGGATCGGCGCCGACCGGGCCTCGCGCGCCATCGGGGTCTATTACGCGCTGTGTCTGCCGCTGATCGCACTGGCGCCCTCGACCGGCTGGCTGGCGCTGGCGCTGCTGCTGTTCGGGGCCGGACACGGGGCGATGGATGTGGCGATGAACGGCTGGGCGGCCGAGGTCGAGCGCAAGGTCATGCGCCCGATCATGTCCGCCTTCCACGCCATGTGGAGCCTCGGCGCCGGGATCGGCGCGCTGAGCGGCGGCGGCGCGGTGGCGCTGGGTCTGGGGCCGCTCACGCATTTCGGGCTGGTGGCGCTGGTCTTCGGGGCGCTGACGCTGGGGCTGGCGATGATCCCGTGGGAGTCGCAGCGCAGCGCCGCCAAGGGGCCGGGGTTCGCCCTGCCCTCGCGCAGTCTGATGGTGGTGGGCTTCGTCGCCTTCTGTTCCTCGCTGGGCGAGGGGGCGATGGCCGATTGGTCGGCCGTCTTCCTGACCCAGATCGCCCAGACGGACGAGGCGAGCGCCGCGCTCGGCTACACTGTCTATTCCGCGGCGATGTTCGTCGCCCGGCTGACCGCGGGCCATGCCATCGCCCGGCTCGGCCCGGTGACCACGGCGCGGATCGCCGGGCTCTTCGCCTTCGCCGGGCTGGTGGTGGCGCTGGTCGGACAGACGCTGGCCACCGGGCTGATCGGTTTCGCACTGCTGGGGCTGGGCTATTCAGTGGTGATCCCGCTGGCCTTCACCCGCGCCGCCAACGACCGCGAGACGCCGCAGGGCCGGGCCATCGCCGGGGTGGCGACGCTGGGTTATGGCGGCATGGTGCTGGGCCCGGCGGTGATCGGCGGCATCGGGCACGCCTTCTCGCTGCCGGTGGCCTTCTGGCTGATCGCGCTATTGGCGCTGGGCATCACCGCCTTCGCGGCGTCGCTCAGACCGGATGGCGGGAAGTGAGCGCGGCCGAGGGGATCCGGCGGATCGTCGCGGAGCGGGACATCCGGTTCCTCTTGCATTTCACCTTCCTGCGGAACGTCCCGGCGATGGTCGCGCACGGCATCTGGCCGGTCGCCGATCTGGAAAACGCCCCGTTCGACGCGCTCGTCCCACCCGGCGCGCAGCTGAGCAACAAGCCCACCGCCGTCTCGCTCAGCATCGAGGCGGTGAGCGCCTCTCTGTTCGAGAAGAAGGGCGGCGGGGTGCCGGATGCGGCGCGGGTGGCGCTGTTCCTCGATCCGGCGATCCTCTGGTGTGAGCCATGCCGCTTCTGCGCCACCAATGCCGCGACCCGGCAGATGCGCGATCACACCGGCTACGTCGGCGGTCCCTGGGGGCTGCGGCGGTTCTTCGACGATCCGCCCGAGGGGCTGGCCCCCTGGCTGCCCAGCGATCCCGACGCCGAAGTGCAGGTGCAGGGCCGGATCGCGCCCGACTACATCCTCGGCGCCTGGACCAGCGAACGGGAGGAAGCCCCCGCGCTTCAGGCGCTTCTGGACCGCCTGCCCGGGATCGAGCGCGACGTGGTTCTGGCGCCCTTCATGCGGGAGGGCGGGCGCATCGTCCCGCCCCTGCGCCGCGGCTGAAATCAGGCCGGGTGGCGGGTGAAATCGAGGAAGGCATCTTCCAGATTGGGTTCGGTGGTCTTGATATCGACGACCTCGGCCCCGGCGGCATGCAGCGCTGCCAGCACCGCGCCCGCCTGCACCCGGCTCTGGGGATAGGAGAAGGCGCTCCAGCCCTCGGGCTTGTCCTCGCGCGTGACGCCCTCGGGCAGGGTCAGCGCCCCGACCGGACGGGCAAGGCGCACCAGCAGGGTCTTGGCATCGACCCGGGCGACGATGTTGGCGGTGGTGTCGCGCACCACCAGACGGCCCTTGTCGATGATGGCGATCTCGTCGCACATCTCCTGCGCTTCCTCCAGGTAATGCGTGGTCAGGATGATGGTCATGCCCTGCCGGTTCAGCTCGCGCACATTGCCCCAGAGCATCTGCCGCAGTTCGATGTCCACGCCGGCGGTGGGTTCGTCCAGCACCAGCACCTGCGGCGCATGGACCAGCGCCTTGCCCAGCAACAGCCGCCGCCGCATCCCGCCCGAAAGGGTGCGGGCATAGGCGTTCTGCTTGTCGGTCAGGCCGATCAGGCTGAGGATCTCATCCGTGCGCCGGTCGCGGGAGGGCACGCCGTAAAGGCCTGCCTGCACCTCCAGCGACTCGCGGGGGGTGAAGAAGGGATCGACCGTCAGCTCCTGCGGCATGACGCCGATGGCGGCGCGCGACTGGCGCGGATTCACGTCCTGATCGAAGCCCCAGATCTTCACCCGGCCCGAGGTCTTCAGCACCAGACCGGCCATGATGTTGATCATCGTCGACTTGCCCGCCCCGTTGGGGCCGAGCAGACCGAAGACCGAGCCGCGCGGGATCTTGAGGTCGATGCCGGTCAGGGCCTCCTTGGCCGGGGCCTTGCCGCTGGCCCGGTAGACCTTGCGCAGGCCCTCGATCTCGATCGCCCAATCGTCTTGGCTGGCTGAAACGCTGTTGGTCATCTTGCTCCCGCCGGGAAAAACCGTCTAGATGGGCCAAAGCCCTTGGCCGCCCATCACCTAGGCCGAATAGCAAGCCGAGACAAGGAAGCCCGGATGTCCGCCAGCCAGCCCGCGCATGACGCACCCGCCACCCATGTTGTGCAAACCCGCCGCTTTTCCTGCGATGGCGGCGAAGGCGCGCTGGGTCATCCGCGCGTCTGGCTGACCATCCCGTTTGAGGCCGGCTGGATCGATTGCCCCTATTGCGACGCGCGCTACACGCTGGACCCGAACGCGGCCCACGACGGGCATTGAGGCGCCCGTAGGATGGGCAATATTGCCCATCCTACCGGACAGTCGCGCAAGACTTGTGCCCCGGCGCACAGCCTCACGGCTGGATTCCGGGCCTCTGTGCCCCGATATGCGGGGCAACAGCGAACAAGGAGAGCGACCATGTCCTTCCGTCCCGTGACCAAGACCGTCAAGGCGCAGCCCACCATGGAAGGCGCCGGGGTCCACCTGCACCGCGCCTTCGGCTTCGGCGATCCCGACGAATCCGATCCCTTCCTGCTGCTCGACGATTTCCGCAACGATTCGCCCGCGCTCTACAAGCGGGGGTTCCCCTGGCATCCGCACCGGGGGATCGAGACGATCACCTATGTGCTGGAGGGCACCGTCGAGCACAGCGATTCGCTGGGCAACAAGGGCAAGCTCGGCCCGGGCTCGGTGCAATGGATGACCGCCGGTCGCGGCATCCTGCATCAGGAGATGCCCTTGGGCAACGCCAAGGGCCAGATGCATGGCTTCCAGCTCTGGGCCAACCTGCCCTCGTCCCTGAAGATGACCAAGCCCCGCTATCAGGACGTGCAGGGCTCGGAAATCGAGACGGTGGTCGATGACGACGGCACCTCGGTCCGGGTCATCACCGGCAAGTTCTGGGGCAAGCGCGGCCCGGTCGACGGGATCGCCGCCGATCCCCTGTACCTCGACGTCTCGGTCCCGCCGAACACCCGCAAGGTGCTGCCGGTCGATACCTACGCCAATACCTTCGCCTATGTCTTCGCGGGCGGCGGGCTCTTCCGCGATGCCTCGCATCCCGAGGGCGTGCTGGTCGAGAAGGAATTCGACGGCAAGGAGCTGAACCTGCGCGACATGACCGGCAACCGGACGCTGGTACGCTTCGGCACCGGCAACGAGATCGTGGTGAATTCGGGGCCCGAGGGGATCCGCTTCCTCTTGGTCTCGGGCCAGCCGATCCGCGAGCCGGTGGCGTGGCACGGCCCCATCGTCATGAACACGCGGGCCGAGCTGGAAAAGGCGTTCCGCGAGCTGAACAACGGCACCTTCATCCGGCAGCCCGGGTCTGACAACCGCGGTGGCGGGCGGAACGACCGGCCGCGCGGGCGCCGCTGAGCCCTTGCGCCCGCTCCCCGGGGCGGGCGACACCGGGGCATGCAGACGCACGCCCTGATCTACCGCCGCTTCGGCCCGCCCCTTGAGGCGCTGGCGCTCGAACCCCTCGCCCTGCCGCAGGGCGGGGGGTTTCGCGTGGCGATGTCCCTCTCTCCCGTGAACCCGTCCGATCTGATCCCGGTGACCGGTGCCTATGCGCATCGGATCACCCTGCCCTGCGTCGCGGGATACGAGGGCGTCGGCCGCGTTCTGGACGGCACCGGGCGCCGGGTGCTGCCGCTCAGGGCGGGCGGGACCTGGCAGGGGGTTGTCATGGCCGATCCAGATTGGGCGGTGCCGGTGCCCGACGACATCCCCGACAGCCTGGCGGCGCGGGCCTATATCAACCCGATGGCGGCGCGGGCGATGCTGGCGCGCTGGCCGGTGGCGGGGCGGCGGGTGCTGCTGTCGGGCGCGGGCTCGCAATGCGCGGCGCTGCTGGCGCATTGGGCGCAGGGGGATGGCGCGGTCGAGGTGGCGGGGATCTACCGCTCGCCCGCCCGCCGCGCCGTGCTGGAGGCGCTGGGCATCCGGCCGATCCCCATGGCGGATCACCGGCAGATCGCCGAGGCCGCCGCCCGCGCCGATGTGACCTTTGATTCGCTCGGCGGGCCGGTCGGCACGCTGGTGCTGGACCGGATGCGGGCCGGGTCGGATTTCGTGGGCTATGGCCTGCTCAGCGGCCAGACCATCCGGCCCGAACGCCCGCCCGCCGCGGGGTTCCACCGCTTCCACCTGCGCGAGGCTCAGGCGGCGCTCGGCCCCGCCGACTGGCAGGCGGCCTTCCGCGCCCTCTGGCCGCTTCTGCGCCACGCGCCCATGGCGCCGGTGCGCGAGGTGCCGCTAGCCGAGTGGCGCGCGGCCCTCGCCGCCGGTGCCGAACCCGGCGGCGCCAAGGTTCTGCTGCGTTTCCCGGAGGATGGCGCAAGCTAAAAGGGCGGAGGTTTCCCCCCGCCCTTTTTATCACGGCCCCGTTGGGCCGGGCCCTCAGGCCGCGCGCTTGCGCCGGTAGGCTTGCTCACGCTGCAGCGCGTTCGCCGCCAGAGTCATGCCGGCCGCGGTCAGTTCCTCGATGCGGCGCGAGAGTTCCTCGTCGGTGAGGTCTTGGGACATTGGGGTCTCCTTTCACGTTCATGGCCCGCAAAAACGGCCGCTCGCGGTTCCGCCTTCGTGCGGAGCCGGACGGAAAGCCCGTGCGGGGATCGACCCCGGAGTGCGCAAAAGGCGCTTGGCCGCGAAAGCGGCCTGTCGGGGTGCAGGCTGTATATGGCAGCGATTGTGACTGATTTCAACCTTTCAAGCGGGGAATAAGGCCGGCGATGACAGTCGTGATCGCGGGCCCCCCTGATCCACCCGGCGGGACGCCGCGCAGCACCCTCGTCTGCCAGCCCGAACCCGGCGCCCTGCCGCCCTTCCCGCCCCTTCCCGGCTGGACGCCCCGGCCCCGCGCCGTTACCAAGGACCATCACGCCAAGAGGAAGCCGCACATGACCTTCGGCAAGGGCTCGCACCTGCATCTGATCGACGGATCGGCCTTCATCTTCCGCGCCTATCACGCGCTGCCGCCGCTGACGCGCAAGTCGGACGGTCTGCCGGTCGGCGCGGTGCAGGGCTTTTGCAACCTGATCTGGAACGAGATTTCCGGCGGGCCGACCACGAAATCGACGCCCACCCATATCGCGGTGATCTTCGACGCCTCGTCCATCACCTTCCGCAACGAGATCTATCCCGAATACAAGGCCAACCGCCCCGAACTGCCCGAGGATCTGCGCCCGCAATTCCCCCTGACGCGCGAGGCGACCCGCGCCTTCAACGTCGCCTGCATCGAGCAGCAGGGGTTCGAGGCCGATGACATCATCGCCACCTACGCCCGCCTCGCGACCGAGGCCGGGGGGACCTGCACCATCATCTCATCCGACAAGGACCTGATGCAGCTGGTCGGCAACGGCGTCGACATGTTCGACCCGATGAAGAACAAGGTGCTTGGCGTGGACGAGGTGTTCGAGAAATTCGGCGTCGGGCCTGACCGCGTGGTCGATGTGCAATCGCTGGCGGGCGATTCGGTCGACAACGTGCCGGGCGCGCCGGGGATCGGGCTGAAGACCGCGGCGCTGCTGATCAACGAATACGGCGATCTGGACACGCTGCTGGCCCGCGCCGGTGAGATCAAGCAGCCGAAACGTCGTGAGGTGCTGACCGAGAAGGTCGACCAGATCCGCCTGTCGCGGGAACTGGTGACGCTGCGCCGCGACGTGCCGGTCGAGGATGCGCTGGCCGATCTGGTCTGCAAGCGCCCGGATGCCGGCCCCCTGATGGACTTCCTGTCCCGCATGGAATTCCGCACCCTGACCCGGCGGATTTCCGACAAGCTGGGGGTCGAGGCCCCGGCGATCACTGAAGCCCCCGCCGCCCCGGCCAAGAACACGGCCGAAGCTCCGCCCGCCGTCGAACAAGTGCCCTTCGAGGCCGAGAAATACACCTGCGTCCGCGATCTGGAGACGCTGCAGGGCTGGATCGACCGGATCCGCGATCAGGGTTTCTTCGCCGTCGATACCGAGACGACCTCGCTCGATGAGATGCAGGCCGAGCTGGTCGGGATCTCCTTGGCCACGGCGCCGGGCGAGGCCTGCTATATCCCGCTGATCCATTCCGAGGGGTCGGACGACCTCTTCGGCAGCGCCAAGCTGCTGGAGGGGCAGATCCCGGCCGAGGCGGCGCTCACTGCGCTGAAGCCGGTGCTGGAGGATGACTCGATCCTGAAGATCGGCCAGAACATCAAATACGACGCCAAGATCTTCGCCCGCCGCGGCATAAAGGTCGCGCCGATCGACGACACGATGCTGATGAGCTACGCGATGTTCTCGGGCCTGCATAACCACGGCATGGACGAGCTGAGCGAGACCTATCTCGGCCATGTGCCGATCCCGATCAAGCCGCTGCTGGGGTCGGGCAAATCGGCCCGCACCTTCGACAAGGTGGGGATCGAGGACGCGACGAAATACGCGGCCGAGGATGCGGATATCACCCTGCGCCTGTGGCAGGCGTTCCGGCCGCGGCTGCACCGCGAGCGGGTGACGACGGTCTACGAGACGCTGGAGCGCCCGCTGGTGCCGGTGCTGGCCGAGATGGAAATGCACGGGATCACCGTCGACCGGCAGGTGCTGAGCCGCATGTCCTCGGCCTTCGCGCAGTCGATGGCCGGGCTCGAGGCCGAGATCCACGAGATGGCGGGCGAGACGTTCAACGTCGGCTCGCCCAAGCAGCTGGGCGAGATCCTGTTCGACAAGCTCAGCCTGCCCGGCGGGCAGAAGGGCAAGAACGGCGCCTATTCGACCGGGGCGGATATCCTGGAGGATCTGGCGACCGAGCATGAATTGCCCGGCAAGGTGCTGGACTGGCGGCAGCTGTCCAAGCTGAAATCGACCTATACCGACGCGCTGCAGAACCACATCAACCCGGAAACCGGGCGCGTGCATACCTCGTACCAGCAGACCGGCGCGAACACCGGGCGGCTGGCCTCGACCGATCCGAACCTGCAGAACATCCCCGTCCGCACCGAGGAAGGCCGCCGCATCCGCGAGGCTTTCGTCGCCGCCGAGGGAAAGAAGCTCGTCAGCCTCGACTACAGCCAGATCGAGTTGCGGATTCTGGCGCATATCGCCGATATTCCGGCCCTGAAACAGGCGTTCCGCGACGGGCTGGACATCCATGCGATGACCGCGTCCGAGATGTTCGGCGTGCCGCTGGACGAGATGACGCCCGAGATCCGGCGCCGGGCCAAGGCCATCAACTTCGGGGTGATCTACGGGATTTCCGGCTTCGGTCTGGCGCGCAACCTGCGCATCCCGCGCGATCAGGCGCAGGCCTTCATCGACACCTATTTCCAGCGCTTCCCGGGCATCAAGGATTACATGGACAAGACCATTTCCTTCGCCAAGGAGCATAAATACGTCGAAACCCTGTTCGGGCGGCGCATCCATACGCCCGAGATCGGCGCCAAGGGGCCGAGCGCGGGGTTCGCCCGCCGCGGCGCGATCAACGCCCCGATCCAGGGCACCGCCGCGGATATCATCCGCCGGGCCATGGTGCGGATTCCGGCGGCGATTGCCGACCTGCCGGCGAAGATGCTGCTGCAGGTGCACGACGAACTGGTCTTCGAGGTCGAGGACGGGGCGGTCGACGAGACCATCGCCCGCGTCAAGGCGATCATGGAGGGGGCCGCGGCCCCGGCGGTCGAGATCGACGTGCCGCTGATCGTGGACGCAGGCGTGGGCATGAACTGGGCCGAGGCGCATTGAGCCGGGCCCTCGTAGGATGGGCAATATTGCCCATCCTACCCACCGCCCGATGAGCCGCCCGCGCCCCCGCCGGAAGGGGGCGGCAGAACCCACCCGCCTCATCGCCTTTCACAAGCCCCCCGGGATCCTCAGCCAATGGAGCGGCGATCCGCATTGGCCCGGCCTCTCCAGCCTGCTTTCGCTGCCGGGTTTCTACCCCGCCGGGCGGCTCGACCGCGACAGCGAGGGGCTGCTCCTCCTGACCAATGACGGGGCCTTGCAGGCCCGGCTGACCGA
>NZ_JAUCCQ010000049.1:0-24252 GCF_034676075.1 Pararhodobacter sp. | reverse complement strand
AGGAGCGCGTTCAGCTGCGCCATCATCTCGGCCGCGTCCTCCATCCGGCCCTCTTCCATGGCCTGCTGGATCGCGTCCATCATCTCCTGGATCTGGCTCTGGCTGACGCGCTCGCCCTCCTGCCGCTCTCCCTGATCGCGCTGGTCGGCCTGCGGGTCCTCGGCATCGGGGGCCTGTTCGGCCAGCATCGCCATGTAGTCGCGGGTCGCCTCGCGCAGCTCGTCCATCAGGTCCTGGATCTCGGACGGATCCGCCCCGCGCTCCATCGCCTCGGCCAGCCGGTCGCGGGCGCGTTGCAGGCGGTCGCGGGCATTGGCCAGCTCGCCCTCCTCCATCAACAGCGCCAGATCCCAGAGCCGCTGCGCCAGCTCGTCGCGCGCTTCGGGCGTGAAGGTCCCGGCGTCGAGCCGCGTCTCGATGAAATTGACCGCGCCGCGGATCAGCACCGGCGCGTTCTCGTAATGGAAAGCGCCCTCCGAGCGATGCAGCATCGCCCGCATCAGCATCGCCGCGCGCCGACCATTCACCGCGTTCCACAGCACGTCGCGCCGGAGTTCGATCAGCGCCTTGGCCGCGGGTTCGAAGAACCGCCGCCCGGGCAGGATCGCCGCCTCGGCCGGGCTTTCGCCCGCCTGCCCCGCCGCATCGACCGCGCGCAGGACCACCTGCACCGGCAGATTGGCCCAGGGGTGTTGCGAGAGGTCCTCGCGCAGGGTCTCGGTCAGCGACACGCGGTCGCCCGACATCGGCATCGGCAGCGCCAACAGCAGCGGCGCGCGCGCCTCGGGATCGACCGCCAGCCCATAGCGGCGGTCGATGGCCTCCAGATCGAGGGTGATCACCGCCTCGCCGCGCAACACGCCGTAATCGTCGCTGGCGGTGAAGGGCAGTTCGGCCACCCCGCCCCGGGCGCGTTCCATCGGGCCCATCGGCAGGATCTCGGGCACCATGTCGGCGGCCACGGCGACCTCCCAGCGGCGGCCGTTCGGGCCGTCGATGGCGATCTCACCGCTGCGGCGGGCGTCGAATTCCAGCGCCTGCCCGGTCTCGTCGGCCTGCACGCCATCGGCGAGCGATTGCTCCAGCGTCAGCGCGCCGGGCGGGCCGTAGAAGCGCAACACGACGCGGCTGCCCTGCGGCACCTCGAAGCTCTCGCGCTCGATTTCATTGAGGTAGAGGCCCGGCCGCCCGGTATAGGCGGGGGGCACGATCCAGCCCTCCCAGCTGGGGCCGATGGCAGCCCCGGCGGCGCCCGGCATGCCCGCGAGCGGGCCCTGCTGGCCCGGCACGGCAAAGAGCACCGCCACGGCCGCCGCGGTCAGCGCGACAAGGCGCAGCGCATAGGGGTCACGGCGGGCAAGCTGCGGATCGGGACGGACCGGACGCGCCTTGGCGGCCTGGGCCTGCATCCGCTGCCGGTGCGCCTGCCAGAGCGCGGCCGAGGCCGGATCCGTCGCGCCCAGCGCCTGCGTATCGGTCAGCGCGGTCAGCGGACGGCCGGTCAGCGTGCGGTCCAGTCGCGCCATCGCCTCGGCCCGCGTGGGCCAGCGGAACCGCCAGAGGCCCAGCCCCAGCGTCACCAGCATCGCCAGCCCGAAGGCCCCCGCGACCCAGAGCGCGGCATCGCCCGGCAGGCGGGTGTGCAGATCGAAAGCCCAGAGCGCGCCCGCGATCAGCGCCAGCGACAGGGGCAGCCACAGCGCCCGCGCGACCCGTTCCGCCACCATCCCCGCGCGTGTGAGCCACAGCGCGCGCGAAGCGGGGGCGAGCGGGTCCTTGGGGTCCGCCATGGAATTCCTCTTCTACAGCCAGGCCGGGATCGTATCGCGGGCGATCATCTCGTCATAGGTCGGGCGGGGGCGGATAACGGCGAAATGATCGCCCGAGACCAGCACCTCGGGCACCAGCGGGCGCGAGTTGTATTCGGACGACATCACCGCCCCGTAGGCCCCGGCCGAGCGGAAGCCGACCAGCTCGCCCGCCTGCACCAGCGGCATGGCGCGCTGCTTGGCGAAGGTGTCGCCCGATTCGCAGATCGGCCCGACCACATCGACCGCCACTTGCGGCTCGCCCGCCGCCGGTTCGACCAGCGGCACGATATCGTGGTGCGAGCCGTACATCGCCGGGCGCACCAGATCGTTCATCGCCGCGTCGATGATCAGGAATTCCCGTTCCTCGGCCTTCTTGCGGTAGATGACCTGCGAGACCAGCATCCCGGCGTTACCGGAAATCAGGCGGCCCGGCTCGATCTCGATCTCGCAGCCCAGATCGCCGAGCACCCGCTTGACCATGGCGCCGTATTCCACCGGCAGGGGCGGCGCCTCGTTGCCGCGGGTATAGGGGATGCCGAGGCCGCCGCCGAGGTCCAGACGCTCGATCGTGTGGCCGTCGGCGCGCAGCTCCTCCACGAGGCCACGCATCTTGGTATAGGCGGCCTCGAAGGGGGCAAGGTCGGTCAGCTGACTGCCGATATGCATGTCGACGCCGATCACCTTGATCCCGGGCAGCGCGGCGGCGCGGGCATAGATCTCCCGCGCGCGGGAGATCGGCACGCCGAACTTGTCCTCCTTGCGGCCGGTCGAAATTTTCTCATGCGTCTTGGCATCGACGTCGGGGTTGACCCTGAGCGTGATCGGCGCCTCCAGCCCCATCGCGGAGGCGACCGCGCTCAGCGCTTCCAGTTCGGGTTCCGACTCGACGTTGAACTGGCGGATCCCGCCCTCCAGCGCCATCCGCATCTCGGCCGGCGTCTTGCCGACGCCGGAGAAGACGATCCGCTCGCCCGGCACACCCGCCGCCTTGGCCCTCAGGTACTCGCCGATGGAGACCACATCCATCCCGGCGCCGAGGTCCCCCAGCAGCTTCAGGACGGCGACGTTCGAGTTCGACTTGACCGCGAAGCACACGAGCGAGGGCAGCGGTTCCAGCGCTTCCTTGAACAGCAGGAAGTGGCGGCTCAGCGTCGCGGCGGAATAGCAATAAAACGGCGTGCCCACCGCGGCGGCAATGTCGGACATTGCCACATCTTCGGCGTGCAGATGCCCGTTACGATAGAGAAAATGGTCCACGAAGGCCCCCGGAATGCGCGCGCGGCGCTGTCAGAAAGTCAATCCTGCCTGCGCAGGTACAGATACAGCGGCAAGCCGCAGCTCACGCCGATACAAAAGGTCGCCGGGATCGCCCAGAGGCCCCGCCAGTGCCGCGTCCGGGCCCCCTCGACGACGATCCAGAGCGTCAGCACCACGGCCGAAATCGTCAGGTCCCAGACCAGACCCGAGGTCGCGGCATTGGCGTGCCAGGCCTCGACCAGACCGGTGAGGGTAAATCCGTGCTCGCCGAACCAGTCCAGGAACCACGACATCGGATGCACCGCGCCCCAGAGCGCGAGCAGCAGCCAGACCGGCCTCACGATCCTTCGGCCCAGAACGCCCGCAGGTCCATGCCACCCGGGGCCGAGGGCGGATCCCCTGCCCCGCAGGCCGTCAAGGCCAGCAATGCCGCCCAGAGAAGGTGTTTCATGCCAGCGCCTCCTTCCAGCGCGCGACCTGCGCCTCGACATTCGAGGGGGCCGTCCCGCCATAGGAAACCCGGGAACGCACCGAATTGTCGACCCCCAGCACCGAATAGACTTCCTGGGTGATGCCCGGATGCCCCGTCTGCATCTCGGCCAGCGTCAGATCCGGCAGGTCGCAGCCCTTCTTCTCGGCCAGCGCCACCAGCGAGCCGGTGACGTGATGCGCATCGCGGAACGGCAGGTTCAGGCTGCGCACCAGCCAATCGGCCAGATCCGTCGCGGTGGAAAAGCCCGAGGAGGCCGCGGCCTCCAGAACCTCGCGGTTGGCGTTCATGTCCTTGACCATGCCCTCCATCGCGGCGAGGCCCAGCATCAGGTTGTCGGCGGCGTCGAAGACCTGTTCCTTGTCCTCCTGCATGTCCTTGGAATAGGTCAGCGGCAGGCCCTTCATCACCATGAAGAGCGCGACCGTCGCGCCCATGATCCGCCCGATCTTGGCGCGCAGCAGTTCGGCCGCATCGGGGTTCTTCTTCTGCGGCATGATGCTGGAGCCGGTGGTGAAGCTGTCCGACAGCCGCACGAAGCGGAACTGGGCCGAGGACCAGATCACCAGTTCCTCGGCGAAACGGCTCAGGTGCATGGCGCAAATGGACGCGGCCGACAGGAATTCCAGCGCGAAATCGCGGTCCGAGGTGCTGTCGAGCGAGTTCGCCGTCGGCCGGTCGAAACCCAGCGCTGCGGCGGTCATGTGCCGGTCGATCGGGAACGAGGTCCCGGCCAGCGCCGCCGCGCCCAGCGGGCATTCGTTCATCCGTTTGCGGGCGTCCTGAAAGCGCGACTTGTCGCGGGCCAGCATCTCGACATAGGCCAGCATGTGGTGGCCCCAGGTGACGGGCTGCGCGGTCTGCAGATGGGTGAAGCCGGGCATGACCCAGGCGGCCCCGGCCTCGGCCTGCTTCAGGAAGGCGCGCATCAGACTGTCGATCCCGGCAATCGCCGCGTCGCATTGGTCGCGCACCCAGAGGCGGAAATCGACAGCCACCTGATCATTGCGCGAGCGCGCGGTGTGCAGCCGCCCGGCCGGTTCGCCGATGATCTCCTTCAGGCGCGATTCCACATTCATATGAATGTCTTCCAGCGCGGTCTTGAACTGGAAATTCCCCGCCTCGATCTCGTCCTTGACCTGCTGGAGGCCCGCGTCGATGGCGGCGTGATCGGCCTCGGTGATGATGCCGGTCGCGGCCAGCATCGCCGCATGGGCGCGCGATCCGGCGATGTCCTGCGCGTAAAGGCGTTTGTCGAAGCCGATCGAGGCGTTGATCGCCTCCATGATCGCATCCACCCCACCGGCGAACCGGCCGCCCCACATGCTGTTCGCGTTCTCGCTCATCCTGGCCCCCTGTCGCCTTGCGGCGCCGGTATACGCCCGGCCTCCCCGGCGTGCAATCAGCGCTGCGATTCACCGGGCGTTAACGAATTTCGCGTCTAAGTAGAAAAAACCCGCATTGAGGGAGTAGCAGAATGTCCATGCCCCAGAATACCGCCCTGCCCGAAGACGGCTACGACAGCCCGCTTTCCGTGGCCGACCGGATGCGCCAGCAGGAAACGATCGACATGGTGCGCCGGGCGCTCGACGAGAAACGCGCGATGCTGGCCTATCAGCCGGTGGTGCAGGCCCGCATGACCAACCGCGCCGCCTTTTACGAGGCCTATATCCGCATCCTCGACGACAAGGGCCGGGTGATCCCCGCCCGCGACTTCATGGGCGCGGTGGAAACCCATGAGATCGGCCGCCGCATCGACTGCCTGGCGCTGGAACTGGGCCTCGCCGCGCTGGCGAAGGAACATTCGATCCGCCTGAGCGTCAACATGTCGGCGCGTTCCATCGGCTACCCGCAATGGCTGGCGACGCTGGAACGCGGTCTCCGGGCCGATCCGACCATCGCCGAACGCCTGATCCTGGAGATCACCGAAGGCTCGGCCATGCTGATGCCCGATCTGGTGACGGTCTTCATGGCCGATATGCAGTCGCGCGGCATCTGCTTTGCGCTCGACGATTTCGGCGCGGGCTATACCGCCTTCCGCTATCTGAAGGATTTCTATTTCGACATCATCAAGATCGACGGCCAGTTCATCCGCGGCATCGCCCATGACCCGGACAATCAGGTGCTGGCCGCGGCGCTGGTCTCCATCGCCCGGCATTTCGACATGTTCACCGTCGCCGAATCGGTCGAGAACGAGGAAGACGCGCGCTACCTCATCGACATCGGCTTCGACTGCCTGCAGGGCTATTTCTACGGCATCCCCTCGACCGAGGCGCCGTGGTTGACCTCGCGTCTGAGCAAGCTGGCCTGACCGGGCGGGCGGGTCGTGTGCCGGGGGCGCTACCGGCCGCGATACCGGCGGCGCTAACGCCGCGAATTAGGGCAGAACGCCTGCCTTTTCCGCACTGCGGCATTGATTTGAGGGGGCGCCGGGCATAAACCTACGCGCAGTCTCGCGGCCCGGGCGGTCGCGTCAAACGCGAAGGGAGCCTCCATGACCAACGTCGTTATCGTCTCTGCCGGCCGAACCGCAGTCGGTTCGTTCAACGGCAGCTTCGCCAATACGCCCGCCCATGAACTGGGCGCGGCGGTCATCGAAGCGGTCGTTGCCCGCGCCGGGATCGACAAGGCGGAAGTGTCGGAAACCATCCTCGGCCAGGTGCTGACCGCGGGCCAGGGCCAGAACCCGGCGCGTCAGGCGGCGATCCTCGCCGGTCTGCCGCAGGAAGCCTCGGCCTGGGGCATCAACCAGGTCTGCGGCTCGGGCCTGCGGGCCGTGGCGCTGGGTGCCCAGCACGTCCAGCTCGGCGACGCGAACATCGTCATCGCCGGCGGTCAGGAGAACATGTCGCTCAGCCCCCATGTCGCGCATCTGCGCGCGGGCACCAAGATGGGCGACATGAAGTTCATCGATTCGATGATCAAGGACGGTCTGTGGGACGCCTTCAACGGCTACCACATGGGCCAGACGGCCGAGAATGTCGCGCAGAAGTGGCAGATCAGCCGCGAGATGCAGGACGAATTCGCCGTCGCCAGCCAGAACAAGGCCGAGGCCGCGCAGAAGGCCGGGAAATTCGCCGACGAGGTGATCCCCTTCACCATCAAGACCCGCAAGGGCGACATCGTCGTCGACGCCGATGAATACATCCGCCACGGCGCCACCATCGAGGCCATGCAGAAGCTGAAGCCCGCCTTCACCAAGGACGGCTCGGTCACCGCCGCCAACGCCTCGGGCATCAACGACGGCGCTGCCGCGGTCATGCTGATGTCGGAAGCCGAAGCCGCCCGCCGCGGCCTGACGCCGCTGGCGCGCATCGCCTCCTACGCGACCGCCGGCCTCGACCCGGCGATCATGGGCGTGGGCCCGATCTTCGCCTCGCGCAAGGCGCTGGAGAAAGCCGGCTGGAATGCCGCCGACCTCGACCTCGTGGAAGCCAACGAAGCCTTCGCCGCCCAGGCCTGCGCGGTCAACAAGGACATGGGCTGGAACCCCGAGGTGGTGAACGTGAACGGCGGCGCCATCGCCATCGGCCACCCGATCGGCGCATCGGGCGCGCGGATCCTCAACACGCTGATCTTCGAGATGCAGCGCCGCGGCGCCAAGAAGGGCCTGGCCACGCTGTGCATCGGCGGCGGCATGGGCGTTGCCATGTGCATCGAGCGCTAAGGCGCCTGAATCTCGCAAGGAATTGCCAGGGGCGGGCGCAACTTTGTTGCGCCTGCCCTTTCATTTCGATAATAGAATTACAACGCCAATACCCAGGAGGAAAATATGGGACGGGTTGCACTGGTTACGGGTGGGTCGCGCGGTATCGGCGCTGCGATTTCGGTCGCATTGAAGAACGCGGGCTACACCGTCGCCGCCAATTACGCCGGCAATGACGAGGCGGCGGCCAAGTTCACCGCCGAGACCGGCATCAAGACCTACAAGTGGAACGTCGCCGATTACGACGCCTCGAAAGCCGGTATCGCCCAGGTCGAGGCCGATCTGGGCCCGGTCGACGTGGTGATCGCCAATGCCGGCATCACCCGCGACGCGCCCTTCCACAAGATGACCCCCGATCAGTGGAAGCAGGTCATCGACACCAACCTCACCGGCGTCTTCAACACCGTCCATCCGGTCTGGCCCGGCATGCGCGAGCGCAAGTTCGGCCGCGTGGTGGTGATCAGTTCGATCAACGGGCAGAAGGGCCAGTTCGGCCAGGTGAACTATGCCGCGACCAAGGCGGGCGATCTGGGGATCGTCAAGTCGCTGGCCCAGGAAGGCGCGCGCTTCGGCATCACCGCCAACGCGGTCTGCCCGGGCTATATCGCCACGGAAATGGTGATGGCGGTGCCGGAGAAGGTGCGCGAATCGATCATCGCCGGGATCCCGGCGGGCCGACTGGGCGAGCCCGAGGAAATCGCCCGCTGCGTGGCCTTCCTGGTCTCGGATGACGCGGGCTTCGTCAACGGCTCGACCATCAGCGCCAACGGCGCGCAATTCTTCGTCTGATCCCTTCGGGGCGGGACGACAGGGCGGGGCCTCGGCCCCGCCCTTTTCGTTTCAATGCGAGAGGCCGGTGCAGCGGCCCCATGCCGTGGAAGGTCCGGTTCCCGCGCGACACTCGGCAGAGGAAGACCGGCACTCATCGGCTTGTCCTTTCCCAAAGGGTACGCTTTTCTGTCGTGCCGGGCTGGGTCCCGGTTCAAGCGGGACGGGACGATGGCACGGCGCAAGGCAACCTTGGTGGGATTCTCGGCGGTGGCGCTCTGGTCGCTGCTGGCGCTGTTCACGGTGGCCACCGCGCCGGTGCCGCCCTTCCTGCTGACCGCGCTGACCTTCGCCATCGGCGGCGGCGTCGGGCTGGTCTGGATCGTCGTGAACGGCAGCCTCGACAAGCTGCGCGCCGTGCCGCTCTCGGCCTATGCCTTCGGCACGGCGGGGCTTTTCGGCTATCACTTCCTCTATTTCACCGCCCTGCGGCTGGCCCCGGCGGCCGAGGCCGGGCTGATCTGCTACCTCTGGCCGCTCTTCATCGTGCTTTTCTCGGGCCTTCTGCCGGGCGAGACGCTGCGCCCGGGCCATATCGCCGGGGCGCTCCTGGCCTTTGCCGGGGCGGCGCTGATCGTCGCGGGCGGGATCGGCGCGGTCTCGGGCGCGATGGCGGGCTATGCGGTGGCTTTCGTGGCGGCGCTGACCTGGGCGGGCTATTCTCTGGGCTCGCGCAGGCTGGCCGATGTCCCGACCGAGGCGGTCGCGGTCACCTGCCTCGCCACTGCCCTGCTGTCGACGCTCGCGCATTGGGGGCTGGAGACGACCGTTTGGCCGGAAAGCGCCTGGGGGTGGCTCGCCATTCTGGCGCTGGGGCTCGGCCCGGTGGGGCTGGCCTTCTACACCTGGGATGTCGGGGTCAAGGGCGGGGACATCCAGCTCTTGGGAACGGCGTCCTATGCGGCGCCGCTCCTGTCCACGCTGGCTCTGGTGCTGGCTGGTATGGCGCCGGCCAGCCTGTCGCTGGCCCTGGCAGCCCTGGTCATCACCGGCGGCGCGGCCCTCGCCGCGCGCGCCGGGTCGTCACGCGTCACTCAGCCGCAAGGCGAGTGATCTGCTCTTTCAGGCGGAGCTTCTGCTTCTTCATCTCGGCGATGGCCAGGTCGTCTTTGCCCGGCGCGCGCTGGGCCACTTCAACCTGGTCCGACAGGGCCTGATGGCGGCGGCGCAGTTCTTGAAGATGCGAAGTCAACGACATTGGTATCCTCCTGTTTCGGGTATCCGAGACATCAGTGCACCACAGTTTCATCTGTTTGTCACATGAAACCCGAAGTTGTTTTGCGGCAATTTGACCGGACCGGCGGGTTCAGGCCGAAACCGCGGAATCGCCCCAGTCGAGCGCCTGCGCGTGGCGCAGGATCGCCTGCGCGCCGGGGGTGAAATCGTCGCCATCCGCCCGGTGCGCGGGGCCTTCGTGCATGACCAGCGGCGCCAGCAGACGGAAGGGCGCGCGGCCGCCCTTGCGGGCCTGGACCAGCACGCGACCGGCCGCCCGGCCCTCGCGCGCGGCGATCGGCCGCACCGTGGCCGAGGCCCGGCCGCCCAGCGCCGCCAGGATCTCGGGCAGACGCTCGGCCAGATGGATAAGCGTCAGGAATCCGCCGCTTTTCGCCCGCCTGAGGCCAGTCCCCACCCATTCGGCCAGCGGCGTCTCCTCGCGCAGGGCCGCGTCGCGGCCCGCGTCGCGAGCGGGGGGCGAGCCTGGGCGGTAATAGGGCGGGTTGGCCATGACATGGTCGAAGCCTTCCCGCAGCTCGGGCGGCAGCGCCACAAGATCGGCCTCGGTCACCTGCAGATCGACGCCGTTCTCCGCACCATTGCGCCGGGCGAGCGCTGCGTATTCCGCCTGCCGTTCGACGCCGCGCAGGCTCAGCCCCGGCACCCTGAGGCCCAGCGCCAGCAGCGCCACCCCCGCGCCGCAGCCCAGTTCCAGCACCCGCTGCCCCGGCCGTGCCGGAACCGCGGCGGCCAGCAGCAGGGGGTCGGTCGCCGCGCGGTAGCCGTCCTTCGGCTGCCAGGCGCTCAGGCGGCCGTCCAGAAACACGTCCCGCGTGAGTAAGGGCTCAGCCATCAACCTGAACGCCATTGTCGCGCAGGATGGCCTTGGCCATAAACAGATTTTCGTCCCGCACCAGCAGCCGTTGCGGCACAATGGCCAGCGCGCTCATATGGACGTCCACCGCAAAGGCCTCTATACCTTCGGCCGCGAGCAGGGCCGTTGCGAAGGGGATCACCGTTGGATCGGTCGTGCGCAGCAGTTCTTTCATCCGGTCACTAAACGGCAAGGCCCCGGACTTGTCAAAGCAAGGCAGGCAGCCGATGAGCGTCACCCATATCAGTCCGTTGGAAGCCCTGTCGCAGGTGCTGGCCGAGGACATGGGCCGCGTGAATGCGCTGATCCGCGAGCGCATGGCCTCCGAGAACGCGCCCCGCATCCCCGAGGTCACCGCCCATCTGATCGAGGCGGGCGGCAAGCGCATCCGGCCGATGATGACGCTGGCCGCGGCGCGGCTCTGCGGCTATGCGGGCGATGCGCATGTGAAGCTGGCGGCGACGGTCGAATTCATCCACACCGCCACGCTGCTGCATGACGATGTGGTCGATGAAAGTGCCCAGCGTCGGGGCCGTCCGACGGCGAACCTGCTGTGGGACAACAAATCCTCGGTCCTGGTGGGCGATTACCTCTTTGCCCGCGCCTTCCAGCTGATGGTCGAGCCCGGCAACCTGCGGGCACTCACCATCCTGTCGAACGCCGCCGCGGTGATTGCCGAGGGCGAGGTGCTGCAGCTGACCGCGGCGCAGAACATCGCCACTTCCGAGGACACCTATATGAAGGTGATCCGCGGCAAGACGGCGGCGCTGTTCTCGGCCGCGACGCAGGTCGGCCCGGTGGTGGCCGGTGCGCCGGAGGCGCAGGTGCAGGCGCTTTACGATTACGGCGACGCGCTGGGGATCTGCTTCCAGATCGTCGACGATTTCCTCGATTACGGCGGGGCGGGCGACGGGCTGGGCAAGAACCTGGGCGACGATTTCCGCGAGCGGAAGCTGACCCTGCCGGTGATCCGCGCGATTGCCGCCGCCAATGCCGAGGAACGCGCCTTCTGGGAGCGGACCATCGGCCGGGGCGAGCAGCACGACGCGGATCTGGCCCAGGCCATGGCGCTGATGGCGCGGCACGGCACGCTGGCCAGCACCCGGCAGACGGCGCTCGACTGGGCCGCACGGGCCCGGCAGGCGCTGGAGCCGCTGCCCGATCACCCGCTGAAGGCGATGCTGGCGGATCTGGCCGATTTCGTGGTCGAACGGGTCAACTGATCCGCGACGTTAGCGGGCCGAAGGCAGGCTGCGCGTCGCCAGCACGAAGCGCCCCGGGGCGGCCAGCGCGCGCGCCGCGTCCTGCAGCGCGCCCTCGGTGGCGAAGATCCCGAAACAGGTGGCGCCCGATCCGGTCATTCGCGCTAGCAGGCAGCCCGGCTGTGCCCTGAGCCCCGCCAGCAGATCGCCGATCCCCGGCATCAGCACCCTTGCCGGCGCTTCCAGATCGTTGCGCATCCCCGCCAGCCATTCGGCCAGCGCCGGGGCGTCGGACCAGCCCGGCAGGACCGCGGGCATTGGCGGATTGTCACGCTGGCCCAGCGCCTTGAAGACGGCGGGCGTGGACAGCCCCTGCCCCGGGTTCACCAGCAAGAGCCAGAGCGCCGGAACCCCCGCGACCGGCGCCACACCCTCGCCCAGTCCGGTCATGCGGCTCGGCGCGGGCGCGGCCATGCAGACCGGCAGGTCGGCGCCCAGCCGCATCAGCCCCGCGGTATCGGGCGGCGGCAAACCCCGCTCCGCCAGCAGCTTCAGTGCCGCCGCCGCGTCCGAGGACCCGCCGCCCATGCCCGAGGCGACCGGCAGGCGTTTTTCCAGCGTGAAGGCGGCGCGGGTTGCGCCCACGGCCCGGGCGGCGCGCAGGACCAGATTGTCAGGCTCGACCGCCAGCGCGGGCGCCGCGGGGCCGGTCAGGTCCAGGGACAGGCCCGGTCCGTCGGCCAGGGTCAGCCCGTCGCCCGCCTCGGTAAAGACCACCAGCGAATCGAGCAGGTGATAGCCATCGGCCCGCTGGCCGGTGACGTGCAGGGTCAGGTTGAGCTTGGCGGGGGCGACGGCCCGGACCCTGCCGGGCATCAGTTTGCCGGGTGCAGCGGCGGCTCGCCCGCCTCGGCCCGCACGGCGTCGAGCCCGACCTCGATCTTGCGGCGCAGACGCTCTTCATCGAGATCCTCGGCCGGGGCGAAGGACAGCGCCCGGCGCCACTGGAAATGCGCCTCACGGTGACGGCCCACGGCCCAATAGACATCGCCCAGATGGTCGTTGAGCACGGCGTCGGTCGGCTCCATCTCGACCGCGCGCTCCATATGCGCCACGGCCTCGGTATAGCGGCCGAGGCGGTAGAGCGCCCAGGCGAGGCTGTCGAGGATATAGCCGCTGTCGGGATCGCCCGCCACGGCGCGCTGGATCATCTCCATCGCCTCGTCCTGCTTCTCGCCGCGTTCGATCAGCGAATAGCCAAGGTAGTTCAGCACCGTCGGCTGATCGGGCTCGATGGCCAGCGCGGCGCGGAAATCGGCCTCGGCCGGCTCCCATTGATCGGCCCGCGACAGGGCCACCGCGCGCGAGAACCAGAGCTGCCATTCCGGTTCCAGCCCGGCCTCGGTCAGCAGATCCATGGCCCTCGTATAGGCGGCGGCGGCCTCGACGAACTGATTGTCGCGGCGCAGGAAATCGCCCAGCACGCTTTGTGCGGCATAGCTTTGCGGATTGGCCTCGGCCATGGCCTGCAGATCGGCGATCGCCTCGTCGCGCCGGTCCAGCGTCTCCAGCACCTGCGCCCGGCCCATCCGCGCGGCATTGCCGAAAACGTTGTCGGCCGGGATCGCCTCATAGGCGGCGGCGGCCATCTGCGGCTGGTCCATCTCCTCGAAGATCTGGCCGATCAGCAGCTGCGACTCGGTCAGCGCCGGATTCACCCAGACCGAGGCCTGCGCATAGATCAGCGCTTCCAGCGGGTTGCGGCCGGTGACCATGGCGTTGGCCATGACCGAGAACACCTCGCCCATGCCTTCGCCGGGCGAGGCGATGACGTCGAAGGGCAGCGCCCGCCCTTCCGCATAGGCGGCGCGCATGCGGTCGATGGCGGGATCGGCGCCCGGGGCGAAGACCGTGTCGATCAGCGCCAGCGCGTCGTCGTAGCGCTCGCTCAGCGCCAGAAGCTGGGCATAGGCGATATAGCCGCGCCGGTTCAGCGCGGTCGACACCCCGGCCGCGTCATCCTCGATCACCGCCACGGCGCCTTCGACATCGCCGACGGTCGCCAGCATCAGCGCCCGGCAATATTCGGCGAAAGCCTGCATCCCCTCGACCCCGGCCACGGTGTCGAGCGTCGCCAGCGCGTCGGACATGCGCCCGGCGCCCAGTTGCGCCCAGGCGCGGGCCAGCCCCTCGATCAGGGGATGGATCGACGCCCCGCTGTCGCTGATCGCCAGCGCGGCGGCGTAATCGCCCTCGTGAAAGGCCTTGGCCAGAAGCAGCAGCGCCGCCGCCCGGTTGGTCGGGTCCAGCGCCGCCAGATCGCCCGCGGTCTGCGACGCCAGATCGAATTCGCCCACGGAAAAGGCGCTGACCGCCAGACTTTCCAGCGTGCCCAGATTGGACGGATCGGCCTGTTGCAGCCGTTGCAGATAGGGCAGCGAGGCGGCGAAATCGTTCATCACCCCGGCCTCGCGCGCGGCGAGGAAGGCGCCTGCCGTCCCCTCGGCCCGCCCCGCCTGAGGCGCCAGCGCCAGGGCCGGGATCAGCAGCAGGGCCAGAGAGGCCGGGCGAAATCGGGGGGAAAGAGGCAAGGGGGAACTCCCGCGTCGGTCAGGGATGCGTTGCCCAAGGTGTAGCGGTCCGGCCCGCCAAGGGCAATGCGCGCGTCCCCCCGTCAGGGACGCGCGCCATCACGCAACCGCGAGAGTGTCACATATTCGGGTAGTTCGGCCCGTCTCCGCCCTGCGGCGTGGTCCAGTTGATGTTCTGGCTGGGGTCTTTGATGTCGCAGGTCTTGCAGTGGACGCAGTTCTGGAAGTTGATCACGAACTCGGGCTTGCCGTCCTTCTCGACCACCTCATAGACTCCGGCCGGGCAATAGCGCTGCGCGGGCTCGGCGTATTTCGGCAGGTTCACCCCGATCGGGATCGAGGGATCCTTGAGCTTGAGGTGGGCGGGCTGGCTTTCCTCGTGGTTGGTGAACGAGAAGCTGACGTTGGTCAGCCGGTCGAAGGACAGCACGCCATCGGGCTTGGGATAGTCGATCGGCTTGAAATCCTTGGCCTCGCCGGTGGCCTTGGCGTCGGATTTGCCATGCCGGAGCGTCCCGAACAGCGAGAAACCCAGCGTGTTGGTCCACATGTCGAGCCCGCCGAAGGCCAAGGACGGCGCGAGGCCCCATTTCGACCACATCGGTTTGACGTTGCGGACCTTCTTCAGGTCCTTGCCGATCACGCCG
This sequence comes from Pararhodobacter sp., assembly GCF_034676075.1. GTDB lineage: Bacteria > Pseudomonadota > Alphaproteobacteria > Rhodobacterales > Rhodobacteraceae > Pararhodobacter. The sequence goes on along the minus strand of NZ_JAUCCQ010000049.1, from coordinate 9,628 downwards.
CCGCGGACGTTTTCCTCATAGATCGTGAGCTCATCGCCCTCGCGCCCCGACTGGATCGCCGCATAGGCGGCTTCGGCGGCTTCGATGCCCGAATGCATGGCGTTGTGGTTGCCCTTGATCCGCGGCACGTTCACCAGCCCCGCCGAGCAGCCCAGCAGCACCGCGCCCGGCATGGTCATCTTGGGGATCGACTGCCAGCCGCCCTCGGAAATCGCCCGCGCGCCGTAAGCCACGCGCTTGCCGCCCTTCAGCAGCTCGGCGACCATCGGGTGGTGCTTGAAGTGCTGGAATTCCATGTAGGGATAGAGGTAGGGGTTCGCGTAGTTCAGGTGCACGACGAAGCCGATCAGCACCTGATTATTCTCGAAATGATAGATGAACGAGCCGCCACCCGCTTTCGAGCCCAGCGGCCAGCCCATCGTGTGGGTGACGGTGCCCTCGCGGTGCTTTTCCGGGTCGATCTCCCAGATCTCTTTCATGCCGAGGCCGAATTTCTGCGGGCAATGGCCCTTCGACAGCTCGTATTTCTCGATCAGCTGCTTGGCCAGCGAGCCGCGCACGCCCTCGGCGATGAAGACGTATTTGCCGTGCAGCTCCATCCCCGGCTCGTAATTCGGGCCCATCGAGCCATCGGCCTCGCGCCCGAATTCGCCCGCGACGACGCCCTTCACCCGGTCGCCGTCATAGACCAGCGCGCTGGCGGCCATGCCCGGGAAGATCTCGACGCCCAGCGCCTCGGCCTGTTCGGCCATCCAGCGGGTCACGTTACCCATCGAGACGATGTAATTGCCGTGGTTGTTCATCAGGGGCGGCATCGGCCAGTTCGGCACGCGGATCTTGCCCGCCTCGCCCAGCAGATAGAAATTGTCATGCGTGACCGGCACGTTCAGGGGCGCGCCCTTTTCCTTCCAGTCGGGCATCAGCCGGGTAAGCCCCGAGGGGTCCAGCACCGCGCCCGAGAGGATATGCGCGCCGACTTCCGAGCCCTTCTCCAGCACCACGACATTGAGGTCGGCGTCGAGCTGCTTGAGCCGGATCGCCGCCGACAGACCGGCAGGGCCTGCGCCGACGATGACGACATCGTATTCCATCGACTCGCGTTCGATCCCGGTTTCGACTTCGGACATGGGGGCTCCTCGCTGGCTGACGTCGTGCGCAACATTGTTACGGTTCGCTATGCTGCGGCATACCCTTTGAAACCGGGCGGGGTCAATTGCTACGGAACGTCAGAACGCCTTGCCCGCGCGTCTCAGCCCGGCCGGTCGCCCATCAGATAGCGCGGCCCCGCGCCCCGCTCCCCTGCCCTGTCGCCGGGGTTGTAGAGCGCGCATTTCGGCAGGCTCAGGCAACCGCAGCCGATGCAGCCGTCCAGATCGTCCCTGAGCCGGGTCAGGGTGGCGATGCGCTGGTCCAGCCGGTCGCGGAACTGCAGGCTGATGCGGCGCCAGTCGGCGGGGCTGGGGTTGCGCCCCTCGGGCAGGTCGGCCAGCAGCACCCGGATCTCGGCCAGCGAGACGCCGAATTGCTGGGCGATGAGGATGAAGCTCAACCGCCGGATCGCCGCGCGGGGAAAGCGCCGCTGGTTGCCCGCGTTGCGCTCGGCGGTGATCAGCCCCTGCGCCTCGTAATAGCGGATGGCCGAGACGGCGAGGCCGGTGCGCTCGGCCAGGGCGCCGATGGAAAGGCCGCGTTCCGGTGGCATGGCTTCCTCCCTTGACCTAAAGTTAGGTTTAGGAATTACACAAGCGGCCTGCAACCCGAATCATGAGGAGATCATCATGCAGGCCGCGCTGGAACACACCAATCTCACCGTCACCGACCCCGCGGCCACCGCCCGCTGGATGGAACAGGTCTTCGGCTGGCACATCCGCTGGCAGGGCTCGGCGATCCACGGCGGGCGCTCGATCCATGTCGGCGGCGACAACAGCTACCTGGCGCTCTACCGCCCCTCGGAGGCGCCCCGCCCGGCCGCTGCCCGCAGCTATGACACGATCGGCGGGCTGAACCATCTGGCGGTGACCGTCGCCGACCTCGACGCGACCGAGGCGAAGGTGCGCGAAGCCGGGTTCCAGACCCACAGCCACGCCGATTACGAACCCGGCCGGCGGTTCTATTTCCACGATGCCGATGGCGTCGAATACGAGGTGGTCAGCTACGCCTGACCCTTCGGGCAAGCCCCGCTCATCGCCCACCCGCGGGGCTTGCATTTCGTCGCCGCCTGCTATCAGGTAGGGGCCTGAACCCTGATTGCCCCGGCCCCGGCCGCGGGCGTTTTCTTTTCGTGTGAGACCCGATGGAAAAGATCCCCATGACCCGCCGCGGCTTCGATGCCCTGGATGCGGAACTGCGCGAGCTCAAGTCAGTCGAGCGGCCGGCGGTGATCCGTGCCATTGCCGAGGCCCGCGAACATGGCGACCTGTCCGAGAATGCCGAGTACCATGCCGCCCGCGAGAAGCAGAGCTTCATCGAGGGCCGGATCAAGGAAGTCGAGGGCCTGATCGGCCGGGCCGAGGTCATCGACCCGTCGAAACTCTCGGGTGCCATCAAGTTCGGCGCGACGATCACCATCGTCGATGAGGACACCGACGAGCAGCGGACCTATCAGATCGTCGGCGAGGCCGAGGCGGATATCGAGAACAACCTCCTCAACATCAAGTCGCCCCTGGCGCGCGCCCTGATCGGCAAGGAGCCCGGCGATTCGGTCGAGGTGCGCACCCCAGGCGGCGAGCGCAGCTACGAGGTTCTCTCGGTCGAATATCGCTGAGAGGCGGCGCGTCGATGCCCGACGAGCCAGCCCCCCGCCGCCGCCCGCGCCTCTCGCCCGAGTTGCTGGCCTTCCTGCTGTCGTTGGCCTGGCTGGTGGCGCTGGTCGCCGCCTTCCGGGTCCTGGGACAGCAGGGCATGCGGATCTCGGATACGCTGGGGCTGGTCGTGGTGGCGCTGGCGGTCTTCCTGCCGGTGGCGCTGATCTGGATGGCGGTGCTGGTGCTGCGCGCGGCCCGCGACATGCGCGACGAATCGCTGCGGCTTCAGGCCAGCGTCGAGGGTATGCGCCGCGGCTGGATCCGTGAGCAGCAGGCGGCGGGGCTGGCGCTGAAGCCGACGGTCGAGGAAAAGCTCGACGAGATCGCGGCCTCGCAGAAGGCGGCCGAGGAGCGGATGGCCATGTTCCACACCCGCCGCGCGCCGACCCGCCCCGCCACGGACGAAGAACCGGCGCCGCAGGACGGCACCCAGCCGGTTCTGGCGCTGGAAAACCCCTCGCCCGCGCCCGAACCCCTGCCCCCCGCCGATTTCATCCGCGCCCTCAACTTCCCCGAGACCGAGGCCGACGAGGAAGGCTTTGCCGCGCTGCGCCGGGCGCTCGGCGACCACGGCACCGCCATTCTGGTCCGCGCCGCGCAGGACGTGCTGACGACGCTGGCGCAGGAGGGCATCTACATGGACGACCTGCGCCCCGACCGCGCCCGGCCCGAGGTCTGGCGCGCCTTCGCGCTCGGTGCCCGCGGGTCCGAGGTGGCGGCGCTGGGCGGCATCCGCGACCGCTCGTGTCTGGCGCTGACCTATGCCAGGATGCGCTCGGACCCCGGGTTCCGCGAGGCCGCGCACCGCTTCCTGCGCGCCTTCGACCGCCGTTTCACCGTGTTCGAGGCCTCGGCCTCGGACGGCGAGATCGCGCAATTCGCCGAGACCCGCTCGGCGCGGGCCTTCATGCTGCTGGGCCGGGTCACCGGCATTTTCGGATAAGCCATGAGCACTGACATCACTCCCTCGAGCGCCTTCTGGCAAGGCGTGCGCAACGGCGGGCCGTTCATCCTGATTGTCGCCCCCTTCGGTCTGGTCTTCGGCGTCGTCGCCGGCGAGGCCGGGCTCGACGTCTGGCAGACCATGGCCTTTTCGGTCGCGGTGATCGCCGGGGCGGCGCAGCTGACCGCGCTGCAGCTGATGACCGATCAGGCGCCGACCATCATCGTCATCATCACCGCGCTGGCCGTGAACACGCGCATGGCGATGTATTCGGCCTCGCTGACGCCGCATCTGGGCGGTGCCTCGGTCTGGCAGCGGGCGGCGGTGGCCTATCTCATGGTCGATCAGGCCTATGCGGTGTCGATCCTGCGTTATGAGCAGGGACCGCCGCTGAGCCCCCGCGCCAAGCTCGCCTTCTATTTCGGCGTGGTGTTCCTGATCTGCCCGACCTGGTATCTGGGCACGCTGATGGGGGCGCTGGTCGGCAGCCAGATCCCCGATTGGGTGCCGATCGGCGCCGCCGTGCCCATCGCCTTCATCGCGCTCATTGGCCCGATGCTGCGGACGCTGGCCCATGTCGCGGCGGCCTTTGTCTCGGTGGTGGTGGCGCTGGGGCTGGCCTTCCTGCCTTATAGCCTGGGCCTGCTGGTCGCGGCGCTGGCCGCCATGGTCACCGGCGCCCTGGTCGAGGTCTGGACCGAGAAGAACCGCCCGGTGGGAGGCGCGTCATGACCCTGGATCAGACGACGATCTGGATCGTCATCGTGGCGCTGGCCATCGGCACCTTCACCCTGCGCTTCTCGTTCCTGGGGCTGGTCGGGCGCCGCCCGCTGCCGCCCTGGGCGCTCAGGCTCCTGCGCTACACGCCGGTGGCGGTGATCCCCGGGCTGATGGCGCCGCAGATCTTCCTGCCGCTCGAAGGGCAATCCGGCCCCGATCCGGTGCGGCTGGCGGCCGTGGTGGTGACGCTGGCGGTGGGTGTCTGGACCAAGAATGCCATCTGGGCGATGCTGGGCGGCGCCGCGACGCTGGCGATCCTGACCCTGACGCTGGGCGCCTGAGGGTCCGGTCCCCTCTTGCACCAAATAAAAAACGGGGCCCGAAGGCCCCGTTTTGCTTATTGCGTGTATTGCTGTCGTTCGGTGGGAAGCGCGTCGGAATAGACCCTTTCCTCCCGCACCCCCGGTATCGTCGCGAATTGCTCGGACAGGCTGTTGGGGTAGAAGGAATCGCGGATCCATTCATAGCCCGGCACCTGATGCAGGATGCTGATGATGGATTTCGCGCAATAGGCGTCGGGCACCGGCCCCTCGACCTCGGCCAGCCGCAGGATGCGCTCGGCCACCTCGGGCGGCACGACCAGCGTCTGCATCAGCACGTGATGGGTGCGGCGGGCGTGGTAATAGGTGTATCGGTAGAGCTGCGTGTCATCGAAGCCGTAATGCACGTCATGGCGTTCCGGCGCCGCCGGATGCGTCCAGGTGCCGGCCGGATCGAACAGCACCCGCTGGCTGGGCGCGTTGATCATCAGCGCCGAATGCTCGCCGCGGCCATTCTCGTTGTTGATGACGTTGAAGAGCACGATCTCGGTCGGCCCCGCCGCCTGATAGCGGGCGGCCATCACCGCTTCGTCCGGGGCCCAGACCGCGGGCTTGGTCGTACAGCCGGCCAGCACGACCAGCGTGACAAGGGCCAGAAGGCGCGTCAGCAGCGACATGTCGGGATGTCCTTTGTCAGGCCGCGCGAAGCGGCATGGCCAGGGCGCCTTGGGCGGCGCCCGCCGGGGTTCCTCAGGAATTGACGAGGCCCATGAAGATCAGGCAGGCGATCGAGAAGGCCGCGACATAGATCGACGCCTTGATGAAGCCGTTGAAGGTTTTTTCCTGCTCGGTGGTGTCCATCGAGCCGTGCTTGTACTCAGCCATGGGGGTCTCCATTCCCGTGTGTTTTCCACTCCATAGCGGATGGCGAAACCCCTGTCACCCCGCCAGCGCGGCCCGGGCCCTGCGCCGCGCCGACCTGACGCTGCGGGGCCACAGCCAACGCCGCCTCAGCCCTCGGCCTGCCAGAGCCAGGCGCCGCGCTCGTCGCGCCAGCGCCGCACCCGCCCCTCGACCAGCAGCCGGTTGAGATGCGCCACCGCCTCGACCAGCGCCATGCCCGCGGCGGGGCCGGTGATCTCGCGCTTGAAGAGCGGCAGGAAGCACTGCGCCGCGGTCTTCGGTTCGCTCAGCCAGCCCTGCAGCCGGTTCAGCGCGCCCTGATGGTTCTCGACCATCTGGCGCAGTCGCAGGGGCAGGCCGGTGAAGGGCAGCTTGTGGCCGGGCAACACCAGATGGCGGTCCTCGGCGAAAGCCGCGAGCCGAGTGCAGCTCTCGATCCAGTCGCCGACCGGATCGGCGCCGGGCTCGGTCGCATAGACGCCGAGATTGGCGCTGATCCCCGGCAGCAGCTGGTCGCCGCCGATCACCAGATCGTCGTCGAGGCTCCAGAAGGTCGCGTGTTCGGGCGCATGGCCATTGCCGCAATGCACGACCCAGCGGCGGCCGCCCATCGTCACCTCATGCCCCTCGCCCACCCGGGTGAAGCCCAGCGGCATCGGGTCGACCACGTCGCAGAAATTGAACGGCCGCTCGGCGATGCGCCGGGCGATCTCGTCTTCCTCAAGCCCCGCGCCACGCCAGAAGGCGATGGTCTCGGGCACCGGCTGGGAATGGGCATCGAGCAGCAGCATCCGCGCGAAAAGCCAGGCGGTGCGGGTCGTGACCAGTTCCGCCCCGTGCTCGGTCTGGAACCAGCCCGCGAGCCCGACATGGTCGGGATGGTGATGGGTGACCACCACCCGGCGCACCGGCCGCCCGCCCAGGGGCCCCGCCAGCAGCGCCTGCCATTCGGCCTTGGCCCGCTTCGAGGAAAAGCCGGTGTCGATGATCGTCCAGCCGTCGCCCTCGTCCAGCGCGAAGACGTTGACATGGTCCAAGGCCATCGGCAGCGGCAGGCGCATCCACAGCACCCCGGGCGCCACCTCGATGGCATCGCCCGGGCCGGGCGGCGCCTCGTGCGGGAAGCGGATACCGGGCTCGGCCGGGCGGGGGGCGGTGGCGGCGGTGCTCATGCGGTCTGCAAATCCTCGATGCTGAGGTCGTAAAGCTGCGCCGCCCCGGCCCTTGCCTGCACCAGAAGCGATTCATGCTCGGGCAGGATGCGGGTGATGAAGACGCGGGCCAGACGGGCACGCGGCCCTTCGGGATCGGCCAGTGCCGCCTTCAGATGGTAATGCGCGCCCAGCACCCGGGCAAAGGCCCGCAGGAAGGCCGTGGCCCCGGCGAAGCGCTCGTTCATCTCCTGCCCGACCAGCCATTCGACCGCCTCGCGCATCGTCTCGGCCGCTTCCCAGACCTTCTCGGCCAGATCGGGCAGCGTGGCGCGGGCGCCTTCGGCGGCATCCTCGACCTCTTGCAGCAGGCGGCTCGCGGCCTCGCCCCCGTCCATCATCTTGCGCGCCACAAGGTCCATGGCCTGAATGCCGTTAGTGCCCTCGTAGATCGGCGTGATGCGGGCATCGCGGAAATACTGGGCCGCGCCCGTTTCCTCGATGAAGCCCATGCCGCCGTGGACCTGCACGCCCATCGAGCTGACCTCGCAGCCGATATCGGTGCCATGCGCCTTGGCGATGGGGGTCAGGAGCGCCGCGCGGGCCTTCCAGCTGTCCTTGCCGGTGGCGCGCCCCATGTCGATGGCGAGCCCGCAATCCAGCGCGATGGCCCGCGCGGCGAAGGTCTCGGCCTTCATCACCGCCAGCATCCGGCGCACGTCGGCGTGGTCGATGATCGCCGTGTCGCCCTGCGGCGTGCGGCCCTGCTTGCGGTCCTGGGCATAGGCCAGCGCGTGCTGATAGGCGGCCTCGGCCACGCCGATGCCCTGGGCGCCGACGCCGAGACGAGCGTTGTTCATCATGGTGAACATCGCCGCCATGCCGCCATTCGGCTTGCCGACCATCCAGCCTTTCGCGCCCTCGAAGGACATGACGCAGGTGGGCGAGCCGTGGATGCCCAGCTTGTGCTCCAAGGAGACGACGCGCAATGAATTGCGCTCGCCCGGCTTGCCCTCGGCGTCGGGGATCAGTTTCGGCACCAGGAACAGGCTGATGCCCTTGGTCCCCGCCACCCCGTCGGGCAGCCGCGCCAGCACCAGATGGCAGACGTTCTCGGCCACGTCATGATCGCCCCAGGTGATGAAGATCTTCTGCCCGGTGATTGCAAAGGTACCGTCGCCATTGTCCTCGGCCTTGGTCCTCAGCGCGCCGACGTCCGACCCGGCCTGCGGCTCGGTCAGGTTCATGGTGCCGGTCCATTCGCCGGAAATCAGCTTCGGCAGATAGAGGTCCTTCAGCGCGTCCGACGCATGATGCTCCAGCGCCTCGATCTGGCCCTGGGACAGCAGCGGGCAAAGCTGCAGCGACAGGTTTGCCCCCGACATCATCTCGTTCATCGCCGTGTTCAGGGTCTGCGGCAGCCCCATCCCGCCATGCTCGGGCGTGGCCGAGATGCCCAGCCAGCCGCCCTCGGCAATCGCCTTGTAGCCGTCCTTGAAGCCGGGCGAGGTGCGCACGACGCCGTTTTCCAGCTTCGCAGGCGTCAGGTCGCCCGCGCGGTTCAGCGGCGCCAGCACCCCCTCGCACAGCCGCCCCAGCTCGCCCAGGATCGCCTCGGTCACATCGGCGCCCGCCTCGGCGAAGGTCTCGGTGGCGGCGAGCCGATCATAACCCAGAACCTTGTCGAGCAGGAACTGGATATCGGCAACAGGCGCGGCGTAGGGCATGGCATCCTCCGGGCTAACACGCGGGCCGGGCGACTTGGCAAGCCCGGTCGCCGGCTGTATTGCCGCAAATGAACCTCGCACGCTACCCACGGAAATCAAGACGCAGCGTCACCGGACCATGGCCGAAACCCGCCTCCTGCCCCCCGATGCGACGGGCCTGCGCGACGCCGCCGGGCTGCTGCGCGACGGCAAGCTCGTCGCCTTCCCGACCGAGACGGTCTACGGGCTGGGGGGTGACGCGCGCGACGATCAGGCGGTGGCGGGGATCTTCGCCGCTAAGGGACGGCCTCGGTTCAACCCCTTGATCGCGCATCTGCCGGACCTCGATCAGGTCGAGCGTTACGCCCGGCTGACGCCCCTGGCCCGGCGGCTGGCGCAGGCCTTCTGGCCGGGACCGCTGACGCTGGTGCTGCCGCTGAGGGGCGGGCTTTCGCCGCTGGTGACGGCGGGGCTGGAGACGGTGGCGATCCGCGTGCCTGCCCATCCGGTGGCGCAGGCGCTGCTCCGGGCCTTCGACGGGCCGCTGGCCGCGCCCTCGGCCAATCCTTCGGGCCGGATCAGCCCGGTCAGCGCAAGGCATGTGCTGGAGGGGCTGGGCGGGCGCATCGCCGCGGTGGTCGATGGCGGCGATTGCGCGGTTGGACTGGAATCGACGATCCTGGATGCGACAGGCGAGGCGCCAATCCTCCTGCGCGCGGGCGGCTTGCCGGTCGAGGCGATCGAGGCGCTGGGGCTGCGGGTTGCGGCGCGCCAGAGCGGCGCGATTACCGCCCCCGGGCAGCTCGCCTCGCATTACGCGCCGCGCGGCCGGGTGCGGCTGGAAGCGACGGCGCCCGAGCCCGGCGAGATCTGGGTCGGCTTCGGCCCCTGCCCCGGCGCTGCCCTCACCCTCAGCGCGACAGGCGACACCACCGAAGCCGCCGCCCGCCTGTTCCACGCCCTGCACGAGGCCGATGCGCTGGCCGGACCCGAGGGACGGATCGCCTTTGCCCCGGTGCCCGAGACGGGTCTGGGGCGCGCCATCAACGACCGGTTGCGCCGCGCCGCGGCGCCACGGTAG
>NZ_JAUCCQ010000048.1:0-24401 GCF_034676075.1 Pararhodobacter sp. | reverse complement strand
GCGAGGGGCTGCTCCTCCTGACCAATGACGGGGCCTTGCAGGCCCGGCTGACCGATCCCGCCTTCCATCTGCCGAAGACCTATGTCGCGCTGGTGGAGGGCGAGCCCGGCCCCGAGGCGCTGGGGGCCCTGCGCCGGGGCGTCACGCTGACGGACGGGCCGACCCGCCCCGCCGATGTGCGGCTGATCCCGCCGCCCGACTGGCGCGTTCCGGCCGAGGAGCCGCCCGGCCAGTGGCTGGAACTCACCATCACCGAGGGCCGCAACCGGCAGGTGCGGCGCATGGGCCGGCACATCGGCCACAAGGTCCTGCGGCTGATCCGCTGGTCCATCGGCCCCCATACGCTGGCGGGCCTCGCCCCCGGCGAGACGCGCGCGCTTACGCCGCCAGAGCCGCCTCCGCCGCAGCCCCCAGCCTGAGCAGCCGCGCCTCCTGCCCAGGGCCCGCCATCAGCAGGACGCCGGTCGAGGGCACGCCCGTCGGCAGGGTGAGCCCGCAGAGCCCCATCAGGTTGCCGATCCGGGTGTTCCGCAGCGCCATCAGGTTCTCGGCGGCAAAGAAGGTGGGATCGGCCATCAGGTCGTCGATCCGTTGCGGCAGGGTCGGCACGGTCGGGATCAGCACCGCGTCATAGCCCGCGACCGCCGCCGTCCAGTCGCGCCGCAGCGCCTCCAGCCGCCGCCAGGCCGCGACGTAGTCATGCGCCTTGAAGGTGCCGCCCGCGCGGAAGCGGTCGCGGACCGGGGCGAACATCACGTCCGGGTTGGCCTCGATCGCCTCGCCCCAGATGCCGTAGCATTCGGCGGCGAAGAGGATGCCGGCCATGGCCATCGCCTCGGCCACCGCCGGGATCTGCGCATGGTCGATCCGGGCGCCCGCGGCGCCGAAAGCCTTGAGCGCGCGCTCGAACCCCTGGGCCGGGGCGGCGTGGATGTCGTCGAAGGCGACCGTCTCCAGCACCAGAAGCCGCGCGCCCGAGAGCGTGGCGCCGCGCAGGTCCGGCGCGGGCGAGGCGTCGAGCAGCGCGAAGGCCAGCGCCGCATCCTCGACCGTCCGGGCCAGCGGCCCGACCGTATCGAATTTCTCGGCCAGCGGCACGGCGCCGGTGAGCGGGATGCGCCCGGCTGTGGTCTTCAGCCCGACAAGGTCGTTCCAGGCCGAGGGCAGGCGCACCGAGCCCCCGGTGTCCGAGCCGATGGCCAAGGGCGCCAGCCCCCAGGCGACCGAGGCCGCGGCGCCTGAGGAAGAGCCGCCGGGCGCCTTCTCGGGATCGTGGATGTTGGGCGGCGTCGCCGTCACCGGGTTCAGCCCCAGCCCGGAAAAGGCCAGTTCCGTCATATGCGTCTTGCCCAGCGGCGGCAGCCCGGCCTGGGTCAGGCGCTCGACCACCAACCCGTCATGCTCGGGCGTGCGGCCCTTGAGCAGCAGGCTGCCCGATTCGGTCGCCACGCCCGCCGTGTCGAACAGGTCCTTCCAGCTGACCGGCACCCCGTCCAGCGGCCCCCGGCGCTGCCCCAGCTTGGCCCGCCCCCGGGCCGCCGCCGCGATTTCCAGCGCGTGCAGCCGCATGGTGCGGGCATAGATCCGGTCGCGCCAGGGATGCGTGTCGATGGCATCGAGATAGGCTTCGGTCAAATCGACCGGGCAGATCTTGCCCGCCTCGATCCCGCGTCCCAGTGCGGCCGCGCTCATGGCCCGCCATTCTTCGCTCATGCCAACCCCCTGCCTTTGCGCGCCGACGCTAGCGCGCGCGCGTCGCATGGACAATCCCGCGTATCCGGCTAGGGTGCGGCCATGGAACACGACGCCGATATCCTGATCGCGGGCGGCGGGCTCAATGGCCCCGCTCTGGCTCTGGCTCTGGCCAAGGGAGGGCTCAGCGTCGCCGTGATCGACGCCCGCCCCGCCCAATCCCGGGCCGAGGATCATTTCGACGGTCGCGCCTATGCGCTGGCGCTGGCCTCGGTCCGCATTCTTCAGGCGCTGGGGCTGTGGCGCGGGCTCAGGGACAAGGCGCAGCCGATCCTCGGCATCCGCGCCTCGCAGGGGCAGGCAGGCCAAGGTGCCTCGCCGCTGTTTCTGGGATTCGACGCGGCCGAGATCGAAGAAGGCGCGATGGGCCAGATGGTCGAGGACCGGTTCCTCTATGCCGCCTTCCTCGATGCGATGCAGGCCGAGCCGGGGATCACCCTGCATTCGGGCGCGCAGGTCGTGGGGCAGGAGACGGGGCCTGCGGGCGCCGCCGTCACGCTGGCCGACGGGCGGGTGCTTCGCGGTCGGGTGCTGGTCGGCTGCGACGGGCGCGATTCGGCGGTGGCCAAACGCGCCGGGATCAGGCGCTGGGGCCATGAGTACGGGCAAACGGCGCTGGTCTGCGCCATCGCCCATGAAAAGCCGCATGAGGGGATCGCGCATCAATTCTTCATGCCGCCCGGGCCCTTGGCGATCCTGCCCTTACCCGGCAACCGTTCCTCCATCGTCTGGAGCGAGCGGACGGCAACGGCCGAGGCGATCCAATCCCTCGATGACGCGGGCTATCTGGAGGTGCTGCGCCCCCGCTTCGGCAATTTCCTGGGCGAGATTGGGCTGGAGGGCAAGCGCTTCGCCTATCCCCTGCGGCTGACCATCGCCGAGCGGTTCGTGGCCGAACGGCTGGCGCTGGTGGGCGATGCCGCGCATGGCGTGCATCCGATCGCCGGTCAGGGGCTGAACCTGGGCCTGCGCGATGTGGCGGCCCTGGCCGAGGTGCTGATCGAGGCGAACCGCCGGGGCGAGGATATCGCCGCACCCGACGTGCTGGAGCGCTATCAGGATTGGCGGCGCTTCGACGTGACGCGGATGGCGCTGGGGATGGATGCGGTGAACCGCCTGTTCTCGAATGGCAATCCGCTGCTGGCGGCGGTGCGGGGTCTGGGGCTGGGCGCGGTCAACGCGCTGCCGGGCCTGCGCCGCTATTTCATCCGCGAGGCCGCGGGTCTGAACGCGGCCCAGCCGCGGCTGATGCAGGGCGAGGCGATCTGAGGTCTAGCGGGCCAGCCGGTCCAAGCCCTGTTTCAACGCCTCGGCCAAGCCAGCCGCGTCCATATGGTGCCGCAGCCGCTGGTTATAGCCGCCGGGCGTGTCCAGCGCGGCCAGCGTCGTCCCGCAATCCTGCCCGGTGAGGGTGGAGCCGACCAGCAGCCGCAGGAATTCCTCGCCGCCCACGACGCCCTTGCCATCGAGCCATTGCCCGGCGTCTTCGACCAGCCTGAGGGCAGGCGACAGGACCGCCTGAGCGCAGAGCAGCGCGTCCATCTGCGCCTCGGTCTCCACCGGGAAGATCCGGTTGCGGGCGCCGAACAGCGTCTCGACCAGCGCCACATCGCCCTGCGCCAGCACCGGCGAGCCGCCCCGGGCGATGCCCGGGAAGGGCAGCATCAGGGCGGCAGCGCGGGCCGGGGCGACGAGGGGCGCCAGATCGGATAGCGACAGCCCGGCGACGAAGGAGATCACCTGCTGATCCGGACGGAAGCGGAGCGATGGCAGGACCTCGGCCACCACCCCGGGCACCAGCGCGACGAAGACCACCTCGCTGCCGTCCACCACCGCCTGAGTGTCGGCCACCGTGACCTCGGCCAGCTCGGCGGCCAGCGCGGCCGAGACCGCCTCGGACCGGCGGGACACCAGGATGCTTGCGCCCTGCCCCGCGAGGCCCCGCACCACCGCCTGCGCGATGGTGCCGGTGCCCAGAAAGCCGAGCCGCACGCCCGCCATCAGCGCATCCGCGCCAGCAGGCGGTCTTTCAACACGAACTGGTGGAAGAGGGCCGCGCCGATATGGCCAGCGACCAGCAGGAGCGCGATGTTGAAGAGCACTTCATGCACCTCGCCCAGGTCGGTGATGCCGCCGAACCACGCTGCAAGGCCGGTCGCCGGGATCGCCAGCAGGACCAGATAGAGGAGCCCGTGCAGGATGGAGGACGCGACGGTCAGCAGCGGCGATTGCCCCTCGACCGGCCGCGGCGCGCCCTGCGTCACCCGCAGCACCAGCCGGACCAGCGTCAGCGCCAGAACCGTCGCCCCGACCCAGACATGGACCTGCGAGCCGAGGCCGGGCGCGGCACTGGCGGCCTCGCCCCCCTGACGCAGGGCGCGCCAGGCGTCCTTCATCCCCTCGTGGCTGATGAAACTGACCAAGAGCAGCGCCAGCGTGGTCCAATGCAGAACGACCTGAGCGCGCGAATATCTCTCGACGGCGGCAGACATGGATAAACCCCTGTGAATGAACGCTCCCCAAGTGTTGAACGGCTCAGGCGCGCGCTTCCGTCGCCCATCTTGCATGCAGCAGGAAGGCGCGGCAAGGATAGCGCATGAACAGAGTAACGAGCACCTTGCGTCAGGCCCGCCCCGAAGATGCGCCCGCTCTGGCGGCGCTGCATCACGCGGTCTGGCAGACGACCTACGCGGGCCTCGCCCCGGAGGAAGCCGCGGCGCGGCTCGATGTCGCGCATCGGCAGCGGGCCTGGGAAGCGGTGCTGGCCGATCCCGCGCGCAAGGCCTGGCTGGTCGAGGCCGAGACGGGACCCGCCGGTCTGGTGGCCATCGGTCCGGCGGGCGAGGATGCGGCCTTTGCCGCACAGCCCGGGCCGGTGGGCGAGATCAAGCATCTCTATGTCGCCAACAACGCCCGGCGGCAGGGGCTGGGCCATCGCCTGCTGGAGACGGCGCTGGACGCGCTGGCGGCGCAGGGCTGCGCCACCGGGGCCCTGGGCGTGGTGCGTCAGAACTACGCCGCGCGGCTGTTCTACGCCGATACCGGCGGGCGCGAGGTGGCGGATTTCACCGACCCCGGCCCGCTCTGGCGGTCGCTGATGGTGCTGGTCGCCTGGGACCTCAGCGGCAGGCGGTGACGATGAACTCGACCTTGTAGGCCGGGGTCGCCAGCTTCGCCTCGCCGGTGGCACGCGCGGGCGGGTTGGCCTGATCGACCCAAGCGTCCCAGACGGCGTTCATCTCGGCGAAATCAGCGATATCGGCCAGCCAGATCTGGGTGGTCAGGATATTGGCCTTGCTGGACCCGGCCAGCGCCAGCAGGCGGTCGACCTGGGCCAGCGCGCTCTGGCATTGCTCGGTCACGGTGGCGCCTTCGCCGACCTGACCGGCGAGATAGATCATGTCGCCGCGCACCACGGCTTCGCTCATGCGGCGGCCGGATTCGAGGCGGGTGATGGTTTTCGAGGCAGTATCGGTCATGGCACGCAGGGCTCCGTCTGGGGTCTAGGCCGCCTCTCTTCCACGGCGGCGGCACGCCCGCAAGGGGGGCGCGATGCGGGTTGAAACCCGGGCGCGGCCGGGCGATGAAGGGGCCGAAGCGCCAAGGGAGGCCCGCCATGACGCCCGACGATTTCGACCGCCTGGTCCGCACCCGCCGCTCGGTCCGCGGCTATCTGCCCGACCCGGTCGATCCCGGGGTGATCGAGGCGGCGCTTCAGACCGCGCTCTGGGCGCCCTCCAATTGCAACGTGCAGCCTTGGCGGATCGAGCTGGTCTCAGGCGCGAGGCTCCGGGCGCTGGGGCAGGCGATGATCGCCCATGCCCAAAGCGGCAAGGCGCATCCCGATGTGCCGATGGACACCGCCTATCGCGGCATCTTCCGCGACCGGCAGGTGGGTTCGGCCCGGGCGCTTTATGGCGCAATGGGGATTGCCCGCGATGACATGCCGGGGCGGACGGCGGCCTTCCTGCGCAACCTCGACGCCTTCGGCGCGCCGCATGCCGCCTTCGTCTTCCTGCCCGCGGGCTTCGGCACGCGCGAGGCGGCGGATCTGGGCGGCTTCGTGCAGACCTTCCTGCTGGCCCTGACCGCGCATGGGCTGGGCAGCGTGGCACAGGGCGCGCTGTCGCTCTATCCCGATGTCCTGCGCGAGGAGCTGGGGCTGGAGAAGGGCGATCAACTGATGGTCGGCATCGCCTTCGGCCACGAGGACCCGGCCCATCCCGCCAATGCCGCCCGCACCGACCGCGAGGGGCTGGAGGGCATGGTCCGCCACCACGGCTGAACCTCAGACGGAGGGCAGGCCGCGGATGTAATTCAGCAGCAGCGGCCGCAGGCGTTCCTCGCCGCGCTCCTTGGCCTCATTGATCAGTGCCGCCACTTCCGTGAGGTCGGCGCGGCGGATCAGGTCCTTGACCGGGCCGATGGCCGCGGGCCGCATCGACAGCGAGCGGATGCCGGCGCCGAGGAAGGCCAGCGCCTCGACAGGGCGACCGGCATCCTCGCCGCAGAAACTCAGCGCGCAATCGTTGTCCTCGCAGCGCTTCACGATCTTCTGGATGAAGGTGATGAAGCTCAGCGACAGCGTGTCATAGCGCCGCCGCACCAGCTCGTTCTCGCGGTCGGCGGCGTAGAAGAACTGCTTGAGGTCGTTGCCGCCGATCGAGACGAAATCGGCCAGCTTGAAGAAGGCATCCGGCGCGAAGGCGAGGCTGGGCGTTTCCAGCATGGCGCCGACCTCGACCGTGGCGGGCAGCGGATGGCCCAGATGCCGCTCGCGCTCGATCTCGCGCATCAGGAGGTCGCGCGCCTCGGCGAATTCCGACATTTCCGCCACCAGCGGGAACATCACCGTCAGCGGGCGCCCGTTCGACGCGCGGATCAGCGCCTGCAGCTGCATCCGCATGACGCCTTTCTTGTCCAGACCCACCCGGACCGCCCGCCAGCCCATCGCGGGGTTCGGCTCCTCGGGCCGGTTCATGTAGGGCATCACCTTGTCCGAGCCGATGTCCAGCGTGCGGAAGGCGACGCGGCGCCCCTCGGCGGCCTTCAGAACCCGGGCATAGAGCGCGGCAAGGTCCGAGCGGCGCGGCATGGAATTCCTGAGCAGGAACTGCAGTTCGGTGCGGAAAAGCCCCACCCCCTCGGCCCCCGAGCCGTTCAGCGACGGCAGGTCGGCCATGATCCCCGCATTCATCATCAACCGCACATGGCTGCCGCAGCGCGCCACCGCGGGCAGGTCGCGCAGGGCGGCGTAGCGCTCGGCCGCGGCGGTCTGCATGATGATCTTGTCGCGATAGGCGGCGGCAACGCTGTCGTCAGGGCGCAGATGCACCACGCCCTCGTCGCCATCGACGATGATCGCATCGCCGTTCAGCGCCTCGGTCGTGACGCTTTCGGCATGGACCACCAGCGGGATGGCCAGCGCCCGGGCCACGACCGCGGCATGCGAACCGACCGAGCCCTCTTCCAGCACCACGCCCTTGAGCATGCGGCCGTATTCCAGCAATTCGCCCGGGCCGATGTTGCGCGCCACCAGGATCGGGCGGTCCGGCAGGGTGGCGCCGGTATCGCGGCCCTGCCCGGTCAGGATGCGCAGCAGCCGGTTCGACAGGTCGTCGAGGTCATGCAGCCGCTCGCGCAGATAGGGATCGGGCACCTGCTGCAGGCGGGCGCGGGCCTCGGATTGTTCTTTTTCCACCGCCGCCTCGGCGGAGAGGCCACTTTCGATGGATTGCTCCATCCTGCGCAGCCAGCCGCGCGAATTGGCGAACATGCGATAAGCTTCCAGCACCTCGCGGTGCTCCTTGTCGCTGGTCGCCGCGGTTTCCATCAGGTCGTTGACCGAGACCCGCAGCCGCTCCACCCCCTGGCGCAGGCGCTCGACCTCGGCCACCGGGTCGTCGTTCACCAGATTGGTCACCACCACCCGCGGTTCGTGCAGCCAGACCTGCCCCTCGGCCGTCCCCTCCTGCCCCGAGCCCGCGCGGATCATCACCGGATGCTTGTGAGGCCGGGCGATCACCGTGTCTTCGCTGGTGAAGGCACCGAGTTCGGTCATCTCGGCCAGGACCATGGCGGTCACGTCCAGCGCATAGATCTCGTCGTCGGAATAGGCGCGCGCCTCTTTCGACTGCACGACCAGCACGCCCAGCTTCTCGCCCAGCCGCTGGATCGGCACGCCGAGGAAGCTGGAGAAGATCTCTTCCCCCGTCTCGGGCATGTAGCGGAAACCGCGCTCGTTCGGCGCGTCGGCGGTGTTCA
Source organism: Pararhodobacter sp. (assembly GCF_034676075.1). Classification (GTDB taxonomy): domain Bacteria; phylum Pseudomonadota; class Alphaproteobacteria; order Rhodobacterales; family Rhodobacteraceae; genus Pararhodobacter. The sequence continues at coordinate 16,385 of NZ_JAUCCQ010000048.1, read as the reverse complement.
CGGCCGTGGCGGTACGGGCCACGCGGCCGACAAGCCCCTCGCCCAGCCGCATCCGCGTGCGGTGGACCGATTCCGGGTTGAGGCCGCGCGTGGCGCAAAGTTCCAGCGTCTCGCGGTCGCGGAACAGGTAGATCGAGCACACATCGGTGCCCATCGAATCCGAGATCAGCCCGACGATGCTGTCCAGCCTCTCCTGCCCCCGGACCGGTTCGGCCAGGGTGTCGCGCAATCGGCGCAGCAGGCGGCGGCTTTCGCTTTCGCTACGGTCCTGCATCGGAGGGGCTGTCCTGTTCAATGTCGGGGTGGCGAGCCAACCTTAGATCAACTCACAGCGGATAGGAAATGCCTTTGCGGCAGCGAAGCCTGCCACCGCATTGAGTATTTTTCGTGCCAAAATTGCAGGCGGGCGCCCCGGCGGCGCGCCCGCAGTCGATCAAACCGCCGAATCCAGCGCGAAAGCGTCGTGCAGGGTCTGGACGGCGAGTTCCATGTATTTGCGGTCGATCAGCACCGAAATCTTGATTTCGGAGGTCGAGATGACCTTGATGTTGATGTTCTCGCCCGAGAGCGCCTTGAACATTTTCGCGGCGACGCCCGCATGGCTGCGCATGCCGATCCCCACGACCGAGACCTTCGACACATCGGTGTCGATGATCAGCTCGTCGTAGTTGATCTTGCCGGCGGCCTTGGCCTCTTCCATCGCCTTCTTGGCGCGGGCGACCTGATCGACCGGGCAGGAGAAGGTCATGTCGGTGACGGCGCCGGCATGGGCCTCGTCATAATCCTTCTCGCTGATGTTCTGGACGATCATGTCCACGTTCACGCCCGCCTCGGCCAAGGGGCCGAAGATCGCGGCGGCGATGCCGGGGCGGTCCTCGATGGTGAAGAGGGTGATCTTGGCCTCGTCGCGCGAATGGGCGACGCCGGAGACGACTTTCGATTCCATGATTTCCTCCTCGTCACAGACCAGGGTGCCGGACGTTTCATCGGTTTCATCAAACGAAGACAGCACGCGCAGGCGTACCTTGTAGCGCATGGCCAGCTCGACCGAGCGGGTTTGCAGGACCTTGGCGCCGAGCGACGCCAGTTCCAGCATCTCCTCGTAGCTGATCTTTTCCAGCTTGCGCGCCTTCGAGGTGATGCGCGGGTCGGTGGTATAGATGCCATCGACATCGGTGTAGATGTCGCAGCGTTCGGCATCGAAGGCGGCGGCGAAAGCCACGGCGGTGGTGTCCGAGCCGCCGCGGCCCAGCGTGGTGATCCGGCCCTCGGGGCTGACGCCCTGGAAGCCCGCGACCACGGCCACTTTCATGCCCTCGGCGAATTTCGCGTCGATATTGGCGCGCGGGATCGACACGAAACGCGCCGAACCATGCTGCGAGGTGGTGTTGATCGGCACCTGCCAGCCCTGCCACGAGCGGGCGGGAACGCCGACTTCCTGCAGGCGCAGCGCCATCAGCCCGGCGGTGACATTCTCGCCCGAGGAGACGACGGCGTCATACTCGCGCGCATCGTAGAAGGCCGAGGTCTCGTTGACCCATTTGACCAGTTCATTGGTCTTTCCGGCCATGGCCGAGACGATGACGATGACATGATAGCCCCGCTCGACCTCGCGCCGGACCTTTTCGGCGACATTGGCGATCCGCTCAAGATCGGCCACCGACGTACCGCCGAATTTCATCACCAGGATCGGCATCGACACCCCCAGAGAACGCGCGCCTCACCCCTCGTGCGGCGCGCCTCTCTTACTTGCGGGTTGCGTCTGGTGCAAGGGTGGCAGGCTGACGCGGCTTCAGCCCGGATCAGAGGCCCAGCGGCGCACCGACCAGCTGGCCCCGCGCATCGTACCACAGCGTGTATTCGACCTGGCCGCGGTCGTCATAGGCGGTGCGCGCCACCCATTCGCTGCCGTCGCTCATGCGGTAGGCGGTGTCTTCCACCGGCAGCGCCCGGCAGCGGCCGGTGACGGCATCGCAGCGGTCGATGGCGCCACTGGCGGTGTCGAGCCGCTGCGCGACATGCGGCGAGCCGGGTTCGGCCGGACCGCTGACCGGCACGATCGCCGCCTGCACCAGGCCCGCGCTGTCCGGCGCCGCCTGCCCGCCGCCCGCGCCCATCGCTGCCACCGCCGCAAGGCCGAGGCCCAGCAGCGCCACCGCCGGGATCACCCAGTCGATGGCGCCGGAGCGGCGGGGAACCGAACGGCGCGGAAAGGCCTGCCGGGTCGAGGTCGTGCGGGTCATCATGCGGGTCATGGCGGCACCTGTCTCTGGAAGGGTCTGCCCGATCAGGCCCCGGGAATGTGGCGGCAATGGGTCATCATCGCGCTGGTTTGTTGACTAAGGGTAAACAATCACTCCCCGCTTCCGGTTCCCGGCAGAAAGGCGCCGGGCGGAATCCCGCCGGGTAGTCCGAGAAGACCCTTGGCTGCGCGACAGCCCGCCGATCAGCGCCGCGCCGGGCCGGTCAGTTGGCGCGGGCCTTGCCCATGAAGGGCAGCGGCGCCACCGGCACGCCGTCCTCGATCAGCGCCTTCGCCTCGTCGATCCGGGCCTCGCCCCAGATCGGCCGCTCGGGGCTTTCACCCGCATGCATCGCCCGCGCCTCGCGCGCGAAATCGCGGCCGACGTAATCGGACGATTCCTCGACCTGCTTGCGCAGCGCGGCGAGCTTTTGCTCCAGATCGCTGGTGGGCGTGGCCAGCGGCCGCACCTCGGCATCGGCCTGCGCGACCGAGGGCGCCATCAACGCCTTCTCCACCCGGGTCGAGCCGCATTGCACGCAGCCGACATGCCCCGCCTTGGCCAAAGCGTCATAAGCCGCCGCCGAGGCGAACCAGCTCTCGAACGTGTGACCCTGATCGCATTTCAGGCTGTAGCGGATCATCGTGACTCCGAGGTAAAGGCGAAGCCTTAAAATAGTCTTTGCGCCGCCCGCTGCAAGCGCGACCCGTCCCGTTGCCCGGTTGCAACGCCCGGGGAGGAGTTGCATATAGAGCGCGTCCCAAGGGGGTTGCCCGATGAATTACCTGGAATTCGAGAAACCGCTCGCCGAGATCGAAGGCAAGGCTGCCGAGCTGCGGGCCATGGCGCGCAGCAATCCCGAGATGGATGTCGAGAAAGAAGCCGAGGCGCTGGACAAGAAGGCCGACCAGCTGCTGACTGACCTCTACAAGAACCTGACGCCCTGGCGCAAATGCCAGGTCGCGCGGCACCAGGACCGGCCGCATTGCAAGGATTACATCGACGCGCTGTTCACCGAGTTCACGCCGCTGGCCGGCGACCGGAACTTCGCCGATGACCACGCCATCATGGGCGGCCTCGCACGGCTGGGCGACCGGCCGGTGGTGGTGATCGGTCAGGAAAAGGGCTCGGACACCAAATCGCGCATAGAACGCAATTTCGGCATGGCCCGGCCCGAGGGCTACCGCAAGGCGATCCGCCTGATGGACCTCGCGCATCGCTTCCGCCTGCCGGTCATCACCATCGTCGACACGCCCGGCGCCTATCCCGGCAAGGGCGCCGAAGAGCGCGGCCAGGCCGAGGCCATCGCCCGCTCGACCGAGAAATGCCTGCAGGTCGGCGTGCCGGTGATCTCGGTGATCGTGGGCGAAGGCGGCTCGGGCGGGGCGGTGGCGCTGGCCACGGCCGACAAGGTGCTGATGCTCGAACATTCCGTCTATTCGGTGATCACGCCCGAGGGCTGCGCCTCGATCCTGTGGAAGGATGCCGAGAAGATGCGCGAGGCGGCCGAGGCCATGCGCCTGACCGCCCAGGACCTGCTCAGGCTGGGCGTCATCGACCAGATCATCGCCGAACCCCGCGGCGGCGCCCAGCGCGACCGCAAGGCGGCGATCGAGGCGGTGGGCAAGGCGCTGGAATCGGCGCTGGCCAAGCTCGATGGCAAATCGGCCGACAAGCTGGTCGCCGGACGGCGCAAGAAATTCCTCGACATGGGCAAGAAGGGGCTGGCGGCGTGAGCGCGCTCCTCGGCCCCTGGGGCCTTCTGGTCATCGCGGGGCTGCTGGAAATCGTCTGGGCACTGGCGCTCAAGGCCTCGGACGGCTTCACCCGCCCCTGGCCCACGGCGATCACCGCCATCGGCGCCATCGCCTCGTTCTTCCTGCTGGCCCAGGCGCTGCGCGACCTGCCCGCGGGCACCGGCTATGCGGTCTGGACCGGCATCGGCGCGCTGGGCGTGGCGATCCTGGGCGTGATCTGGTTCGGCGAGGCGGTGAATGCGCTGAAAGTCGCGGGTGTCCTGCTGATCGTCGCCGGCATCGCCGCGCTGAAGCTGGCGTGACCCTCTCGGTCCGCCCCTTTCGGCCCGGCGACGAAGGCCCGCTCACGGCGATCCTGAACGAGATCATCGCCGCTGGCGGCACCACCGCCTACGAGACGCCCTTCACGCCGGAACGGCTGCGCGCCTATCACCTCGACGGGCCGGGGGTGCTCTGCTGCCATGTGGTGCTGGAGGGCGAGGAGCCGGTCGGCTTCCAGGTGCTCAACGCGAATCCCGCCCTGCCCGACGGCTGGGGCGATATCGCCAGCTTCACCCGCCGCGAGCCGCCGGTGCGCGGCGCCGGCACGCTCCTTTTCGAGGCAACGCGGGCGCGCGCCCGGGCGCTGGGGCTCGCGATGCTGAACGCCACGATCCGCGCCGACAACCGGCCGGGGCTGGCCTATTACGCCAAGATGGGGTTCGAGGATTACGAGCGCCTGCCCGCCGTGCCCCTCGCCGACGGCACGCCCGTCGACCGCATCCGGCGCAAACGCGCGCCCTGATCTTTCTCCGACCGCCCGCACCCACCGACGCCCCCAAAGACGCACCCCCCACAGACGCACCCCTGTCATCTTCGTTCTGCAAATATCCTCAGGGGGGCGCGGGGGGCAGAATGCCCCCCGCCTGGTCGCCCGAGGGCTCGGCGCCGGAGGCGTCGCGGCCAAGGGCGAAACCCCTCCCTTTCGCGCGACGGAAGCCAAGCGCTCCGCCGTACTATCCAGACCTGACCCTGCCGCGAGACCGCCAATGTCCCTTCCTGCCCGCTCCGCCCTGCCGCTTGCCTTCGTCTCGCTCCTCATGACCGGGGCGATCTTCGGCTTCTTCTATGCCTGGGTGGTCTCGACCATGTGGGGGCTCGACACGCTCGACCCGCGGCTTGCCATCCCGGCCATGCAGGCGATGAACGCCTCGGTCAGGAATGCCGCCTTCGCGCCGGTCTTCTTCGGTACGCCCTTCGTGCTGCTGCTGACCGCCGGCGCCGCCTGGGCACTCGACCGGCGCGCGGCCTGGCTTTTCGGGGTGGCGGGAGTGGTCTATCTGGTCGGCGGGCTGATCCTCACCGCCTCCGTCAACGTGCCGATGAACGCGGCGCTGGCCGCGCTGGAGGTCCCGGTCGAACTGCCGCAGGCCGCCGCCATCTGGGCCGATTACTCGCCGCGCTGGCAGAGCTTCAACCTGATCCGCACCCTGGTCAGCGGCGCGGCGCTGGCGATCACCGGCCTGGGGCTCTGGCGCCTCGGCCGGGTACGGCGTCACCACATGCTGGCAGCGGCGCGGGCGGGCCATTCCCTGTCGTAATCGGCGCCGTTGAAGGCGCCCTCGGTGATCTCGCTCAGGATCGTGCCGATGGTCGGCAGCTGGTCGCTGTCGTCGCGCGACCACAGCCCGGCGCGGATCAGCGCCCGGGCGCATTGGCCGTAGACCTCGGCAATCGTGACGACGATCACCAGCCGGGGATTGCGCCCGGCCTGTTCGAACCTTCCGCAGAGCGCGGGGTCGGTCGACAGCCGGGCCGTGCCGTTGACCCGGATCACCGTATTCGAGCCCGGCACGAAGAAGGCCAGCGACACCCGCCCGTCGCGGACGATGTTCCTGAGCGTGTCAATCCGGTTGTTGCCGCGCCAGTCGGGCATCAGCAGCGTGCCGGGGTCCATGACCTGCACCACCGGCCCGTCATCGCCCCGGGGCGTGCCATCCGTGCCCTCGGGCCCGACCGAGGACAGCAGGCAGAAGCGCGAGGTCTCGATCCAGCGCTGATAGGCCGGCGTCAGGCGGCGGGTGACCTTGACGATCGCCGCCTCGGGCGGGGCGCCGAACATCGCTTCCAGCTCGTCGATACTGGTGATCCAAGTCATGCGCCTACTCCCGTGACTGCCCGCGTTGCCCCGGTTCTAGCGGATGCCGTTCGCTTCCTGCAAGGCGCGGACATAGGCCACGACCATCGCCACGTCGCCCCGGGTCAGCCCCGCGACCGGCGGCATGTTCCCGAAGCGCCAGTGATGGGCCGAGACGCCGCGCGCCACGGCGAGCTGGAAGGCCTCGTCCCCGTGGTGCGAGGGTTCATAGATCCGGTGCACCAGCGGCGGGCCGCTGCCCTCGACGCCCGCGGCGTTCTGGCCGTGGCAGGCGGCGCAGACCTGGCCGAAGATCCGCGCCCCGGTCTCGGCCTCGGCGGACAGCGATGCGGGCAAGGTCACGGCGACCATGGCGCCGCCCGCGGCGTGGGGCGGCGAAGCGGGACGCGGGTCGGGGCGTAGCGCGACCCATCCGGCCACGCCCAGCGCCGCCGCCACCGCCAGAAGCGCGAAACCTGTCACCTTGTTCATGCGGACCTCCCTTTCGGGCGGGGTTCTGGGCCTTCCCGCAGGGGGAAGGTCAACCCGTTTTCCGGGCGCCGCGCGGCTTCTTCGGCTTGGGCGCGGGCAGATCGTCCCAGATCGCCCGGGCGACGGCGACCAGCGCCCCGGGCTCATCGAGCAGCGCGCTGCCGATCAGATGCGGCTTCGCGCCGGGATAGGGCGGGCCGAACTCGGGCTCGGCCACCAATGCCAATGCGCCTTGCGTGGGTTTCAGAAACAGCGTGTCGTCGCAGATCAGCGCGATCACCTTGCCGTCGAGATAGAGCGCGTATTCCCCGAACATCGCCCGGGTCGAGACGGCGCCTGCCTCCTCCATCACCTCGGCGATGAAGGCGGCGGTCTCGCGGTCAGTGGCCATCGGCAGGACCGGGCGCGGGCAGCGCGAAGCCCGCCTCGGCCATCAGCGCGTTCGAGCGGTCTTCGACCACCCCGCGCACCTCGGCCAGGAAGTCGCGCATCGGCTTGCCCGCCGGGATCTCGGGCAGGAATTCCACGACGGCGAGGCCGGGCTTGCGGTAGATCGCCTGCCGCGGCCAGAAGACGCCGACATTGCAGGCCACCGGGATCACCGGCGCGCCGAGTTCCTGATAGAGGACGGCGACGCCGACCTTGTATTCAGCCTCGACCCCCGGGGCGACGCGGGTGCCCTGCGGGAAGATGATCAGCTGACCGGGTTCGCGGGTGCCCGCGTTCACCTGCTCGACCATCGCCTTGATCGCCGCGCCGCGACGGCCGCGATCCACCGGCACGCAGCCGATCCTCAGCGCGTACCAGCCCACGATCGGGGTCCAGAGCAGCTGCTTCTTCATGATGAATTTGGGACGCGGCAGCACATTGCACAGCAGGATGATGTCGAAAAAGCTCTGGTGCTTGGCGGCGATCATCACCTCGCCCTGCGGCACCGGGCCCCGGACCTCGGACTTCAGGCCGATCATCCAGGACGCGGTCCAGCGCACCCAGCCGGTCCAGACATGGACCGCGGCCCAGGCGCCGCGCCGGTCGACCAGCGCCCAGGGCAGGAAGGCCAGCGCCATCGGCACCATCATCAGATAGGCTTGGGTCGTGAAGATCAGCGACCTGAGCCATTGCACGGCGTAGCGCATCAGCTTTCCCTCCGCAGCACCCGCATGGCGGCGGCGCGGGTCGCGGCCCAGGCGATCAGCGCCGCCAGCACCGGGATCGCCAAGGGCGTCAGCCAGCCCGCGCCATGGAAACCGAGCCCGGTGAGGAACCCGGATTCGCCCGCCACCGGCAGGATGGCGAAGGCCAGCATGCCCAGCCCGGTGCCCAGCGCCGCGCCGATCAGCGCGCGCAGCGCGAAGCGGTTGGTGAAGGCCCGGGCGATGAAGGCATCCCGCGCGCCCACCAGCCGCAGCACCCGGATCACCTGCGCATTGGCCGCCAGCGAAGAGCCGGCCGCCAGCGTGATCATCGCCGCCATCATCACCCCGATCAGCGCCACCGAGAACCAGGCCAGCGCCCGGAGCGAGGCCGCCGCCTGCACCAGCGGGCGCCGCCAGCGGGTGTGGTCGTCCAGCACCGCACCCGGCGCCTCGGACGCGAGCCTCAGGCGCAGGCCCACGGCGTCGAACCCCCCGGCGGATTCGATGATCTCGATCAGGCGCGGCAGGGCGAGGCTCTCGATCGGCAGGTCGGGACCGAACCAGGGTTCCAGCAGCGCGCGCTGTTCGTCCTGATCCAGCACCCGGGTCGAGGTGATGCCCGGCGTGGTGCGCAGGATCTCCAGCACGGCCGCGGTCTGAGCGCCGATTTCGCTGGGCGGGGCGGAAATCCTGAGCGTGGCGCTTTGCGACAGCGTGGCGGACCAGCGCTGCGCCAGCTGCCCGGAACTGAGCGACAGGGCCAGGGCAAAGACCGCGAGGAAGGCCATCACCGCCGAGGTGATGCCGGTCAGAAGCGAGGTGATCCCCGAGGCAGGCACCACCCGCCCCGCATCACCGAAGCCCGGCGCCTGGCGCGCGCCGCCCAGCGCCCGCAGCGGGTTCTTGCGCAGCACGCTCACAGGTCCGCCCCCGCCGATTGCAGCGTGCGGTCCTGGATGCGCAGCACCCGGGCCGAGACCTGCGCCTTGGCGTTGCGAATGAGCGCCAGATCGTGGGTGGCGATCATCACCGCGGTGCCCATCCGGTTCAGCTCGACCAGCAAGGACAGCAGGCGCTGCGACATCTCGGGATCGACGTTGCCGGTGGGTTCGTCGGCCAGCACCACCTCGGGCGACATGATGACGGCCCGGGCCAGCGCCGCGCGCTGCCGCTCGCCGCCCGACAGGGTCGGCGGCAGGCTCTCGGCCTGTCCGGCAAGGCCCACCCAGGCCAGGAGTTCACGCAGATCGGTCTGCGGCACCGGGCGGCCGGTGGCGACGAAGGGCAGCGCGACATTCTCGGCCAGGGTCAGATGGTCGAGGAACTGGCAATCCTGATGGATCACCCCGACCCGCCGCCGCATGTCGGCCAGCCCGTCGCGGCTCATGCCCCTCAGGGATTGGCCGAACAGCTCGATCTCGCCCTGAACCGGGCGCAATTCACCGTAGCACAGCTTCAGCAGCGTCGATTTCCCGGCGCCCGAGGGACCGGTCAGGAAATGGAAGGCGCCCGGAGCGATATGCAGGTCGATCCCGGTGAGAAGCGCGCGTCCGCCGTAATCATGCGCTACGTTTGCCAGTCGGATCACCCCATAACCCCTTTCAATCTGGCCGAAACCCGGGCTCTGCCCTTGGAAGTTGACTTGGGGATTGCTACAACGTCCAAGGACCATAGCCAATGGCCGAGGCGGGCCGGTGGCGAATTTCGTCTCAAGGAGAGCCGATGCGACTGACCTGTCCGAACTGCAGCGCGCAGTACGAGGTGGATGACAAGGTCATTCCCAAAGGCGGCCGCGATGTCCAATGCTCGGCCTGCGGGCATACCTGGTATCAGTATCCGATGGAGGTGGCGTTGCAGATGCGCGCCGCCGAATTGGAGGATGAAGACGAGGACGACGATTTCGACGACGACCTGCCCGGCGGCGAACGTCCGGGGGGCGAGCGTCCCGGGACCGAGGGTCCGGCGGGCCGTCCGGCCGACCGCGGCAGCGCGCGGATCGACAAGACGGTGCTCGATGTGCTGCGCGAGGAAGCCGAGCGCGAGATGTCCGAGCGCAAGAAGGCGCAGACCGGGATCGAGACGCAGGGCGATCTGGGCCTGACCCGGCCGACCCGCTCGAAAGCCGCCCCGTCGCGCGTCTATGGCGAGGACGACCCCGCACCGCCGCCCGCCGCCGAGGCCACGGCCGAGGAGGTCGCGCCCGAGGAACCCGTCCGCCGCCGCAAGCTTCTGCCGGATATCGAGGAATTGAGCTCGACCCTCGAACCAGGGAACGAGCGGCGCGACGAGGATGACGGCGATGCCGATGACGACGAGGACCAGCGCGGTTTCCGCCGTGGCCTGTCGCTGGTCATGCTGGTGGCGCTGGCGCTAATCGTTCTCTACATGCTGGCGCCGCTGATCGGCAACGCAGTGCCGGCGCTGGCGGGTCCGCTCTCGGCCTATGTGGCGCTGATCGACGGCCTGTGCAGCGCGGTGGCGAACACGCTCAGGGGGCTGATCGGCGGCTGACCTCAGCCGGTCCAGAGACCCCAAAGCACCACCGCCCAGGCGATCCCCGCAGCCAGCGCCGCCAGGGCGACGCAGGCGCTGCCGCAATCCTTGGCCTTGGCCGCCAGCGGATGCGTATCGGGCGAGACGAGGTTCACCACGGACTCGATCGCCGTGTTCATCAGTTCCGCCGCCAGCAACAGGATTCCCAGCGCCAGGATCAGGGCGCGTTCGCCGGGCGCGAGCGGCAGCCAGAAGGCCGCCGCGGCCGACAGGAGATTGGCCAGCGACCATTGCCGCAAGGCGGGCTCGGTGGCCCAGGCGGCGATCCAGCCGCGCCAGGACCAGACGCAGGTCCACCCGATCCGGCGCATCTGCGCGCCCAGCCATGAAATCATGCCCGTCCCCCCGATTCAGGGCGGCAGGTTAGGCTGACATGACAAAGCTGTGAAGCGGGCTCAGAGGCTGGTCTTGGCTTCCAGCGCCTCGATCCGGGCTTTCAGCGCTTCGTTTTCCTCGCGGGCCTTCTGGGCCATGGCGCGGACCGCGTCGAATTCCTCGCGCGAGACGAAGTCGCGGTCGGCAAACCAGCGATCCATAAGGCTTTTCATCGCCGTCTCGGCCTCGGCACGGGCGCCCTGCGCCACGCCCATGGCGTTGGTCATCAGTTTCGACAGGTCGTCGAAGATCTTGTTGCCGGGCTGCATGCTGCGCTCCTGTGCTTACCTCGGCCCTATATGGCCCCGGGGCTGCCGCCGCGCAAGGTTGACATCCCCCGGCCGCCACGGGAAACCCGAGGGGAAACCAGCGCGAGAAATCATGCCCTTCGTCATCGAATTCCCCGCCTTCCTGCGTCCCGAGATCTTCACGCTGGACCTGGGCAGCTTTCAATTCTCGCTGCGCTGGTACGCGCTGGCCTATATCGCCGGCTTCCTGATCGGCTGGCGGCTGATCGTCGCGGCGATGCGCCGACCGGCGCTGTGGCCCCATGACCGGGCGCCGATGAGTGCGCCGCAGGTCGAATCGCTGCTGACCTGGATCATCCTCGGCGTCATCCTGGGCGGGCGGCTGGGCTTCGTGCTGGTCTATCAGCCGGAATATTACCTGAGCCACCCGGCGCAGATCCTGCAGGTCTGGGAGGGCGGGATGTCCTTCCACGGCGGCCTTGCGGGGGCCACGCTGGCAGGCTTCCTCTTCGCGCGGCGCCACGGCATTCCGCCCTCGGCCATCGGCGATTCCATGGCCATGGTGATCCCGGTGGGCCTGGGTCTGGGCCGGATTTCGAATTTCATTAATGCCGAGCTCTGGGGCCATCCGACCACCCTGCCCTGGGGCGTGAAGTTCCCCGGCACCGGCAGCGTCTGCCCGCCCGACTGGATGGTGCTCTGCGCCCGCCACCCGACGCAGTTGTATGAGGCGGGGCTTGAGGGCCTGCTGCTGGGGCTGGTCATGTGGCTGATCATCACCCGCTTCGGCGCGCTGAAGCGGCCGTGGCTGGTGACCGGCGTGTTCCTGACGATCTATGGCCTGTCGCGCATTCTGGTGGAGATCTGGCGCATGCCGGACGACCAGTTCCTGGCCGAGGATCCGGCGGGCTATGTCATCCGGCTGGGCGATTTCGGCCTGACCATGGGCCAGACGCTGAGCCTGCCGATGGTCGCCATCGGCCTTTTCCTGATCCTGTGGTCGCGGCGGCGCGCATGACCGAACTGGCCGGCATTCTGGCGCGACGGATCGCCGCGACGGGGCCGATCACGCTGGCCGAGTACATGGCCGAATGCCTGCTGAACCCGCAGCACGGCTATTACGCGACGCGCGATCCCCTGGGGGCGGCGGGCGATTTCACCACCGCGCCCGAGATCAGCCAGATGTTCGGCGAACTCATCGGCCTGTGTCTGGCGCAGAGCTGGCTGGATCAGGGCGCACCGAAGGCCGTGCTGGCCGAGGCCGGGCCGGGCCGCGGCACGCTGATGGCCGATATCTGGCGCGCGACCAAGGGCGTGCCGGGGTTCCATGAGCGGGTGCAGATCCGGCTGATCGAGGCCTCGCCGGTGCTGCGTCAGGCGCAGGCCGAAAGGCTGGCCGGGGCGCCGGTCGAGTGGCTCGACCACCTCGACGCGCTGCCCGAGGCGCCCCTGTGGTTCGTTGCCAATGAATTCTTCGACGCCCTGCCGATCCGCCAGTTCCAGCGGTCGGGGAGTGGCTGGCGCGAGGTCGTGGTGGGGCTGGAGGGCGAGCGCCTGACCCCGGGCCTCAGCCCGCCCGCGCCGCTGGCAGAGCTGGCGCCGCGGCTGGCCGATACCAAGGACGGCGACGTGGTCGAGATCTGCCCGGCCGCCGGACCCGCCATCGGGGCGGTGGCGCGGCGCATCGCGGCGCAGGGCGGCGCCGCGGTGATCGTCGATTACGGCGACTGGCATTCGCGGGGCGACACGTTCCAGGCGATGGAAGACCACGCCTATGCCGATCCCTTCGCCCGTCCCGGCCGCGCCGATCTGACGGCGCATGTCGATTTCGAGGCGCTGGCCCGGGCCGCACGCCCGCTCCGCGCCAGCCGCCTTGCACCGCAGGGCGCGCTCCTCAGGACGCTCGGGATCGAGGCGCGCGCCGCCCGGCTGGCGCAGGGAATGACCCGCGAGGCCCGACACCGCCATTTGGCCGCGCTTCGGCGCTTGACCGAAGGCGCTGAAATGGGAACGTTGTTCAAGGCCCTCGCACTGGTTCCCGCCGGTGCGCCGATGCCCCCCGGGTTCACCCCCGCCCCTGCCCTGGTCGAGACCCAACAATGACGATGGAAATCCTGACCTCCGACCTGCTGTCGCCTGCCCGGCACGGGTTCTTCACCCGCCGCGGCGGCGCCTCGTCGGGTATCTTTCAGGGGCTGAATTGCGGCGCCGGATCCTCGGATCAGAGCGATGTGGTGGCGATCAACCGCGCCCGCGTCGCCAGCGCCATGCAGGTCCCGCCCGAGGCGCTGGTCGGCGTTCACCAGATCCATTCGCCCGAGGTGGTGACCGTCACCGCCGCCGGGCCGCAGGGCAAGGCCGATGCGCTGGTCACGCAGGTCCCGGGGCTGGCGCTGTCGATCCTGACCGCCGATTGCATGCCGGTCCTGCTGCACGATCCCGAGGCCGGGGTCATCGGCGCGGTCCATGCAGGCTGGAAAGGGGCGCTGGCGGGCGTGCTGGAAGCCACGCTCGACGCGATGGAGGCGCTGGGCGGCGACCGGGCCGATATCAGCGCGGTGATCGGCCCCTGCATCAGCCAGCGTGCCTATGAAGTCGGGCCGGAATTCCTGGACGCCTTCGAGGCCGAGGACCCCGATTACGCCCGCTTTTTCGCCAATGGCGCGGGCGACCGTTATCTTTTCGACCTGCCCGGTTTCGGACTGGACCGGCTCAGGGCGGCGGGGATCGCCGAGGCGGAATGGACCCGGCATTGCACCTATTCGCAGCCCGAACTCTTCTATTCCTACCGCCGTTCGGTCCACGCGGCCGAGGCCGATTACGGCCGCCTCATCTCGGCCATTCGCCTTTAAGTCGAAACAAATCCCCTTCCTTGCCGCGATTTGGCCCCAATTCGGGATCAATCTTGGCGGATCAAGGCGCCGTCAGTGCGCCCAAGGCAAGGAACCCGAGCATGGCCAAACCGTCCCGCTGGATGCAATGGATCGTCACCGACAGCGCCGATCCGCAGATCCCGCTCGCCTGGACCCTGCGCGCGACCCGCCGCCTGAACCGCACGCTCGAAACCGCGGGCGAACCGGCGTAAGCGCGGCCGAGGCGCCGACAATCCTTACTCTTTCCCTTTGACATTCTTGGTTAACGTGCGCCAGATGCGCAGATCACGGCGTCTCACGTTCCCGTGATGCCATCCAGGAAAGAGTACATGGTCAAGAAATCCGTCGCCGAGATCCTCGGCACTTTCATCCTCGTCTTCTTCGGTGTCGGCTCGGCCGTGCTGATGGGGGCGCATATCGGCCTCTTGGGGATCGCCCTCGCCTTCGGGCTGTCGATCGTCGCCGCCGCCTACGGGCTGGGGGCGATTTCGGGCGCGCATCTCAACCCGGCGGTGTCGCTGGGCGTGCTGATCGCCGGGCGCATGAGCGCAGCCGACTTCATCCTCTACGTGATTTCGCAGATCGTCGGCGCCACGCTCGCGGCCGCCGTCGTCTATCTGATCGCCACCGGGCGCCCGGAATTCGACATTGCCGTCAACGGCCTGGGCCAGAACGGCTGGGGCGCGGGCTATGGCGACGGCTACGGGCTGACCGCGGCCTTCGTCTTCGAACTGGTCGCGACCTTCCTCTTCGTCACCGTGATCCTGGGGGCCACCCATGGCGCGGCGCCGGTCGGTTTCGCCGGGCTCGCCATCGGCCTGACGCTGGCTGGCATCCACCTGGTCGGCATTGCCGTCACCGGGGTGTCGGTCAACCCGGCGCGGTCCTTCGGCCCGGCGCTGCTGGTCGGCGGTCAGGCCATGTCGCAGCTGTGGCTGTTCTTCGTGGCGCCGCTGCTGGGCGGGGCGCTGGCCGGAGTGCTGCATGTCGCCGGTGTGACCCGGCCCGAGTAACCTAAATCTGCCGTCGCGCGGCCAGCGCGGCGGCAATCGTGCCGTCGTCGAGGTAATCCAGCTCGCCCCCCATCGGCACCCCACGCCCCAACGTGCTGACGCTCACGCCCGACGGCGCCAGCGCCTCGGCGATGTAATGGGCGGTGGTCTGCCCCTCGACCGTCGCGTTCAGCGCCAGGATCACCTCGCTCACGCTTTCCCCGGCAATCCGGTCGACCAGATCCGGGATGCGCAGGGCCTCGGGCCCCACGGAATCGAGCGCGCTGAGCGTGCCACCCAGCACGTGATAGCGCCCCGAAAACCCGCCCGCGCGCTCCAGCGCCCAGAGGTCCGAGACATCCTCGACCACGCAGATCACGCCCTTGCCCCGCGCGGGATCGGCGCAGATCGGGCAGAGCTCATCATCCGAGATATTGCCGCAGACCCGGCAGTCACGCGCGGTTTCCGCCACCCGGGCCATGGCCAGCGCCAAAGGCTCCATGACCAGCGTGCGTTTCTTCAGAAGGTGCAGCACCGCCCGGCGCGCGCTGCGCGGGCCAAGGCCGGGCAGCCGCGCCATCAGCGCGATCAGGGCCTCGATCTCGCCCGGCGCGCGGGCCAAGTCACATCCCCGGCAGGTTCATGTCGCGCGGCAGACCCATCGATTCGGCGAGGTTGCCCATCTCGTATTTGGTCCGTTCGGCGGCGCGCGACTGCACGTCCTTGATCGCGGCGAGGATCAGATCCTCGACCACTTCCTTGTCCTCGGCGGAGAAGATCGACGGGTCAATCGACAGGCCCTTGAGCACGCCCTTGGCGTTGGCCGTGGCCTTGACCAGACCGGCGCCCGATTCGCCTTCGACCACCAGATCTTCCAGCTTCGCCTGCAGGGCGGTCATCTTGTCCTGCATCTCCTGGGCGGCCTTCATCATCTTGCCCATGTCGCCGAGACCCCCGAGGCCCCCCAAACCCTTCAGCATGCATCCGCTCCGTGCTGTTCGCGCGTTCTTCGCTTGTTCCGAATGTAAGAGCCGGGACGCCCCGCCGCAAGGCGAGCCTCAGTCACCTGTCGGCCAGATCCGTGTCGCGATGGCCTTGAACTGCGTGACCCCCATGGCCCTGCGTTCGATCCGGGCGCGGCTGCCAGGCAGATCCAGACGCCCGACCACTGCATCACGCGAGGCCTGCCAGATCTCGAACACCTCGTAATCGCCCTGCATCAGCACCAGCATCACGGCATCGAAAGGCTGGTCGGTATTGATCGACGGCACCCGCCCCCAATCCCGGCCTTGGCGTTTCCAGCGTCCCTTGATCTGGATCGTCTCGACCCCATCCCCGACCCGGCGCACGGCATCGTAGCCGGGGCTGCGCGCCTCAAGCAACTCCAGCCCGAGCAAA
The DNA here is from genome assembly GCF_034676075.1 of Pararhodobacter sp. Classification (GTDB taxonomy): domain Bacteria; phylum Pseudomonadota; class Alphaproteobacteria; order Rhodobacterales; family Rhodobacteraceae; genus Pararhodobacter. The sequence continues at coordinate 202 of NZ_JAUCCQ010000048.1, read as the reverse complement.
CGCCCGGCCTCGGCTTCGGCGATCTCACCTGTGACACCAAGAGGCTTGCCGGTCGCCAGATAATATTCCACCGCGAGGCACTTGATGTCAGCCAGAATCTCATCCGCAGGGCGGGGCATCGGTCAATCCTCGAACGGGTCCCATTCATCCTCGACCTCGGCCAGGGCCGATTCGGCCACTTCCTGCTCGGTCTCGACCGGGG
>NZ_JAUCCQ010000047.1:0-24792 GCF_034676075.1 Pararhodobacter sp. | reverse complement strand
CCCTGCTTCAAGGAGGGTTTTCCACCCTCCTTGAAAATCCTCCCGAGGATATTTCAAGAACGAAGAGGCGTCAGGCGTGCGGGAAGACCCGGCCGTCGAAGAGCTTGCGCGCGGTGCGCAGCGTGCCCGCGCCGGTGACCTCGCCCTTGGCGTCGGTCTCGATCAGCACCTCGGCGGCGCCGGTCGGGTGCTCGATCAGGTAGCGGCCGTCCGAGGGCAGGCTCGCAAGTTTCGCAGCGGGCGAACCCTCGAGCGTGCAGGCGGTGGCGACGCTGACCGCAGCGAAAACGCCGATCGAGGCGTGGCAGCGGTGGGGGATGAAGCTGCGGGTGCTGATCGCGCCGCCATTCCGGGCGGGCGAGACCAGGGTCATCTTCGGCACCGATTTGTCGGTCACGTCGCCGAGGTTCATCAGCGGCCCGACCTGCAGGCGGATCGCCTCCAGCTTCGCCTTCAGCGCGCTGTCACCATCCAGCGCCTCGCGGCTTTCCTCGCCCGTCAGGCCGAAGGCCGCGGCTTCCATGATCACGCAGGGCATGCCGTTGTCGATCAGCGTGCAATCCACCCCGTCGATCACATCGACCACGTTGCCCGAGGGCAGGAGGCTGCCGCACATCGACCCGGCGATGTTCTGGAACATCAGGGGCACCGCGGCATGGCTGCCCGGCACGCCGTCGATCCGCGCGTCACCCCGGTAGCTGACCTTGCCGCCCGGGGTCTGGACCCGGGCCAGCGCCACCTCACCGGTGTTCAGCATGTGGATCCGCACCGGCGTCTCGTCACCCGCAGGCGCGACCAGCCCGCGCTCGATCGCCGCCGGGCCCACGCCGGCCAGGATATTGCCGCAGCCCTGAGCGTCGGAAACCAGCGCCTGGTCGACATAGACCTGCAGGAAGAGGTAATCCACATCCGCATCAGGGCGCGACGCCGGGGCCAGGATCGCCACCTTCGAGGTCAGCGGATCCGCCCCCCCGATCCCGTCGATCTGCCGCGCATCGGGCGAGCCCATGATCGCCAGCAGCAGCGCATCGCGGGCCGCCGTATCGCGGGGCATGTCGGCTGCCAGAAAATACGCCCCTTTCGAGGTCCCGCCCCGCATCCAGAGACACGGGATTCCCTCTTCAACCGGATCGCCCATCTTTGTTCTCCAAATATCCACGGGGGGTTTCCAAAGGGGGGAGCGTGCTCCCCCCTTTGGCGAGGGGGTGCGGGGGGCGAGAAGCCCCCCGCTTCCGTCAGATGTACTTGAGGCCCTTTTCCTCAAGCCGCGGCCGCATCTTGTAGATGTCGAGCCCCAGCTCGCCCGAGGCCAGCTTGACGCGCTTGGCCTCCTCGGCGTCAAGGCGCACCTGCGCGGCCTTCGCCACCTCGGCCGCCTTCGCGCGCGGCACGATGACCACGCCGTCGTCATCGGCGATCACCACATCGCCCGGGTTGACCAGCGCACCGGCGCAGACCACCGGCACGTTGACCGAGCCCAGCGTCTCCTTCACCGTGCCCTGGGCCGAGACCGCCGTCGACCAGACGCCGAAGCCCATGCCGCGCAGATCGCGGGTGTCGCGGACGCCCGCGTCGATGATCAGCGCCTTGCAGCCCCGCGCCATGGCGCTGGTGGCCAGCAGATCGCCGAAATAGCCCATGTCGCAGGGCGAGGTCGGCGCCAGCACCATCACGTCGCCCGCCTGCAATTGCTCGATCGCCACATGGATCATCCAATTGTCGCCGGGCGGCGCCGAGATGGTCACGGCCGAGCCGCAGATCGTCAGATCCTGCTGGATCGGGCGCATCTTGCAGCCCATCAGGCCGGTGCGGCCCTGGGCCTCGTGCACGGTGGCGACGCCCGCCTTGCCGAGGGCCTCGATGACCGCCTTGTCGGCGCGGTCGATGTTCTGGACGACGACTCCCATGGGATCAGCCTTTCTGTTCGGCGCAATGGTCGGCTCTGGGCCGGATCGTGAAGGGGCGAAAGCCCCGAAACAGGCGGGGGCACCGTCGGCCGGTGCCCCCGTGACCCCCCGGCGCGGGCTTGCAACCGCGCGGGGGAAACGGAGCCTCGGCTCTCAGAGTTCGTCCACCGTGCGCGGGAAGATCGACTCGAAGCCTTCGGCGTATTTGCAATCGCGCCCGCCGGACATGCCGCCCGAGTTGCGCTTGAAATGGTTGGCGCGCTGCTGGGCGACGCGGGTGTAATAGTCCCACAGATGGACCTGGCCGTTCATGTGCTCCATGGCGGCGCGCTTCTTTTCCCAGACGGGCGTGATGTCGAGGAAGACCGAGGGCTTCCAGCCCATCTGCTCGGTCTGGTGCGGCTCGAAGAGGTACACCTGCGGCGCGCCCAGAACCTTCTCGCCCGGATTGTGGCCCCAGGCCTGCGCGGTGGCGCGGCATTCGAGCACGATCTGCGTCGTGTTCATGTGGTCCGAGTTATAGGGGTCCCAGCGCGAATGCGACATCATGAAGGCGGGCTGCACGTCGCGCATGACCTGCACCAGCTTCATGCGGTCGTCGCGGGTGAAATCCATCGGGTAATCGCCGAGGTCGAATTCCACGAGGTCATGCACGCCCAGCACCTTGGCTGCGGCTTCCGCCTCGGCGCGACGGATCGACTTCACCTCGTCAAGGGTCTTGCCCTCTTTCCACAGCTTGGCGCTTTCGCCGCGCTCACCGTAGGAGAGGCAGGCGACGGTGACGTTGTAGCCCAGCTCGGCATGCAGCGCGATCGCGCCGCCGCAGCGCCAGACGAAATCGGCGGCATGGGCGCTGACGATCAGCGCGGTCTTTTTCTTCTCGGTCATGGAAAGCTCCTCCAGATCTGGGCGCAATCTGCGCATCCGGCGGGCGGAAGTCCAATCGGAAAGCCGTGCGCGGGTATAAGAGAGTGCTATAGTCATGCCCGGCAGAAGGACGGAGGCAGCCATGCAGACACTCGCATTCATCGGCTTCGGCGAGGCCGGACAGGCCTTTGCGGACTCTGTCGCGCAGCCCGCGCGGGTCACGGGTTTCGACCTGAAGGACCGCGCCGCGGCCATGGCCGGGCTGGGGGTGGAGGCCGCGCCCGACCGCGGGGCGGCGCTGGCGGGGGCCGGGGCGGTCTGGTGCCTCGTCACCGCCGACCGGGCCGAGGCCGCGGCGCGGGAATGCGCGCCGCATCTGCCGCCCGGCACGCTCTGGTTCGACGGCAATTCCTGCTCGCCCGGCACCAAGGGCCGCGCGGCGGCGGTGATCGGGGCCGCGGGCGGGCGCTATGTCGATGTGGCCATCATGGCGCCGGTGCATCCGCTGCGTGCCGCCGTGCCGCTCCTGGTCGCGGGGCCGCATGCCGCAGCGGCGGAGGCGGCGCTCCTCGGCCTTGGCATGAAGCCCACATTGGTGGGCGAGACGGTGGGCCAGGCCTCGACCATCAAGATGCTGCGCTCGGTGATGATCAAGGGGATCGAGGCGCTGACCGCCGAATGCCTGCTGGCCGCGCGGACCGCCGGGGTCGAGGGCAAGGTGCTGGCCTCCTTGCAGAAATCGGACCCGGGCTTCGACTGGGTCCAGCGCTCGGCCTATAACCTCGAACGGATGGCCGCGCATGGCATCCGCCGTGCGGCCGAGATGCGCGAGGTGGCGAAGACGCTGACCGAACTGGGCCTGCCCGACCGCATGGCCGCGGCGACGGCGCTCTGGCAGGACCAGCTGGGCGCGCTTGGCGTGCCGATGGAGGACGAAGGCCTCGAGGCCCGCGCCGATGCGCTGCTGGCGGCGCTGCGCGGGTGACACCCAACCTGCGCCACCTGCGGGTGTTCCTGGCCGTCCTCGCCACCGGCACGGTGACCGGGGCGGCGCGCGCCTGCCATGTCTCGCAACCCGCCGCCTCGCAGGCCATGGCCCGGCTCGAGGCCGAGGCGGGATTGCCGCTCCTCAACCACGGGCGCGACGGGGCGGGGCCGACCGAGGCCGGGCGCGCCTTCGGCAGGCGGCTTCGCCGGGCGCTGGGGCGGCTCGATGCGGCGCTGGCGGCGGTGGCGCCGCGGCTGGTGCTGACCGCGACCCGGGCGCAGCTGACGGCGCTGATCGCCGTGCGCGACGCCGAGAATTTCACCCTCGCCGCGCACCGGCTGGGCCTTGCCCAGCCCAGCGTCCACCGCGCCGTGACCCAGCTTGAATCCGAGGCCGGGCGCCCGCTCTTCCAGCGCAACGGCCGCCGCGTGCAGCCGACCCGCGCCGCCGAGGCACTGGCCGATGCCGCGCGGCTCTGCTTTTCCGAACTCGACCAGGCGGCGGCGGATCTGGGCGAGATCTCGGGGCGCGAGGCCGGGCGCATCATCATCGGCGCCATGCCGCTGTCGCGCTCGATCGTCCTGCCCCGGGCGCTGGCCGAGTTCCGCCGCCTGCGCCCGGCCACGGCGCTGAGCGTGGTCGACGGCCCCTACGAGGACCTCCTGGCCGGGCTGAGGCGGGGCGAGATCGACCTGCTGATCGGCGCGCTGCGCCAGCCCGCCCCGGTGCCGGATGTGACCGAGGAACGGCTCTTCACCGACGATCTGGTGCTGGTCGCGCGCCCGGGCCATCCGCTGCTGGCCGCGCCGCTGACGGCGTCGGCGCTGACGGGTTTCCCCTGGATCCTGCCCCGCGCCGACACGCCTTCGCGCGCCCATTTCGAACAGGCGCTGGACGCGCTCGGGGCGGGGGATCTGCCGCGCCCGGCGCTCATCGAATGCGGCTCGGCGATCCTGATGCGGGAATTGCTGCGCCTGTCCGATCATATCGGCTGTATCAGCCGCCTGCAGGCCAGCGCCGAGATCGCGCTGGGCGCCATGGTGCCGCTGGATCTGGCGCTGCCGGGGTCGGCGCGGCCCATCGGCCTCAGCCACCGGGCCGACTGGCTGCCGACGGCCGCCCAGGCCCAGTTCGTGGCGATCCTGCGCGCCCTCGGGCAGGGCCTGTGACCCGTTCCCGAGGGGCGTTGCTGCGGGCGGGCCCCGCCCCATCTTTGTTCCTCAAATATCCCGGGGGGTGCGGGGGGCTGGCCCCCCGCCGTGGTCGCCCGAGGACCGAGGGCGAAACCCTCAGGCCACCATCGGTGCCTCGGCCTTGGCGATGTGGAACGCCATCAGCGCCGGGGCGGCGGCGAGGAAATGGCGGGCTTCGGGCGTCCCGGCGATGCGGCAGGACAGCCAGGCCTGCACCGCCACCCAGCCCGCGCGCAGCACCCCGTCGGCCATCCAGGCCTGCCGCTCGCGGTCAGGCTCAGTCGCGGCGCGGGCGATGAAGGCGGCGAAGCTTTCGATGACCGCCCGCGCCTGCGGGTGGTCGGCGGCTTCGGCCCGGGCGCGGCACAGGAAGACCCCCAGCCCCTTGCCGCCGTCGCCCAGCGTCTGGCGCAGGAAGAAATCCTGCCCCTGCATGCCGGTCGTGCCCTCGTAGATCGCATAGACCCGGCTGTCGCGCAGCGATTGCTCCAGCGGGTAATCCCGAGTGAAGCCCGAGCCGCCCAGCACCAGAATGGACTTCGCCGCCGTGTCGAAGGCGAGTTCCGCGCCGAAATTCTTGATCAGCGGCAGCATCCATGCGGTGAAGCGGGCCAGATCCTCGTCCTCCGAGGACAGATCCGCGGAACAGGCCGCTTCAAGCAGCGCCAGCCGGTAGAGGTCGATGGCGCTTTTCATCTCGATCAGCTGGCGGCGCACATCGGGGTGGGTGATGATCGGAACCGGCGGCTCCTTGGGATTGCCGCCCTGGCGGCGGTCCTGGGCATGCCGGGCCGCCACGTCGTAGCATTTCAGCGCCGCCCCCAAGCCCTGGCAGGCGACCGACAGGCGCATGTGGCGGATCATCGAGAACATCTGCGGCAGGCCGCGGCCCTCTTCGCCGATCAGCCGGGCGGGGGCGTCCTCGAATTGCAGCGCGCAGGTGGGCGAGCCGTGCAGGCCCATCTTCTCCTCGATGCGTTCGCAGGTCACGCCCGGGCCGCGCTCGACCAGGAACAACGACAGGCCCCGGGTGCCGGGCGCGTCGCCGGTGCGGGCCAGCAGGCAATGGCCGATGCGCTCCCTCAAGTCATGGTCGCCAAAGCTGATCCAGATTTTCTGGCCGCTGACCCGCCAGGTCCCGTCGTGCTGCTTCACCGCGCGGGTGCGGATGCGCCCCACGTCCGAGCCCGCGCCGGGCTCGGAGATGCAGATCGTGGCCGAGCGTTGGCCCGCCGCCAGCGCCGGGACCCAATCGTCGCGGATCTCGGGCCCGGCCCAGTCGGTGAGCAGCAGCGCCGCCGAGCGTGTGCTGACCACCGCCATGTTGAACGCCGGGCAGGCGCGGTCGAACATCGGGCCCGAGGCGGCGTAGAGCGCGAGCGGCATGCCCATCCCGCCCAGTTCTTCCGAGACCTCCAGCCCCATCCAGCCGCCCTCGGCAAGCGTGTCGAAGGCGGGGTGATAGGCCTCGGGCACCCGGACGCGGCCGTCCAGGTAGCGCGCGCCTTCGCGGTCGGCGATGACATCGAGCGGCGCCACGACCTGTTCGGCGACCTTGGCGGCCTCGGTCAGGATCGAGTCCAGCGTCTCGTCATCCAGCGCGCCGCGGGCGCGGCTCCAGCTGGGGGTGCGCGAAAGGGCGTCGCGCATCGCCTCGGCGTCTTGGCGGTAGGTCACATCAGGCTCGGCAGGTAGAGGATGAAGGCGGGGAAGGCGATCGACAGGATCACCACGACAAGGTCGGCGCCGAGGAAGGGCACCACGCCCCTGAAGATCTGCGTCACCGTCGCGTATTGGCTGGCCACGTTTCGGATGACGAAGACGTTCATGCCGACAGGGGGCGTGATCATCCCGATCTCCAGCAGCTTGACCAGCAGGACGCCGAACCACACCAGGTCGATGCCTTCCTGCCGGAAGATCGGCAGCAGCACCGGCAGCGTCACCATCATGGCGCCGAAGGGCTCCATGAACATGCCGAGGATCAGGTAGATGATCACGACCACGGCCATCAGCTGCCAATAGGGCAGGTCGGCCCCGGCGACGAAGTTCGACAGGAACCCGGACAGCCCGGTGAGGCCGAGGAAGCGGGTGAACATCGCCGCGCCCACACCGATGATGAAGAGCGAGGCCGAGGTCTGCAGCGTCTCGATCATCGAGATGCGGAAGATGCTCCAGGTCAGGCGCTTGGTGACGATGCCGATGATCAACGATCCCAGCGCGCCGACCGCGCCCGCTTCGGTGGCGGTGAAGGTGCCGGTGAAAAGGCCGCCGAACACCACGCCCATCAGCAGCAGCACGGGCCAGATGTTGAGCAGCGCCTTCTTCGTGTCCAGCCCCTCGGCATCGAGCGGCCGGGGCGGGGCGATGTCGGGGCGCAGCCAGCAGGTCAGCAACACGATCACCGAGTACGAGATCGCGGTAACGATGCCGATGGTGATGCCGCCGACGAAGACCTTGGTGATCGAGGTCTCGGCGAAGACGCCATAGACGATCATCAGAATGGACGGCGGGATCAGCGCGCCGATGGTGCCGCCCGCCGCGATGGAGCCCGCGGCGAAGCTGGGCGAATAGCCCGAACGGACCATTTCCGGAATGGCGATCCGGCCCATGGCGGCGGCGGTGGCCAAGGACGAGCCGCAGACCGCGGCGAAGCCCGAACAGGCGAAGATGGACGAGATGGCGAGCGCCCCGGGCACCCGGCGCAGCACGGCCTTCGCGGCCTCGAACAGCCCGGCGGTCAGGCCCGCGTGGTAGCTCACGAAGCCCATCAGCAGGAACATCGGCACGGCCGAGAGGGTCCAGTTGGCGATGAACGAGAAGGGCGTGTTCGACACGATGCCGATGGCGGGCGTCAGGCCCAGCATCCAGGCCACGCCCCCGAACGAGACGCCGATCAGGCCGATTGCCACCGGCACCCGCAGGGCCAGCAGCACGAAGAGGACGGCGACGCCCATGAAACCGACGGTGATGCTCATACGCGCGGATCCTTGAGGGGCGAAACGAGACGGATGAAGGTGACCAGCGCGGCCAGGCCGAAGCCCAAGGGCGGGATCCAGTAGGCGGGCCAGGTCAGCACGCGGACGTTATTGGCCATTAGGAAGCTGCCGGTGGCCGAATTTCGGATCGCCACCTGCCAGGTGACATAGGCCAGCACGCCGTAGACGATCATCGAGATCAGCGAGACGATGCGGTCGGAGAGGCGCTTGACGAAGGGGCTCATGAAGCCCTCCAGCACCTCGACCTGCACCATGCCGCCGGATTTCTCGACCCAGGCGAGTGGGATGAAGGCGAGCGCGACCATGTAGTAATTCGTCACCACCTCGAAGGTGGCGGGGATCGGGCGGTTGGTGAGGTTGCGCAGGGTGATGTCGGCGGCGACATGCAACATGAGGGCGATGGTGGCGATCGCTCCCAGCAGCGCGAGCAGCGACAGTGCCGCGTCCTCGATCCGTTCCAGACGGTTCATCGGAAGCTCCGGTTGCCTTGCGGGCCAAGCAGGACAGGAAACCGCCGGGCCCGGAAGGGGCCCGGCAGTCGGGGATCACTGGCCGTAGGTCGCGTAATCGACGTTCGCCCAGACCGCGTCATAGACGCGCTGCGCCATCTGCACGGGGTCGTTGTCGACCTCGATGGCCACGGCTTCCCACTGGGCATAGAGCTCTTGGAAGCGGGCGATGCGATCGGCGGCATCGGCGATGCCGAAGCGCTCTTGTGCGATGGTCGCGGCGGTCGCGGCCTCGGTCGCGACGAACTCCTGCACGGCGGCGATGAATTCGTCATCGGCCTGATAGAGCTCGATCCCGGCGGCGCGCGCGGCTTCTTCCGCCTCGGCCGGCATGGTGTGGCCCCAGCGGTTGGTGAAGTCGGCGTTGGCGCGGTTCGCGGCGCGGGCCATGGCGGCGCGGTCCTCGACCGAGAGTTCCGACCAGGTCTGGCCCGAGGTCATGAAGTTCGAGGTCGCCTGATAGAGGCCCAGCGGCAGGAAGGTGACGTGACGGATCACATCGACCAGCCGGAACGAGATCAGGTCGGCGATCGAAGCCATCGAGCCGTCGACCACGCCCTGGCTCACCGCCTCGAAGGTGTCGTTGACCGAGATCTGCGCGGGCACGGCGCCGAAATGCTCGGCAAAGCGGGCCCAGGGGCTGCCGCCCGAGCGCAGGCGCAGGCCTTGCAGATCCTCGACCGAATGCACCGGACGGGTCGAGAGGATCTCGTAGACGTCGGATGCGCCCGACCCCAGATAGACGAAGCCGAAATCATGCAGTTCCTGCAGGCAGGGCTCGCATTCGACGATCCACTGGGTCATCGCCGCGGCGGCAGCCTGGCTGTTGCCCGAGGTGAGCGACAGCTCGCCCGCCAGCGACATGTGCGGCAGTTCGGCCGGGAAGTAGAGGGGCAGGAAGTTGCCGACCTCGGCCACCTGGCTTTGCAGCGCGTCCTTCATCTGGCCCAGGTTCACCACTTCCGGGCCGAGCATCGTGGTGCCGAGGCGGCCTTCCGATTCCTCGGGCAGGTATTGCGCGAAGTTGGTGTAGAGGACGCCGTTCGCGGGGTGCGCGGGCGGTGCGGCCGGGGCGATGCGAAGGACGCGGTCCTGCGCGGCGGCGCTGAAGGCGAGGACCGACGCGGCCAGCGTCAGCCCGGCAAGTTTCGTGAGTTTCATCATTGGTCTCCTCCCAAGGACGCCCGATTGCTCAGAGGTTCAGCAACCTCTTCGCGTTTTCTTTCAGGATGAGGGGGCGCACCTCGTCCCGAAAATCGGCTTTCTCGAAATCGGCAAGCCACCGGTCGGGGGTGATGGCCGGCCAGTCCGATCCGAACAGCATCTTCTTGCGCAACATGGTGTTGGCGTATTGCAGCAGGATCGGCGGGAAATACTTCGGCGACCAACCCGACAGGTCGATGTAGACATTGGGCTTGTGGGTCGCGACCGAGAGCGCTTCCTCCTGCCAGGGGAAGGAGGGATGCGCGAGGATGATCTTCAGGTCGGGGAAATCGACCGCCACATCGTCCAGATACATCGGGTTCGAGAACTTGAGCCGCATCCCCATGCCGCCCCGCATCCCCGAGCCGACGCCGGTCTGGCCGGTGTGGAAGAGGGCGATGGCGCCTTCGTCCTGGATTGCCTCATAAAGCTCATAGGCCATGCGGTCGTTGGGGTAGAAGCCCTGCATGGTCGGATGGAACTTGAAGCCCTTCACGCCGAAGTCGCGCACCAGCCGCCGCGCCTCGCGCACGCCGACCTTGCCCTTCCAGGGGTCGATCGAGGCGAAGGGGATCAGGATGTCGTCATTCTCGGCACAGATCTGGGCGACTTCCTCGTTGTGGTAGCGCCGGAAGCCCGTCTCGCGCTCGGCATCGACCGGGAAGATCACCGCAGCGATGCGGCGCTCGCGGTAATAGGCGGCGGTATCCTGCACGGTCGGCAACATGCCCTCGGCGCCGGCCGGGTTCTTGAAATAGGCGGCCATGCCGGACTGGAACTCGTTATAGCCATCATCCCGGCACGAGTCGCAGGGCTCCTCGGCATGGGTGTGGATGTCGATGGCGATGATATCGTCGAGATTCAGGGGCATTCGGGACCCTCGTTGAAGGACAGTTTCTTGAGCAGCGCCAGAAGCGCTGCATTCTCGGCATCGGTCAGCCCGATGCGTTCGGCGCGGTGGACCGACAGGAAGCGCTTGTGGTGCCGGTCGACATGGGCCTGGCCCGCCTGCGTCAGCTCCAGCCGGACCGAGCGGCGGTCCTCGGGCGGGACGGTGCGCTTGAGGTGCCCCGCGCGGACCAGTCGCTGCACCAGCTTGGTCATATGCGCGGGCTTGATGTTCAGCGTCCGGGCCAGCGAGCCCTGTTTCAGCCCGGGGTTCATGCCCACGACCTGAAGCACGGTGTATTCGCCGGGCCGGACATCGGTCCCGGCGAAATCGCGGAAGAACTGGTCGTAGGCGCGGGTCTGGGTCATGCGCAGCATGAAGCCGACCGACTCGTTCAACGCGCCCAGCTCGACCGTTTCGTCTTCTGCCGTGGTGAAGGGCGCGTTCATCGCCTCACCCGTTCGGGTTGGTGACCTTGCCTGCCTTTTTCGACAGGAAGGCATTCAGCCGCGCTTCCGCCTCGGGCGAGGTTGCCGTGAACGAGGCGATGAAACTTTCGACAAACAGACCGTCGTCCGAGCCCATGTCGGCGATCCGCGGCAGGGCATGGATGATCGCATAGGTCGAGATCTCGGCATTGGTGGCGGCGTGCTTGGCCAGCTCGATGGCCTTGGCCAGCGCCTCGCCCGCATCGACCACGTAATTGGCGATGCCCCAGCGCTCGGCGGTGTCGGCATCGACCGAGCGGCCGGTGAGCATCAGGTCGGTCATCCGCGACACGCCCATCAGCCGGGCCGAGCGCACCGAGGCGCCGCCGCCGACGAAGATGCCGCGCTGGCCTTCGGGCAGGGCGAAGAACGCCGTCCGGTCCGCCACGCGCACATGCACCGACGAGGCCAGCTCCAGCCCGCCGCCGACCACCGCGCCGTGCAGCGCCGCGAACCACGGCAGCTTGCCGCGCTGGATGCGGGCGAAGACCTCGTGCCAGCGCCGCGAGCCGTGCACGCCTTCGAACGGGGTCTTCTTGACGTGTTCGGCCAGATCGAGCCCGGCGCAGAAATGCGGGCCGTGGCCGTGGATCACGGCGGCCTTGGCGCGCGCCTCGACCTCGGTGATGACGTCGTTCAGTTCTTCGATGAACGCATCCGAAATCGCGTTGCGCTTCTGCGGACGATTCAAGCCCACAACGGCGACATCGCCGTTATACTCAAGAGTGAGGTAATCCATGTCGTGCCCTGTCGCCCTGACGTGTCTGTGGTGGCGAACCGCTCCCCCCGGGCCGATTCCCGAGGAAGTATCCGCGCAAAAAGTATCCGTGTAAACAAACATTCGCTATCCGGGGAAATTGTATCCATGTAAACTTTCTCTCGGGAGGAAGGCATCATGACAGAATCACCCTTGCGCGCCGTCAGGCTGTGGCAACCGGATATCGACTGGGAACGCCGGGACGACGGTTCGATCCTGGTCTGGCAGAACGGCAAGCTGGGCGACTATCCGCACCGTATCTCGGACCGCATCCATCACTGGGCCGACCGGACGCCCGAGCGTACCTGGATGGCCGAGCGCGGCGCCTCGGGCGACTGGGAGCGGGTGAGCTTCGCCGAGATGCTGGCGCGCGTGCGCGCCATCGGTCAGGCACTGCTCGACATGGGGCTGTCCACCGAGCGGCCGCTGATCATCCTGTCCGCGAATTCCGTGGCCCATGCGCTGATGGCGTTGGGCGCGCAATATGTCGGCATCCCCTCGGCCGCCATCGCCCCGGCCTATTCGCTGGTGGCGGGCGAGTTCGGCAAGCTGATCTCGATCCGCGAACAGATCACCCCCGGCGCCGTCTTCGTCGAGGATACCGCCCCCTTCGCCCGCGCTGTGGGCGAGGTCTTCGGCGACCTGCCGCTGCTGGCGGTCCGGGGCGAGGGCGTGACGCTCGACTGGGCCAGGCTCAACGCGACGCCGGTCACGCCCGCCGTCGACAAGGCCAATGCCGCGACCGGGCTCGATACGGTGGCGAAATTCCTCTTCACCTCGGGCACGACGGGCAGTCCCAAGGCGGTGATCACCACGCAACGCATGCTCTGCGCCAATATGGAGCAGGTGGTCGATTGCTACGCCTTCCTCAAGGACGAGCCGCCGGTGATCCTGGACTGGGCGCCCTGGAACCACGTCGCGGCCGGGAACCTGGTGTTCAACGCGGCGATCTGGAACGGCGGCACCTTCTATATCGACGGGGGCCGCCCGACGCCGCAGATGATGCCCGAGACGATCCGCAACCTGCGCGAGGTCGGCACCAACTGGTATTTCAACGTGCCCTTCGGCTACGAGATGCTGGTCGAGGCGATGGAGGACGATCCCGACCTCGCCCGCGCCTTCTTCTCGAAGCTGAAGTTCAAGTATTACGCTGGCGCTGCCATGGCGAGCCACACCTGGGAGGCGCTGGAGCGTCTGGCCCAGAAGGCAACCGGCGAGCGGATCCAGCTGGGCACCGGCCTCGGCTCGACCGAGACCGCGCCCTTCGCGCTCTTCAACACCGATCCCGACGCGGCGCCCGGCAACCTCGGCGTGCCCGCCAAGGAGATCTTGCTGAAACTGGTCCCGACCGAGGGCAAATGGGAGGCCCGCGTCAAGGGGCCGAACATCACCCCCGGCTATTGGCGCAACCCCAAGCTCACCGCCGAGGCCTTCGACGACGAAGGCTTCTATTGCCTGGGCGACGCGCTGCGCTTCGCCGATCCCGAGGATCCCTCGAAGGGCTTCTTCTTCGACGGCCGGGTGGCCGAGAACTTCAAGCTCTCGACCGGGACCTGGGTCGGCGTCGGCGCGCTGCGCGCCAAGCTGACCGACGCGTTGGGCGGCTATGCGCGCGATGCGGTGATCGTGGGCGAGGGCGAGGATTGGCTGGGCGCGCTGCTGGTGCCCTTCCGCCCTGCCATCGAGAAGCTGGTGCCGGGCGGCGAGGCGATGGCGGATGCCGATCTCTTCACCCATCCGACGCTCAGGGCCGAACTGGCCAAGCGGCTCGCGGCCTATAACACCACCGCCACCGGCTCGTCCCTGCGGGTGCCGCGGGTGATGATGATGGTGGAATCCCTCAGCATCGAGCGGGGCGAGGTCACCGACAAGGGCTCGGTCAACCAGCGCGCCGTGCGGGCGCATCGGGGCGATCTGGTGGCGGCGATCTATGCGGGCGACGCGCGGGTGATCGAAAGCGGAAAGGAATAAGCGATGCAGATCGAGGGAACATCGGCGCTGGTCACCGGCGCGGGCTCGGGCCTGGGCGAGGCGACGGCACGGATGCTGGCGGCGCGTGGCGCCAAGGTCTGCGTCCTGGACCGCGAGGCCGACAAGGGCAGGGCGGTGGCCGAGGCCATCGGCGGCGTGGCCTTTGCCGGCGACGTGACCTCCGAGGGCGATGTCACCGCCGCGCTGGACGCGGCGACGGCGGCGCATGGGGTGCCGCGGATCGTGGTGAACTGCGCCGGGATCGGCACCGCGGGCCGGGTCCTGGGCCGCGAGGGACCGCTGGCGCTGGAGGTCTTCCAGCGCACGATCACCGTCAACCTGGTGGGCAGTTTCAACGTGCTGCGGCTGGCTTCGGCGCGGATGGCCACGGCCGACCCGCTGGAGGACGGCGAGCGGGGCGTGGTGATCAACACTGCCTCGGTCGCCGCCTGGGACGGGCAGATCGGCCAGGCGGCCTATTCCGCTTCGAAGGGCGGGATCGTCGCCATGTCGCTGCCGATCGCCCGCGAACTGGCGCGGGTCGGCGTCCGGGTCAACGTCATCGCGCCGGGCATCTTCCTCACGCCCTTGCTCTACACCCTGCCGGAAGAGGCGCAGAAGGCGCTCGCCGCCGACATCCCCTTCCCGCAGCGGCTGGGCGATCCGGCGGAATTCGCCGATGCGGTCTGCTTCATGGCCACCAACCGCTACGTCAACGGTGAATGCCTGCGGCTGGACGGCTCAGTCCGGTTGAAGGCGAAATAACTCCGCCGCGCTGTTGCGCGGGTTGAGAGACCCGGGAGGGTTTTCCACCCTCCCCCAGCCGCGCCACGGGCGCGGCGTTCTCGGCTGAAACGTGCCACTGGCACGTTTCCGAGACGCCGATCACCCACCCGGAGGATATTTGAAGAACAAAGATGCGCGGTTAAGAAAGTCCTAACGCCCATCTTTGTTCCTTAAATATCCTCGGGGGTGAATTCGGCGTAGCCGAAGAGGGGGCAGAAGGCGCCCTCGCGCCCTTGCCGCCCGCGCGGCGGAAAGGGTTTGCGGCGCCACCGGGAATGTATACATTCACTGTATACACCGGGGGGAACCATGGCCGAATCCAAATCCGTCAACCTGACCAAGCGCGCGACCTACGAGCTGCGCCAGCGGATCATCCACGGCGGGTTGCCCGGCGGCACGCGGCTTTACGAGGTGGCGCTGAGCGAGGATCTGCAGATCTCCCGCACCCCCGTGCGCGAGGCCATGTCCCGGCTGGCCGAGGAGGGGCTGCTGGAACGCGCGCCCGGCGGCGGCTTTCAGGTGCGCAGTTTCACCCTGCGTGACGTGACCGACGCCATCGAACTCCGGGGCGTGCTGGAGGGTACCGCCGCCCGCCTCGCCGCCGAGCAGGGCGCGGAACCCCGCGCGCTGGCCGAGATCGGCGCGATCCTCGACCGGCTCGATGCCTGTTTCGCCACCGGCACCGTGGGCGCCATCGACTTCGACGGCTACAGCGAGCTGAACGCGCAATTCCACACCCGGCTGGCGGAATTGTGCCAGAGCCCGGTGATCCTGCGCGAGCTGGAACGGGTGAAATCGCTGCCCTTCGCCTCGCCCTCGGCCTTCGTGCTGGGCTCGAACGAGAACGCGCGCTCGTATCATTCGCTGGTCGTGGCGCAGGTGCAGCACCGGGCCATGGTCCAGGCCATCGAGCGCCGCGAGGGTGCGCGGGCCGAGGCCATCGCCCGCGAACATGCCCGCATCGCCCGGGCGAACCTGGAATCGACCTTCGTCACCGATGCGCAGACCCCCGAGGCGATGCCCGGGATCGCGCTGATCGTGCGCGAGGGGCGGTCGGGGTGATGCATACAAATTGATGCCGATCCGCCGCGGATCGGTCGAATCCGCTTGCAAAGGCGGCCCCCTCTGAGCAATGTGTATACATTCTTGCCTTGGGAGGAGAATCGAGATGGCTGCTACCAGCCTTGAAGCCCTGATCGCGGAGAAGGGCGGCAACCCCGTCGACATCCTGCGCAACTCGAAGATCGGCATGTATGTCTATCCGGTCGTCGCGCCTGAATTCTCGAACTGGCGTGTCGAACAGGAAGCCTGGCGCCACAGCGCGGTGCTGTTCGACCAGTCGCACCACATGGACGAGGTCATCGTCGAGGGCCCGCAGGCCACCGAATTCCTCGCCTATCACGGCATCAACGCCTTCGGGAACTTCGGCCTGAACCGCGCCAAGCACTATGTGCCTGTGACCCCCGCCGGCCATGTCATCGGCGACCACATCATTTTCCGCGAGCGCGAGGACAAGTACATCCTCGTCGGCCGCGCGCCGACCTCGAACTGGCTGATGTTCGCTGCCGCCTATGGCAAGTGGAACGTGCGCCTGCGCTATGACCCGCGCAGCCCCAGCCGTCCGGAAGGCGAGCGCGTCCTGCGCGAGCATTACCGCTTCCAGATCCAGGGCCCTGACGCCAACGCCATCTTCGAGAAGATGAACGGCGGCCCGATCCCGGACATCAAGTTCTTCCACGTCGACTGGATCAACATCGGCTCGAAGAAGGTGCAGGCGCTGCGTCACGGCATGTCCGGCGCGCCGGGTCTGGAGATCTGGGGTCCCTACAAGGACAAGGATTACATCCACTCGACCATCATGCAGGCCGCCCGCGACGCCGGTGTGAACTTGGTTCAGTGCGGCTCGCGCGCCTACTCGACCAACACGCTGGAATCGGGCTGGATCCCCTCGCCGCTGCCCGGGATCTACACCGGCGACGGCATGACCAAGGCCTTCCGCGAATGGCTGGGTGTCGACATGTACGAAGCGGCGGGCGCCATCGGCGGCTCGTTCGTCTCGGACAATATCGAAGACTACTACGTCAACCCGTTCGAACTGGGCTATGACTTCTACATCGGCTGGAAGAAAGACGATTTCGTCGGCAAGGCCGCGCTTGAGAAGATCAAGGCCGAAGGTCCGAAGCGCAAGAAAGTCACGTTCGAATGGAACCGTGACGACGTGCTGAAGGTCATCGCCTCGTCCTTCGAGCAGGGCACGCCCTACAAGTGGATCGACTTCCCGCAGCCGAACTACGCCTCGTCCTCGGCCGACATGGTCTGCAAGGAAGACGGCTCGATGGTCGGCATGTCGATGTTCAACGGCTATTCGTTCAACGAACGCTGCCTGCTGAGCCTCGGTGTCGTGTCGACCGACGTGCAGATCGGCGACGTGCTGACCCTGAAATGGGGCGAGCCCGAGCCGACCGGCAAGACCTCGACCGAGAAGCACAAGCAGGCGGACATCCGGGTCCGCGTCTCGCCGACGCCCTATTCGTCGGAAGCGCGCACCAACTACGCCGACAGCTGGCGGACCCGCAGCTAAGACCGGACAGGACGGCGGCGGGTCACCCCGCCGCCGTTTCCGCTTCGGAGGGGCGGCGTTCCGCGCCGTCCTCGCCGCATCGGGCGGGCGCCCTGCCGGGGAGGCAGGTATAGCCCGGTCTTATGCCCGGTGCCGCGAAAACGATTTTGTCGCGCGCCGTTTCCGGTGATAGTGGCGCGGACGCACGTCGAACCGGGGCATCGAGGCCCCGAACCTGGGAGGAACTGCCATGCTTGACTTCACCACCCTGCGCACCGCGGGTGCGGCGCTGGCCGCTGCCGCCGTCCTGGCCGCTCCGGCCACCGCCACGACCCTGCGCCTGGCCCATTGGGTGCCGCCGCAGCACACGCTGACCGCCTCGACCATCGAACCCCTGCAGGCCGCCGTGTCGGGTGCGGGCGTCGAGATCCAGGTCTATCCCGGCGGCGAACTGGGCGCCGGTCCCCTGGAGCAATATGTCCGCGCCGTGACCGGCGTTGCCGACATCGTCTGGGGGCTTCAGGGCTACACCTCGTCGCAATTCCCGCGCACCATGATCTCGGAACTGCCGGGCGCGCTGCCCGAGGGCATGCACGGCTACGACATGCTGTGGAACGCCCAGGAAGCGGGCCTGCTGGATGGCGAATTCCCCGGCACCCGGCCGCTGGCCCTGTGGCTGTCCGAGCCCAACGTCTTCATCATGCGCGACCATGACATCCGCACCCCCGCCGATGTGGCCGGGCTGAAGATCCGCGTCTCGGGCTCGGCTGCCGCCGCCGCCGTCGAGGCGCTGGGCGCGACCCCGGTGCAGATGCCCGCGGGCGAGATCTACAACGCCCTGCAGACCGGCCTGATCGACGGCGTGATCACCGGCGCCTCGGCGATCGGCGATTTCCGTCTGGACGAGGTGGCGAACAGCTACACGCTGGGCGCGCCCTTGGGCCGCATCTCGTTCTACCTGGTCATGAACCAGGGCGCTTATGACGGGCTCTCGGATGACGAGCGCGCCGCGCTCGACGCCATCGCCGGCCGTCCGCTGTCGCAATCGGCCGAAGAAGGCTGGAACGCCCGCGCCCAGCAGGTGATCGACCAGATCAGCGCCACCGGTGACAACACCGTCTACACGCTGACCCCGGAAGAGGCCGAGGCCTTTGCCGCGCTGACCCTGCCGGTCCGTGACGCGGTCGTCGCCACCGTCGATGGCGGCGCCGAAGTCCTGAGCGTGATGCAGGGCCAGTAAGTGCTTCGCACGCTTGACACTTTCGCGGGCAGGGTCATCGCCCTGTCCGCGATCCTCGGCACGCTGGGGCTGATCGGCGAAGTCGTCGTCATCCTGATCGACGTGGCCGGGCGCTATTTCGGCTCGCCCCTGAGGGGCGCGCAGGATCTGACGCAGATGGGGATGGTGGTCCTCGTCTTCGGCGGCATGGCGCTGTGCGACCGGCAGGGCGGGCATATCGCCGTCGACCTGTTCGAGCGCAAGATGCCCGACTGGATGATCCGCCTGACCGACCTGCTGGCCGCGGCCACCGGGGCGCTGATCTTTTCCGGCATCGCCTGGCAGATGTGGAAATCCGCCGCCATCAGCCGGATGCTGAACCTCGCCACCAATATCATCTACCTGCCGAAGGCCTGGTTCCAGTACTACATCGTCGTCTGCTGCATCATCACCGCCGTCGGGATGCTGCTGCGCGTGGTGTCGCTGCTGATGGGCGGGCCGATCCGGCGCTCGGAAGGTCACCAATCATGAGCGAACTCGCCATTGGCATCATCGGCATGGCGAGCCTCTTCGTCCTGCTGGGTTTCCGCATTCCGGTCGCCTTCTCCATGTTCGTGGTGGGCTTCCTGGGCATCGCCGCGATGCGCGGCTTCAATGTCGCCGTCAATTACCTCGCCTCCGAACCCTTCACGCTGGGCGCCTCGGCCGAGCTGGTGGTGGTGCCGCTCTTCATCCTGATGGGCAACGTGGCCACCGAAACCGGCATGAGCCGCAGGCTCTATGACGCGGCCTATGCCATCATCGGCTCGGTCCGGGGCGGGCTTGCCTCGGCCACGATCATCGGCTGCGGCGGTTTTGCCGCGCTTTCCGGCTCGTCGGTCGCCTCGGCGCTGACCATGGGCCGCGTCTCGCTGGGCGAGATGGAGCGCTTCGGCTACGACAACCGCCTCTCGACCGGCTCGGTCGCGGCGGGCGGCACGCTGGGCATCCTGATCCCGCCCTCGACCGGCTTCGTCATCTACGCGATCCTGACGCAGGAATCGATCGGCCGGCTGTTCCTGGCGGGCGTGCTGCCGGGCCTTCTGCTGCTGGCGATGTTCGTGCTGACCATCATCCTGATGTGCTGGATCTGGCCCGAGATGGGCCCCGCGGGTCCGCGCACCACCCTGACCGAGAAGATGCGCGCCATGATCGGCGCTGTGCCGATCCTGTCGGTCATCGTCGTCACCATCGGCGGCATCTATACCGGCATCTTCTCGCCGACCGAGGCTTCGGCCGTCGGCGCGGGCCTGATTATCGCCATCGGCCTCATCAGCCGCACGCTGACGCTCAGGGTCTTCTGGAACGCGGCCAAATCCTCGGTCACCACCACCGCCACGGTGATGCTGATCCTGATCGCGGCCCATATGATTATTCCCTTCCTGGCGCTGACGCATATCCCGCAGCAGCTGGGCGCCTTCCTCTCGGGTCTCGACGTGCCGCCGCTGGTGGTGCTGGGTCTGATCCTGTTCTGCTACCTGATCCTGGGCTGCTTCCTGGAAGGCTTCGCCATGCTGGTGCTGACGATGCCGATCTTCTTCCCGGTGATCCAGCAACTGGGGCTCGACCCGATCTGGTTCGGCGTCCTCGTGGTGCTGACGCTGGAAATGGGGCTGATCTCGCCCCCCGTGGGGGTCAACGTCTTCATCGTCAAGTCGCTGGTGCCGCATGTGACGCTGGGCACGATCTTCCGCGGCGTGGTGCCGTTCTGGATCGCCATGATGGTGACGCTGGGCCTGCTGGTGGCTTTCCCGCAGATCGCGCTCTACCTGCCCAACACGATGATAAACTGATGAACGTTCTGCTGATCCCCGGCCTCCTGTGCGATTCCTATTGCTGGGGGCCGGTCGTTTCGCGTCTGCCCGAGGCCCGCGTCGCCGATCTGTCCACCCAGGACAGCATCACCCGGATGGCGCAGGATCTGCTGGACCTCAACCCGGGCCCGCTGCGGGTCGCCGGGCATTCGATGGGCGCCCGTGTCGCGATCGAGATGACCCGCCTTGCGCCCGAAAGGATCGAGCGGCTGGCCCTGCTGGATACCGGGATCCACCCGCTGAAACCCGGCGAGCCCGACAGCCGGGCCGAGATCGTCCGCTACGCCTATGACCATGGGATGCAGGCTTTGGCCGCGCGCTGGCTGCCGCCGATGGTCTGGGAGGGCAACCAGTCGAACGCGCAGCTGATGGCGGAGCTCACCGCCATGGTGCTGCGCATGGACCCCGACCTGCACGCCCGCCAGATCAAGGCGCTGGTCGACCGGCCGGATGCGGTAGCGGGGCTGGCCGGGGTCGCCTGTCCGGTGCTCCTGATGGTCGGCCGGCAGGACCAATGGTCGCCCGTCGCCCAGCACGAGGAGATGCAGCGCCTCGTCCCCGGCGCACGGCTGGAGATCATCGAGAACGCCGGCCATTTCGCCCCGGTCGAGCAGCCCGAGGCTGTCGCCGACCTTCTGGTCCCTTTCCTGTCGGAGTAACCCCATGTTCTTCCTGATGGAATGCCTGCACAACGAGGGCGTGGCCGAGGCCCGCGACCGCCTGCGCCCGGTGCATCGCGACTGGGTGAAATCGGGTGGCGAGGGTCTGGCTTCGGTGCTGATCGGCTCGGCCGTCTGGGCCGATGACGGCGACGCCATCGGCCATTGGGGCATCCTGGAAGCCGAGACGCCCGAGGCCGCCCGCGCCTTTGCCGCGGGCGATCCCTTCGCCGTCGAGGGCGTGGTGCGCGAGGTCAAGGTCACGCGGCTGGCCGACACCTTCATGGCCGACCGGGTGAGCCCCCGGATGACCCTCTAGACCAGCCCGAGCGCCGCGATATGACGCCTCAGGCACGCCACGAACACGTCTACCGCCGCCGGTGCGGGCGTGTCGGCGCGGCGGGTCAGGCCGACCGGCACGCGGGGATCGGGGAGAGTGACATCGAGGCGCTTCAGCTCGGGGTTCAGCCGGGCCAGACGCTCGCGGTTGTAGCACAGCATCGCCACGGATTCGCTGCCCAGGCTCATCTGTTCGGCATTGGCGAAGGAAAAGATCTCGACCGACTGCGTCTGCGGCGGGCGGGGGGCGTTCAGGAAGAAGGCCTCGAAATAGCGACGCACCGGCGTGCCATGCGGCGCCACGCTCCAGTTGAGCCCGGCCAGCGCCTCGAGCGTCAGCGGGCCGTCGTGGCAGGGATGGTCGCGGCGGGCGATCATCACGTATTCCTCGTCGTAGAGCCATTCCTCGGTCAGGCCGGGCGGCGGCGGGACGCGCAAGGTGCCCATGATCAGGTCGATCTCGCCCCGTTGCAGCGCGTCGACCAGCATGGAATAGCCCCCCGGCACCGCCACCAGCCGCAACCGCGGATGGTCGCGGGTCATCTCGGCGAAAGCCTCGATCACCAGATTCTGCCCGGAAAACGGCAACATGCCGACCGCGACCCGCCCGCTGAGGCCGGTGGTGCTGCTGTCCAGAAGCCCGGCCAGCGCGCCCAGCTCCTGCGCCACCTCCTGCCACAGGAAGGCCAGATCCCGCGCGACCGGCAGGGCCTGCAACCCGTCGCGGCGCCGGGCGAAAAGGGGCTGTCCGGCATAGCCCGCGACCTCGCTCAGCGCCTGACTGACGGCGGGCTGCCGCATCCCCAGCGCCTGCGCCGCGGCCGAGGCGCTACCGGCCCGGACGCAGGCCGAGACGGCGCGCAGATGGCGCCAGCGGGCCAGCGCCGCCAGCCGGGCCGGGGGATGGGCTGCGTCAAACGCCTCGATCCGGTTCAGCACCCGCTGGCATTGCCGCGCCACCACATCGCCCGCAGCTGTGGTGTCGGTCCCCGACCAGCCGCGCTGGAAGAGCGTGATGCCCAGCCGCTCCTCGGCGGCGCGGACATGGCGCGACAGGGCCGACTGGCTGAGGTTCAGCGCCTCGGCCGCCTGCGCGGTGCGGCGATGCTCGGCCAGCGCCCGGACGGCGCGGATCTCGGCGGCGGAGAGGGGCAGGGCGGGGCTCATCGCCCGGATATAAGCAAAGTGGCGGGTGATATTCAAATCGAACATAAGCGGGCCGGCGCGCGCCCTGCTATGGACGGGTCACAGGTTTCGCAAGGGAGGATTCCGTGACCGTCAAATCGCTCACCGACAAGCTCAACGCCGAGGGCAACCCGGCCCGCATGATGTACAACGCCCCGACCGGGCGCTACGCCTTCCCCATCGCCTCGGAATTCACCCATTGGGCCGAAGAGCAGCGCGCCTGGCGCGAGGGCGTGGCGCTGATGGACCAGTCGTTCCACATGACCGACCTCTATGTGTCGGGGCCCGATACGATCAAGCTGCTGGAACACGTCGCGGTCAACAGCTTCAAGGGCTTCGGCCGCAACAAGGCCAAGCAGATCGTCTGCTGCAACGAGGACGGCTACCTGATCGGCGATTGCATCGTCTTCGGGCTGGAGGATGACGCGGTCAACATCGTCGGCCGCCCGCCGGTGCCGAACTGGGTGCAGTTCCACGCCGAGACCGGCGATTGGGACGTCAAGATCGTCCGCGACCAGCGCAGCCTCGACGACCCCGACAAGCCGCGCCTGACCTATCGCTACGAGATTCAGGGGCCGAAGGCGCTGGACCTGCTCAATGCGGTTAACGAGGGCGGGCCGCTGACCACCAAATTCTTCAACATGGGCGAGATCACCATCGCCGGCTGCGTCGCCCGCACGCTCAGCCACGGCATGGGCGGCTCGCAGGGGTTGGAGATCTTCGGCCCGGCGGCGGAGGGTCCCAAGGTGAAGGCGGCGCTGCTAAAAGCCGGTGAGGCCTTCGGGCTGCGGCAGGTGGGGTCCCGCGCCTATGCCTCGGCCGCGGCGGAATCGGGCTGGGTGCCCTCGCCGCTGCCCGCGATCTACACGGGCGAGGCGACCGGCGCCTATCGCGACTGGCTGCCCGCGAACGGCTTCGAGGGGATGAGCACCATCGGCGGCAGCTTCGTCTCGGACAAGGTCGAGGATTATTACTTCACCCCCTGGGATCTGGACTACGGCCGGGTGGTGAAATTCGACCACGATTTCATCGGTCGCAAGGCGCTGGAGGCCATGGCGCCGGGGCCGCATCGCCAGAAGGTGACGCTGGTCTGGAACCCCGACGACGTGGCGGACCTGTTCCGCGGTCTTCAGGACACCGACGGGCTGGCGCCCAAGATCATGGAAATGCCCGCGGCGCATTACGCGGCCCATCCCTATGACCGGGTGGAAAAGGACGGCGCGCTGGTCGGCGTCTCGATCACGCCGATCTATTCGGCCAATGAACGCGCCTTCCTGTCGCTGGCCATCGTCGCGCCCGAGATGGCGGTGACCGGCACCGAATTGTCCGTGGTCTGGGGCGAACCCGATGGCGGCAGCCGCAAACCGGCGGTGGAACGCCACCGGCAGGTGACGCTGCGCGCCACGGTCCACCCCTGGCCCATTCACGAGGCCTCGCGCCTCACCTACCGAAACCAGAGCTGAGGAGATCTGAGATGGCCCTGTTCAACCTGCGCCCCACCAAGGGGACTGCACCCAAGTCCGACGCGCTGGCCGCGCTTCTGGACGGGGCCTCCATCGAGGTGATGCCCCGCACCGCCGCCAAGATCGAGAGCTTTGCCGAGATCCTGCCGGCGGGCACCCGGGTCTATGTCGCCCATATCGAGGGCACGCCGATCGACGAGATGGTCGCCACGGTGAAGCGACTGACGGACGAGGGCTTCGCGGCGATGCCGCATGTCCCCGGCCGGATCATCGACAGCCGCGCCACGCTGGAGACCTGGCTGAAGCGCTACCGCGAGGAAGCGGGCGCCGAGCAGGCGCTGGTTCTGGCGGGCGGCGTGCCGACCGTGGCGGGCGAGTTCACCTCGGCCATCGACCTCCTGAAGACCGGGCTTTTCGACCAGCTGGGCTTCAAGCGGCTGCATGTCGCGGGGCATCCCGAGGGCAACAAGGACATCGACCCGGCGGGCGGCACCAAGGTGGTGGACGAGGCGCTGATGTGGAAGCAGGGCTTCTCGCAGCAGACCGACGCCGAGATGGCGATCGCCACGCAGTTCGCCTTTGAATCGGGTCCGATCATCGCCTGGGCCGAGCGGCTGGCGGCGATGGGGATTACCCTGCCGATCCATCTGGGCGTGGCGGGTCCGACCAAGCTGCAGACGCTGATCAAATTCGCCATCGCCTGCGGGGTGGGGCCGTCGCTCAGCGTGTTGCAGAAGCGGGCGATGGATCTGACCAAGCTGCTGGTGCCCTTCGCGCCGACCGACCTGCTGACCGAGATCGCCGCCTATCGCGCGACGAACCCCGACAGCCTGCTGCAGAAGGTGCATCTGTTCCCGCTGGGCGGGATCAAGACCTCGGCCGAGTGGCTGGGCGAGCATCGCTGAGGAAGCGGGGGGGGGGGGGGGGGGGGGGGGGGGGGGGGGGGGGGGGGGGGGGGGG
>NZ_JAUCCQ010000046.1:0-26149 GCF_034676075.1 Pararhodobacter sp. | reverse complement strand
GCTTCGCGCAGCTCCTTCAGCCCCGGCAGGTCGCGCGGGGTTTCCAGGCCGAAATGGTCGAGGAACCCGTCCGTCACCACGAAGGTCAGCGGCCGGCCCGGGGTCATCCGGCGGCGGCCGAAGCGGATCCATTCCAGCTCCATCAGCTGGTCGATGGTGCCGCGCGACAGGGTTACGCCGCGGATTTCCTCGATCTCGGCCCGGGTTACCGGCTGGTGATAGGCGATGATCGCCAACGTCTCGATGGCGGCGCGGCTGAGCCTCCGGGTTTCCACCTGTTCGGTGCGCATCAACCAGCCGAGATCCGCGGCTGTCCGCATCGCCCAGCCGTCGCCCACCCGCACCAGATGCACGCCGCGCCCGGCGTAGCGGCTGCGCAGATGCACCAGCGCCTCGGCCACGTCGCAGCCTTCGGGCAGGCGCTTGGCCAGTTCGGCGCTGGTCACCGGCTCGGCCGAGGCGAAGAGCACCGCCTCAATCATCCGTTCCTGTTCGCCCATCGGCGGCACTGGGAAAAGGCCCGGGCCGGGTTTGGTCTCGTCGCTCATCGGGCCTCGCCCTGCCGGTGGCGCACGCGGATCGGCGCGAAGGTTTCCGTCTGCTGGATGTCGAGCCGCCCCTGTTTGGCAAGCTCCAGCGAGGCGGCAAAGGTCGAGGCCAGGGCCGAGCGCCGCCGGGTCCCGGCCGCGCGCCAGCCCGGCGGCAGGAAGCCCGCCAGATCCGACCATTGCACCGCCTCACCGATCATGCCGCGCAGCCGCTCCAGCGCCGTCTCCAGCGGGTAGATATCCGTGCGGTCAAAGGCATAGGGGCGGAATTCGTCCTTGGTGCGCAGCCTGGCATAGGCCTGGATCAGTTCCAGCAGCGTCGCCGTATGCTGGGTGCGTTTCTCGATCGCCTGCGTCTCGGGCGCGCCGCGGGCGAAGAATTCACGCCCCAGCCGGTCGCGGCCCATGAGACGCCCGGCCGCCTCGCGCATCGCTTCCAGCCGTTCCAGCTGGAAGGCGAGATGCGCGGCGAGGTCTTCGGCCGAGGGCCCCTCCTCTGTCGGATCGGGAGGCAGCAGCAGGCGCGATTTCAGGAAGGCGAGCCAGGCCGCCATCACCAGATAATCCGCCGCCAGTTCGATGCGCAGCGCCCGCGCGGCCTCGACAAAGGTCAGGTATTGCTCGGCCAGTTGCAGGACCGAGATCCGGCGCAGGTCGACCTTCTGGCGGCGTGAGAGTGTGAGCAACAGGTCGAGCGGCCCTTCATAGCCGTCGACATCGACAATCAGCGCCTCATCCTCGAGCCGGGCGGCGATGTCGCCCTGCTCTGCCCCGGCTTCCATTCACGCCCCTTCTTGACTGAGGCGTTCAAATTCGGCGGTGGCGGCCTCAATGTCAATCGGCGCGGGCGGGCGGCGGCAGGCCAGCGCCGCCTCGGCCCGTGCGGTCGCGGTCAGGGGGCCGGAGGCAGCGACCACCTCGACCATCTCGGCCATCTCGCCCGAGCAATGCAGCACCAGATCGCAGCCCGCCCTGATCGCCCGCTCGGCCCGGTTGCCCAGCGTGCCGGGCAGCGCGTTCATGTTCAGGTCGTCGGTCATCAGGAGCCCGTCGAAACCCAGTTCCGCCCGCAGATAGCTAAGGACCGTGGGCGACAGCGTGGCGGGGGTGTCGGGATCGAGCGCCTCGTAGACCACATGCGAGGTCATGCCCAGCGGCAGATGCGCCAGCGCCCGGACCGGCAGGAAATCGGCGGCCTTCAACTGCGGCAGGCTCAGGCGGCAGCGGGCAAGGCTGTGGTGGGTGTCGGCATTGGCCGAGCCATGCCCGGGCAGGTGCTTGATCACCGGCAGGACGCCGCCTTTCAGCAGCCCCTCGGCCGCCGCCATGGCCAGCGTCGCCACGTCCAGCGGATCGGGCGACCAGATGCGGCGTTGCAGGAAAGGATGCGTGTCCGGCCCCGCCACGTCGATCACCGGGGCACAATTGCCGTCGATGCCGCAGGACATCAGTTCTGCGGCCATCACCCGGTGGCGCAGATAGACCCCGGTCGGCCCGCCATGGGGCTGGCTGGCGTCGGGCCAGTCGCGGGCCAGCGGCGGGCGCAGGCGCTGCACGGTGCCGCCCTCCTGATCGACGAAGACCGGGGCGTGCCAGCCCACCGCCTCGCGCAGGCTGCCCGTCAGGGCGCGCAGTTGCGCGGCATCCTCGACATTGCGGCGGAAGAGGATGAATCCCCAGGGATCGGCGTCGCGGAAAAAAGCGCGTTCGCCCTCGGTCAGCACCGGCCCGGAGCATCCCAGGATGGTCGCACCGGTCATCGGCTCAGCGGATCAGCGTGGGGATGCAGTCGACATTCTCGGCCAGGAGCATGGTGCAGAAGCGCCGTGCCTCGGGTTCGTCGGCGAAGCCTGCCGCGCGCAGCCGGTAGAAGACGCGCCCGCCCGAGGTCGCCGGTTCGACGATGCGGCCGCGGCTCTCCAGGAACGAGGGGAAGCGGGCGGTGATGGTCTCCCAGGCGTTGCGGGCCGCAGCCTCGTCGTCATAGACGCCGAGCTGCACCAGCCGCGTGCCGGGGGTCAGCGACGCGGGGTCGATGTCGGTGACACGCGGGGCGCCGAGGCGGGTGACCAGTTCGGCCAGCAATTGCTCGGCCTGCGGATCGGCGCCGCCCGGGATCTGCGCGCCGACCTGCGCCGCCACCTGGGTCGGTGCGGGGGCGACGGGCGTGGGCGCCACGGCGATGCGGGTGCCGTCGCGCCGCCGCGGGATCGGCGAGCGGGCGATGCCGGGCGTGCTGGAGGGCAGGATCTGCAGGGCGGGCGCGTCCTCGTCCAGCGACAGCCCTTCGGGCAGCACATCGCCCGAGGCAAAGGCGGTCTCGACCGCGGCGCCGATGGCGGCGGGGGTGGCGATCGGGGCCTGCTGGCTGCGCGCGGCCAGCGCGGCGGTGGCGCGGTCCTCATCGGTCAGGGGCTGTGCGCCCGGTGCCAGCGCGATGGTCTGCGCGGTCCCGGCCGCCCCGCCCTGGGCGGCGACGGTGTTGACGGCGAGGCCCTGATAGGCCGCCTGACGACCGCCCGGATCCTCGGGCGAGACGCGGATCGGACCTGCCAGCGCGCGGATCACCGGCACGCCGGTCACGTCGCGCACCATCAGGCGATAGGACCAGATGCCGACGCCCGCGACCAGCGCGACCGACAACACGGCCCCGGCGAAATTGACCAGCCGCCCGACGCGCACCGCCCCCGGCATCGCGCCGGCATTGGAGGTCGGGGACGGAATCCGCCCGGAATGCGGGGGTTGATACCCCTCGTAATAGCCTTGTGCCATGCTCGCCTCACAAACCCGCCGGGTTATTCCCGGTCTTGGCCCACGTCCTTCACCAGCCCGTTTTCACGGGCAGCCCGCCGTGCGCCAGCCTGTATTCAGCGCATTTCCTCGACAGGAGTGACGCCAAGGATAGCAAGACCCGCGGAAATAACAACGCCCACGGAACGGGCAAGGGCGATTTTGGCCGCCATTGTGGCCGGATCGTCCTGCACGAAGCGCAGCGAGCCCTCGTCATTGCCCTTGTTCCAATGGCCATGCAGGTCGGCGGCGAGTTCGGTGAGGAACCCGGCGACCCGGTGCGGCTCGTGCGCGCGGGCGGCGATTTCCACCTGACGCGGCCAATCGGCCAGCTTGCGGATCAGCGCCAGTTCCGCCGGGTGGTCCAGCCTGCTCAGGTCGGCCGTGGCCAGCGCGGCGTCCGACACATCGAGCGTGGCACCCGCCTTGCGCAGGACCGAGGCGATCCGGGCATGGGCGTATTGCACGTACCACACGGGGTTGTCGCGCGATTGCTCCTGCACCTTGTCGAAGTCGAAATCGAGCGCCGCGTCGTTCTTGCGGGTCAGCATGACGAAGCGGGTCACGTCGGCGCCCACTTCCTCGACCACGTCGCGCAGGGTGACGAAGGTCCCCGCCCGCTTCGACATCTTGAAGGGCTCGCCGTTCTTGTAGAGCTTGACCAGCTGGATGAGCTTGATGTCCAAGGGCACGCGCCCGCCCGAGAGCGCCGCCACCGCCGCCTTCATCCGCTTCACATAGCCGCCATGGTCGGCGCCCAGAATGTCGATCAGCTGATCGAAACCGCGCTGCACCTTGTCGAAATGATAGGCGATATCGGGGGCGAAATAGGTCCAGGAGCCGTCCGATTTCTTGACCGGCCGGTCGACGTCATCGCCATGGGCGGTCGACTTGAACAGCGTCTGTTCGCGCGGCTCCCAATCCTCAGGCGTTTTGCCCTTCGGCGGTTCCAGCACGCCCTCATAGATCAGGCCCATGCCGCGCAGCGTGTCGATGGCGGATTCGATCTTGCCCGTGCCATAGAGCGCCTTTTCGCTGGAATAGACATCCATGCGGACGCCCAGCGCAGCCAGATCCTCGCGGATCATGGCCATCATCGCCTCGGTCGAGAAATCGCGGATCACCGGCAGCCAGTCGGATTCCGGCGCGTTGAGGAAACGGTCGCCGAATTTCTCTTTCAGCGCCTCGCCCACCGGGATCAGGTAATCGCCGGGATAGAGGCCCTCGGCGATCTCGGGCGAGAGGCCATGCGCCTCGCGGTAGCGTTCAAAGGCCGAGCGGGCCAGAACATCGACCTGCGCGCCGCCGTCGTTGATGTAATATTCGCGCGTCACGTCCCAGCCGGCGAAGGCCAGGAGGTTCGACAAGGCGTCGCCCACCACCGCGCCCCGGGTGTGGCCGACATGCATCGGGCCGGTCGGGTTGGCGCTGACGAACTCGACGTTGATCTTCTCGGCCCCGCCGATGGTCGTGCGGCCGAAATCCTTGCCCGCAGTCAGCGCGGCAGCGACGACGCCCTGCCAGGCTTGCGGCTGCAGGCGCAGGTTCAGGAAGCCCGGTCCCGCCACCTCGGCCGAAGCCACGCGCGGATCGGCGGCGAGGCGGGCGGCCAGCGCCTCAGCAATCGCGCGGGGTTGCTGGCCCGCGGGCTTGGCCAGCACCATCGCCGCATTGGTCGCCATGTCGCCATGCGCCGCATCGCGGGGCGGCTCCACGGTCACGGCGGCGGTTTCCAGGCCCTGGGGCAGCGCGCCCTCGGCGGCCATGGCGCCCAGGCAATCAATCACCAGCGCCCGAATGTCGTTGAACAGGTTCATCGCGTCGTCCTTTGCTGGCCCCTGCCCTACCACGGCAAACGAAAACGTCAACCGAGCGCGCGGCTCAATGGTCGCCCGCGGGCATCGTCGGCCCCTTCGGCGCGCCGGTATTGGTGCGCAGGAGGAAGACGATGGGCAGCGCCATGGCGGTGAAGATCAGCATCAGGTGGAAATTGTCGATATAGGCGATCATCGCTGCCTGCTGCGTGACCAGCCCGTCGATCTGCGCGGCAAGCGTCCGGTTATGCGCCAGAAGCCCCGGCGCCAGATCCCGCACCGCGGGCGCATCGGCGGTGAGACGCCCGGCGATCTCCTCATGGTTGGTGGCCACCATGCGGGCCAGGACCGAGGTGACGATGGAGATGCCGACGCCCGAGCCCACGTTCCTGACCAGCGCGAACATCGAGGTGCCGTCGCCCCGGTATTTGGTGGCGAGCGTGGCGAAGGTCAGGGTCGAGAAGGGCACGAAGACGAAGCCCAGCCCGAAGCCCTGCAACAGGCCCGACCAGATGATCGGCCCGCGGTCCATCTGCGTGTCGAAACCGGTCATCATCCAGAAGGCGATCATGGTCAGCGCCAGACCGAAGAGCACCAGCGCGCGGGCGTCGATCTTGCCCATCAGGCGGCCGACGACGATCATCGAGATCATCGTGCCCACGCCCCGCGGCGCCATGACGATGCCGGTGGTGATGACCGGATATCCCAGCAGCGATTGCAGCAAGGGCGGCAGCAGCGCCAGGCCCGAGAAGAGCGTCAGGCCGATGACGAAGATGAACAGCATCCCCATCGCGAAGTTGCGGTCCTTGAACATGCGGAAGTCGATGAACGGGTCTTCCGCCGTCAGGCAATGCACGCCGAAGACCCAGAGCCCGCTGATCGCGAGGCCGGTGTAGATCCAGATCTCGGCCGATTCAAACCAGCCGACGGCCTGCCCCCGGTCCAGCATGAGCTGCAGCGCGCCCACCGCCAGCGCCAGCATGGCGAAGCCGAAGAAGTCGAAGCGCCGGGTCTTGGTCGGCGTCCGGGGCATGAAGGCCGCGACCCCGAAAAGCGCGAGGATGCCGATGGGCAGGTTGACCAGAAAGACATACCGCCAGCCGAAATCCTCGGTCAGCCAGCCGCCCAGCGTCGGGCCGACGATCGGCCCCAGCATGATCCCTGCGCCATAGACGGCCATTGCCTGGCCCATCCGCTCCCTCGGGTTGATGTCGAGGATGGTGGATTGCGCCAAGGGGCTCAGCACGGCGCCGAAGACGCCCTGCATGACGCGGAAGAGCACCATCTCCTCCAGCCCGGTGGCGATGCCGCAGAGGAGCGAGAAGAAGGTGAACCCGGCGATCGCGACGATGAACAGCATCCGCGCGCCCATCCGGTCCACCAGCCAGCCGGTCATCGGCGTGGCGATAGCCGAGGCCACGATATAGGACGTCAGGACCCAGGTGATCTCTTCCTGGCTGGCGCCGAGGCTGGCGGTCATATGCGGCAGGGCGACATTGGCGATGGTGGTGTCCAGCACCTGCATGATCGTCGCCAGCATGATCGAGGCTGTCAGCCAGCCGCGATGGCTGACCTCCAGCGTCGGGCGCGAGAGCGTGGTCATGGCAGCCAGCGTCGCCAGTGGCTCAGGTCAAGCCGGTCGAGCCGGCTGGTGCCGGTATCGACCGAGACGCTGGCGCTGAGCCCGCCGCGCAGGGATTGCTCGGGCGCGCCCTCCAGCCGGATCCGGACCGGGACGCGCTGGACCACCTTCACCCAGTTGCCGGTCGCGTTCTGCGCCGGGATCAGCGAGAATTGCGAGCCGGTGGCGGCGCCGATGCTGTCCACCACACCGTGCAGCTCTGCGCCGGAATAAGCGTCGATCTCCACCGAGACGGGCTGGCCCGGGACCAGCGCGCCGAGCTGGGTTTCCTTGAAATTCGCCTCGATCCACGAGGCATCGGATTCCACCAGGCTGGCCACCATCGTGCCGGTCGCCACATATTGCCCCACGTTCAGGCTGCCGGTCTGGCTGACGATACCGCTGGCGGGGGCGGTGATCACGGTATGATCGAGCGCCCGCTGCGCCGCCTCGCGCGCCGAGAGCGCGGCGCGGACCGAGGGCAGCGAATCCGTCTCACGCGTGGGATCGCCGCCCAGCGCGGCGGCCGCCTGCGTCACCGCCAGCGCCGCCAGCCGCACGTCGTTCTCGGCCGCCTGCACGGTGATCGAGGCACTGTCCAGCGCCGCATGGGTGATCACGCCCCGGTCGGACAATTCCGTCTGCCGCTGGTAATCCCGCTCGCGCAGGTCCAGCACCTGCCGCGCCGCGTCGAGCCGTCCGTCGGCGGTGACCCAGGCCGAGCGCTGCTGTTCCGCCGCGAGCCGCGCCGAGGCCAGCGCGGCCTCGGCCTGATCCAGCGCGATGCGGTAGGGTTCGTCATCCAGCCGGAACAGGACCGCGCCCGCCTCGACATGCTGGTTTTCCTGCACCGCGACCTCGGTGATGCGCCCCGCGACATCGGCGCTGACCGGCAGGATCGCCTGCCGGACATAGGCGTTGTCGGTGCTCTCATAGCGCCCGCCAGTCAGCCAGACGAAGCCGCCCGCCACGGCCAGCGCCAGCGGCACGGTCAGCATCAACACCCGGCGACGGCTGCGCTTGGGCTTGGGCTTGGCGGCGGCGGCCGGGGCAGTCGTCGGGTCGAAGGCGGTGGCGGTGTCCTTGGGGCTCATGGCGGTCTCAGTCATGGGTGGCGGCGAGCGATTCGAGATTGATGACCACGCGGCCCAGCAGGGCCTCCAGCGTGGCGCGGTCGGTGTCCGAGAAACCGGCGAAGATCCGGCCCGACAGGTCCTGGGCGATGGCGCGCATTTCCTCGACAATGGGATGGGCGCCGGGCGCCAGACGCACCAGCTTGGCGCGGCTGTCGGCGGGATCGGCCTCCCTGAGGACATAGCCCAAGGATTCCAGCCGGTTGACGATGTCCGACATGGTCATCGGGCTGGCCTCGATCCGCTGGGCGATGGCCGATTGCGTCAACGGCTCGCCCCGCGCCAGCAGGCCCAGCGTGCGCCATTGCAGCAGCGTCAGCTTGTGATCGCGCGCCGCGCGGGCGAATTCCGACCGCATCATGCGCGCGGCATCGTTGAAAAGAACCAGCAGGGATTTCGCGTCTTGGGACATCGGGCCGCCTTTCTACGGACCCATATAATATGGGTTCGTAGTATCGACAAGGGACGATGCCGCGCCGCAGAACCGGCGGTTTTTCAGCCCGAGACGATGTAGCGGGTGAAGCGCGCGGGATCGGTGCCCAGAAGCCGCGCGTGTTCCTGCAAGGCGAAGCGGTCGGTCATGCCGGCGACGTAATCGGCGACCACGCGGGCCTGCGCCGCCTCGTCCCCGGTGTGGCGCACGTCGCCCCGCCATTCCTCGGGCAGCAGCGACGGGTCATTCATGAAGAGCGCGAAAAGGTCGCGCACCACTTCCGTGACCTCGGCCCGCATGGCGACCACCCGCTCCGCCCGGTACATGCGGGTGAACAGGAACTGGCGGATCACCTTCAGCTCGCGGAACAGCCGGTCGGAAAAGCGGATGATCCGCGTGCCGAGGAAGCGAACCGCATCGGCATTCTCGGGCTCGGCCGATTGCAGCCGGGTGCGGGCGACGGCGATCACATCCTCGACCATGACGCCGAAGACGCGGCGCAGCGCCTCGTGCCGCCGCCGCATCTTGTCGAGGCCGGGATAGAGCGCGTCGACCTCGGCAAAGGCCGGGCCGGTGATCGGCAGCTCCATCAGATCCTCTTCGGTGAAGAGGCCCGAGCGCAGCCCGTCGTGCAGGTCATGGTGGTTATAGGCCACGTCATCGGCGATGGCCGCGACCTGCGCCTCGGCGCTGGCATAGGTGTGCAGCCACAGGTCCTGCTGGGCGTTGTATTCGACCAGCGCGGCGGGCAGCGAGCCTTTCAGGGGCGTGCCGTCCGGGTGGGTCAGCGGGCCGTTGTGCTTGGCGATGCCTTCCAGCGTCTCCCAGGTCAGGTTGAGCCCGTCGAAATCGGCGTAGTGCTTTTCCAGCATGGTGACGATGCGCAGCGCCTGCGCGTTGTGATCGAAGCCGCCATAGGGCTCCATCAGCGCGGCCAGCGCATCCTCGCCGGTATGGCCGAAGGGGGTGTGGCCCAGATCATGCGCCAGCGCGATGGCCTCGGCCAGATCGGTGTTCAGCCCCAGCGCGGCCGAGAGCGTGCGCGCCACCTGCGCCACTTCAATGGAATGCGTGAGCCGGGTGCGGTAATAATCGCCCTCATGCTCGATGAAGACCTGGGTCTTGTGCTTCAGCCGCCGGAAGGCCGAGGAATGGATGATCCGATCCCGGTCGCGCTGAAAGGGCGAGCGGAAGGTCGAGATGCGCTCAGGATGAAGCCGCCCGCGCGATTGCAGGGGGTCGGCGGCGAAGGGGGCCGGTTGGGTCATGCTGTCCGTTCTGCCATGGCGCTTGTCGTGCGCCCTTGGCCTTCTTATATCTGCCATAACCTTGCAGGAAAACGCCGTTTCGCCATGAATCTGCCGCCCCGTGTCACTGACCGCGCCTTCGACCGCCTCGCCGAGATCGCCGAGAATGCCGGGACCCCGCAGGTCCTGCGCGTCGCCGTCTCGGGCGGGGGCTGTTCGGGCTTCCAGTATGAAATCACCCTCGATGCGCCCGAGGACGAGGATCTGGTCCTTGCCAGCAAGGGCCAGCAGGTGGTGATTGACCCGGTGTCGCTGCCCTTCCTGTCCAATGCGGTGATCGACTTCACCGAGGAACTGATCGGCGCCCGCTTCGTCATCGAAAATCCCAACGCCGCCTCCAGCTGCGGCTGCGGCATCAGCTTCTCGATGTAAGCAGGTCAGGCGTTAACCCTTTCTGAACGCCGCCTTCTTTGCGCTCAAAATATCCTCCGGGGGGCCGGGGGTGGAAAACCCCCGGGTCTTGCCACCAGCACTAGGCACAGGCCTCGGCGATCTTCTCCACCGCCCGCTCCGCCGCATCCTCGAAGGGCGACAGCACCAGCGTCGCGCCAAGGTCGCGGTAGGCATCGGCCTCGGCGCCCCGGGTCACGGTGACCGCGACCTCGCCCCGGTAGCCCGCGGCCTTCAGCGCATGCAGCAGGGCGGGCTGGGTGTCGGCCTCACTCAGCACATTCCCCCGCCCGCGCGGCATGGCTGAGATGACGGCGCGGACCCTCGCCAGCGGCAGATGGGCCACGAATTCCGGGTCCGTCGCATCGCCGAATTGCGCCGTCATGCCCTGCGCGCGCCAGGTCTTCAGCGCCTCGGGGTCGAAATCGACGCCCAGCACCTCGAGCCCGCGCTCCTTCAGCCCCTGCCCGATCCGGCAGCCGAAACGGCCGAGGCCCAGGATCACCACATCCGGCCCCTCACCCTCGGCCGGAGCGCTGTCGCCGTTCTCGCGGTAGGGGGCGCTGCGTTCGAAGACGCCGAGGAAGGGTTCGCAGAGCACATAGAGCTTGTGCGACCAGGTGATCATGTAGACCGACAGCGCGATGGTCACCAGGCCGACCAGCGTGACCAGGCCCATGGCGCCCTCGTCCACATGGCCCAGCGCGATGCCCATCGCCATGAAAATCAACGAGAATTCCGAGATCTGCGCCACGGTCAGCCCGGCCAGGAAGCCGGTGCGCTTGCGGTAGCCCATGAAGCCCAGGATCGCCAGGACGATCAGAGGGTTGCCGACCAGCACGAAGACCGAGAGCACGGCGGCAGGCGCCACCTGCGCGCCCAGCGTCGACAGGTCCAGCCCGGCACCGAGGCCGATGAAGAAGAAGAGTAGCAGGAAATCCCTGAGCGGTGCCAGCCGCGCGCCGATCGCATCGCGTATGGGCGTCGAGGCGAGCGAGACCCCGGCCATCAGCCCGCCCAGCTCCTGCCCCAGCCCGATGACATCCGCCAGCGCCGCCAGCCCCGCCGCCCAGCCGACGGCGAAGATCACCAACAGCTCCTGCGAGCGGGCGATCAGCCCCATCAGCGGATTGGCGATCCAGCGCACGAAGACCCAGACGAAGGCCATCAGCGCCAGCGCGCCCCCGGCCAGCAGCAGGATCTCCTGCAGGCCCGTCTCGCCCTCGCCGCCGCCGAAGCCCAGGGCCGAGACGACGACCATGGCGAGGATCACGAAAATGTCCTGCACGATCAGGAAGCCCAGCGCGATCTGGCCGTGCAGGGAGTCGATCTCGTGTTTGTCGGACAGGAGTTTGACGATGATGATGGTCGAGGAAAAGGTCAGCGCCACGGCGATATAGACCGAGGACAGCGGGTCGATCCCCATCACCAGGCACAGAAGGAAGCCGACGACGGCGGTGAACCCCACCTGCCCCAGCCCGGTCGCCACCGCCACCGCGCCGAGGTTCCTGACCAGTTTCACATCAAGCTTGAGCCCCACCAGGAACAGCAGCACCGCGACGGCGATCTGGCCCAGCACGGCGATCATCTCGGTCGATTGCACGAGGCCCAGCGCGCCGGGCCCCGCCAGGATCCCGGCGGCGATGAACGAGACGACCAGCGGCTGGCGCAGCAGCAGCCCGGCAAGGCCCAGCGCCGCGGCCAGCATGACCAGCGCCGAGACCTCGAAGAAGATGAAGGAGAGGCCGGTGTCGTGCATCTCAGTTCCTGTTCAGCACGGCCGAGACCGGCGCCAGGCCCACCCCGGCGCGCCCCGCCCCTTCGGCGAAATCGGTCAGTTCCCGCATCGTGTCGCGGTCCGAAGCGGCAGCGGCGATCACCACCGCGGGCTGGCGCAGGGCCTCGAAAGCGGCGCGGTCGATCAGGCGGCGGATGGTGAATTCGCTCTGGTCGTCGCTCTCGATCACCCGGTAGACCGACGCCGCCCTCAGCCCCGCCCCGCGCGAGGCCTGCAGGAAGGCATCGAGCCCGTCCCGGAGCGCGATCGCGCCATAGCCCTCGCTCGCCAGCATGGCGGCGACGTTGCGGGCCAGCGCCGGATTGGCGCCGAGCCCGTTCACCGGCACGTCGATCACCGCCATCGCCTCGGGGAAGGCGCGGTGCCAGCCTTCGATCAGCGTCTCCAGATCCGAGGGCGTCGCCAGCTGCGGCACCCGCATCGCCTGCAGCGCGATCTCATGCCCGACAGCGCGGTAGGCGGCGGCGCGGCGCGGCGCCTCGGGGTCGTAGGGGTCGAGCGCCACGGTGACCGGCACCGGCAGGGCCAGGATCGCCGTCTCGGCCGCCGGTTCGTCGATCAGCACCACGCCCAGCGGCACCTGATCGGCACCGAGCGCGGGCTGGGCGGCGAAACGTTCGACGGCGGGGCGGGCATCGGGCGCGGCGGGTGAGGCAGCGGCCGGAGCCTCGGCAGCGCTCTCGCCGATGGTCGGCAGGCGGCCCGCCATCTGTACCCCGCCGCGGCGCACCGCGGAATCGTCGCCCAGCGTCCCGCGGCCGACGATCACCCCCGCCACCTGTCCGGGCAGGGTCGAGACCTGGGGCCGCTCAGGTGCTACGCCGGGCAGCAGCGGCTCCCCCCGTGGCACAGCAGGGGCGATGACCGGCGCGGGCAGGCCCGGGGCGGCGGGCTCCTGCGGGGCCGAGGGTTCGGGGACCGGCGGCACAAGGGCCAGGGTTTCGTCCTGCGCAACGGGGGGCAGTCGCCGGGTGGGCGTAGCCTCGGCCTCGGGCGCGGCGGGGGTTTCGTCGGCGGGGGCCTCGGCCTCGGGCGCTGCAACGGCGTCGGGTCCGGTCAGAAGCGGCTCGCCCGCGGGCAGGGCGGTGGCGGTGACCGGCGCGACCGGGACGATCCGGGCCAGCGCGGCGCTGTCGCTCGGGCTGTCGGCGGGCGGCGCGGCGGGCAGCCCGGCCTCGGCGGCGGGCAATTGCGGCGCGGTCATCGCCGGGGCGGCGGTGCCATCAGCGCCGGGCAACACCGGGGCCTCGGGCGCGGGCGGCATGGCGACCGGCGCCAGCGCGGCCAGCGTGGCATTCGGATCGCTCGGCGTATCGGCGGGCGGCGTGGGCGAGTCGCTGGAGGAGACCGCCATCCCGGCAGGCGCCGCGAGTGTGGCGGCGGCGGCGCCGTCCGATCCGGGCATCGCCGGGGCCTCGGGCGCGGGCGGCGTGGCGACCGGCGCCAGCGCAGCCAACGCGGCATTCGGATCGCTCGGCGTGTCGGCCGGCGGCGTGGGCGAGGCGCTGGGGGCGACCGCCATCCCGGTGGGCGCCGCGAGTGTGGCGGTGGGGGCGCCGTCCGATCCGGGCATCGCCGGGGCATCCGGCGCGGGTGGCGTCGTGACCGGAGTCACGGCCGAAAGCGTCGCCTGCGCCTCGGTCGGCGTGTCGATGGGCAACGCGGGGGGCGGGCTGGCCTCGGTCGGCATCGCCGTCAGGGCCTGCATCCGCTCCGGCGCCTCGCTGCCGGTCGCTGCGGGCATCGCCGGGGTCGACGGCGGCGCGGGCACGGCCTCGTCCTGCGGGGGCGCGGCCTGGGGGATCGCGGGCGCGGGGTCAGCGGCCTCGG
Source organism: Pararhodobacter sp. (assembly GCF_034676075.1). Lineage (GTDB taxonomy): Bacteria > Pseudomonadota > Alphaproteobacteria > Rhodobacterales > Rhodobacteraceae > Pararhodobacter. The sequence goes on along the minus strand of NZ_JAUCCQ010000046.1, from coordinate 12,485 downwards.
GCGCGGCGCCGATCAGTTCGACCGGCTCCTCCCCGGTGCTCGGCGCGGGGCCGGGATCGACCGGCACCGCCACCGACAGCACCACGAACCCCAGCGCGAAACTGGCCAGCCCCACCCCGATCCCCTTGACGAACCCGCCCATCTGCCCCTCGTCGTTGCGCGTTTTTTACGGTTATACCGCGTCCGCCAGACGGTTGCACCCCCGAGCAAGGCCCGCCGGGCTTGACCCCGGCCGAGACGCGCGTGCATGAAGAGGGCCCCTGCCCCGGCCCCGCGGCCGACCCAATCGGATGCCCTGCCATGCTGCTCCTGATCGATAATTACGACAGCTTCACCTACAACCTCGTGCATTATTTCGGCGAGCTCGGCGCCGAGGTCGTGGTCCGGCGCAACGATGCCCTCGACGTGCAGCAGGCCATGGCGATGAACCCCTCGGCCATCGTGCTCAGCCCGGGGCCCTGCGACCCGGATGCGGCCGGGATCTGCCTGCCGCTGGTCGCCGCCGCGGCCGAGACGAAGACGCCGCTGCTGGGCGTGTGTCTGGGCCATCAGACCATCGGCCAGGCCTTCGGCGGGCGCGTGGTGCGGGCGGGCGAGATCGTGCACGGCAAGATGGGCGAGATCCAGCATGCGGGCACCGGGGTCTTCGCCGGTCTGCCCTCGCCCCTGAAGGCCACGCGCTATCACTCGCTGATCGTCGAGCGCGAGACGCTGCCCGATTGCCTGGAGGTCACCGCCTGGCTGGAGGGGGGGATGATCATGGGGCTCAGGCATCGCGACCTGCCGATCGAGGGCGTGCAGTTCCACCCCGAAAGCATCGCCTCGGAACACGGCCACGCCATGCTGAAGAATTTCCTCGACCGCGCGCAGGTGGCGGCATGAGCAGCTTCAAGTCCCTGATCGCCCAGGCCGTCGAACGCCCGCTGACCCGGGCCGAGGCCGAGGAGGCCTTCTCGATCCTCTTCGCCGGCGATGCGACGCCCGCGCAGATGGGCGGCTTCCTGATGACGCTCAGGACGCGCGGCGAGACGGTCGACGAATACGCCGCCGCCGCCGCGGTGATGCGGGCGCGCTGCGTCAAGGTGGCGGCCCCGGCGGGGGCGATGGACATCGTCGGCACCGGCGGCGACGGCAAGGGCACGCTGAACATCTCGACCGCGACGGCCTTCGTCGTGGCGGGCGCGGGCGTGCCGGTCGCCAAGCACGGCAACCGCAATCTGTCGTCCAAATCGGGCGCGGCGGATGCGCTGGGGGCGCTGGGGATCAATGTCATGGTCGGCGCGGCCGAGGTGGAGCGCGCGCTGGCCGAGGTGGGCCTCGGCTTCATGATGGCGCCGATGCACCATCCGGCGATGCGCCATGTCGGCCCGGTGCGGGCCGAGCTGGGCACGCGGACCATCTTCAACATCCTCGGTCCCTTGACCAATCCGGCCGGGGTGACGCGGCAGCTGACCGGCACTTTCTCGCCCGATCTGGTGCGGCCGATGGCCGAGGTGCTGCGGACCCTGGGGGCGGAAAAGGCCTGGCTGGTGCATGGCGGCGACGGGACCGACGAGCTGTCGATCGCCGCGCCCTCGCTGGTCGTGGCGCTGGAGGGCGGCGCGCTGCGGGAATTCACGGTGCATCCCGAGGATGCGGGCCTGCCGGTCCATCCCTTCGAGGACCTGCTGGGCGGCGATCCGGCCGAGAATGCGGCAGAGCTGAAAGCGGTGCTGTCGGGCGGCGGCCGGGCGGCCTATCGCGACGCGGTGCTGCTGAATTCCGCGGCGGCGCTGATGGTCGCCGACCGGGTGTCGGACCTGAAGACCGGCGCCGCCATGGCCCGCGAGTCGATTGAATCCGGCGCCGCAGCGGGCAAGGTCGCGGCGCTGGCCAAGCTGGTGCCGATGGGCTGACGGGTTGTACTTTTCTAACATTTCCGGCCGTGCCTTGCGGCGAGACCAGGGATAGAATGCCAGAAAACCAACAATCGGTCGTCTTGGCTTAATATCTGGCGTTTGAGGCGCTCACACAGCCCAGCCCTCGGCTTGCGCCTCGGGCGTTCGCGGCTGGAAACGATCCACGGGATCGTTTCCGCCCCGGCGCAGGTGCCGGGGCCGCCGCTCACCCCATCATCTTTCCGGTCTCACCCTGGGAATCGTAATGCCGCCTCAGCCGCAACAGGGCGATGCGCAACACGATCTTGCCCGAGCGCGCCGACCAGCCCAGACGCCGTTCGGCGGTTTCCAGCCCCTCCATGTGGCAGCAGCAGCGCAGCGCCATATCCGCCAGCCCGGGTCCCAGATCGTCGAGCGCGGCGATCACCCGGTCGCGCGCGCCCAGCGCCCCCTTTCCCGGTAACGCCCCCTTTCCCGCCCCCGTGCCCCGGATCGGACCGGTCAGAAACCTGTCCCAATCCTGCGTCATCGGGGCGCCGGTCTGCGCTGCCTCGAAATCCTCGCGCAGCCGCTCGGCCGCTTCCACCAGATCGGGCGTCAGGAACGGCTTGCCCTGGCGGTCGCGGCGCCGGGCCAGGGCGGTGATCGGGCTTTCCACCGTCACCGGCCGGGTGCGCCGCGTGTCCTCCTCGTCGAAGCTGCGGGGCGCGGGCGCGGCGCCTTCCTCTCCGGTCAGGCGCCTCAGCGCCTGGCGCCCGGCCTGGGTGATCTCGTAGCGCAGCACCCGGCCCGACTGCACGCAGATGATCCAGTCCTGCAGGGCGAAGGCCTCGGCCACCAGCCGGTCCAGCACCGCCAGCCGCTCCGTGCCCCCGGCCCCCTCGCGCAGGATCACCGCCCGGTCCATGTCGGGCGCCACCGCCATCAGCGCCCCCTCCTCGGCCAGCCGGGGCAGCACGCGCCGGGCCTCGGCATCCAGCGCGCTGTCGCCGGTCGTGGGCCCCGCCCCCGGCCCGTCCTCGGCCGCCTTGAGCCGCCCCAGCGCCCCGTCGACCAGCGGGTCGTCGCGCCGGTTCTCGAACCGCCGGACCTGCCGCAGCACGGTCGAGGCATGCACCCCTTCGGCCCGGGCGATCTCGCGCAGCGAGAGGCCGCCTTCGGTATGGGTCAGATAGAGCCGGACGGCAGACGGCACCCAGTCGGGCAGCTGGTCGAGCGGCGAGAGATTGGCGGTCATCGAACCCCCTTTGGTCTTGCCACACCCACGGCACGCGCCGGGTTCCGGTGTGGCAGACCCGAAATCCCAGAATAGATAGGTTGCCAAATGGTAAATATGCTCAACCTGTGCGTGCATCTGTTACCGGATTCTTAACCGGATCACCGGGACCACAATGGTTATCAAAGCGTAAGGACGCTTGAAGCTTGCGAACGGTGGAAAAAGGGCGGCGCGCAACACCCGGATAGATTGTGTCATCATGATGGCAGCCTTGTGTTGTTATCGTGAAAGGACCGTCCCGATGAGCAGTACCCACGCCGATTCGCTGTTGAACGCCCTGGCCGAACTGACGACCCTGCGGCGCCCCCGGCTGATGCTGCGCACTGCCCGCTACGGCACGCTCGATTACCAGCGCGAGACCGACCTCAGGCGCATCCTGCGCCTGCCCGCAACGCCCGCCCCGGGCGTGGCCAGCCTGCGCCTGCTGATGGAGCTGGAATGCCAGCACGAGGCGATGCGCACCCGCCCGCCGCAGGAGATCGGCAATCCCTGGCGCGCGACCCGCCATATCGAGGTGCTGATCGCGCTGATCGCCGAGGCGCGGCTGCTGGCCGAGGCGGTGACGCCCGCCCCTTGAGCGGTCGCTTTCCGTCCGGCGTCGGTCGCCCTGCCCTCTTCCCCCTGCCGCCCCAGGGGCTATGGTGCCGGGAACTTGAGACAGGACGGCTACCATGGCAGGCGACGCGCTGGTGATCTTTACCCCCTCGGGCAAGCGGGGGCGGTTCGTGACGGGCACCCCGGTGCTGACGGCGGCGCGGCAATTGGGGGTGGACCTCGATTCCGTCTGTGGTGGGCGGGGCATCTGCTCGAAATGTCAGGTGTCGCCCGGCGTGGGCGCCTTCCCCAAGCATGGCGTGACCGTGGCCCCCGACGCGCTCAGCGACTGGAACGCGGTCGAGCAGCGCTACAAGGATAAGCGCGGCATGATCGACGGGCGGCGGCTGGGCTGTCAGGCGAAGATCATGGGCGATGTGGTGATCGACGTGCCGCCGGAAAGCCAGCTGCACCGGCAGGTGGTCAGGAAGGCCGCCAGCGCCCGGGCGGTCGCCATGGACCCGGCGACGCGGCTCTTCTACGTCGAGGTGGCCGAGCCCGACATGCACGAGCCTTCGGGCGATCTGGAGCGGCTGGCGCAGGCGCTGGCCGAGCAATGGCAGATCGCCGGGATCGAGGCCGGACCGGCCGTGCTGCGCAAGCTGCAAACCGTGCTGCGCAAGGGCAATTGGGGGGTGACGGCGGCGGTCTATCGCGACCACCACGGCGGGGCGCCGCGGCTGCTGGACGTGTTCCCCGGCCTCTATGAGGGGGCGCTGGCGGGGCTGGCCATCGACCTCGGCTCCACCACCATCGCCGCGCATCTGTGCGATCTCAGGACCGGCGAGGTGCTGGCCTCGGGCGGGATCATGAACCCGCAGATCCGCTTCGGCGAGGATCTGATGAGCCGCGTTTCCTACGCCATGATGAACCCCGGCGGCGACGTGGAGATGACCAGCGCCGTGCGCGAGGCGCTGGATTCGCTGGCGAAATCGGTGGCGGCCGAGGCGGGGATCGAGCCCTCGGCGATCATGGAGACCGTGGTCGTCTGCAACCCGGTCATGCATCACCTGTTCCTCGGCATCGACCCGGTGGAGCTGGGCCAGGCGCCCTTCGCGCTGGCGACCTCCTCGTCGCTGTCGCTTCCCGCCCGCGATCTGGGGCTGAAGGCCCTGAACGCCGAGGCGCGGCTTTATACCCTGCCCTGCATCGCCGGGCATGTGGGGGCCGATGCGGCCGCCGTGGCCCTGTCCGAGGCGCCGCAGGAGAAGGACGATCTGGTGCTGATCGTCGACGTGGGCACCAATGCCGAGATCCTGCTGGGCAACAAGACGCGGGTGCTGGCCTGTTCCTCCCCCACCGGCCCCGCCTTCGAGGGGGCGCAGATTTCCAGCGGCCAGCGGGCGGCGCCCGGGGCCATCGAGCGCATCGAGATCGATCCGGTGACGAAAGAGCCGCGCTTCCGGGTGATCGGCTCGGACCTGTGGTCGGACGAGCCGGGCTTTGCCGAGGCGACGGCGCAGACCGGCGTGACCGGCATCTGCGGCTCGGGCATCATCGAGGCGGTGGCCGAGATGCGGATGGCGGGCATCGTCGATGCGGCGGGGCTGATCGGCTCGCCCGAACAGACCGGCACCCAGCGGTGTGAGGCCGAGGGGCGGACCCATGCCTATCTGATCCACGATGGCAGCGCCCAGAACGGGCCGCGCATCACCGTCACGCAGGGCGATATCCGGGCGATTCAGCTGGCGAAATCAGCGCTTTATGCGGGCGCGCGGTTGCTCATGGACGAAATGGGCGTGGACCATGTGGACCATGTGACGCTGGCCGGGGCCTTCGGCGCGCATATCAGCGCCAAACATGCGATGGTGCTGGGGATGATCCCCGATTGCCCGCTGGAGAACGTGACCAGCGCCGGGAATGCGGCCGGGACCGGGGCGCGGATTGCGCTGTGCAACATCGCTGCCCGGGCGGCGATCGAGGCGCAGGTGAAGCGCATTCACAAGGTGGAAACGGCCATCGAGCCGCGCTTCCAGGAGCATTTCGTCAATGCCTCGGCCCTGCCCCATGCGGTCGACACCTTCCCGCATCTGTCGCAGATCGTGACGCTGCCGCAGGTCGTGCACAACACCGGGGGCGGCGGTGAAGGCGGGCGGCGGCGGCGGCGCTGAGGCTCACATCCTGCCCGGTGACCAGAGGCCGAAACGCCTCTGGTGATCCTCGATGCAACCCAGATCCAGCGCCTTGCGGTCGCGCCCCTCGAATTCGCTCAGCGCCAGCGCGGCGCTGCCCCCGGCGCGGCGGCGGGTCGGCGGCAGGATCGAAGCCTCGACCCAGATCGGCGTGCCCGCCAGTTCCAGCATGGCCGAGAGCCAGACGTCATCCACCGGCCACCACTCGCCTGGGCCATCGCGCAGTTCCGCCGGGAAGAACCCGGCGCGGACCATGACCCCGCACCAGCCGCCCAGCAGATCGGCATAGCCGCTTTCCTCGACCAATGGCACGGGTTCGACCCAGCGCTGCGGGCTTTCCAGAATCGGCCTCGTCACGCTGCGCGGCAGACGGCGCATGCGCGGCATCCGCTCGGCCCGCCGCGCGGTCTGGTGGGAGCCAGGCAGGTGACGGCCAAGCGCCGCCAGCGCCTCGGTCGGGCGGGCGGCACGCAGCTCCTTGAAACGGCGGTGGAAATCCGGCGCGTAAAGGCTGTCGTCATCGCAAAACAGGATGTCGGTTTCGAGGTCCCCGGCCTCGAGGCATTCCAGCAGCGCCGGAACCACCTTGGTCGCCGGGCCCCAATCCAGCGGGCAACGCCGGATCGTCACGCCGGGCGGAACCTCGGGCAGGGCACCATCCCAATCGGGAAAGCGGCGATAGGTTTCGGGGATCCACACCTCGACCGGAGCGCGCAGGTCCTGCCGGACCAGCGAGCGCAGGGTCTGCCCGAGAAAGGCGAAACGGGGCGGGATCGACGACAGGGAAATGCGTGTCGTCATCCTGGCCGCCCCCCCACAGGACCGGTGCCTCAGCGGCCCATCTTGCTGAGCTTGGCCTCGAGCGCGGCCAGCTGACGGCGGATCGCGGTCAGATCCTCGGTCTCGTCGCCGCTTTCCTCGGCCGCCGCATCGCCGGTCTGCAGGCCGGGCATGTTCTTCCAGCCCGCCATCATGCTTTCCATGAAGGCCGCCTGCTGGCGCTGCATCTCGGCAAAGCCGGGCATCTTCGCCATCTGCGCCATCATCGGGTTCATGGCGCTCATCTGTTCGGCCAGCTTCGGCCCTTCCTTCAGCATTTCGAAGGACATGGCCAGAAATTGCGGCACCACGCTCTGCGCCTGGGCGGTATAGCTGCGCACCAGATCGGTCAGCACGTCGAGCGGCAGCACATTCTCGCCCCGGCTTTCGTGTTCGGCGACGATCTGCAGCAGGTACTGCCGCGTCAGGTCGTCGCCGGTCTTCAGATCAACGATCTGCACCTCGCGGCCCGCGCGGATGAATCCGGCGATATCCTCGAGCGTCACGTAATCGCTGCTTTCCGTATTATAGAGCCGTCGAGAGGCGTAGCGCTTGATCAAAAGCGGCTTGTCGGACTCGGCCACGTCGGTTGCTCCCCGTTTCATTTTTGCATTGCAGCGAGACTAGACCGCGATTTCGCTGCGGGAAACAGGATTCTTTGCGGGGCTTTCGCGAAGCGCCCAATTTCCGGGCAAAGGACGGCCCCTGCCCTGCCCGGACATGGCAAAGGGGCGGGCTTTCGCCCGCCCCTGACGCCTGAGTGGGAGGAACCCCGGCGTCCGCCTTCAGCGAGGCAGGGCCCGATGGCCCCGCCGCGCGATCACTTCGCCGCGGCGCTCGCCTTCTTGGCGGCCGAGGTCACTTCGTCGGTCGCTTTCTTGGCGGCGGCGGTCATGTCGGCGGTCGCCTTCTGCACCGCAGCGGTCGCCTCGGCCGACATGTCCTTGCCAGCGGCGAGCATCAGCTCGACGGTGTCCATCTGCACGCGCTTGGCGATCTCGGCGAAAGCGGCCATGTGCTCGGCAGCCATCTCGGCCGAGGCCGAAGCGAAATCGGTGTAGGCCTTGGCGTATTCAGCGGGCTCTTCCTTGACGGTCGAGACTTCGCCGATCTTGGCCAGGGTCGACTTGGTCCATTTCGACGAAACCTCGGCCGATTTCTCGGCGGCTTCGAGCACGACCTTGCTCATTTTCTCGCCCAGGGCAGCCTGGGTCTTGAACACGTCCTGCATCGCCTTGGTGTCGACCGGGAAGGCGCCCATCATGTCTTGCATGACTTTGGTGAAATCGTTCTTCGCCATTTTCTCTCTCCTTGCTTGGATCCCGCCATCCAGGACCCTGCGTCATGAGGAGAATATGGATGCTGCACCGCAGAAAATCAAGATAGTTTTTCTGCGGTGCAGCATTTTCCGTAACCCGTTGATCAACCGCTCGGATTGGCCAGAACATAGGTTCCGGGTGCGGGCGCCAGCACCGAATCACCCACAGGGCGAGCGGAAATCAGCTTGCCCGACCGGGCCCTGAGCCATTCCTCCCAGCGCGGCCACCACGAGCCCGGATGGTACTCGGCCTCGGCCTTCCAGCCCTCGGCGTCGCCGTCGAGCGGATGGTCCGAGGTGTAATGGCCGTATTTCTTCTTCGAGGGCGGATTGACGATCCCGGCGATATGGCCGCTTTCCGACAGGATGAAGGTCTTGTTGGTGGACCCCATCTTCGACACGCCGCGGAAGCTCGACCGCCAGGCGGCGATATGGTCCGTCTCGCAGGCGATGGCGCAGACCGGCACCTTCACGCCCGAGATATGCAGCGTCTCGCCCAGCATCTTGAACCCGGTCGAGCAGAGCTCGTCCCGCTGGCAGAGCCCGCGGAGGTACTCCACAACCATCCGCCCCGGCAGGTTGGTGCCGTCACCGTTCCAGAACAGCAGGTCAAAGGCGGGCGGCGCCTCGCCCAGCATGTAGCTGCGGATCGCCGGGCCATAGATCAGGTCGTTCGAGCGCAGATAGCTGAAGGTCTTGGTCATGTAATAGGAATGCAGATAGCCCTTCGCATCGGCCTCGGCCTCGATCCCGTCGACGAAATCGTCCTCCAGGAACACGCCCACCTCGCCCTGATCCGAAAAATCGGTCAGCGTGGTGAAGAAGGTCGCCGATTTGACCGACTTGTCCTTGCGCTTATCCAGCAGCGCCAGCGTCAGGCTCAGCGTGGTCCCGGCGATGCAATAGCCGATGACATTGACCTGCTTGACGGCGCAGAGTTCCTTCACCTTGGCGATGGCCTCCAGATACCCTTCCTCGACATAGGTATCCATGCCGACATCGGCGTAGCTGGCATCGGGGTTCACCCAGGAGACGACATAGAGCGTGTAGCCCTGATCGACGATCCACTTGATCAGGCTGTTCTGGGGTTTCAGGTCAAGGATGTAGAACTTGTTGATCCAGGGCGGGAAGATCAGCAGCGGCGTCTCGTGCACCTGTTCGGTCGAGGGCTTGTACTGGATCAACTCGAACATGCGGTTGCGGAACACGACCGAGCCCTCGGAAGTGCCGATATTGCCGCCGACCTTGAAGGCCTCGCGGTCCGACAGCGTGACCAGCAGCTCGCCGTTGTTGGCCTCGATGTCGCGCACCAGGTTCTCCAGCCCCTTGACCAGGCTCTCGCCCTCGGTCTCGACCGCGCGCATCAGCGCGTCGGGGTTGGTGCCCAGGAAGTTGGTCGGCGCCATCATGTCGATGATCTGCCGGCCGAAGAATTCGAGGCGGCTGCGTTCCCTCGGGTCGAGCGTATCGAGGTTCTCGATCGCCTTCTCGATGGCCTCGGACGACAGCAGATATTGCTGTTTGATATAGTTGAAATAGGGATGCGTGCGCCACAGCGGATTGGAAAAACGCTTGTCGTCCGGGGTGTTGTCCTCGGGCGCGACCAGGGGATGCTCGCGCAGGGCTTCCTGCGCCTCGACGAAATGCTTCAGCGTCTTGCCCCAATAGCCGACCTGCTGTTCCAGCACCTTCGAGGGGTTGTGCACCATCTCCTGCCAATAGGCGGAGGCGGCGCGCAGATAGAGCGAGGGATCGGGGGCCTGCAGTTCGCTGCGCTGCGGCTGCTTTTTCGCAAATGCAGCAATCAGACGTTGAGTGAGCGTCTCGATCCTCGCCAGATTGGCGTTAAGGACCTCGAGATTGGCGGATTCTTCATACTCGGAAGTTGCCATTTAAATATGTCCCCCCTAAACTCCTGCGGTGCAGCATAGACCCGCGCCCCCCACGTGGAAAGGCCGGATCCTTGTACCATAGCCGTGTCCTCTCGGAGACCCCCATGAAGCAGATGGCCACCTACGACTTGATGGAAACGATGCGCAACACCAACGAATGGTTGGGCGCGTCGGCCCGGGCGATGGCCTCGTACCCGGTCTGGGGCATGGTCCCGCATCCGATGTTCAAGATGATGTCGGCCTGGGGCCGGGTCACCGAACGCAGCTTCGCGCGCATGGTGATCAAGCCCGCCTGGGGCATCCGCACCGTGGTGGGCGAGGACGGGCGCGACCATCTGGTCGACCCGCAGATCGAACTGGCCCGCCCCTTCGGCGATCTGGTGCGCTTCCGCGTCGCCTCGCGCCCGGAAAAGGCCCGCCGCATCCTGCTCTGCGCGCCGATGTCGGGGCATTACGCCACGCTCCTGCGCTCGACCGTGGCCTCGCTCCTGCCCGATGCCGAGGTCTGGATCACCGACTGGCACAATGCCCGTGACATTCCGGTCTCCGAAGGCAAGTTCGATATCGAGGATTACACCCAGTACCTCGTCGATTTCATGAAGCACCTCGGCCCCGACACCCATGTCGTGGCCGTCTGCCAGCCCGCCCCCCTGGCGCTGGCCGCCACCGCCCTTCTGGCCGAGGAAGCACCCGAGGCGCAGCCGCTGACCCTGACCCTGATCGGCGGGCCGATCGACCCCGACGCCGCCGCGACCGAGGTCACGGACTTCGGCCGCCGGGTGACCATGGGGCAGCTTGAACATCTGGCCATCCAGCGCGTCGGCTTCAAATACGCGGGCGTCGGGCGTCAGGTTTATCCGGGCCTGCTGCAACTTGCCGGCTTCATCTCGATGAACCTCGACCGTCACGCCCAGGCTTTCAGCGACAAGATCGTCGCCGCCGCCCAGGGTGAGGACAGCGAGCGCGACCAGCACAACCGTTTCTACGACGAATACCTCGCGGTCATGGACATGACGGCGGAATTCTACCTCTCGACCGTCGAGCGCATCTTCAAGGAGCGCGAGATCGCCCGCAACGTCTTCGAGGTGAACGGCAAGCCGGTCGATATCAGCAAGGTCACCGATGTGGCGACGATGATCGTCGAGGGGGCGAATGACGACATTTCCGCGCCCGGCCAATGCCTTGCCGCACTGGATCTGCTGACCGGCCTGCCCGATGAGATGAAGGCGCAGCATCTGGAACCGGGCGCGGGCCATTACGGCATCTTCGCCGGGTCGAGCTGGCGCAACAACATCCGCCCGCTGGTCTTCAGCTTCATGGACGACAACAGCAAGCGCGGCAACCGCAAGGCCAAGAAGCCCGCGGTGACGCTGGCGGCCTCGAACAGCTGAGCCGACGCGCCCTGCCCTTCACGAAAGCCCCGCCCCTCGCCAGGCGGGGCTTTTGCTCAGGCGAAACCGGCCCCGGGCGTGCCCGGCGCCATGCGGATCAGCCGGGAATCGGCGACTGCCGCCGTCCGGTGCTGCGCAGCGCGCTGATACTCGGCGTCACGGATCATGTCGATGAAGGCCTGCCCGCTGGGATAGGCGGCAACGAAGGCGATGTCCCAGCGCTCGGCCTCGGGGCCGATCAGCATGAGTTCCGGCCGCCCGCTCCACAGGATCGAGCCGCCCAGCCGCCGGAAGATCGGCCCGCTTTCGCGGCCATAGGCGGCATAGGCCTCGGCCCCGGTGGCCGTGCGGCCGTCCTCGTATCGGGCCTGATCGCGCAGGCGGACGAGGTTCAGCATATGCACCGGCTGATCGCGCGGCAGGTCCTTGAAGAGGCCAAAGCGCGCGCGGTCGGGGTTGATATGGCCCTCGCCCGGCCCGCTCACGGCTTCAACCCGTTGCGCAGGACCAGCAGGTCGATGGCCTTCGAGACGAAGATAGCCCCGGCTTCGAGCGCGGCATCGTAAAGGACGGAATCCATGGTCAGGATCCCCGGCGGCTTGCCCGCGGCGCGGATCCGGCGGATGCCGTCAAGGATCGCCTCCTTCACCTCAGGATGGGCGGGATTGCCGGGATGGCCGAGGCTCGCCGCCAGATCGGCCGGGCCGATGAAGATGCCGTCGACGCCCTCGACCGCGGCGATGGCCTCGATCTGGGCGAGCGCGCTGGCGGTTTCGACCTGCACCAGCAGGCAGGTTTCCTCATGCGCGCGCTGGTGATAGCCGGCGATCCGGCCGAAGCCCGCGGCCCTTGTGGCCCCGGCGACGCCCCGGATACCGAGCGGCGGGTAGCGGGTGGCGGCGACGGCCAGCGCCGCCTCGTCCGCGTTCTGGATCATCGGCACGAGGATGGTCTGCGCGCCATGGTCGAGGATCTTCTTGATCAGCGCCACGTCCAGCACCCGCGGCCGGACGATGGCCGAGACCGGAAAGGGCGCGACGGCCTGCAGCAGCGGCAGCACCGAGGGCACTTCCAGCGGCGCGTGTTCGGTGTCGAAGAGCATCCAGTCGAAGCCCGCTCCGGCCGCCATCTCGGCCACCAGCGGGTCGGTGATCTGGCACCACAGGCCGCGCTGCACCTGCATCGC
>NZ_JAUCCQ010000045.1:0-26184 GCF_034676075.1 Pararhodobacter sp. | reverse complement strand
GGGTTTTCCACCCCCTTGAGAAACCCCCGAGGATATTTAGAGAACAAAGATGAAGATTAAGAGGGCGTTGAGCTGCCCTCTTGGCGCTCCGAATATCCGGCGGCGAGGGGGGCGGCGCTCTCCTTTCTTCGTCCTGCCCGCACCGCGCCGCCCCGGCATTAGCCTTCACCTGTCCGTGTCGAGCCCGCGGTTGCCGCTGGCGGGCGGCCTTTACCCTGTGGTAGCTTTTCCAAATTACCCTGGGGCCGACGCGCCCTGACGATCACCGAAGACCGGAGCCGCTGAATGTGTCGCTGGGCCGCCTATGTCGGAGCGCCGATTTTTCTTGAGGATATTGTCTGCCGCCCCGGCCATTCGCTGATCGCCCAGAGCCATCATGCGATGCAGAGCACCACCGCGATCAATGCCGACGGGTTTGGCATCGCCTGGTATGGCGAACGACCGGAGCCCGGGCTTTACCGCGATATCCTGCCGGCCTGGTCCGATCCGAACCTGCGCGCCATCACCGCCCAGGTGCGCTCATCGCTGTTCCTCGCGCATGTCCGGGCCTCGACCGGCACCGCCACCAGCCGCAACAATTGCCATCCCTTCGTCGTCGGGCGCTGGAGCTTCATGCATAACGGGCAGGTCGGCGGCTATGACGGGTTCCGGCGCGATGCCGACATGATGATCCCCGACGACCTCTATCCGCAGCGCAAGGGGGCGACCGACAGCGAGGCCTTGTTCCTGATCGCGCTGGCCGAGGGGCTGGACCGGGACCCGCAGGGCGGGCTCGAACGCGCCGCCGCCCGGCTGGCGGCGCTGAGCCGGGCCAAGGGCTGCGGCCCGCATCTGCGGCTGACCTGCTGTTTCAGCGATGGCGAGACGCTCTATGCCGTGCGCTACGCCACCGACGACAAGGCGCCGAGCCTCTGGCATCGCTGGTCCGACACGCGGGGCGGGCGGGCCGTGGTCTCGGAACCGCTGGAGGCGGACGAGGGCGATTGGCAGGCGATCCCGCCCGGCTCCTTCTGCCGGTTCCGGGGTGCCGAGGTCGAGATCCGGCCCTTCGCGCCCGAAGGCATCGCGCAGGCGGCTTGACCCGGGGCGCGCTTCGGGGGCTCATGGGCCGATGAAGCCACCCGTGAGCCATAGCGACTTCCTCAGATCCCTGACGCCCGAGGCAAGGGCGGCGCTGACCGCGCGGCCGCGCCGGGCGGGGCTGGTTCATCTGGCGGCGCATGGCGGCGCGATCCTGCTGCTGGGCAGGCTCATCGCCGCGGGGGTGCCGGGATGGCCGCTGCTGCTGCCGGTGCAGGGGGTGCTGATCGTCTTCCTCTTCACGCTGGAGCATGAATGCACCCACAAGACGCCCTTCGCCGGTGACCGGCTGTGCGAGGTCGTGGGCACGGTCACCGGGGCGCTGATCCTCAACCCCTTTCAATGGTTTCGCTATTTCCACCTCGCGCATCACCGCTTCACCAATCAGCCCGGCGATCCGGAACTGGCCTATCCGAAGCCCGAAACCCGGGCGCAATGGCTCTGGCATGTTTCGGGCATCCCGCTCTGGATCGGGTCGATCCGGCTGATCGCCCGGCTGGCGATGGGCGCCGAGCGCCCATCCTACCTGCCCGACCGCGCGCGGCCCCGGGCGGAACGCGAGGCGCGGGTGCTGCTCGCGCTCTACGCCCTGGCGCTGCTGTCGCTGCTGTGGACGCCCGTGATCCTCTGGGTCTGGCTGCTGCCAATCGCCATCGGGCAGCCCTTCCTCAGGCTCTATCTGCTGGCCGAGCATGGCGATTGTCCCCAGGTCGCCGACATGTTCGACAACACAAGGACCACCTTCACCAACCGGCTGGTGCGCTTCCTCGCCTGGAACATGCCCTATCACATCGAGCATCACGTCTACCCCGCCGTGCCCTTCGACAAGCTGCCTGCGCTGCACGCGCAGATGCGGGATCACTTGCGCGTCACCGCCCCCGGCTATGCGGCGTTTTCCCGCGCCTATCTGGCCCGGCGGCGCTGACGGGGCTTGCGCCCCGGGGCTGCACAGGGCATGACGGGAACAAGTGGGGAACGACCAATGAGCGAACGCAGCCTGTCATCCTTGGCCATGGCCGGAGCCACGGCCAGCCGCTCGGCGCAATACATGGAGGGGCTGAACGCCCCCCAGCGCGAGGCGGTGGAAACCCTGAACGGCCCGGTGCTGATGCTGGCCGGGGCAGGGACTGGCAAGACCCGCGCCCTGACCGCCCGGATCGCCCATCTGATCGCCACCGGCACCGCCCGCCCGAACGAGATCCTCGCCGTCACCTTCACCAACAAGGCCGCGCGCGAGATGAAGCTGCGGGTCGGCGCGCTCTTGGGCGATGCGGTGGAGGGGATGCCCTGGCTCGGCACCTTCCACTCGATCGGCGTGCGGTTCCTGAGGCGGCATGCGGAGCTGGTCGGGCTGAAGCCCAATTTCACCATCCTTGATACCGACGACCAGCTGCGGCTCCTCAAGCAGTTGATCCAGGCGCTGAACATGGACGAAAAGCGTTGGCCCGCGCGGCAGCTGGCCAATCTGATCGACGCCTGGAAGAACCGCGCCTGGCGGCCGGATCAGGTGCCGGGCGCGGAAGCCAGCGCCTTCAACAACCGCGGGACCGAGCTTTACGCCGCCTATCAGGACCGTCTGCGGACGCTGAATGCGTGCGATTTCGGCGACCTGATCCTGCATGTGGTGACGATCTTCCAGCAGAATCCGGATGTTCTGGCCCAGTACCAGCGCTGGCTGCGTTACATCATGGTGGACGAATACCAGGACACCAACGTCGCCCAGTATCTGCTGCTCAGGCTGCTGGCGCAGGGCCATTCCAACATCTGCTGCGTCGGCGACGATGATCAGTCGATCTATGGCTGGCGCGGCGCCGAGGTCGGCAACATCCTGCGGTTCGAGCGGGATTTTCCGGGCGCCAAGGTCATCCGGCTGGAACAGAACTACCGCTCGACCCCGCATATCCTGGCCGCGGCCTCGGGCGTGATCGCCGCGAACCAGAGCCGTCTGGGCAAGACCCTGTGGACCGAGGCGACGGAGGGGCTGAAAGTCCATCTGATCGGCCATTGGGAAAGCGAGGACGAGGCGCGCTGGGTCGGCGAGGAGGTCGAGGCGCTGGAACGGGGCTCGCGCGGGCTGGCGCCGGTCAGCCCCGACGGCATGGCCATTCTGGTGCGCGCCAGCCACCAGATGCGCGCCTTCGAGGACCGCTTCCTGTCGATCGGGCTGCCCTATCGCGTCATCGGCGGGCCGCGGTTCTATGAGCGGATGGAGATCCGCGATGCGATGGCCTATTTCCGCCTCGCCATCTCGCCCACCGATGATCTGGCTTTCGAGCGGATCATCAACACCCCCAAGCGCGGCATCGGCGACAAGGCGCAACAGACCATCCAGCGCGTCGCGCGCGAGGCCGAGCTGCCCTTGCTGATGGGGGCGGCACTGGTGCTGCGCGACGGGCTGCTGGGCGGTCGCGCCGCGGGCAACCTGCGGGATTTCATCGAGAATATGGCGCGCTGGCACGATATGGTGCGGGCGCCCGCGGCGCCGCCCGAGGATGCCGCGCTGGTGGTCGAGGATTTCGACGCACCCGCGCCCGGCCTCTCGCATGTCCGGCTGGCCGAGATGATTCTCGACGAAAGCGGCTACACGGCCATGTGGCAGGCCGAGAAGACGCCCGAGGCCGAGGGGCGGCTCGAAAACCTCAAGGAATTGATCAAGGCGCTGGAGGGCTTCGGCTCGCTGCAGGATTTCCTGGAGCATGTCGCGCTGATCATGGACAACGAGACCGAGGAAACCCAGGCCAAGGTCACGATCATGACCCTGCACGCGGCCAAGGGTCTGGAATTCCCGGTGGTCTTCCTGACCGGCTGGGAAGAGGGGCTGTTTCCCTCGCAGCGCTCGATGGACGAATCAGGGCTCAAGGGGCTCGAGGAAGAGCGGCGGCTGGCCTATGTCGGCATCACCCGGGCCGAGGAGCTGTGCTTCGTCTCTTTCGCCGCCAACCGCCGGGTCTATGGCCAGTGGCAAAGCCAGCTGCCCAGCCGTTTCATCGACGAGATGCCGCGCGAGCATGTCGAACTGCTCAGCGCGCCCGGGCTGGGCGGCCTTGGCGGCGCGGCGCAGAGCCGTCATGCCCGGGCCGAGGATGACGACAGCCTCGAACACCGCGCGGCCAAGGCGGATGTCTACAACGCGCCCGGCTGGCGGCGCATGCAGGCCCGGGCCCGCGTGGCGCCGCCCCCGCCGATGGCCGTGCGCAGCGCCACCGCCGAGGTGCATTTCGCCCCCGGCGAGCGGGTTTTTCACCAGAAATTCGGCACGGGTTCGGTGGTGGCGGTGGATGGTGACAAGGTCGCCGTGGCCTTCGACCGGGCGGGCGAGAAACATATCGTCGCCCGCTTCCTGATGCCGGCGGATGGTATGGACGACGTGCCCTTCTGAGGCGCGTTCTTTACCAAGCGGTCCATATATGACTGCAATTCTACTTTCGAAAAAACAAAAACACGCGATGTCGTCGCAATATGCGAGATTCCGGGCCCATGCCCGGAAAACAGGCATCCCGGAAACATCTTAAAACTGCAGGGACAAAACGAAAAACGCGGCTGCCCGGGAGGAGGTGGGCAGCCGCGTCATCATCGGCGTTCGGGGGAGGACCGTCCGCCGCTTATTTGGGGCGCGGCGATCCAGGGAGGAGGAAGGATCGCCGCGCCACAAACGGACACCCAGGGAGGAGGAGGGGCATCCGTAACCTTTGGGGTCGGCCCGCCAGGCGGGGAGCCCCGGAATTCGGGGCGCGGTTCCCCAGGGAGGAGGAGGGGGAACCGCGCCGGAGTGCCTTCGGCCCAGGGAGGAGGAGGGGCCTCAGCAACAGGTCGGAACCATACCGCAGGGAGGAGGAAGCGGCGGTTCCTTGCACGATCGGCCCAGGGAGGAGGAGGGGCCGTCGTTTCGGTCACAGGCCCCGCGGGGCCCGGAATTCTTAAGCGTCGCGGCCGTAAGCGGCCTCGTAGGCCAGGCGCGAGATCATCGAGCGGCTGATGCCGAGGTCAGCCAGTTCGCGGCTGGTCAGCGCATTCAGCTCGTTGTAGGTCCGGACATAGACACGCGAGCGCGCCCAGGCCGTCCGCAGCGACGAGAAGGCTTCGGCGATCTGGCCGAACACGCCGGTCGTGCGGGTCGTTTGTGCAGAGGCGTAAGCCATGGGTGTTACCTTTTCGTTTCGAGGCGATCCGTTTCCAGCCGGGCTGGTGATTTTGTTTCGCCGTTGAAGCAAAGATGGCCCAAATGCTGCGCCTGCACAATCCCTCCTCACGGCAATGCTGCTATGCAGCGACAGCATGGCGACGTAGGGGAAAGCTGCCTCAGAGGTGTATCTAAGGGACAAAGGTCGCATTCGGCGGGTGCCCGGGTCCCCCGGGCGGCCCTTCCCTGCGGCAGAATGTCCCTTTCCGCGGCTGGGGCGCGGGGGCTTGTCACCAGCCGATTCCCGGACAGGTTAGGGCAAACCGATTCTGAAGGAACAGGAGTATCCCATGGCCGCCAGCCCGTCGCGCGACGCGATCCTCGCCACGCTTGCCCGCATCGCGGTGCCCGGCGGGGGCGACCTGATCAGCCGCGACCTTGTCCGCGCGCTGGGTGTCGATGCGGGCAGCGTCCGGTTCGTCATCGAAACCGAGTCCGCCGATGCCGCCCGCGCGCTGGAGCCGGTGCGCGCTGCGGCCGAGGCGGCCGTGGCGGCGATGGAGGGGGTGAGCAAGGTCTCGGTCGCGCTGACCGCGCATGGCCCGGCCGCGAAAGCCCCCGCCGGGGCGGGGAAGGGGGCCGCGCCCTCGCTCTCCATCGGCCGCCATCCGACCGCCGGTCCCGACGAGGTGCCGGGCGTCAAGCGCATCATCGCCGTGGGCTCGGGCAAGGGCGGGGTCGGCAAGTCGACCGTCTCGGCCAACCTCGCCGTGGCGCTGGCGCGCGAGGGCTGGCGGGTCGGGCTGGTCGACGCCGATATCTACGGCCCCAGCCAGCCGCGGATGATGGGCGTGGCCAAGAAGCCCGCCTCGCCCGACGGCAAGACCATCATCCCGCCGGTGGCCTTCGGGGTGCGCGTCATTTCCATCGGCATGATGCTGCCCGAGGAGCAAGCGCTGATCTGGCGCGGCCCGATGCTGATGGGGGCGCTGCAACAGTTGATGACGCAGGTGGCCTGGGGCGACCTCGACGCGCTGGTCATCGACATGCCGCCGGGGACCGGCGATGTGCAGATGACGCTCTGCCAGAAGTTTCCGGTGACCGGGGCGATCATCGTCTCGACCCCGCAGGACGTGGCGCTGCTGGACGCGCGGCGCGCGCTCAACGCCTTCGAGACGCTGAAGACCCCGGTGCTGGGGCTGATCGAGAACATGTCGACCTTCGTCTGTCCGAACTGCGGGCATGAGGAGCATATCTTCGGCGACGGCGGCGTGGCGCGCGAGGCCGAGAAGCACGGGCTGCCGATGCTGGGCTCGCTGCCCCTGCTGCTGGAGGTGCGGTTGTCGGGCGATGGCGGTCAGCCGGTGGCGGCCGGGGACAGCCCGGCGGGCGAACCCTACCGGCGCATGGCGCGCTCGCTGATCGCGCAGCTGGTCTGACGCGGGATCAGGCTGGGATTTTCAGGGAGCCCGGGCGGAAACGCCCGGGCTTTCGGCATTCCGGCCCTCTGATGCGGTGCCTTCGCGGCCCGGATCCGTGAAATCCCAGCGGGGTTTCGGGGGAATGGCCTGGGAGGGCGGGGGAGGGGTGCGAAAGCGTGGCGCCGCGGGCACAGCCTCTGCGTCGCATCGGGCGGGATGGCGCGGCAGCGGCTGGGGTCCGTGGGGAGGCCCGCGGGTCCCAAGGTCCTGGCGGCGGCTGATCCTGGGGCCGGACATCGGCCACGGAGGGGGCGCGGGCCCGGCGAGGAGGCGGCGTGCGGGCAGGCCCGGGATCGGGCTGGGAATTCCAGGGATCCGGTCGGGACGGCCAGGGTTTCCCCCCGGCGCTGACCCGTTTCGTCCCATCGCAGCACGCTCCGGGAAACCGCCGAACCCACGAAATCCCAGAATGAGGCCCGGAATCCGGCTGGGACAGGCTGGGAAATGGCCTGGGATTGGCTGGGATCGCTCCGGGAACGCGATGGGCCAACCTCCGCCGAATCGGAATCACACCCCGGTGAGGGGGATATTAATTGTGGATAAGTGTGGGATAATTAATCTTAACGATTGCGTGTGTCCCTATGGACACAAATCCGCCCCTCGCCGCCGATTCTTCCCCTGACCCTGAAGGGGGCTGTTAGCGCTTTATCTGGTGGGGCGGGTAGGGGGCTGGCCGATATCTAGTGTTGCGCCGGGCCGGGCCTCAACGGCTGGTGGCGTCATCCCCTGCGCGACCTGCGCATTCCCTCGAATTCCCGTTGATATCCGTGAAGTCCCATGGCATCAAAGGACCATGGAAGGACACAAAAAAGATCCTCCGATACCAAGGCAGTAACTACAGGCAACTTCACATCAAGATCTGGAGCGTAGCGAGCAGACGTCTTTCATCCCCCCCCTAGTAAAGACGGTTACGTGACCAGGCGACCCCGCAGTGGGACGAGGGCGGCGGCTCGGGTATGGCAGCACCCGAGCCGCCGTTTCAATTTTGGCGCTCCCGGATCGGTGGAGCAACAGGAGAATGCGGCGTGTCGCTCAGATTTCGCAGCGACGACGAACAGGGCATCGACGGGAAGGGGCGCGTCTCCATTCCCGCCGCTTTCCGTCCTGTCATCGCCGCGGGCGACCATCTGATGGCCCAGGGCGAGCGCCCCACCTTCGTCATCGTCTACGGCACCGACTCGCTCAATCACCTGCGCTGCTATACCCGCAAGGAGATGGAGAAGATCGAGGAGCGTATCGAGCTTCTCGACGAGGGGACCGAAGAGCGCGAGATCGCCGAGACCTTCTTCCTCGGCTCCTCGATCGATGTGCAGCTGGGCGACGACGGACGCATCGTCCTGCCGCAGCGGCTGCGCAAGAAGCTCGACCTCGACGACCGCATCTATTTCATCGGTGTCGGCAGCCACTTCAAGATGTGGAAGCCCGAGACCTATAAGGCGCATGAAGCCGGCCGCACGGACGCGCTGATCGTCGAGCGCGGCGGTGCCCGCTTCGATCCGGCCTCGCTGCTGCCGAAGCTTCCGCCGAAACCGACCCCTGCCGCGTGACGGAAAGGACGATGCCCGCCGACAGCCAAGACGCCCCGCACATCCCCGTCCTCCTCGGTCCGCTTCTGGCCGGGGTGGGGACGGTGTCGGGCGTGTGGCTGGACGGGACGCTGGGGGCGGGTGGTTATGCGCGTGGCCTTCTGGCCGCCGGGGCGGATCTGGTCATCGGCATCGACCGCGACCCGCTGGCGCTGGAGCTGGCGCGGGATTGGGGCCGGCCCTATGGCGAGCGGCTCCGGGTGGTGCAGGGCACGTTTTCCGACCTCGACACGCTGGCGGGCGAGCCGCTTGACGGCGTGGTCCTCGACCTCGGCGTGTCGTCGATGCAGCTCGACCTGCCCGAACGCGGCTTTTCCTTCGCCAAGGACGGCCCCCTCGACATGCGGATGAGCCAGGAGGGGCCCTCGGCCGCCGATCTGGTCAATCACGAGGATGAAGCGGCGCTGGCCGACATCCTTTACCATTACGGCGAAGAACGCGCCTCGCGCCGGATCGCCCGGGCCATCGTCAAGGCCCGCGCGCTAGAACCCATCGAGACCACGCTGCGCCTGACCGAGATCGTCAGCAGCCAGCTGCCGCGGCCGAAACCCGGTCAGAGCCACCCGGCGACCCGTAGCTTCCAGGCGCTGCGCATCGCCGTGAACGCCGAATTCCACCAGCTTGCCGCCGGGCTCGAGGCCGCCGAACGGGCGCTGAAACCGGGCGGCATGCTGGCCGTGGTCAGCTTCCATTCGCTGGAAGACCGGATCGTGAAGCGCTTCCTCCAGCAACGCTCGGGCCGCGCCGGGCAGGGCAGCCGCCACGCCCCGATGCAGGAGGCCGAAGCGCCGCGCTTCGAGACCCTGACCCGCAAGGCCGTCGCCGCCGACGAGGCCGAATGCGCCGCCAACCCCCGCGCGCGCTCGGCCCTCCTCAGGATCGCCCGGCGCACCGATGCCCCCGCCGGCCCCGTCGACCGTTCGGCCCTTGGCCTTCCCTCGCTTGTCCTGAAAGGAGACTGAGTTGCGCGCGCTCTTCTATCTGCTGACGGCCTTCGGGGTGATCGGGCTGGCGATCTGGGCCTATGACCAGAACCAGAAGACCCAGGTGGCGATCCGCGACGTGCGCGGCCTGCGCGCCGAGATCCGCTCGCTGCACGAGGCGCTGGATGTGCAGCGCGCCGAATGGGCCTATCTCAACCGGCCGCAACGTCTGAGGGCGCTGGCGCAGATGAATTTCGAACGCCTGGGCCTCTTGCCGCTGCAGGGCGGGCAGTTCGGCCAGGTCGATGAGATCCCCTATCCGCTGTTCGGCGCGGCCGTCGGCGCCAGCCCGGAGGATACGCTGTGAACCGCCTGCCGCTGCGCCCGCTGGCCCGCATCCTCGACGCCCGCGCCCAGGGCGTGAACCCGCTGACCATCGAGAAGGAAAACCTGCGCCTGCGCCGCGAGCAGCAGCGCGACGCCGGGCGCCGCCGGGCGGAATGGCGGCTCTTGTTCCTGGCCACCGCCTTCTTCGCGGGCTACGCCGCGATCGGCGCCAAGATGGGCATGCTGGCCGCCTCGCCGGTCGTGGAATCCGAGCCCTATGTTGGCGAGAGCATCTCGGGCGAGCGCGCCGATGTGCTTGATCGCAATGGCAATATCCTGGCCACCAACCTGGTGACGCATTCGCTTTATGCCGAGATGCGCTATATGGTCGATGGCCGCCGTGCCGCGCATGAGCTGGTGCAGATCTTCCCCGATCTGGACGAGGAACGCCTGGCCGCACGGCTGACCGATCCCAACCGCCGCTTCGACTGGATCCGCGCCCGCGTCTCGCCCGAACAGGCGCAGGCCGCGCATGACATCGGCGAGCCGGGGCTGCTGCTGGGGCCGCGCGACATGCGGCTTTACCCCAACGGGACGCTGGCCGCGCATGTGCTGGGTGGCACGACCTATGGCGAACAGGGCGTGACCGCGGCCGAGATTCAGGGCGTTGCGGGCCTCGAATACGCCCAGAACCAGCGCCTCAGCGATGCCGATCTCGCCGATGTGCCGCTCAGCCTGTCGCTGGACCTTGGCGTGCAGGCCGCGGTCGAGGAGGTGCTGGCCGACGGCATCGCCATGTATAACGCGAACGGCGGCTCGGCGATCCTGATGGACGCGCATACGGGCGAGATCGTCGCCATGACCTCGGCCCCGACCTTCGACCCGAACGACCGCCCGGCGCCGGCGCTGACTGGCGATCCGGCCGATTCGCCGCTGTTTAACCGCGCGGTGCAGGGGCTTTACGAGCTGGGCTCGGTGATGAAGGTCTTCACCGTGGCCCAGGCGCTCGACATGAACATGGTCACGCCCGAGACGATGATCGACACCCGCGGCCCGATCCGCTTCGGCCGCTTCCGGCTGAGCGACATGCATTCGATGCCCGCCTCGATGTCGGTGACCGACGTGCTGGTCGAAAGCTCGAACGTCGGCACCGCGCGGATCGCCCAGATGATCGGGGCCGAGCAGCAGCAGAACTTCCTGCGCCGTCTGGGCCTTCTGGACCAGATGCCGCTGGAGGTCAGCGAAACCGGCCGTGTGCGCCCGCAATACCCGGCGCGCTGGTCGGAGCTTTCGGCCATGACCATCAGCTATGGCCACGGCATGACCATGACGCCGCTGCATCTGGCGGCGGGCTATGCGGCGATGGTGAACGGCGGCACGCTGGTGCAGCCGACCCTGCTGCGCCGCCCCGACGCGCCGGTGGGGCCGCGGGTCATCACCGAAGAGACCTCGCGCATCATCCGCACCATGCTGCGCGATGTGGTGACCGAGGGCACGGCCTCGTTCGGCGATGTCGACGGCTATGCCGTGGGCGGTAAGACCGGGACCGCCAACAAGGTCCGTCCCGAGGGCGGCTATTATCAGGACCGCACCGTCGCCACCTTCGCCGGGGCCTTCCCGATGAACGACCCGCGCTATGTCTTCGTGGTGACGATGGACGAGCCGACGATCTTCGTCGCCGGGCAGAACCGGCGCACCGCGGGCTGGACGGTGGTGCCGGTGGTGGCGCAGATGATCGGCCGGGTGGCGCCCATGCTGGGATTGCGCCCGCAGACCCCCGCAGAGATTGAAGCGGGCATGCAGCTGCGTTAGGCATCCCCGGACGGGCAAAAGCCGACGGGCAAGGGGACCAGGATGACCGACAAGACCCTGGGAGAGCTGGGACTGACCGCGCAAAGCGGCGATTCCCGGGCGCGGATCACGGCGATCACGCTCGACAGCCGCGCGGTGCGGCCGGGGACGCTGTTCGCGGCGCTGCCCGGCAGCCGGGTGCACGGGGCCGAGTTCATCGACCCGGCGCTGCGCATGGGGGCCTCGGCCATCCTGACCGACCGGCAGGGCGCCCAGATCGCCGCCGAGACGCTGGCCCGCCACCCGCAGGCCGCCCTTGTCGTGGCCGAGGATGCGCGCGCCGCGCTGGCCATGGCGGCGGCGCTCTACTATGGCGCGCAGCCCTCGGTGATGGCGGCGGTGACCGGAACCAATGGCAAGACATCGGTCGCCAGCTTCACCCGCCAGCTCTGGACCGCGCTGGGTCATGCCGCGATCAATGTCGGCACCACGGGGGTCGAGGGCGCCTGGGGCATGCCGCTGGCCCACACCACCCCCGACGCGGTGACGCTGCAATCGCTGCTGGCCCAGGCCGCGGCGGCGGGCGTGACGCATGCGGCGATGGAGGCAAGCTCGCACGGGCTCGACCAGCGGCGGCTCGAGGGCGTGCGCCTGTCGGCGGCGGCGTTTACCAACCTCACGCAGGACCACCTCGATTATCACCCCTCGATGGAGGAATATTTCCTCGCCAAGGCCGGGCTCTTCACCCGCCTGCTGCCCGAGGAGGGGATCGCCGTGATCAACACCGACGATCCCTATGGGCGGCGCCTGCTGGGGATGGTCGAACAGCCGGTGCTGAAGGTCGGCCAGGACGACGATTGCGACCTGCGCATCCTCGACCAGCGTTTCACCGCCCATGGCCAGACCCTGCGCTTCCGCTGGAAGGGCCGGGCGCAACAGGTCGACCTGGCGCTGGTCGGCGGCTTCCAGGCGGCGAATGCGCTGCTGGCGCTGGGGCTGGTGCTGGCCACCGGCGGCGATGCGGCCGAGGCGATTTCGGCGATGGAGACGCTGCAGGGCGTGCGCGGCCGCATGCAGCTGGCCGCCACGCGCCAGAACGGCGCCCCGGTCTTCGTCGATTACGCCCATACCCCGGCGGCAGTGGAAACCGCGCTGAAGGCGCTGCGCCCGCATGTGATGGGACGGCTGATCGTGGTGCTGGGCGCGGGCGGCGACCGCGACAAGACCAAGCGCCCGCTGATGGGCAAGGCGGCGGTCGAGAATGCGGATGTTGTTTTTGTGACAGATGACAACCCGCGCAGCGAGGATCCTGCGGTGATCCGTGCAGAAATATTGAAAGCTGCGCCCGAGGCCACCGAAGTCGGCGACCGCGCCGAGGCGATCCTGCGGGCGGTTGACGCGCTGGAGCCGGGCGACGCGCTGCTGATCGCGGGCAAGGGGCACGAGACCGGGCAGACGGTCGGCGGCATCGTCTATCCGTTCGACGATCTGGAACAGGCCAGCGTGGCGGTGGCCGCGCTCGACGGGACATTGTGACATGAGCCTCTGGACCCATACCGAGGCCGAAGCGGCCACCGGCGGCAGCGCCACCGCGCCCTTCGCGGTGACCGGCCTCTCCATCGACACCCGCAGCCTGCGCCCGGGCGACCTGTTCGTCGCCCTGAAGGCCGCGCGGGACGGGCATGATTTCGTGGCCCAGGCCTTTGCCGCGGGCGCCGCGGCGGCGCTGGTCGATCACGTGCCCGAGGGTGTGACCGGCCCCTGCCTGGTGGTGCCCGAGGTGCTGGCGGCGCTGACCGCGCTGGGGGCGGCCGGGCGCGCGCGCGCGAAGGGCAAGGTCATCGCCGTCACGGGGTCCGTCGGCAAGACCTCGACCAAGGAAATGCTGCGCGAGATGTTCGACGCTTTCGGCAGCGTCCATGCGGCTGAGGCCAGCTTCAACAACCATTGGGGCGTGCCGATCACCCTGGCCCGCCTGCCCGCCGAAACCGATTTCGCCGTCATCGAGATCGGCATGAACCACCCCGGCGAGATCGCGCCGCTCGCGCGCCTCGCCCGGCCGCATGTGGCGATGATCACTACCGTCGCCCCCGCGCATCTGGAGGCCTTCGACTCGCTCGCGGGCATCGCGCGGGAAAAGGCCGATATCTTCCTCGGCCTCGAACCCGGGGGCATCGGCGTCTACAACGCCGATCTGGAGACCAGCCCGATCCTGGCCGCGGCGGCGGGCGAGGGGGCGTTGTCCTTCGGCCGCAATGGCACGGTGACGCTGACCGCGATCCGCCAGACCGCGGTCGCGACGGTGGCCGAGGCCGATATCGACGGCGGGCATTACCTGCTCAGGCTCGCCGACGCCGGGCCGCATTTCGCGCTGAACGGGCTGGGCTGTCTGGCCGTGGCCCGGGCGCTGAACCTCGATCTGGCCCTGGCCGCGCAGGCGCTGGGCCGCTGGCGCCCTCCCGCCGGGCGCGGCAAGCGTGAGGTGCTGCTGCTCGACCCCGCCAGCGATTCCCGCGCCACGCTGATCGACGACGCTTTCAACGCCAATCCGGCCTCGCTCGCCGCCGCGCTCGACGTGCTGGCCGCGACCGAGCCAGGGCCGGGGGGCCGCCGCATCGCCATCCTGGGCGACATGCTGGAACTCGGCCCCGACGAGATCGCCCTGCACCGCGCCATTGCCGAACACCCGGCCATCGCCCGGACCGACCTCGTCCACACGGTCGGGCGGCGGATGGAGGCCCTGTGGCAGGCGCTGCCGCAATCGAAGCGCGGCAAGCATGTCGCGCAGGCCGACGATCTGGGCGCCAAGGCGCATCACCTGGTCCATCCCGGTGACGTGGTGCTGGTGAAGGGCTCGAAAGGCAGTTATGTGTCCCGCGTCGTGGATGCGCTGCGCCATCTGGGTCACCCGCTACCTGAAGAGCCGACAGGGGAATAGGATGCTCTACTGGCTTGCCGAATTTTCCGAGGCCTTCATCGGCTTCAACCTGTTTCGCTACATCACCGTCCGCGCCGGCGCCGCCTTCTTCACGGCGCTGATCTTCGGCTTCGTCTTCGGCAAGCCGCTGATCAACTTCCTCAGGAAGCGGCAGGGCAAGGGCCAGCCGATCCGCGAGGACGGGCCGGAGTCGCATCTCTTGACCAAGAAGGGCACGCCGACCATGGGCGGGCTCCTGATCCTCAGCGCGCTGACGGTTTCGACCCTGCTCTGGGCGCGGCTCGACAATCCCTATGTCTGGCTGGTGATGGGCGTGACCTGGGGCTTTGGCCTGATCGGCTTTGCCGACGATTACGCCAAGGTGACCAAGTCCAACGTCAAGGGCGTCTCGGGCAAGATCCGCATGGCGGCGGGGCTGGTGATCGCGCTGATCGCCGCCGTGGTGGCGATGTGGCTGCATCCGGCCGAGCTGACCGGCCAGCTGGCCATGCCGGTGTTCAAGAGCGCGCTGATCCCGCTGGGCTGGGCCTTCGTGCCCTTCGCCATGCTGGTGATCGTGGGCTCGGCCAATGCGGTCAACCTGACGGACGGGCTGGATGGCCTCGCCATCATGCCGGTGATGATCGCGGCGGGGACGCTGGGGGTGATCGCCTATGCCGTCGGCCGCGTCGACTTCACCGCCTATCTGGACGTGCATTACGTGCCGGGGACCGGGGAATTGCTGATCTTCACCGCGGCGCTGGCGGGCGGGGGGCTTGGCTTCCTGTGGTACAACGCGCCGCCGGCGGCGGTGTTCATGGGCGACACCGGCTCGCTGGCCTTGGGCGGCGCGCTCGGGGCGATCGCGGTGGCGATCAAGCATGAGATCGTGCTGGCCATCGTCGGCGGCCTCTTCGTGGTCGAGGCGATGTCGGTCATCATCCAGGTCGTCTATTTCAAGCGGACCGGGAAACGGGTCTTCCTGATGGCGCCGATCCACCATCATTTCGAGAAGCGGGGCTGGGCCGAGCCGCAGATCGTGATCCGCTTCTGGATCATCAGCCTGATCCTGGCCCTGATCGGCCTCGCCACGCTGAAAATCCGCTGACGGCGCCGGTGTCCCACGTGTGGGACATTCCGGCCGGTCAAGCCTTTCCAAAGGCTTGGCCACGCGCGTTCAGGAAATCTTAGCAAAGTCCCATGGGGCGGGAGGCGGGGTCAGAACCGCGCTTCCAGCAGGACCACGGCAATCGGCGGCAGGCCTTCGCGCCCCGGGAAGACGCCGCGCCCGACCTCGGCAAAGCCCCAGCGGCGGTAGAAGGCCACGGCGTTCAGCGTGGCCTCGATGCGGATTAGCCGGTCGCCCGCCGCCCGTGCATCGGCCAGCGCCCGCTCCATCAGCGCCTGACCCAGCCCGCGCCCGGCATGATCGGCGCGCACGAAGAGGCGCTTCACTTCGCCCGGCTCGCCCAGGGCAAACCCCAACGTCACGCCATCCGCTTCGGCGATCCAGACCTTGCCCTCGGCGCAATCGGGCCGGTAATCCTCGGGCGTGCGGCCGGTCATCCAGGTCGCGACGACCTCGGGCGGATAGGGATCGGGCGCCAGCCGCCGCACCGAATCGCCGGTCAGAGAAAAGACAGTTTCGGCGTCTGCACCCGTCGAACGCCGATAGATGACGAATTGCGAAGGTATGGCGGATTCTCCTGTTTTCCGGCTCACCTTGCCGACGAAAAAGGCACCGTCAATCTACAGAAGCGTGATTCTCCTCCTGCGGGACAGGCGACACCGGAACACACCCGGCCGCCGCCCCGCCCCCCGGTCAGTCCGCGCGCAGGCGATGCAGCATCGCCCGGTTGCGGCAGTAATCGGGCGTATCCCCGGCGCCCGCGGCGTGATCGCTCAGCCAATTGGCGCACTCGCCCGAGCCTTCGCAGCCCATGCAGGCCATGACCGCGTTGCGCATATCCTGCCCGGTAATCCGGCCTTCGGCCAGACCCTGGCCGAGATCGGCGTGAAGCGTTTCGGCCATACTGCCGATCAGGCCGCTGGCCCGGTCCAGTTTCTTGAAAAAGCCCATGGTGCGCTCCCGCCCAACCCCGTTGCATTGGCAACAACTATGCGGGGCTCGGGGCTTCGGCTCCTTGATCCAGATCAAGCTGTGCCGCCGGGAACAGCGGGGCGCGGGGGTGGCGGGGCAGGGTGGGGCATAGCCAGGGAGGACTGTATGACCCATCGCCCCGCCTTCACCGATCCGCTCGATCCCCGCCAGCGAGCCGACATCGCCATCCGCCACCTGCGCCGTCAGCTGGCGACAGAGGGGCCGGGGCTTGAGGAACGGGCGCGGCTGAATGCGGCGCTGGCCGGGGAATTGCTGGCCGCGGGGCAGCGGGACGAGGCGCTGGATGCGGTGTGCGCGGCGCTGGTGATCGACTTGCCTGAGGTGCTGCCTCAACTGGCCGAGGTGCTGGCGGGTTTCGCGCAGGAGCCCCGGACGATTCAGGGCGCCCTGCGGCTGGTCCGGGCGCGGGCTGTGGCGGGGCTGTCCGGTGAGGCTTTGGCCCGGGTGCTGGCGGTCAGCGGCCAGCATCTGCTGGCTCTGGCCATGAGTTTCGACCACGGCAGCGCCCATCCTGACCGGGCGCGGGAGCAGGCGCTGGCGGGCGAAGCCTATGCCGACCTCACCGCCGCGCTGGTCGTGCCGCAGCCCGAGGCGGTTCACACGGCCCGGGCCGAGGCCTGCGCCCGCAGCGGCGCGCATGCCGAAGCGGCGGCGTTGTGGCAGCGGGTCGGGCATGAATTCGGGGTGCCGGTCGCCTTTGCCCGGCAATCCAACGTCCTGATGGCGCTGGAGGATTGGGTCGGCGCGGCGCGGGCCTATGCCTGGTATGAAGCGGGCGGGGCCGACCCGCTTTGGTCCACGGGCGCGGCCCGGGCCGAGGCGCTGCTGGACGAGGGGCGGGCGGCCGAGGCCGTGGCGCCCGCCCGCGTGGCGCTGAAGGCGGCACGGGACCGGCAGGACGCGCGGTTCGCGGCGCTGGCCGGGGGCGCATTGGGGCGGGCGCTGGCAGCCACCGGGCAGACCGAGGAAGCCCGGCGCGTGCTGCGCGAGGCCGTGCCGCTCTTGCGCGAGGAATGGGGCGAAGGGATCGCCCAGGTCGAGGCCGCCGAGGCGGCGCTCAGTGCCCTGGCTTGATGTGCTTTTTCAGCCGTGAGGGCTGACTGTTTTTGCGGCCCTGATAGGGGTTCTTCTTCGCATCCGAGCGGAAGAACAGCCGAATCGGCGTGCCGGGCATGTCGAAACGCTCGCGCAGCCCGTTGACCAGATAGCGGCGGTAGGCCTCGGGCAGCTCCTCGGGGTGCGAACATTTCACCACGAAGCCCGGCGGACGGGTCTTGGCCTGGGTGATGTATTTCAGCTTGATCCGGCGGCCGCCGGGGGCGGGCGGGGGATGCGCCTCGGTCATCGCGCCCAGCCATTGGTTGAGGCGCGAGGTGCCGACGCGGCGGTTCCAGATCGCATGCGCGCGCAGGATGGCGGCGTGCAGGCGGTCGAGGCCGCGGCCGGTCTTGGCCGAGACGGTGACGAGGGGCGCGCCTTTGAGCTGCGGCAGGGCGCGCTCGAACATCTCCAGCAGCGCTTTCAGCTTGTCCTGCTTGTCGTCCTCGAGGTCCCATTTGTTGACGGCGACGACGACGGCGCGGCCCTCGGTCTCGGCGAGGTCGGCGATGCGCAGGTCCTGGGTTTCAAACGGGATCTGCGCGTCGAGCAGCACGACGACCACCTCGGCGAATTTCACGGCGCGGAGGCCGTCTGCGACCGAGAGCTTCTCCAGCTTGTCCGTCACCCGCGCCCGGCGCCGCATCCCCGCGGTGTCGAAAAGGCGCATCGGCGTCTGGTTCCAGGTGAAGGGCAGCGCGATGGAATCGCGGGTGATCCCGGCCTCGGGGCCCGTCAGCAGGCGGTCCTCGCCGATGATCTTGTTGATCAGCGTGGATTTTCCGGCGTTCGGGCGACCGATCACGGCAACCTGCAGGGGGCGCTTTTCGGTGGGCGCCCAGACGGGGGCCTCTTCGCCCTCGGTGTTGTCGTCCTCGCTGTCCTCGGCGATGGAGACGTCGGTCTCCGGCGCCTCGGCGGCGGCGCGTTCCTCGAAGGTCGCGGCCAGCGGCAGGAGTTCGTGATAGAGCTCGTCCATCCCGGCGCCGTGCTCGGCGGACAGGCGGATGGGCTCGCCCAGACCCAGCGAGAAGGCCTCCAGATACCCGCCCTCGGCCGCGTTGCCCTCGGACTTGTTCGCGGCAAGGATCACATGGCGGGCGCGGCGGCGCAGGATGTCGGCGAAGATCTCGTCGGCGGGGGTCACCCCGACCCGGGCATCGACCATGAACAGGCACACATCGACCATCTCGACCGCGCGTTCGGTCAGGCGGCGCATCCGGCCTTGCAGGCTGTCGTCGGTCACATTCTCCAGCCCCGCGGTGTCGATCACCGTGAAGCGCAGGTTGTGCAGACGCGCCTCGCCCTCGCGCAGGTCGCGCGTGACGCCGGGCTGGTCGTCGACCAGGGCCAGCTTCTTGCCGACGAGGCGGTTGAAGAGCGTGGACTTGCCCACGTTCGGGCGGCCCACGAGGGCGAGGGTGAAGCTCATGATCTACTCGGGTTCAGCGCAAGCCGCCCCGATACGCGGGACGGCCGCGTTTGTAAAGCGCTCAGCGGTAGGCGAGCAGATCCCCGTCGCGGCTGAGGATATACATGATGCCGCCCGCAACGATGGGGGCCGAGGCCGCGCCGCCGGGGATTTCGACCTCGGCGGTGGTGTTGCCCGAGACCGGATCGAAGCCGCGCAGCAGCCCGTCGCCCGAGGCCACCCAGAGCCGCCCGCCGGCCAGGACCGGCCCGTGCTGCGGATAGATCGCCAGGCGGCGGCGCACGCGCGAGGTGGTGTAGAGCGGCAGCTCATGCGCCCAGATCAGCGAGCCGTCGCTGGCGTCGAGCCGGAGCAGACGGTTCTGGTCGGAGACCAGGAACACCGAGCCGCCCACCGGCCAGACCGGGGCGTTGGCGCCTTCCTCGACCGACCAGATGGTGGTGCCGGTGCGGGCGTCCATGGCGAAGACCCGGCCCGATTGGTTGGCCGCATAGATGCGGCTGCCGTCCACGACCGGGTCGCCGGTCAGCGCGGGGATCGTCCCCAGCGCGGCTCCGGTGCGGCGTCCGGCGGCGGCCGTGGTCCACAGGCGCCCGCCGTTCGAGCGGCGCACGGCGGTCAGTTCGCCCGCCTGGGTCGGGAAGATCACGGCCTCGCCGGCGATGGCCGGGGCCGAGCCGCGGGCGATGGTCGACAGCGAGGGCGTGCCGGCCAGGGTCCATTCGATGCGGCCGGTCGCGGCATCCAGACCCCAGAGGCTCGAATCGATGGCGGTGACATAGACCCGGTTGTCGGCAACGGCGGGCGAGCCGGTCAGCGGCGCGGCGAAATCGGTGCGCCAGATTTCCTGTCCGGTCGCGGCATCGAGCGCTGCCAGGTAGGCCTGGGCCGAGGCCACGAAGACCCGGCCACCCGCCACGGCCAGCGACCCGCCCGAGGCCGAGGAGCGCGCATCGCGCGACGGCGTGA
This sequence comes from Pararhodobacter sp., assembly GCF_034676075.1. Lineage (GTDB taxonomy): Bacteria > Pseudomonadota > Alphaproteobacteria > Rhodobacterales > Rhodobacteraceae > Pararhodobacter. The sequence continues at coordinate 6,338 of NZ_JAUCCQ010000045.1, read as the reverse complement.
GGTCCGTGCCCCAGAGCACCGCGCCCGAGGCCGAGGTGGCCTGCACATGGGCGCGGGCGTCCAGCGTGTAGACGCGGCCGTCGGCATAGACCGGATCGGTGGTCAGGCGCGCCCGGCGGCTGTCGCCCTGGCCGATGGAGGTGGACCAGATCAGCTGCGGGTTGGCCGAGAGCGCCGGATGGCCGGGGCGGCCGCCGGGCGTGCCCTGGCGCTGGCTCCAGCTGGCGTTGGCGCTTTGCCCGGGCAGCGAGATCGGCAGGCTGCGGTTCTCGGTCGCGCCGTCGCTGCCGCCCCAAGGGGCGCGCAGGTCGACGCGCTCGCCTTCCAGCGGGCGCTCGCGGTTGCAGGCGCCCAGGGCGCTGGTGGCCATCAGGGCGGCAAAGCCGGTCAGGGCATGTCGGCGGGTCAGGGTCACGGTCGCTCTCCCTCGTCTCAGCCCAGATCGGTCGGCTGGGCGCCGCCGAGAAGGACGATCAGTTGCGCGACGCGGCGACGCAGCCCGTCGGTCAATTCGGGTTCCTGGGCCAGCGCCTGCGCCTGTTGCAGCGCGGCGGCGCGGTCGCCCTGTTCCAGCGCCAGAAGCGCCAGTTGTTCCAACGCCAGCGGCCGGAAGGTGCCGCCCGGCGCCGCAAGGCCCTGCAGCGTGGCGCGGCGCTCGTCGGCGGGAATGTCGGCGCCGCCGATCATCACCCGCTTCAGCGCGGCGATCTGGCGGTAGCTCAGCGGCAGCGTCGCGTCATTCTCGACCGCGGCGAGGGCGGTCAGGGTGCCGGGGCGGTCGCCTTCGGCCAGATCGGCAGCGGCGATGAGCAGGTTCAGGATGCCCTGGCGGTCGCCCTGGGCCGTCACCGCGCCCAGCGCTTCGCGCCGCGCATCGGGGTCGGTCACGTCGAGCGCCGCAACCACCTGATCGCCAAAGGCTTCGGCGGCGGCGCGGTCCTGGGCCTTGCGCCATTCGTTGTAGGCGGCACCGCCCACCAGCACGATGACGAGGACAATGGCGATCCATCCGTAGCGGCGCATGGCGGCGAACAGGCGGTCGCGCTTGAGTTCCTCGTTCACCTCGTCGATGAAGCTGTCGGGGTTGCTCACGTCTCGCCTCCGGGTCCTGCTGGGCAGGCCGCGAGGCGGGCTCGCGGCGCTTTGGTCCCCCTCTTAGCGCGGACCGGCCGGGCTGCCAAGCCTGCCGCCATCACCCCCGCGTGGGTTTGCCGCTTTTCGCGTCAGCGGCGGGCAGGGCTGCCCCGGGGGCAGCGGCCCGGGGCACGGGGGCGGGTGACGTGGCGGCAGGCCACGCGCCGCGATTGCAAAAAACAAGGGCTGGGAGTAATCCACCGGCGATAGCCTGCCTATATAAGGCACGCGCGCGCCCTGGGCGTGGATCGCGGGGCGCCGGGGTCTGCGCCTTACGGGTGACGCTTCCGGCGGCGCGAGAATTCCGGGCGATGGTCCGGGCAAGGATGGGTGTAGACATGCGAGTGGTCCCGCTGATTACCGCCACGCTGGTGCTGGTGTTCCTGTACCTGTTCGTGATGGAGCGCGATACATTGCTGTCCTGGGTCGGCGTCGAGCCCACCCCGGTCGAGGCCGCAGCGCCCGCAGGGGCGGCGATGGCCGCGCCGGTGGACGAGGATCTGCCCTTCGCGGTGGTCGTCGAGCATCTGGTCGAGCGCGATCTGGAAAGCGCCATCGTCCTGCGCGGGCGCACCGCCGCCTCGCGCTCGGTCGAGGTTCGGGCCCAGACCACGGGTCTGGTGATCTCGTCGCCGCTGGCCCGCGGCTCGATGGTGGCCGAGGGCGATGTGCTTTGCGAACTCGATCCCGGCACCCGGGCGGCCTCGATGGCCGAGGCGCGGGCGCGGCTGGCGGGGGCAGAGGCGGGTCTGGCCGAGGCCGAGCTGAACCGCGCCACCGCCACCCGGCTGGCCGAGGGCGGGTTCCGCGCCCAGAACACCACCGCCAGCGCCGAAGCCGCGCTCGAAGGCGCGCGCGCCTCGGTCGAGGCGGCGCATGCGGGGGTCGAGGCGGCGCAGGCCGAGCTTGACCGCCTGACCATCACCGCGCCCTTCGCCGGGCTGGTCGAGGCCGATCCGGCCGAGACCGGCAGCCTGATGCAGGCGGGCGGGCTCTGCGCCACGGTGATCCAGCTCGATCCGCTGCTGATCGTGGGCTACGCCGCCGAGGCGCAGATCGACCGGCTGGCGGTCGGGGCCATGGCGGGCGCGCAGCTGCCCAGCGGCGAGCAGGTGGTGGGGGAGGTGACCTTCCTCGCCCGCGCCGCCGATCCCGCGACCCGGACCTTCCGCGTCGAGGTGACGGTGCCGAACCCCGATTTCGCCATCCGCGATGGGCTGAGCGCCGACATGCTGGTCGCCGCCACCGCGACGCGCGGCCATCTGGTGCCGGGCTCGGCGCTGACCATCAATGACGAGGGCGAGCTGGGCCTGCGGCTGGTCGATGCCGAGAGCCGCACCTTCTTCCAGCCGGTGCGGGTGCTGCGCGATGCGCCCCAGGGCTTCTGGGTCGACGGTCTGCCGGCCGAGGCCGATGTCATCGTCGTCGGGCAGGAATATGTTACCGACGGTATCGAGGTGCGGGTGACGCGCCGCGGGGAGGAATAGCGCGATGTCGGGCATGATCGACTGGGCCGCAGCCCGCGCCCGCATGGTTCTGGCCTTCGTCGCGCTGACGCTGGCGGCGGGCCTCATGGCCTATGTCGGTCTGCCCAAGGAGGGCGAGCCCGATATCGAGGTGCCCGCGCTGTTCATCTCGGTCCCGTTCCAGGGCATTTCCGCCAGCGATTCCGAGACGCTGCTGGTCCGGCCGATGGAGCAGGAACTCAGCGGCCTGACCGGGCTGACCGACATGACGGCGACGGCCTATCAGGGCTATGCCTCGGTCGTGCTGGAATTCGAATTCGACTGGGACAAGAACGCGACCATCGCCGACGTGCGCGACCGGATGAGCCGGGCGGCGACGAATTTCCCCGACGGCGCCGATAGTTACACGATCAACGAATTCAACTTCAGCCAGTTCCCCATCGTCATCGTCGCGGTGGCGGGCGACGTGCCCGAACGCACCCTGATGCGCGCCGCGACCGCCCTGCAACGCGCCATCGAGGGGGTGGACGCCGTCCTCAGCGCCGAAGTGGCGGGCACCCGCGACGAGATGGTCGAGGTGGTGATCGACCCCCTGCGGCTGGAAGCCTACAACGTCAGCGCCGGTGAGCTGATCAACGCCGTGACGATGAACAACCAGCTGGTCGCGGCGGGCGAGATCGAGACCGAGAGCGGGCGCTTCTCGCTGTCCCTGCCGGGGTCCTTCGAGGATGTGCAGGATATCTACGACCTGCCGATCAAGGTGAACGGCGACCGCACGGTGACGCTGGGCGATCTGGCGACGATCCACATGACCTTTCAGGACCGGGCCGGGACCGCGCGTTTCAACGGCGAGCCGACGCTGGCGCTGCAAGTGGTCAAACGCAAGGGCTTCAACCTGATCGACACGGTGGCCGAGGTGCGCGCCGCCATCGACGCCGAGGTCGCCTCCTGGCCCGAGGCGCTGCAACAGACGATCCATGTGACGCCGGCGCTCGACCGCAGCTATCAGGTCGCCTCGATGATCGACCAGCTCGAAGGCTCGGTGCTGACGGCGATCGCGCTGGTGATGATCGTGGTGCTGGCCTCGCTCGGCACCCGCACGGCGCTGCTGGTCGGCTTCTCGATCCCGTCCTCGTTCCTTTTGTCCTTCATCCTGCTGGGGATCATGGGGGTGACGATCTCGAACATCGTCATGTTCGGCCTGATCCTGGCCGTGGGGATGCTGGTCGACGGCGCCATCGTCGTCGCCGAATACGCCGACAACCAGATCGCCGAGGGCAAGGGGCCGATGGCCGCCTACACGACCGCGGCGAAACGCATGTTCTGGCCGGTCGTCTCCTCGACTGCGACGACGCTCTGCGCCTTCCTGCCGATGCTGTTCTGGCCGGGCGTGGCGGGCGAATTCATGGGCATGCTGCCGGTCACGCTGATCTTCGTGCTGGCCTCGTCGCTGATCGTGGCGCTGATCTATCTGCCGATCCTGGGCGGCGTCACCGGCCGCATCGCGCGCCGCTTCGACCAGATCGCCCAGGGGCTGCGGCGCCTGCCCTGGCTGGCGCGCGTGCCGGTCATGCTCTTGGCGCTGGCCCTGCTGGCGGGCGGCGTGGTGGCGATGCTGAACCCCGGGCTGCTGTTCCCCGATCCGGCGGCGCGGCTGGCGATGGGCGTTCTGGCCGTGGTGCCCGGCGCGCTGGCCATGGCACTGGGCGCGGCGGGCATGTCGATCACGCTGAACGCGCTGAAACCGCAGGCCCGGCCGAAGCCGGTGGACGCGACCTATCGCCATACGCTGTTCGGCTGGTTCACCAAGCTGATCGTCGGCAACCCGGTGATGCCCTTCGTCGCCACCGCCGCCATCGTCTTCGCCGTCTGGCAGGTCTTCACCTATTACGGCGAGAACAATTACGGCGTCGATTTCTTCGTCGAGACGGAGCCCGAGCAGGGCATCGTCTATGTCCGCGCCCGGGGCAACCTGTCGCTGGCCGAGAAGGACGCCATGCTGGCCCAGGTCGAGGCCATCGTGCTGGAGGAACCCGGCGTCGCCGCGAGCTTCGCCTTCGGCGGCTCCGGCGGGCTCAATTCCAACACCGGCGGCGGGCAGGCGCCCCGCGATGCCGTCGGCCAGATCCAGTTCGAACTGGTCAACTGGGATCAGCGCGGCGGCCATCCCGAGATGCTGGGCCAGGCGATCCTCGACCGGATGGAGGCGCGCTTCCAGCAGATCCCGGGGATCATCACCGAATACATGATCATGTCGGGGGGGCCCGCCTCGGCCAAGCCGATCCATCTGCGGCTGACCGGGCAGGATTTCGACGCGCTGGGTCAGGCGGTCGACATCGTGCAGGCCCGGATGCGCGAGATCGGCGGCATCGTGGGCATCGAGGACAGCCGGCCCTTGCCCGGCATCGACTGGGAAATCCGCGTCGATACGGCGATGGCCGGACGGTTCGGGGCGGATGTGGCGACGGTGGGCGGCATGGTGCAGCTGGTCACCCGCGGCATCATGCTGGACACGATGCGGGTCGAGACCTCGGACGAGGAAATCGAGATCCGCGTCCGCCTGCCCGAGGAAGACCGCCTGCTGGCCACGCTGGACACGCTGCGCGTGCCTACGGCGCGCGGGCTGGTGCCCTTGTCCAACTTCGTCACCCGCGCGCCGGTGGCGCTGCGCGGCACCATCGACCGCTATGGCGAAGAGCGCTTCTTCGACGTCAAGGCCGACGCCGCGCCCGCCATGCTGAGCGTGGTCGATGCCGGGGGCCAGAGCCTGCGGCTGGTCCCGGCGGCGCTGGTCGATCCGCGGCTGCATCCGGCAGGCTCGGCCGAGGCGGAGGCCGCGCGCGCAGCCCGGGCCGAGATCACCGGGGCCGGGCAGCATCTGGTGCCGGTCACCCCCTCGGAACGGATCGCGGCGCTGACCCAATGGCTTACCGCCGACACGCCGCTGCCCGATGGTGTCAACTGGCAATGGACCGGCGAGCAGCAGGACCAGGAAGAGACCGGCGCCTTCCTCGGCGTCGCCTTCAGCGCGGCGCTGGGGCTGATGTTCATCATCCTGCTGGCGCAGTTCAACAGCTTCTACAACGCGATCCTGGTGCTGCTGGCGGTGGTTCTGTCCACGGCGGGCGTGCTGATCGGCATGCTGGTGATGGGGCAGAGCTTCTCCATGATCATGACCGGGACGGGCGTAGTGGCGCTGGCCGGGATCGTGGTGAACAACAACATCGTGCTGATCGATACCTATCAGGAATTCGTCCGCTACATGCCGCGGCTCGAGGCCATCGTGCGCACCGCCGAGCAGCGGCTGCGGCCGGTGCTGCTGACCACGATCACCACCATGGCGGGTCTGGCGCCGATGATGCTGGGGCTCTCCATCGATTTCGTGAACGGCGGCTACACGATCGACAGCCCGACCTCGATGTGGTGGAAACCGCTGGCGACGGCGGTGGTCTTCGGGCTCGGCGTCTCGACCGTGCTGACGCTGGTGCTGACCCCGGCGCTGCTGGCGGTCCGGGTCTGGGTCGAGGCCTTCTTCCAGGCGGTGCTGCCCTTCCTGCGCTCGCTGGCCGGAGGACGGGCGCGCGACGACCGCAGGCTCAAGCGCCGCACCGGCCGCGTGCGCCACGCAGAGATCATCTGGGACCCGACCGGCGCCCCGGCCGCGCCCGCCTCGGTCCCGGAAAAGCGCCCCGAGACGCCCGCCCGCGGCGCCCCCGGCACGCCCCGCCACGCGGCGGA
>NZ_JAUCCQ010000044.1:0-26691 GCF_034676075.1 Pararhodobacter sp. | reverse complement strand
CATCCGCATCAACGACCAGGGCTTCGTCGAAGGCCTGTTCTGAACCCACAGGGGCGGCCCTCCGGGGCCGCCCGACATCGCGCCCGGCGGAAGACCCCGGGCGACATGAGGAATGACGATGACGGCGACAATCATTGACGGCAAAGCCTTTGCCGCCCGGATCCGCGGGCAGGTGGCGGACCATGTGACGCGGCTGAAGGCCGAGCACGGGATCACCCCGGGCCTGGCCGTGGTGCTGGTGGGCGAGGATCCGGCGAGCCAGGTCTATGTCCGCTCGAAGGGCAAGCAGACGGTCGAGGCGGGGATGAACTCGTTCGAACACAAGCTGCTGCCGACGACCAGCGAGGCGGCGCTTCTGGACCTGATCGCGCGCCTCAACGCGGATCCGGCGGTGCACGGGATCCTGGTGCAGCTGCCGCTGCCCAAGCATCTGAACGAGGATCTGGTGATCAACGCCATCGACCCGGCGAAGGACGTGGACGGGTTCCATATCTCGAACGTGGGGCTGCTGGGCACCGGGCAGAAGTCGATGGTTCCCTGCACGCCGCTCGGCTGCCTGATGATGCTGCGCGACCATCACGGCAGCCTGTCGGGGATGAATGCGGTGGTGATCGGGCGGTCGAACATTGTCGGCAAGCCGATGGCGCAGCTCCTGCTGGGCGACAGCTGCACGGTGACCATCGCCCACAGCCGGACCAAGGACCTGCCCGAGGTGGTGCGCCGCGCCGATATCGTCGTGGCGGCGGTCGGACGGCCCGAGATGGTGCCGGGCGATTGGATCAAGCCGGGCGCGACGGTCATCGACGTCGGCATCAACCGCATCGAGCGGGACGGCAAGAACGCGCTGGTCGGCGATTGCGACTATGACAGCTGCGCCGCGGTGGCGGGCGCGATCACCCCGGTGCCGGGCGGGGTCGGGCCGATGACAATTGCCTGCCTCCTGGCCAATACGCTGACCGCGGCCTGCCGTGCCAACGGCCTGCCCGAACCCGAGGGGCTCACGGCCTGAGCCGTCCCCGAGAACCGAAAGCGAAAGGGTGATCCCATGCTGGACGACAAATACCCCTCGGTGAAGGCGGGCCCGCCGCGGCCAAGTGGCCTCATTCAGCCGCGCGTCTTCTCGATGCCGCCCGGGACCGAGCGCTATGTCGTCGAGGGCTCGGGCGCGATCCTGATCCGCCTGGAAGCGGGCGACCGGCTGGAGGTGCAGAACACCGAAGGCGGCCAGCCCTGCGAGATCGTCTGCGCCGATCCCAAGGGCGCCAGCGATCCGGGGATCCTGGGCGTGCCGGGCCAGTCGGTGCCGACAGGGCTGATGGCGCTGGTGACGAGCGGCGATCCCTCGCTGCGCAGCCTCCGGTTGGGGCTGCAGGCGCGGGGCATCGAGCTGTCGCAGGCGCGGGCGATCACGCTCTTCGACAGCCAGACCCCGGCCGGCACCGCCGAGAGCTTCACCGCCACCCGCGAGGGTGTGGCGATCATCGCCGCGCCGGGCGGGATCATGGATTTCGAGACGCAGGATACCGCCACGCCCCTCACCGTGATGGTGCGCCGCGCGGTCATCAAACAGGCGCCGCGCTTCGAGCTGCCCGATCCGCTGGCCGAGCCGGTCAGCGACATCCGCGTCCATTCCAGCACCGCCGAGGCCTATTTCGTCAAGGCCGGGGATTACATCCAGATCCTCGATGTGGACGGCCGGCAATGCACGGATTTCCAGTGCTTCGCCGCGCGCAAGCTGGACAAGGGCGTGGTCCATGCGCTGGACGTGACCACCACGCGCACGTTGATGGAACATGCCTATCCGATGCCGGGTCTGCATGCGAAATACTACGACCACGACATGCTGCCGCTGGTCGAGGTGGTGCAGGACACCTGCGGTCGCCATGACGCCTTCGCGCTGGCCTGTTCGGCGAAATATTACGACGACATCGGCTATCCCGGGCACGTCAACTGCTCGGACAACTTCAACGCCGCGCTCGCCCCGCATGGGGTCACGGCCCGGCGCGGCTGGATGGCGATCAACTTCTTCTTCAACACCGGGCTTGATGCGCATGGCGTCATGTATTCGGACGAGCCCTGGTCGCGGCCGGGCGACTACGTCCTGCTCAGGGCGCTGACCGATCTGGTCTGCGTCAGTTCCGCCTGCCCGGACGACACCTCGGCCGCCAATGGCTGGAACCCCACCGACATCCATGTCCGCACCTACAGCGGCAAGGAAACCTTTCAGCGGGCCATCGCCTATCGCCCGACGCCCGATTCGGAGCCGAAAATGACCAAGCAGACTGGCTTTCACGAAAGCTTCGCCCGGTTCACCCAGAACTTCGTCGAATACAACGGCTATTGGCTGGCCAGCCACATGTCGACCGCCGGCGCCATCGAGGAATACCACGCCTGCCGCCAGAAAGCGGTGGTGATGGACCTGAGCGCGCTCAGGAAGTTCGAGATCACCGGGCCGGACAGCGAGGCGCTGTGCCAATATGTCTTCACCCGCAACATGAAGACCCTGCCGGTCGGTGGCGTGGTCTACACCGCGATGTGCTACCCGCATGGCGGCATGATCGACGACGGCACCGTGTTCCGTCTGGGCAAGGACAATTTCCGCTGGATCGGCGGGTCGGATTACGGTGGCGAATGGCTGCGCGAGAAGGCGGCGGAACTCGGGCTGAAGGTGCTGATCCGCGCCTCGACCGACATGCAGCACAACATCGCCGTGCAGGGGCCCGAAAGCCGCGACATCCTGAAGAAGGTGATCTGGACCGCGCCGCACCAACCGCGGTTCGAGGCGCTGGAATGGTTCCGCTTCACCCCGGCGCGGATCGGCGACGCCGAGGGGATCCCGGTCGTCGTCTCGCGCACCGGCTACACCGGTGAGCTGGGCTACGAGATCTTCTGCCATCCCAAGCACGCGGGCGCCGTCTTTGACGCGGTCTGGGAGGCCGGGCAGCCGCACGGTCTGACGCCGATGGGGCTGGAGGCGCTGGACATGCTGCGCATCGAGGCCGGGCTGATCTTTGCAGGCTACGATTTCAGCGACCAGACCGACCCGTTCGAGGCCGGTATCGGCTTCACCGTGCCGCTGAAGACCAAGCCCGACGATTTCATCGGCCGCGACGCGCTGATCCGCCGCAAGGAGCATCCGGCAAGGAAGCTCGTGGGCCTCGACATCGACAGCAATGTCGCGGTCGGCCATGGCGATTGTGTGCATATCGGCCGGGCGCAGATCGGCGAAGTGACCTCTTCGATGCGCTCGCCGCTGTTGGGCAAGAACATCGCGCTGGCGCGGCTCGACGTGGCGCATGCCGCCGAGGGGACCGAGGTTGAGATCGGTAAGCTCGACGGTCAGCAGAAGCGCCTGCCTGCGCGTGTCGTGCCCTTCGCGCATTACGACCCGCAGAAGACCCGTCCGCGGTCGTGACCGGGACGCCGCTCGACGCGCTGGGGGGCGAGGAGGCGCTGCATCGCCTCGTCACCCGGTTCTACGACCGCATGGAGACCGACCCGGCGGTCCATTCCCTGCACCGCCTGCATTTTCGCGGGCATGGCCTGTCGCATACGCGGCAGGCCCAGTTCGAATTCCTTTCGGGATTCCTGGGCGGGCGGGCCTATTACCGCGAACGCAACGGCCACATGAACCTGCGCGAGATCCATGCCCATATTCCGATCCGCGCCGAAGATGCCGAGCTCTGGCTCGACACTTTCGACGCGGCGCTGCGCGATTGCGGGATGGAGGGGCAGGTGGTCGAAAGGCTGCGCGCGACCCTGAGGCGGGCCGCGCATGTTCTGGTCAATGAGGTGACCGACTGGCGTCGGGGCGAGGCCTAGCCCAGCAGCAGGATCTGCACATCCGCCACATTGGTGCCCGTCGCGCCGGTCAGCAACAGGTCACGCGACAGGGCCAGCGCCCGGTGGCTGTCGTTGTTGGCAAGCAACGCTTCCGGGTCGGCGCCGATCTTGCGCAGGCGCGGCAGGCTGTTCTGGTCGGTGATCGCGCCCGCGGCGTCGGTCGGGCCGTCGCGGCCGTCCGTTCCGCCCGAGAGGAACACCCAGGGCCGCACCAGAGGGCGGGCATCGGCCAGCGCGGCAACCCTCAGCGCCAGTTCCTGATTGCGACCGCCCAGCCCGTGGCCGGTCAGCCGCACCGTGGTCTCGCCCCCCCAGACCAGCGCCAGCGGCCCCTCATGCCCCCGGTGCTGCTGCAGCGCGGCAAAAATCCGTGCGGCGGCGGTGGAGACATCGCCGGTCAGCGGTGCGGGATCGGCGATCACGGAAAGGTCCGGCGCGAGGGCCTTTGCCGCGGCCTCGACACTATGGGCGTTGCCGCCGATCAGGTGGTTGTCGGCCGGTGGCAGGGGGGTGCGGTCCTCTGGCCCTTGCAAATGCCTGCGGATCGGGGTGGGCAGCGCGTCCCAGAGGCCCGCGCCTTGCAGGATCGCCTGCGCCTCGGCCCTGGTGCCCAGGGGGGCGACGGTCGGGCCGCTGGCGATGGCCCGCAGATCGTCGCCGACCACATCCGACAGGATGAAGGAAGTGACCGGCGCCGGGGACGCAAGCCGCAGGAAACCGCCGCCCTTCAGTTGCGAGACCTGCTGGCGGACCAGATTCATCGCGACGATGTCCAGCCCGCTGGCCAGAAGCGCCGCGTTCAGGGCCTGCTTGTCGGCCAGGGAAATTCCCGGCGGTGGGGCGGGCAGCAGGGCGGAGCCGCCGCCCGAGATCAGAGCGATCACCCGATCCTCGGGCCCTGCCGATTGCAGCAATGCGATCACCGCACGCGCGGCCTCGGCGCCGGTTTCGTCGGGCACCGGATGCCCCGCGCGGAAGACGCGGGCAGATCCCGCGGCCTCCTCGTTCCCGGCCTGCGTGATGCAGAGAGCCTCGATCGTTCCAGACAGCTGCGGCAGCAGGGCCCGCGTCATTGCGGGTGCCGCCTTGCCCACCGCAACCACCAGATACCGCCCGCCCGGACCCGGGGCGGGCAGCGGATGCTGCGCCAGGCTACGGGCCAGCGCGCGGCCGGGATCGGCGCGGCGCACGGCCGCGTCAAACCCGGCGCGCGCCGCCTCTTTCAGCGCGGCGATGCGGTCACGCACTGGCGATCTGGCGGGCTTTCTCCACCAGTACCTCGGCTTGCCGGATCGAGGCGTAGTCAATGAGCCGCCCGTCCAGCGACACGGCCCCTTTGCCCGCCGCCTCGGCCTCGGCCATGGCGACGAGGATGCGTTGCGCCTTGGTCACCTCGGCCTCCGACGGGCTCATCACCTCGTTGGCCAGCGCGATCTGGCTGGGGTGGATCGCCCATTTGCCCTCGCAGCCCAGCACCGCGGCGCGTTTGGCGGCGGCGCGATACCCCTCGGGATCCTGGAAATCGCCGAACGGGCCGTCAATCGGGCGGAGCCCATTGGCGCGGGCGGCGACGACCATCCGGGCCAGCGCGTAATGCCACATGTCGCCCCAATGGGTGGCACGACTGCCGTCCGCCAGAGGGTCGGTCAGCACCGAGTAATCGGGGTTCACGCCGCCGATGATCGTGGTCCGCGCGCGCGTCGAGGCGGCGTAATCGGCGACGCCGAAATGCAGGCTTTCGTTGCGCTTCGAGGCCGCGGCGATTTCGGAGACGTTCTGCATGCCCAGCGCGGTCTCGATGATATGCTCGAAGCCGATGCGCTTCTTGTAGCCCTTCGCATCTTCGATCTGGGTGACCAGCATGTCGACGGCATAGACGTCGGCGGCGGTGCCGACCTTGGGCACCATGATCAGATCCAGCCGCTCGCCGGCCTGTTCGACCACATCCACCACGTCGCGGTACATGTAATGCGTGTCCAGCCCGTTGATGCGGATCGACATGGTTTTCTTGCCCCAGTCGATCTCGTTCAGGGCCTTGATGATGTTCTTTCTGGCCTGCGCCTTCTCATCGGGGGCGACCGCATCCTCGAGGTCGAGGAAGATCACATCCACGTCGGATTCTGCTGCCTTTTCAAACATTTGCGGCTGGGACCCGGGCACGGCGAGCTCCGAGCGGTTGAGGCGGGCGGGGGCTTGTTCGACCAGATGGAACGACATGCGCAAGATCCTTTTCGTTGACGACTCAGGGGGGACGTCCTTTTGGGATTTGCGAAAACGATTTGCCTGTCAAGAAAAATTATTTCCCATCAGGTGCGGCAATCTTGCCTTATCCATCGTCCGAGCGGCTGCGGGCGGAATAAAAATACGCGATGGCCTGGGCGCGGTTCTTCACCGACAATTTGTCGAAGATGTTGGAGAGGTGGAACTTCACCGTGTTGGTCGAAATCCCCTGCCGCGTGGCCAGCTCGCGGTTGGTGAGGCCGGTTGCCAGCGCCTCCAGCAGGCCCCGCTCCTTGCGCGACAGGCTGGCGATCGGATCGTCGCGCAGCTGCCGCACGTCCAGGAACGGAAACACCATCTTGCCCGCCGCCACGTCGAGGCAGGTCTGGATCAGCGTCTCGATCGGGGCCGAGCGCGGTGCAAAGGCCGCCGCCCCCGCCGCCATCGCCTTGCGCGGAACGTCATTGCCGTCGCGGCCATAGACCACCAGCCGGGGCGCGTTTTCCTGCGCGCGCAGCACCTCGACCAGCTTCTCGCCGCCCAGAACCGGCAGGTTCCAGTCGATCACGCCGATCTTCACCGGCACCCGCATCACCGTTCCCAGGAACCCCTCGGCCGTGGCGCTGGTGGCGACCAGCGAGAATCGGGGATGACGCTCGAAAGCCTCGGACATGGCGGACAGGACCAGCGGATTGCCATCCGCCAGCATGATGTCGATCTGCGGCGCCTTCTGAACAAGCATATGAAAATCCTCCCAGATTCCCAAGAAACCACCCATTCGGGCAGGGGATATTTCGGTATACGCCGGAATACTTACCGGAATGGGTAGGTTTCTCCCCATCCGTTTAGATGCCCGTTTGCAGGATAGACTGGCGTTTTCAGCCTCAGCAAGAAATTTTATTTCCTTAGGGGAATGATCTGAGCAATTCCCGGAGGCACCATGACCGCGACCACGATCTTCCCGCCGCTGCACATCCCCGCCACCATCGCCGCAGGCCCGGGGCCGGGGAACACCGACGCCCGCGTTCTGGCCGCCTATGCCGGTGCCGGGATCGCCGACCACATGCACGCCGACGTGCTGCGCGGCATGGTCGAGGCCAAGCAGATGCTGCGGCAGGTCTGGGGCACGAAGAACGTGCACACTTTCGGCGTGGCCGGGACCGGCTGGAGCGGGCTCGACGTCATGTTCAGTGCGGTGATGCCGGGCGACAGCGTTGTCGTCTTCAACAACGGCACCTTCTCGGGCATCGACGGGCTGACCGTTCGGATGAAGGCCGCCACGGCCGAGGAACTGGCCGCCGCGCCCTTCGACCCCAAGCCCGCCTCCGTCACCGTGATCGACGTGCCGCATGGCCAGTCCGTCACCGCCGAAATCGCCCAGGCGGCGCTGGCCAAGCACAAGCCGAAATGGGCGGTGATGGCGCATTGGGAGACCGGCTCGGGCCGGATCAACGACCTGCGCGGCTTTTCGGACGCCTGCGTGCGGCATGGGGTCATGGGGCTGGTCGATGCCGTCTCGTCGCTGGGCGTCGCCGATTTCCGCATCGACGAATACCCGGGCGTCCAGGGCTGGGCCTCCTGCCCGCAGAAGGGCATCTGCTGTCTGCCGCTGACCTATGCGCCCGTCTCGTTCACGGACCGCTACATCGCCGAGTTGCGCAAGACCGGCACCCGGACTTTCGTGCACAACCCGGTGCTGGAGGCGCGGCATTGGGGGATCCTCGACGGCAAGGATGTCGAGAAGGGGACCTATCACCGCACCCATTCCGCCTATGCCGTTGCCGCCTTCCACGAGGCGCTGCGCATCACCCTGCAACAGGGCCTGGGCAACCGCGCCCGCGCCTATGCCCGCCATGAGGCAGCGCTGCGCGACGCGGTGGAGGCGATGGGCTGCACGGTCACCTCCAACATGACCTCGCTGGTGGTGCTGAACCTGCCGCAAGCGCTGGCCGGGCGCGAGATGGAGCTGGTGCAGAACTGCAGGGCGCAGGATTTCGGCATCTGGCCGACGCTGTCCGCCCCGGTGCAGGTGCGGATCGGCATCCTGAACCTGCTGAGCCCCGCCGCCATCACCGAGATCGTCACCCGTTTCGGCCAGGCGATCCGCGATCTGGGCGGCGCTTTCGACCAGACGGCGGTCGATGCCGTGCTGGACCGGCATTTCGCCGGTGCCCTGGCCGCCGAATAAGCACGCCCGTTCGAGGAGGAGAGACGAATGGATATCCATGAATATCAGGCCAAGGAAATCCTCGCCAGTTTCGGCGTGGACATTCCCCCGGGGGCGCTGGCCTACAGCCCCGAACAGGCGGCCTATCGCGCCCGCGAGATTGGCGGCGAGCGCTGGGTGGTGAAGGCGCAGGTCCATGCGGGCGGGCGCGGCAAGGCGGGCGGCGTCAAGGTCTGCTCCTCGGATCAGGAGATCCAGAAGACCTGCGAAGGGCTCTTCGGCCGCAAGCTGGTCACCCATCAGACCGGCCCCGAGGGCAAAGGCATCTACCGTGTCTATGTCGAGGGCGCCGTACCGATCGAGCGCGAGATCTATCTGGGGCTGGTGCTGGACCGCACCTCGCAACGGGTGATGATCGTCGCTTCGGCCGAGGGCGGGATGGAGATCGAGGAAATCTCGGCCCAGAAGCCCGAAAGCATCGTGCGCGCCACGGTGGAGCCGGCGGTCGGCCTGCAGGATTTCCAGTGCCGTCAGATCGCCTTCAAGCTGGGGATCGACCCGGCGCTGACCCAGCGCATGGTCCGCACGCTTCAGGGCTGCTACCGGGCGTTCCGCGACTATGACGCGACCATGGTCGAGATCAATCCGCTGGTGGTGACGGGCGACAACCGGATCCTGGCGCTCGACGCGAAGATGACCTTCGACGACAACGCGCTGTTTCGTCATCCGCAGATCAGCGAGCTGCGCGATAAGAGCCAGGAAGACCCGCGCGAAAGCCGCGCTGCCGACCGGGGGCTCAGCTATGTCGGGCTCGACGGCAATATCGGCTGCATCGTCAACGGCGCGGGTCTCGCCATGGCGACGATGGACACGATCAAGCTGGCGGGCGGCGAGCCTGCGAACTTCCTCGACATCGGCGGGGGCGCCACGCCCGAGCGGGTGGCCAAGGCCTTCCGGCTGGTGATGTCGGACAGCAATGTCCAGGCGGTGCTGGTCAACATCTTCGCCGGCATCAACCGCTGCGACTGGGTGGCCGAGGGCGTGATCCAGGCCCTGCGCGAGGTGCAGGTCGATGTGCCGGTGATCGTGCGTCTGGCCGGAACCAATGTCGAGGCGGGGCAGAAGATCCTCGCCGAATCCGGTCTGCCGCTGATCCGCGCCAATACGCTGATGGAAGCCGCCGAGCGCGCCGTCGGCGCGTGGAAGAACGATCTGACCCAGGACACCAGAGTGAGGGCTGTGAAATGAGCATCTTCATCGACGAAAGCACCCGTGTGATCGTGCAGGGCATCACCGGCAAGATGGCGCGTTTCCACACCAATGACATGCTGAACTACGGCACCCGGGTGGTCGGCGGCGTGGTTCCCGGCAAGGGTGGCCAGCTGGTCGACGGCCTGCCGGTCTTCGACACGGTCGAGGAAGCGGTTGCCGAGACGGGCGCCGAGGCCAGCCTCGTCTTCGTGCCGCCGCCCTTCGCCGCCGACAGCATCATGGAGGCCGCGGATGCCGGCATCCGCTATTGCGTCTGCATCACCGACGGCATCCCGGCGCAGGACATGATCCGCGTCAAGCGCTACATGTACCGCTATCCCAAGGAGCGCCGCATGGTTCTGACCGGGCCCAATTGCGCGGGCACCATCAGCCCGGGCAAGGCGCTGCTCGGGATCATGCCGGGGCATATCTATCTGCCGGGTCCGGTGGGGATCATCGGCCGCTCGGGCACCTTGGGGTATGAGGCCGCGGCGCAGCTCAAGGCACATGGGATCGGCGTCTCGACCTCGGTCGGGATCGGCGGTGACCCGATCAACGGCTCGTCCTTCCGTGACATCATCCAGCACTTCCAGAATGACGACGACACGCAGGTGATCTGCATGATCGGCGAGATCGGCGGCCCGCAGGAGGCCGAGGCCGCGGCCTACATCCGCGACCATGTGACAAAGCCCGTCATCGCCTATGTCGCGGGTCTGACCGCGCCGAAGGGCCGGACCATGGGCCACGCCGGGGCCATCATCTCGGCCTTTGGCGAAAGCGCGTCCGAGAAGGTCGAGATCCTGACCGCGGCCGGGGTGACGGTCGCGCCCAACCCTGCGGTGATCGGCGATACCATCGCCCGCGTCATGGCAAAGGCCGCGTGATGAACGCGCCCGCGATCATGGGCCGGAAGCCCCGCGTGCTGGTCACGCGGCGCTGGCCGGCGGCGGTCGAGGCCGCGCTTGCCGAGCGGTTCGAGGCGGTGTTCAACACCGCCGACAGGCCGCTCGCCCCGCAGGATTTCCGTCAGGCGCTGGCCGATTTCGACGCGATCCTGCCCACCGTGACCGACGGTCTGGGGCAGGAATCCCTGACCATCGCCCAGCCCCGCACAAGGCTTCTGGCCAATTACGGCGTGGGTTTCAGCCATATCGACACCGCCAGCGCCCGCTCGCTGGGGATCGCCGTGACCAACACGCCGGATGTCCTGTCCGAATGCACGGCCGACATTGCCATGACCTTGATGCTGATGGTCGCCCGCCGGGCGGCCGAAGGCGAGCGTGAACTCAGGGCCGGGCAATGGACCGGATGGCGGCCGACGCATCTGGTCGGCGCCAAGGTTTCGGGCAAGGTGCTGGGGATCGTCGGCTTCGGCCGGATCGGTCAGGCGATGGCGCAGCGCGCGCATCATGGTTTCGGCATGCGGATTCTGGTGCAGAACCGCTCGCCCGTCCCGGCCGAGGTGCTGGCGCGCTACGATGCCGAGCAGGTCGAAAGCCTCGACGCGCTGCTGCCGCGCTGCGATTTCGTCTCGCTCCATTGTCCGGGCGGGGCGGGCAACCGGCATCTGATCGACGGGCGCAGGCTGGACCTGATGAAGCCCGACGCCTTCCTCATCAACACCGCAAGGGGCGAGGTGATCAACGAACACGCGCTGGCGCAGGCCCTGATGTTCAACCTGATCGGTGGCGCGGGCCTCGATGTCTATGACGGCGAGCCACGGGTGGCGCCGGTGCTTCTGGACTGCGACAATCTGGTGATGCTGCCGCATCTGGGCAGCGCCACGCGGGAAACGCGCGAGGCGATGGGCTTTCGGGTGCTCGACAACCTCACCGACTTCTTCGACGGGCGCGAGCCGCGCGACCGGGTGGCGTGATGGAACACGCCGCCCCCCTGACCGGAGCGGGCGACCACGCCGCCCGCACCTCCGCCCTTCTGCGCAAGGTCTGGGCCCGGGTGCTTGCCCGCCGCGCGCCCGGGCTCGACCCCGCCGCGTCTGAATGGGGCGCCGGGGATCTGGCCGAGCATCTGCAGGCTGCGACGATCTGGTTTCACCTGCAACAGATCCTCGATGAATTGCTGGCGATGCGCGCCACGCGCGAGGCCGAGAAGCAGGGTCGCCTGCCGCCCGGCACCTTTCGCGCCGCCATCGAGGCCGTGCCCGAGCGCCGCGCCGCGATCCGCACGCTGCTGAGCGAGGGGCGGCTGTCGGTCGGGCCGACGATAACCGCCCATCCGACCGAGGCCAAGCGCGTCACGGTGATGGAGATCCATCGCCGCATCTATCGCGCGCTGGTCGGTTTCGAGGAACAGCGCTGGACCCCGCGCGAAGTGGCGCGGATGGAGCGGCGGCTGGAGATGGAGATCGACCTCCTCTGGACCACCGGCGAATTGCGGTTGGAGCGGCCGACGCTGGAGGCCGAGATCGACTGGGGCCTGCAATTCTATCGAAACAGCCTGTTCGAGGCCGTGCCGCGCCTGTTTGAACGCTACCTCGATGCGGTGGGGACGGCGTTGGGCCCGATGGAGCGCGATGCCTGCTGCCTCAGGTTCCATTCCTGGATCGGCGGCGATCGCGACGGCAATCCCAATGTCACCGCCCGCGCCACCGCGCTGGCGCTGGAGCGCGCCCAGGCGGCGATCCGCGCGCTCTATGTTCAGGCGCTGGATGCGATCATTCCGCAGCTCAGCCTGTCCGATTACCGCGCCGCGCTGCCCGGCCCGCATCGGGTGCGGCTGCAGGCGCTGGTCGCGCGGCGGGCCGACGATCCGCTGGCCTGCGCCGCCCGCAACCCCGATGAGCTGTTCCGCCAAGCGGCGAGCGCGCTGCGGCAGGCGGTGGCCGCCGGGCGCTATCCATCCGTGCAGGATCTGACCGAGGATCTGCGCGCATTGGAGGCAGCGCTTGCAGCCGCCGGGGCCGGGCTGGTGGGCGAGGAACTGATCCGCCCGCTGCGCTGGCAGGTCGAGGTCTTCGGGCTGCGCGCCCATACGCTGGACATCCGGCAGAATTCGGCGGTGATCACTCGGACCCTTGCCGAAATCTGGGTGCTGCAGGGGGGTGCGCCCGCCACAGGCTCGCCCGCCTGGTCCGAACGGTTGCGCCGTGAGCTGGGCTCGCCCTCGCTGCCGTTCCTCGACATCGGGCGGCTGGGGCCG
Organism: Pararhodobacter sp.; assembly: GCF_034676075.1. Classification (GTDB taxonomy): domain Bacteria; phylum Pseudomonadota; class Alphaproteobacteria; order Rhodobacterales; family Rhodobacteraceae; genus Pararhodobacter. The sequence goes on along the minus strand of NZ_JAUCCQ010000044.1, from coordinate 14,051 downwards.
GAAGCGGCCGAGACGATCCGCCTGCTGCACCTCATGCGCAAGACCCTCGCCGGACCCGATCCGCAGGCGCTGGGACCGTTCATCCTGTCGATGACCCGCTCGGCCGACGATCTGCTCGCCGTCTATCTGCTGGCGCGTTACGCGGGTTTCGGGGCCGAGCGTCTGGCGCTGAAACTCGTCCCCCTCTTCGAGACGATCGAGGATCTGCGCGCCGCGCCCCGGATCATGGACGAGGTGATGGCCGTGCCGCTGGCCGCGCGCAGCCTGCGCAATGCCTCGGGCCGCGTCGAGATCATGCTGGGCTATTCCGACAGCAACAAGGACGGGGGGTTCCTCACCTCGATCTGGTCGCTGGACCGGGCGCAGCGGGCTTTGATGCGGCAATTGGGCAGGCGCGGCGCACGGCCGGTCTTCTTTCATGGGCGGGGCGGCTCGGTCAGCCGGGGCGGGGCGCCCACCGGCCGCGCCATCGCCGCGCAGCCCGCGGGCACGCTGGAAGGCGCGCTCAGGCTGACCGAACAGGGCGAGACCGTCACCGCGAAATACGGCAACCCCGGGACCGCGGCGGCGCAGCTGGAATTGCTGGCGTCCTCTGTCCTGCGCCACAGCGCCGAACCGCCGTTCGAGGCCGTGGACCCCGAAACGGACGACGCGATGGAGGCGCTGTCCAGCCTCAGCCAGACCGCCTATCAGGGTCTGATCGCCGATCCCGGCTTCATCGGCTATTTCACCGAAGGCAGCCCGGTGGAGGAGCTGGCCCTCCTGAAGATCGGCTCGCGACCGGCGCGGCGGTCGGGGGCGACCAGCCTTGACGACCTGCGCGCCATCCCCTGGGTCTTTGCCTGGACCCAGAACCGCCACATGATCAGCAGCTGGTACGGGTTCGGCAGCGCGCTGCAGACCTTCTGCCAGGTGCGGGGCGCGGGTGGCGAGGCACTGCTGGAACGGATGTTCGGGCAGATGCCGCTCTTCCGGCTGGCGGTCGACGAGGTGGAAAAATCCCTGGCCCTCGCCCGGCTCGACCTGGCAGAGCCCTATGCCGGGCTGGTCAGCGACCGGGCCGCGGCCGAACGGATCTTCGCCCGGATCGGTGCCGAGCATGACCGGACCCGCGCCATGATCGGTCGACTCACCGGCCAGCCCCTCGCCGCGCGTTTCCCCCGGTTCCAGGCCCGCCACGCCAGGAACGAGGCCGCGCTGCGTGCCGCCCATGCGGCGCAGGTCGCGCTTCTGGCGCGGTTGCGTGCCGAAGGGGGCGAGGCGGTCGAGACCCGCATTCACCTCATGCAATCCATGAACTGCATCGCCGCCGGTCTTGGCTGGACCGGCTGACACTCGACAGGGAGAGAAAGAATGAACGCCCCCCACAAGAGCCCCGGCTTCTTCACCGACCGGCTGGCCACCAGCGACCCCGACCTGCACGCTGCGATCACCGGCGAGCTGGCCCGCCAGCGCGACGAGATCGAGCTCATCGCCAGCGAGAACATCGTCAGCCGCGCGGTGATGGAGGCGCAAGGCAGCGTGATGACCAACAAATACGCCGAGGGCTATCCCGGGCGGCGCTATTACGGTGGCTGCGACTGGGTCGACAAGGCCGAGGTTCTGGCCATCGAGCGGGCTTGCCAGCTTTTCGGCTGCGGTTTCGCCAATGTGCAGCCCAATTCCGGCAGCCAGGCCAATCAGGGCGTGTTCAACGCACTCTTGAAACCCGGCGACACGATTCTGGGCATGAGCCTCGACGCGGGCGGGCATCTGACGCATGGCGCGGCGCCCAACCAATCGGGCAAATGGTTCAATGCCGTGCAATACGGCGTGCGCCGTCAGGACAACCGTCTCGATTACGATCAGGCCGAGGTTCTGGCCATGCAGCACAAACCCCGGCTGATCATCGCCGGTGGTTCGGCCATCCCCCGGCAGATCGACTTCGCCCGCATGCGCCGGATCGCCGACCGGGTCGGGGCCTATCTGCTGGTCGACATGGCGCATTTCGCTGGGCTGGTGGCGGCGGGCGCCCATCCCTCGCCCTTCCCGCATGCGCATGTGGTGACGACGACGACGCACAAGACCCTGCGGGGCCCCCGCGGCGGGATGATCCTGACGAATGACGAGGCGATCGCCAAGAAGGTCAATTCGGCGATCTTCCCCGGCATTCAGGGGGGCCCCCTCATGCATGTCATCGCCGCCAAGGCCGTGGCTTTCGGCGAGGCGCTGCAACCGGCGTTCCGTGACTATATCCACGCGGTGGTGGCCAATGCGCAGGCGCTGTCGGACCAGTTGATCAAGGGCGGGCTCGATACCGTGACCAAGGGCACGGATACCCATGTCGTGCTGGTGGATCTGCGGCCCAAGAAGGTGACGGGCAAGGCGACCGAGGCGGCGCTGGGGCGGGCGCATATCACCTGCAACAAGAACGGTGTGCCCTTCGATCCCGAGAAGCCGACGATCACTTCGGGCATCCGGCTGGGCAGCCCGGCCGGTACCACGCGCGGCTTCGGCGTGGCCGAGTTCCGCCAGATTGCCGACTGGATCATCGAGGTGGTCGATGGCCTCGCCGCGCATGGCGAGGAGGGCAATGGCGCCGTCGAGGCCAGGGTCCGCGCCGAGGTCGAGGCGCTCTGCGCCCGGTTCCAGGTCTATCCCGGGCTCTGAGCCTCTTCCGAAGGCTTCAGGGGGCATCGGGTGATTCTCGCCCGGTGCCCTTTTCCCGGCGCGGAGGGAGGATTGGAGCGAACCAATCTGCCGCGTTTTTAAACATTGGTCTGGACCAATGCATTTTCTGGACGCTATCCTCTGCAACGGAGGATGTCGGGGCGACGGGCAGGGAGGCCAGGGTCGCGCCGGTTTTCAATGAATGATCAAGATTTTGTGGTGCCACCCGGTGGCGGCTGCCGCATTTCCGGATCTTTCCTTGTAGGAAACAATTGTGAACTAAAGTGTTGCTTTTTGATAGGCCTTACGGTCGTATGCCAAAGGAACACGTTGCCCTGGGAGGTCAGAACATGGCGATTATCTACAGAACCTCGGCGCTTGCGCAGCGCCATGCCGAGATCGGCGGCGAGCTGGAAGACTGGAACGGCATGGGCACCGCCTGGTTCTACGACCACAGCGACGAACGCGCCGATGCCGATTACATGGCCGTGCGGACCAAAGCCGGTCTGATGGATGTCTCTGGTCTGAAAAAGGTCCATCTGGTTGGACCGCATGCCGCCGCCGTCATCGACCGCGTGACCACTCGCAACGTCGACAAGATCATGCCGGGCCGCGCGGTCTATGCCTGCATGCTGAACGACGAAGGCAAGTTCATCGACGATTGCGTCATCTACCGGCTGTCGGTGCACCATTGGATGGTGGTGCATGGCGCGGGCACCGGCCATGAATCGCTGGCCATGGCGGCTTACGGCAAGAATGTCGCGATGATGTTCGACGACAATCTGCACGACATGTCGCTGCAAGGGCCGCTGGCGGTCGATTTCCTGGCCAAGCATGTGCCGGGGATCCGCGATCTGGCCTATTTCGGGATTGTTCAAACCAAGCTCTTCGGCAAGCCCGTCATGATCTCGCGCACCGGCTACACCGGCGAGCGCGGTTACGAGATCTTCTGCGAGGCGCGTCATGCCATGGCGCTGTGGGATGCGATCCTGGCCGATGGCAAGGAGATGGGCATCCGGCCGGTGCAATTCTCGACCCTCGATCTGCTCAGGACCGAAAGCTACCTGCTCTTCTTCCCGGGCGACAATTCCGAGACCTTCCCCTTCCCCGACGAACCCTGCGGCGACACGCTGTGGGAGCTGGGCCTCGATTTCACCGTCTCGCCGGGCAAGACCGGCTTCCGCGGGGCCGAGAACCATTATGCGCTGAAGGGCAAGGAGCGGTTCAAGATCTATGGCGTGAAGCTGGAAGGCATGACCAAGGCCGATATCGGCGCCACCTTGCTGAAAGAGGGCAAGCCGGTCGGCGTGGTGACCTTCGGCATGCGCTCGCCCTTGAACAAGCACAGCGTCGGCATCGCCCGGATGCCGGTCGATTGCGCCGTGCCCGGGACGCGGATGACCGTGCGCAACAAGGACGGGGTCGAGATCCCCTGCACCGCCGAAGAGATGCCCTTCTACGACAAGGACAAGCTGATCCGCAGCGCCAAGGGCTGACCCATCGCCGCAGGCGCCGCCCCCGGGGCGGCGCCTGTTCACCAACAGGGAATGAACAACGGAGAGACTGCCGCAATGTCGAGAGTCCAGTTTCCCACCAGCATTGCGAGCCGGCCGGTCTATGGCACTCTCGCGCCGCGCCCGGGCAAGGCGCATCTGATGATGGCCGATGCCGAGGGGGCCGAGGCGCTTCTGGATCTGGCCGCGCACGATGCTGGGCTGATGGCCAGGGCGCATATCCTCTATATTCCGCGGGCGACGGGTGAGGCCTTCACGGCGCGCCTCAGGGCGCTCAATCCCGCCCAGCTCTATATCGGTCCCAGTTTCGATGCCGCCCTGCCGCGCCTGCGCCGGGTCCTGTCGGATGCCCATATGGGCCTGCAGGTCTATCTGGCCGGGACCGAGGGGCTGATGGGCCGTGCTGCGGCCGAGGTCGCGGCGGCCGGGATCCCCTATGGCGCCGTGCAGACCGAGCATCGCGGCTCGCTCGCGCGGCGGATGCAATGCGTCCATTGCAAGGGCATCACCGAGGATGTGACGACCGACCCCTTCGTCTGCTCGCATTGCGGGCTGAACCTGTTCGTGCGCGACCATTATTCGCGCCGGCTCGCTGCCTTCCAGGGTGTCTGCATCGACGCCGAGGACCCCGGCAACGTCCCCGAGCCCGTGGAGCTGTACAAATGAGCGCCGCCCCCCAGAAAGCCAAGGCCGGCGCCGAGAAGATCGAGGTGATCGTCAGCGCCGTGGTTCCGGTCAACGAGCTGGTCACCCGGTTCGAATTCCGCCGCCCGGATGGCGCGCCCTTCCCGCCCTTCTCGGCGGGCGCGCATACCGTGGTCGAGATGAAGGATCAGGGCCGCACGCGCCTCAATCCCTATTCGCTGATGTCCGACCCTGCCGATCCCAGCCTCTATGCCATTTCGGTGCGCCGCGACGATCAGGGCAGGGGCGGCTCGCTGTTCCTGCACCGGCAGGTGAAGCCGGGCGACCGGATGACGATCAACTATCCGGTCAACCTGTTTCCGGTCGACCTGCGCGGGCGCAAGCATGTGTTCCTGGCGGGCGGCATCGGTATCACGCCGTTCCTGGCGATGATCGCGCAGCTGGAGAAGCTGGGCGCGCGGTGGGAGCTGCATTACTCCGTCCGCAACGCCGCGCTTGGATCCTACGCCGATGACCTGACCGCCCGGCATCCGGGCAAGGTACGGGTCTATCACGACGACCAGAAGCAGGCGATCCCGCTGGGCGATCTGCTGGACGGTCAGCCGCTCGGCACGCATGTCTATGTCTGCGGCCCCAAGGGCATGATCGACTGGGTGCACCGCACCGCGACCGAGCATGGCTGGCCGAAGGACAACGTCCATTCCGAGGAATTCCTCGCACCGCAGCCCGGCACGCCCTTCGAGGTGCGGCTCTGCAAGTCGGACATGACCATCACCGTGGGCGAGAACGAGAGCCTGCTGGAAGCCATGGAACGCTGTGGCGTCGATGCACCGTTCCTGTGCCGCGGCGGTGCCTGCGGCCAATGCGAAACCGATGTCGTCGAGCATGACGGCACCTTCATCCACCGCGACCATTGGCTGGAAGACGACCAGCGCGCCAGCGGCAAGAAGATCATGCCCTGCGTCAGCCGCTTCGTCGGTCCGACGCTGGTCCTTGACCGATAGGGAGACCCGAATGACCATCCAGTTCAACGACGAGACCTTCCGCGGCGATTACTCCTTCCGCAATTCGCCCTGGGCGATCAAGCGCTTCCCGTTCCCCTTCCACGAAGACAGCTACATGTATTCGGTGAACATGGAGCAGCACCGCGGCGGCCCGGCGGGCTCGGTCTTCGAGAAGCGCTTTGACGTGGACGAGCATTACGTGTCCGAGATGCGCGACCGGGCGCTGGTCCTGGCCGATGATCCGCTGCGCTGCCAGTCGTTGCCGCATATGACGCTGGCGGGCTGGGACCTTCTGGAACTCATCATGGTGTCGAAGTCCGAGGATTACCCGGACCTCTTCGAACTCCATCGCGACGGCGACCGCTGGCGCTGGGTGAACAAGCCCTTGGGCATCGACGATACCTTCACCTTCATGGATGAGACGACGCTGCCCTACGGGCCGCTTGAATACATCACCCGCCAGACGCAGGGCGATTTCGCGGTGCTGGATCAGCGCGACGACAACCTGTGGATGGACGCCGGGATGGTGACGACGCAGGCCGACTGGTCGCTCGATTTCGACATCGGCATGAACTTCTTCGAATGGCACGCCCCGGTGCCGCTGGCGCATGAACTGGGGATCTTCAAGCGCGCGCTGAAGTTCCTGATGAACGTGCAGCAGGGCGCGCCCGCGCGGCGTCTGAACTGGACGATGACGGTCAACCCGCTTCTGGATACCAGCCCCGAGAATTACCACAAATGGGGCATCCAGAAGACCGAACTCACGGCCGAGAACATCGGCGCCAAGCAGCATCTGCGGGTCGAGTTGCAGACCTTCTATCGGTTGCCGCGCTCGAACGCGCTGGTCTTCCCGATCCGCTGCTATTTGATCGCTTTTCAGGATCTGGTGACCGTGCCGAAATGGGGCCGCCGCCTGCACCGGGTGATCCGCGACCTGCCCGAGGAACTGGCCACCTATAAGGGGTTCATCGCCAACCGGCCGCTGATGATCGAGTATCTCGGCCGCTACGACGACGGGCTTCCGACCTCGCCTGGGGTCTGGGCCGATCTTGAGACGGAACCGCCCTTGCAGAAATGACCGAAGGCCCCCGCGATCCGGGGGCCTTTTTCGCTACTTCTCGCGCGGGTAGCTGATGATCGACAGATAGCGCGCAGGCAGTTGCACCAGGCGTTCGGGCCCATGCGGCGCGTCGGCGTCGAAGAACAGCGTATCGCCCGGCTCCAGCGGGAACATGTCCGAGCCGTGGCGGTAATCGACCTTGCCCTCCAGCATGTAGATCATCTCGATCCCTTCGTGCTGGAAGGTCTTGAAGGTGTCGGATTCCGAGGTCAGCTGGATCAGATAGGGTTCGACGATCACGCCGCTGGAATTGGACCCGATGTGGCCCAGAAGCTTGTACTGGTGCCCGGCCCGGGTGCCAGCGCGCTCGATCTCGACCCCGCGGCCGGCCTTGGTATGCACCGCCTGTCGGCGTTCCTCATAGCCCTTGAAGAAGGCGGTCAGCGGCACCGAGAGTGCATTGGCCAGCGTCTGCAGCGTGGTCAGCGAGGGCGAGGTATTGCCGTTCTCGATCTTCGACAGCATGCCGATGGACAGGTCCGTGAGCTTCGACAATTCGGCCACGGTGATGTTCTGCTGCTTGCGATAGTTGCGGACCTCGCGGCCGATCGCGACCTCGAGGATCTTTTCCCGCTCTTCGCGCACGCTGTGCGGATCTTGGGTCAGCTTGGACACGCTTTCCGGCCCCACGCCTTTGGTCATCTGGACACTCTCTCTTCAGCACTACGGTCAATCGCGCGACTTTTCCAGTGATCCGCCCGGCAACCCCGATCATTCCCATGATGCAAAGTTTTTGAACCAGTTTCAAAGACTTTGCAGAAACCCCCGGGATTGGCCCGGCTTCTGCCCTCAAACGGGGTGGTGCGCCGCTTCCAATGGCCGTGCGACGGGCAGACGCGGGGCGACTCGCCCGGGGGCGATTCGCCGGGGCTGTGGTGCCGGCGTGCCTTTCGCCGCGCTGGTGCCGACGGCTGAGGGAAGAACGGGCCCTGACCCCCTTTTCATTTCCGCCCGTTTGGCAGGCAAAGCCCGCAAAATCCGGTGTTCCGGGCGGCAGGCGCCCGGGCTGACTGCTGCTGCAGACTTTCTTCACCCCAGTCGCAAAAGTTTCTTGTCGAGACAAAAAGTTTCCTGCTAATCATGTTGCAGAGAGCCGCAGAGGCGGCCCCCCAGATCAGATGGAGGAAACCATGTGTGGGATCGTCGGCTTGTTCCTGAAGAAGGATGCCCTGCGCCCGAAGCTGGGCGACATGCTCACCGACATGCTCATCACCATGACCGACCGCGGCCCCGACAGCGCCGGGATCGCGATCTATGGCGATGAACACGGCAAGCTGAAAATCACCGTCCAATCCGACACGCCCGACACCGATTTCGCGGGTCTCGAGGGGACGCTGGCCGCCGCCGTCGGCGCGCCGGTGACGATCCGTGTCGTCGACACGCACGCCGTGCTGACCCTGCCGCTGGACACCGAAGCCGCAGCGCTCGCTTTCCTCGAGGAAAAGAAGCTGCGCGTCATGGGCGTGGGCGAGAGCATGGAGATCTTCAAGGAAGTGGGCCTGCCCAAGGACGTGGCCGAGCGGTTCGGCCTGCGCGCCATGGGCGGCAGCCACGGCATCGGTCATACCCGCATGGCCACCGAAAGCGCCGTGACGACGCTGGGTGCGCACCCGTTCTCGACCGCCTCGGACCAATGCCTGGTGCATAACGGCTCGCTGTCGAACCACAACGACATGCGCCGCAAGCTGGCCAAGAAGGGCATCTACACCAAGACCGAGAACGACACCGAAGTGGGCGCTGCCTATATCTCCAGCCGCATTGCCGAGGGCGCGACCCTGGGCCAGGCGCTGGAAGGCACGCTGAAGGACCTCGACGGTTTCTTCACCTTCGTCACCGGCACCAAGAATGGTTTCGGCGTGGTCCGTGACCCGATCGCCTGCAAACCCGCCGTCATGGCCGAGACCGAGGACTACGTCGCCTTCGCCAGCGAGTACCGCGCCTTCGCCGATCTGCCCGGCATCGAGGGAGCCCGCGTCTGGGAACCCGAACCCGCCACCGTCTATTTCTGGGAGCGCTGATCCATGCCCACCACCCTCGACATGGCCACGACCGAGCTGCGCGAGGTCAACACGACCCTGCAGGCCGCCGCCAAGGCGCAGGTCAATGAACCCTATGTCATCGTCAATCCCCGCGGCAGCCATGCCATGGCCTGCGGTCTGGACGGCCCGCTGAACGTGACCGTCAAGGGCTCGACCGGCTACTACACCGCCGGGATGAACAAGGAAGCCAGCATCACTGTCGAAGGCTCGGCCGGTCCGGGCGTTGCCGAGAACATGATGTCGGGCACCGTCACCATCCTGGGCGACGCCAGCCAGTATGCCGGGGCCACCGGCCACGGCGGCCTTCTGAACATCAAGGGCAACGCCAGCTCGCGCTGCGGGATCTCGATGAAGGGCATCGACATCGTCGTGCATGGCAACATCGGCCACATGTCCGCCTTCATGGCGCAGCGCGGCAACCTCGTGGTGCTGGGCGACGCCGGGGATGCGCTGGGGGACAGCCTTTACGAGGCGCGCCTCTTCGTGCGGGGCACGGTCAAGAGCCTCGGCGCCGATTGCGTCGAGAAAGAAATGCGCGCCGAGCATATCGAGATCCTGAAGGACCTGCTGGAGCGCGCGGGCGCCGACGCGAAACCCGAAGAGTTCAAGCGCTACGGCTCGGCCCGGACGCTTTACAATTTCCACATCGACAACGCCGCGTCGTACTGAGGGCTCACCCCATGGACAAGACCCCCCAAACCCTGCCGCGCCAGTCGTGGACCTTCTCGAACGAGACCAATTCCGAGATCCGCCGCGCCGCTGCAACCGGGATCTACGATATTCGCGGGGGTGGCGCGAAACGCCGGGTGCCGCATTTCGACGATCTGCTGTTCCTCGGCGCCTCGATCAGCCGCTATCCGCTGGAAGGCTACCGCGAACGCTGCGACACCTCGGTCACGCTGGGCACGCGCTTCGCCAAGAAGCCCATCGAACTGAAGATCCCGATCACCATCGCCGGCATGTCCTTCGGCTCGCTCTCGGCCAATGCCAAGGAGGCCCTGGGCCGCGGCGCCAGCGCTGCCGGGACCTCGACCACCACGGGCGACGGCGGCATGACGAATGAGGAGCGCGGGCATTCCACGCAGCTGGTCTACCAATACCTGCCCTCGCGCTATGGCATGAACCCCGACGACCTGCGCCGCGCCGATGCCATCGAGGTCGTGGTCGGGCAGGGGGCGAAGCCCGGCGGCGGCGGCATGCTGCTGGGCCAGAAGATCACCCAGCGTGTGGCCGACATGCGCTCGCTGCCGGTGGGCATCGACCAGCGCTCGGCCTGCCGTCACCCCGACTGGACCGGGCCGGACGATCTGGAGATCAAGATCCTCGAACTGCGCGAGATTACGGGTTGGGAAAAGCCGATCTACATCAAGATCGGCGGCGCGCGCCCCTATTACGACACCGCGCTGGCGGTGAAGGCCGGGGCCGATGTCGTCGTGCTGGACGGTATGCAGGGCGGCACCGCCGCGACGCAGGACGTGTTCATCGAACATGTCGGCCAGCCGACACTGGCCTGTATCCGTCCCGCCGTGCAGGCGCTTCAGGATCTGGGGATGCATCGCAAGGTGCAGCTCATCGTCTCGGGCGGGATCCGCAACGGCGCGGATGTGGCCAAGGCGCTGGCGCTGGGGGCGGATGCCGTCTCGATCGGCACCGCGGCGCTGATCGCGCTGGGGGACAACGACCCGAAATGGGAGAGCGAGTACCAGAAACTCGGCTCGACCGCCGGCGCCTATGACGATTGGCACGAAGGCCGCGACCCGGCCGGGATCACCACGCAGGACCCCGAGCTGATGAAGCGGCTCGATCCCATCGCTGCCGGGCGGCGGTTGCGCAACTATCTCAACGTGATGACACTGGAGTGCCAGACCATCGCGCGCGCCTGCGGCAAGAGCCATGTGCACAACCTCGAACCCGAGGATCTCTGTGCGCTGACCATGGAGGCGGCCGCCATGGCGCGGGTGCCGCTGGCCGGCACCGACTGGTACCCGGGCAAGCCGGGCTTCTGAGGCCGGAACAACGGCAATTCGATGACGGGGACGCGGGCGGAGACAAGCCCGCGCCACCAACAGGGAAAAAAGGAAGGCCTATGACCGATCTCGCCGCCTTCGCCCGCGACAAGGGCGTAAAGTACTTCATGATCTCCTACACCGATCTGTTCGGTGGACAGCGCGCCAAGCTGGTGCCGGCCCAAGCCATTGCCGACATGCAAGAGGACGGGGCCGGTTTTGCCGGTTTCGCGACCTGGCTGGATCTGACGCCCGCGCATCCCGACATGCTGGCCGTGCCGGACCCGGCCTCGGTCATCCAGTTGCCCTGGAAGCCCGAAGTTGCCTGGGTTGCCGCCGATTGCGTGATGGAGGGCAAGGAGCTGGAGCAGGCGCCCCGCAACGTTCTGCGCAAGCTGGTGGCCGAGGCCGCCAAGGAAGGCCTGCGCGTCAAGACCGGGATCGAGCCCGAGTTCTTCCTGCTGACGCCGGATGGCGAGCAGATCTCGGACGAGGCCGACACCGCCGAGAAGCCTTGCTACGACCAGCAGGCGGTCATGCGCCGCTATGACGTGATCGCCGAGATCTGCGATTACATGCTCGACCTCGGCTGGGGTCCCTACCAGAACGACCACGAGGACGCGAACGGCCAGTTCGAGATGAACTGGGAATACGACGACGCGTTGATCACCGCCGACCGCCATTCCTTCTTCAAGTTCATGGTCAAGTCGGTGGCCGAGAAGCACGGCCTGCGCGCCACCTTCATGCCCAAGCCCATCGAGGGCCTGACCGGCAACGGCTGCCACGCGCATATCTCGGTCTGGGACAACGAGGGCAAGACCAACGTCTTCGCTGACAAGTCCAAGGAGCTGGGCCTGTCCGATCAGGGCCGCACCTTCCTTGGCGGGATCATGAAACACGCCGAGGCGCTGGCCGCGATCACCAACCCGACGGTCAACAGCTACAAGCGCATCAACGCGCCGCGCACCGCGTCGGGCGCGACCTGGGCGCCGAATTCGGTGACCTGGACTGGCAACAACCGCACCCATATGGTGCGCGTCCCCGGGCCCGGCCGCTTCGAGCTGCGCCTGCCCGATGGCGCGGTGAACCCCTACCTGCTGCAGGCCGTGATCATCGCCGCGGGTCTTTCGGGCGTGCGCTGCAAGGCCGATCCGGGGCGGCGCTACGACATCGACATGTATGCCGAGGGCCATCAGATCACCGATGCGCCGAAACTGCCGCTGAACCTGCTCGACGCGATCCGCAATTTCGACAAGGACGACGAGCTGAAGGCGATGCTGGGGACCGGTTTCTCGGCCAGCTACATCAAGCTCAAGCGCAAGGAATGGAACAGCTTCGTGTCCCATTTCACGCGCTGGGAGCGTGACAACACGCTCGACATCTGAACACGAACCCTGAGAGGGCCGGGGATCAGTCTCCCACCGGCCCGAACCTTCCGGGGGCCAATGGCCCCCGTTTTTTATTGGCACCTTCGTTTCGTCACTGCACCCGACGCGGGCCTTTCGAGCCATCGACCGGGCAGATCCGGTGCAGGATCGTCACGAGACCAGCCCCTGCTGCTCTTTCGCCGAGCGCAGGGCTTCGAGCAGCAGCGTCCGGTTCAGCGGTTTCGCCACGCATCCGACGAAGCCCTCGTCAAGGTATTCGCGCACCTGATGCGCCATCACGTTGGCGGTGAAGGCGATGGTCGGCGGGCAGGGGCGGCCCGCCGCTTCGGCCTCACGTGCGATCTGGCTGCGCGCCGCGATGCCGCCGAGTACCGGCATCGAAATGTCCAGCAACATCACGTCAGGCGCGCCGTCGCGCCATGCCTCGACCGCCTGTTGGCCGTTGTTGACCAGCGTCAGGACGACACCCGTGCCGCGCAGCATCGCCTCCAGAACCCGCCGGTTCGTGGCATTGTCATCCGCCGCCAGCAATTTCAGCCCTGCCAGATCCTGGGCGGAAACGCCCTCGGAACTGGCCGGTTGGGCCACCACCTGGTCGGGAAGCGGCAACAGGACGGTGATCGACGTGCCCTCGCCCAGAACCGACCGGACGTCGATCTGGCCCTTCATCATCGTCACCAGATGGCGCACGATCGACATGCCGAGGCCGGTGCCCCCATAGCGCCGCGCCACCGACCCGTCGCCCTGCACGAAGGCTTCGAACAGCGATTCCAGCTGTTCAGGCGACATGCCGGGGCCGGTATCGGTGATGCAGAGGCTCAGATCCTGTCCGGCGCGGTTCGACACGACGACCGACACGGACCCCTTCTCGGTGAACTTGATGGCGTTCGAGATCAGGTTGTGCAGGATCTGGCCGAACCGATGCACGTCGCCAGTGCGCGCCGGCCCCTGTGGCAAGAGGCCCGAGAGGCTCAGGTCCAGACCCTTCTCCTCGGCCCGAAGCTGGTGAAGGGCGACGATGCGCTGCAGCGTCTCCTCGGGCTGGAACGGGTTCTCCTCGAGTTCGAGCTTGTTCGCCTCGATCTTCGACAGGTCCAGAATGTCGTTGAGGATGTTGTTCAGGCTCTGTCCGCTCTCGCGGATCGTGGTGACCATGGCCCGCTTGTCGGGGTCATTGATCAGGCTTTCCAGCACCTGCGCCATGCCCAGTACGCCGTTGAGCGGGGTGCGGATCTCGTGGCTCATGTTGGCCAGGAAGATCGACTTGGCGCGGCTGGATTCGTCCGCCGCCTGACGGGCCCGCTGCACGCTGGTCACGTCCATGCCCGCACCGCGATAGCCGCGCAGCTTCCCCTTGTCGTCGAAAACGGGCGTCCCCGACAGCTGCAACCAGATTTCGCCGTGGCCCTGCGTGTTCAAGGGGAAGACGAAATCCTTGAAGGTCTGCTGCCCGGCGATCGTCCCGTCCAGGGAGCCCCAATCCGCCGTCTGCCTGTCGGTGGCATCGCCGCGGCCGAGAGCGCGCAGGTCCTTGCCGATCAGCTGCTGTCGCGGCAGCCCGGTGATGTCCTGATAACTGGAGGAGAGGTAGGTCAGCCTGCCCTCCGCATCCTGTTCCCACAGAAAGCTGCGGCTGATCCGCGAGACGCTCTGATAGCGGCTGTTCGTCTCGCCCTGACGGCGCAG
>NZ_JAUCCQ010000043.1:0-26775 GCF_034676075.1 Pararhodobacter sp. | reverse complement strand
CCCCTTCTTCGGCGCGGCGGCACGCCGCGCCGCTGGTCGCCCGAGGCGCCCGCGGCAGCGGGCAACGAGGGCGAAACCCCTGGGTTTTCTCAGATCACCGCGGTCGGATCGGCGAAGCCTTGCGGCAGGATCAGGTTGTGGCGGCCCAGCGCCTTCACGTCGCGCTCGCCGCAGAGCGCCATGGTCTTGTCGAGTTCCATATGCAGGATCTCCAGCGCCTTGCGGACGCCTTCCTGCCCCATCGCCCCCAGCCCATAGACGAAGGCGCGGCCGATCATCGTGCCTTTTGCCCCCAGGGCCAGCGCCTTCAGCACGTCCTGGCCGGTGCGGATCCCGCTGTCGAGATGCACTTCCGTATCGCCCTGCAGCGCGTCGAGGATCGAGGGCAGCATGCGGATCGACGAGATCGCGCCATCGAGTTGCCGCCCGCCGTGGTTCGAGACGGTGATGGCATCGGCGCCGATCTTGGCCGCCATCACCGCATCCTCGGGGTCGTTGATCCCCTTCAGGATCAGCTTGCCACCCCACAGGTCGCGCAGTTTCTCGATCTTGCCCCAGTCGAGCTGCGGGTCGAATTGTTCGGCAGTCCAGGCGCCGAGCGAGGCGGGGTCACCGACGCCCTGCGCGTGCCCCACGATATTGCCGAAGAAGCGTCGCTTGGTGCCCAGCATGCCCATGCCCCAGCGCCATTTCGTCGCCAGGTTCACCATCGTCGGCAGCGTCAGTTTCGGCGGCGCCGAGAGGCCGTTCTTCAGGTCCTTGTGCCTTTGGCCCAGCAGTTGCAGGTCCAGCGTCAGCACCAGCGCCGAGCAGCCCGCGTCCTTGGCGCGCTGGATGATGCGGCGGACGAAATCCTCGTCCTTCATCACATAGAGCTGGAACCAGAAGGGTTTGCTGGTATGCGCGGCCACATCCTCGATCGAGCAGATTGACATGGTGGAAAGCGTGAAGGGCACCCCGAAAGCCTCGGCCGCCTTGGCCGCCAGGATCTCGCCATCGGCGTGCTGCATGCCGGTCAGGCCCACGGGCGCCAGCGCCACCGGCATCGCCACCTTCTGCCCGATCATCGTGCTTTCGGTCGTCCGGTTCGACATGTCCACCGCCACCCGCTGGCGCAGGTGGATCTTCTGGAAGTCCGATTTGTTCTCGTGGAAGGTCTGTTCGGTCCAGCTGCCGGATTCACAATAATCGTAGAACATCTTCGGGGCGCGGCGCCGGTAGATCTGGTGCAGGTCCTCGATGGTGGTGATGGCGCTCATGGTTCCCCCTCGGATTGGTCAAGTTTTCTTACCGTTGTTACAGGCGGCTCGCAAGGCTGGGAGCGGCGCTGCGCGATGCTTGCCCCGTTGCCCAGTTTGCCCTATCTCACAGTGCCTGAACAAAGGAATCCGCCATGGCGCACAAGGTCTTCATCGATGGGGAAGTCGGCACCACGGGGCTGCAGATCCGCGAGCGGCTGCAGACCCGGGACGACATCACGCTGGTGCAGGTTGCGGCCGAACGACGCAAGGATCCCGAGGCGCGGCGCGAGGCACTGGCCGAGGCCGATGTGGCGATCCTCTGCCTGCCCGATGACGCGGCCAAGGAAGCCGCGGCGCTGGCCGAGCCTTACGGCACGCGGCTGATCGACGCCTCGACAGCGCATCGCGTGGCTTCGGACTGGATCTTCGGCTTCCCCGAGATGGCCGAGGGCCAGCGCGCCCTGGTCGCCGGTGCGACGCGGGTCTCGAACCCCGGCTGCTGGTCTACCTGTGCCATCGCCCTGATCCGGCCCTTGGTGCAGGCCGGGCTGATCGACCCGGCCGCGCCGCCGTCGATTTCCGGCGTGTCGGGCTATACCGGCGGCGGCAAGTCGATGATCGCCGAATATGAGTCGGGCGAGGTCAAGGGGTCCTTCCTCTATGCCGCGGCGCAGGGCCACAAGCACCTGCCCGAGATCCAGGCGCATGGGCTTTTGTCCACGGTGCCGGTTTTCGTGCCTTCGGTTGGCCAGTATGCGCAGGGGATGGCGGTGGCCGTCCATATGCGCGATCTGGGCGAGGCCGGGATGAAAGCGGCCGAGGAGGCGCTGCGCGCGGCCTATGCCGGGGCGCGGTTTGTTGCCGTGGTCGAGGCTTCGGTGGATGAGCCGCGGGTCTGGCCCGAGCGGCTCAATGGCACCAACCGGCTGGAGCTGTCGGTCCATGGCAATCCGAAGACCGGCGAGGCGACGCTGATCGCGGTGCTCGACAACCTCGGCAAGGGAGCCTCGGGCGCGGCGGTGCAGAACCTGAACCTGATGCTGGGCGTGGACGAGGGCGCGGGTCTCTGAGGGCTTGCCGGGGTGGGATGAAATCCCACCCTACGGGGGGCGCGGTGCGTGCTCGCACGCACCATCCACCGACCCACAAGCAAACCGGGCCCCATCGCTGGGGCCCGGTCCTTTTCTGCGCCGACGCTGCGGTCAGGGCGTAGGGTGGGATTTCATCCCACCATCGCCCCATCCTCGCGCGTCACCGCCACGATGGACGAGCGCGGCAGGCCCGAGCCGTCCGGCCAGCTGCCGCCCGGGTGCTGGATGCCGACGAACATGGTCCGGCGGTCGGTCGACCAGCAGAGGCCCGTCACCTCGGAACCCTTGGGCCCGGTGAGGAAGCGCGCGATCTCGCCCGAGACCGGGTCGCCCGCCAGCATCTGGTTGTTGCCCTGACCGGCGAAATCGCCCTCGTTCGAATCCTCGCCGTCGGTCTGGATCCACAGCAGGCCAGTCGAATCGAAGGCCATGCCGTCGGGCGCGTTGAACATGTTGCCCGCCGTCACGTTGGGCGAACCGGCATAGGCGTCCGAATGCACCGCCGGGTTGCCGGCCATGACATAGAGGTCCCAGTCGAAGCGGGCGGCAGCGTGGTCGTCGTCATGCGGGAACCAGCGGACGATCTGGCCGTACTGGTTCTCGGCGCGGGGGTTCGGGCCGCCGACCGGGGTCTCGTCGCCGCCCGCGTTCGGGCGGGTGCCGCGGCGGGTGTTGTTGGTCAGGCAGCAATAGGCCTCGACCGCGTAGGGGTTGACCGAGATCCACTCGGGGCGGTCCATGGTGGTGGCGCCGACCCGCGAGCCCGCGGTGCGGGCGAAGACCAGCATCTCGGCCATCTCCATCCCGGTCGATTCGGGCGTCAGGTCCAGCCATTCGCCGGTGCCGTCCTCGTTGAACCGGGCGACCGACAGCTGGCCGTCGTCCAGAAGCCCCTCGGTCGAGCCGCCGGGGGTGTAGACGCCGTTCGAGACGAAGCGATAGAGGAACTCGCCCCGCTCGTCATCGCCCATATAGACCACGACACGGCCGTCGCGGGCCAGGACGACTTCGGCGTTCTCGTGCTTGAAGCGGCCGAGGCCGGTGTGCTTCACCGGGGTCGATTGCGGGTCGGTCGGGTCGATCTCGACCACCCAGCCGTGGCGATGGGGTTCGTTGGGGTTGGCGGCGACGTCGAAGCGCGCGTCCCATTTGTGGTAATCATAGCCCCAGCCTTCGGCGCTGATGCCGTAGCGGGTATAGCCCGCGGCCAGCGTCTCGTCCGAGGGCAGCTCGCCATTGGCGCCGAAATAGCCGTTGAAGTTTTCTTCGCAGGTCAGGTAGGTGCCCCAGGGCGTCTTGCCCGAGCCGCAATTGTTCAGCGTGCCCAGCGGGTTGAGGCCTTCGGGATCGGCCGAGGTCTGCAGCAGCGCATGGCCCGCGGCGGGACCGGCCAGAACCATCGGCGTGTTGTGATGGATGCGGCGGTTGAAGGGGCTGTCCTTGACCACCGACCAGCCGTTTTCGTCCTCGGCGATCTCCATCACCGTGACGCCCTGCAGGTTCTGCAGCTTCAGCACGTCCTCGGCATTGGCCGGAACGCCGTCCTGGGCGGCGGGCAGGTTGATGTCGTTGTTGGTGTATTCGTGGTTCACCGCGATCAGCTCGTGGCCGCGGAAGGCGAAGCTCTCCATCCCGTCGGTGTTCTCGCCGAAGATGCGGTCCGACGCGGCTGCCGGGCCGCCCTCGGCCAGATCGTAACCCTCGGCGTCCGAGAAGAGCGCGTCGCCCCAGCGGGCCAGCACCCGGGCGCGGTAGCCCTGCGGCACGTGCACGGCTTCGTCGGTCTGCGCGTCGATCGGCGTGAAGGGGAAGCGCGCGGTGGTCGAGGCCAGCGCCGCGCGCGGGCTCAGCACGCCCAGCCCCATCGCCGCCGCGCCCGAGCCCAGCGCCACGACACCGCCCAGGAAGCCCCGGCGGCTCAGCGCGCGCTCGACCACGCGGTCGAACTCGGTCTCGGCGGGACGCGGGAAGTTGGCTTCATCCCATTCGTCAGCGGAAAGGCGGGTTTTGTCGGTCATCGGGCTACCTTGAGTCCTTGGGTTGCGAGTCAATGCTCGCGCGGACCATGGCGGCGGGATGAAACGGGCAGGCGACAGGCCGGTGACGGTTTGGTGACGCGGCGAAGGCCCTGGGGCATGGAAAAGCGGCGGGGTTGGCCCCGCCGCTTCTCCCTCCGGACCGACCCTTGCCGATGCGCGAAGCACCGGGGCGGGCGGCGGAAACTCTGGATCGTTCAGGCGCTAGTCGTCGTCCCCGGGGGGCGGAAGGCCTGCGTCGCGGGCCAGACGGGCCGCTTTCAGCGCGGCGCTGCGTTCGACGCGCTTGCGCGCATCGGCCGAGACGATCTCACGGGCCGCCGCAGCCGTCTTGTCGTGCGGCGCCAGAACCGGCTGGCTGAGCCCACGCAGAAATTCGGCCGAGACCCGGGACGCTGGCGTCCCGGATCCGGTCTTTCCCGTCGCGCCGGGGCCCTTGCCGGGCGTCCCCGCGCGGCGCGATTTAGGCAAGAGCGAGATCGCGGGCCGACTCGCGGCCGTCACGGCTGGTCTCGATCTCGAAGGTCACTTTCTGACCGTCGGCGAGCTGGGTCAGACCCGCACGCTCGACCGCCGAGATGTGGACGAACACGTCCTTCGACCCGGTTTCCGGCTGGATGAAACCGAAACCCTTGGTGGCGTTGAACCATTTCACGGTGCCTTTGGCCATCGTGAGACTCCTTCAATTAGATTGCTGCCCACGACATGCGGCAGCCCGGCTTGGTCAGTACGAATAGCAGACTGAAGCCGGTGAAGGAGACAGGGTGCGGGTCGGCGTAACTAGCCCCTCTAGTGTACAGCATTTCGCCAAGAAAGCAAGCGCGCGATCCCCGGACCGGCAAAACGTGACCCGGGGCGGCGCCGGAAACGGCGTCAGCCCGGGCGCTCTGGCCCTGCAGCGACCCTTGTCGAAAAGGCCCCGGGTCAGCCCCGATGCGCCCCCTCGGCCAGCGAGGCGACGAAGGACAGGACATCGGCCACGGGCTTGCCCTCGCCGATTTCCTTGACGATGGCCGAGCCGACGACGCAGCCATCGGCGACGCTGGCGATGGCCTGGGCCTGATCGGGCGTGGTGATGCCGAAGCCGACGATGACCGGCAGGTCGCTCGCCGCCTTGATCCGCGCCACTTCCGGCGCGACATCGCCCGCCTGCGCGGCGGCCGCCCCGGTGATCCCGGTGATCGAGACGTAATAGACGAAGCCCGAGGTGTTCTGCAGCACGGTCGGCAGGCGCTTGCCATCGGTGGTGGGGGTTGCGAGACGGATGAAGTTCATCCCCGCCGCCTGCGCCGGCAGGCAAAGCTCGCTGTCTTCCTCGGGCGGCAGGTCGACGACGATCAGCCCGTCGATCCCCGCCTCGGTGGCCTCGCTCAGGAAGCGGTCGACGCCCCGGGCATAGATCGGGTTGTAATAGCCCATCAGCACGATGGGGGTGGTCGCATCGCCCTTGCGGAAGGCGCGGACCATGGCCAGCACCTTGTCCATGGTCATCCCGCCGTCGAGCGCCCGTTGACCGGCGCGCTGGATCGTCGGCCCATCCGCCATCGGATCGGTGAAGGGCATGCCCAGCTCGATGATGTCGACGCCCGCGCCCGGCAGGCCCTGCATCACCGCCAGCGAGGTCGCCTCGTCGGGGTCACCCCCCATCATATAGGCCACGAATGCCTTTTTCCCCTCGGCCTTGAGACGGGCGAAAGTGTCGTCGATCCTGGTCATGGGGCCCCCCGTGAATTGCGTGACAGGCCTCGCACGGAGCCGAGGGGGAAATCAAGGCCTCAGCGCAGGCCCGCGCTCTCCTTCATCACGATCCAATGGGTGCCGAAGCGGTCGCGCAGCATCCCGAACCCCTCGGAGAAGAAGCTGGGCCCGAACGCATGGATCACATCGCCGCCCTGTAACAGCGCGTCATAGCGGGCGCGGGCTTCCTCGACGCTGGGCAGTGTGGCGGTGATGGTCACCGCCTTCTGCGGATCGCCCTCGACCCCCTCGGGGAAATCCGAGGCCATCAGGATTCCGCCTGCGATCTCCAACTGGGCATGGATGATGCGGGCGCTGTCGAACCCGGCACCGGGGACCTCGTTGTAGCGCATCGCCTTGGCGGGCGGGGCACCGAACACCCCGGCATAAAAGGCCAGCGCCTCGGCGCAGGTGCCCTGGAAATGGATATAGGGATGTAGGGGCATGGGATCCTCCGGCTTTGCCGCCAGCCTGCGGCGGGGCAGGGCGGCTGGCAAGGAAATCCCGTGGCCAGCGGCCCGCCTCTGGCGTATCACCGCCCGATGAGCGAACTTGACCTGCCGATGATCGTCACCGAAATCGCCGCCGACATGGCGGCCGAGACCGAGCGCGGTCAGGTTGCCGATTACATCCCCGAACTGGCCCGCGTGAGTCCCGGCCAGTTCGGCCTGGCGCTGGCCCTGCCCGACGGGCGGGTGATCGCCGCGGGCGATACCGAAGTGCCGTTCTCGATCCAGAGCGTGTCCAAGGTCTTTACCCTGGCGCTGGCCCTGGGGCGGCATGGCGAACGGGTATGGGAGCGGGTCGGGCGCGAGCCCTCGGGCGATCCCTTCAATTCCATCGTCCAGCTGGAATACGAGAAGGGGCGCCCCCGGAACCCCTTCATCAACGCGGGCGCCATCGCCGTGACCGATGCGCTGCTGTCGTCCTACGCCCCGCGCGAGGCCCTGGGCGAGATCCTGCGCTTCCTGCAATATCTGGCGGGCGACGACGATATCACCATCGACCCGGCAGTGGCGCGATCCGAACAGGAGACCGGCTTTCGCAACGTGGCGCTGGCCAATTTCATGCGCGCCTATGGCGTCCTCAGCGGCGAGCCGGCCAAGGTGCTGGGCGTCTATTTCCACCATTGCGCCATCGCCATGTCGGTGCGGCAATTGGCCCGGGCCGGGCGCTTTCTTGCCTTCGACGGGCGGCTCGCGCCGCATGGGCCGCGCGCCGTCTCCTCGCGCATGGCGCGGCAGATCAACGCCTTGATGCTGACCTGCGGGCATTACGACGGGTCGGGCGAATTCGCCTTCCGCGTCGGTCTGCCTGGGAAAAGCGGCGTCGGCGGCGGGATCCTGGCGGTGGCGCCGGGGCAGGCCTCCATCGGCTGCTGGTCGCCGGGGCTGAACAATGTCGGCAATTCCCTGCTGGCCTCGCGGGCGCTGGAGCGGCTGGCGGAACGCACCGGCTGGTCGGTGTTTACCGCACGCTGACCCCTTGCACGCCGAAGCCGGGCAAGGCATCAGGGACGCATGGACTGGGTCAAGATCATTCACATTCTCTGCGTCATGGGCTGGATGACCTCCATCTTCGCCGTGCCGCGCGCCTTCATCTACTGGAAGCGGGCTGCCGCCGAGGGCGCGCCGACGCAGATCGGCGAGCTGACCTTCCGGCTTTACCGCTTCTCCTCGGGCCTCGGGATCATCGCCGCGCTGACCGGGCTGTGGCTGGCCTGGTCGGTCTGGAGCTTCGCGCCCTGGACGCATCTGAAGATCACCCTCGTCCTGCTGCTGGCCGCGCACTACGTCTGGACCGGCCGGATGCTGGCCCGCGCCCGCCGCGGCGAGTTTCGCGAAAGCGACCGCTTCCTGCGCATCTTCAACGAGGTCAGCGTGATCGGCGTCATCGCCATTCTCTGGGTCGTGGTGGTGAAACCCTTCTGAGGCTTGCCCGCCGGGCGCCTTCGCCCTAGAAGCGGCGCGAATGTGGCGCCGGAGGGAATGATGGGCTTCAAGATGGGCATCGTGGGTCTGCCGAATGTCGGCAAGTCGACCCTCTTCAACGCGCTGACCAGGACGGCGGCGGCGCAGGCCGCGAACTTCCCCTTCTGCACCATCGAGCCCAATGTGGGCGAGGTGGCGGTGCCGGACGCGCGGCTCGATACGCTGGCGGCGATTGCCGGCTCCAAGCAGATCATCCCGACGCGGATGACCTTCGTCGACATCGCGGGCCTCGTGCGCGGCGCGTCGAAGGGCGAGGGCTTGGGCAACCAGTTCCTGGCCAATATCCGCGAATGCGACGCCATCGCCCATGTGCTGCGCTGTTTTGAAGACGGCGACATCACCCATGTCGAGGGCCGGATCGACCCGGTGGCCGATGCCGAGACCATCGAGACCGAGCTGATGCTGGCCGATCTGGAATCGATCGAGCGGCGCCGGGCGAACCTCGCGCGGAAGCTGAAGGGCAACGACAAGGAAGCCGCCGATCAGGACCGCCTGCTGGCGGTGGCACAGAAGGCGCTGGAAGACGGCAAGCCTGCGCGGTCGGTCAGCGTCTCGGACGACGACCAGAAGGCCTGGCGGATGCTGCAACTGCTGACCTCGAAACCGGTGCTCTATGTCTGCAACGTCGAGGAAAGCTCGGCCGCTAGCGGCAACGCCCAGACCGCCCGGGTCGAGGAAATGGCCAAGGCGCAGGGCGCGGGCGTGGTGGTGATCTCGGCCCGGATCGAGGAAGAGATCAGCCAGCTCGACGCCGAGGAAGCCGAGATGTTCCTGGGCGAGATGGGGCTGGAAGAGGCGGGTCTCGACCGGCTGATCCGCGCGGGCTACGACCTTCTGGGCCTGCAGACCTATTTCACCGTCGGCCCGAAAGAGGCCCGCGCCTGGACCATCCACAAGGGGACGCTGGCCCCGGCGGCGGCGGGCGTGATCCACGGCGATTTCGAGAAGGGCTTCATCCGGGCCGAGACCATCGCCTATGCCGATTACGTCGCGGGCAAGGGCGAGGCCGGGGCCAAGGAAGCGGGCAAGTTCCGCGTCGAGGGCAAGACCTACGAGGTCAAGGACGGCGACGTCCTGCATTTCCTGTTCAACGCCTGACCGGCGAGGGGTTTCGCCCTCGGTTCCCTCGGACGACCGGAACCGGGGGGCTGCCGCCCCCAGAGAACGCGAAGGGCGGGGGGCTGCCGCCCCCCGCGCCCCCCGCTTCAAGGGGACCCTCGGGCCCCCTTGAAAATCCCCCGAGGATATTTTCAGAACAAAGATGAGAAAGAAGGGGGCCGCGCCCTTCTTTGCGCCTCAAATATCCCGGGGGGTGCGGGGGGCTGGCCCCCCGCTTGCCTCGCTGCGGGCGAGGGTCAGCGGCCCATCGCTTCGCGCCAGTGTCTGCGGCAGAGCGAGACATAGGTTTCGTTGCCGCCGATCTGGACCTGCACGCCTTCCCTGATCGCGTGGCCCTCGGCATCCTGGCGGATCACCATCGTCGCTTTCCGGCCGCAATGGCAGATGGTGCGGACTTCGCGCATCTCGTCGGCGAGCGCGAGGAGGGCGGCGGAGCCGGGGAAGAGCTGGCCCTGGAAATCCACCCGGAGCCCGTAGCACATTACCGGCACGCCCAGATCATCGACGGTGCGGGCGAGGTCCCAGACCTGCTCCTTCGACAGGAACTGCGCTTCGTCGATGAAGATGCAGGCGCAGGGGCCGGTCTGCAGGCGGGTCGCGATCTTGGCATAGAGATCCTCGCCGGGTTCGAAGGTGTCGGCGGGCGCGGCGATGCCGATGCGGGAGCCGATCTTTCCCTCGCCCGCCCGGTTGTCGAAGCGGGCGGTAACGAGATAGGGCTCCATCCCCCGCTCGCGGTAGTTATGGGCGGCCTGCAAGAGGATCGTCGACTTGCCGGCGTTCATGGTCGAATAGTGGAAATAGAGCTTGGCCATGGCCGGGTGATAGCGCGGGCCGGGCGGGGTGGGAACCCGATTCTTGCGCCCCTCGGCCCCGGTGTCCCACGCGTGGGACAGGAAGTCGCGTTCAGCGATTTCAAGGGCTTGATGGTCGTCGTTAGGGAAATCGCAAGAAAGTCCCACACTGCCCTTTTTTCCGGCCGACCGGACCGGCGCCTGTCTCTGGGCGCGGGAGCGGCGCGTTGGCTCTTGCGGGACGCCTGCGGTTCTGTCTTTGCTGGGGGCCTGTACAGGAGCCCCTCATGGATCTGCATCTCTGGTTTGCCTTCGTCGCCGCTTCGGTCGTCCTTCTGCTCATCCCGGGGCCGACGGTCCTGTTGATCCTGAGCTACGCCCTGAGCCAGGGACGGCGGGTGGCGCTGGCCACGGTTGCCGGAGTCACGCTGGGGGATTTCCTCGCGATGAGCGCCTCGCTGATGGGCTTGGGGGCGCTGGTCCTGGCCTCGGCCACGCTGTTCACGGTGCTGAAATGGGTGGGCGCGGTCTATCTGGTTTATCTGGGCGTGCAGCTCTGGCGCAGCGCGGGCAGCGGCGCGGCATTGGGCGCTCTGGCCGAGACGACCGCCTTGCCCGCCCGCGCGGTCTTCGGCCATGCGGCGCTGGTCACGGCGCTGAACCCCAAGAGCATCGCCTTCTTCGTGGCCTTCGTGCCGCAATTCGTCGATCCGGTGGCGCCGCTCCTGCCGCAATTCGCCATCCTGATCGCCACCTTCGTCGGCCTCGCCGGTCTCAACACGCTGGCCTATGCGCTGCTGGCTGACCGCATGCGGACAAAGATCGGGCGGCCCGGGGTCATCGCCGGGTTGTCGCGGGCGGGGGGCGTGGCGCTGGTCGGCATGGGCGTGATGACGGCAGCGCTGCGCCGCGCTTGAGGCGCTTGCCCGGGCGCGTGGGGTTTGGCAGGCTGGGGCTTTTATTCCCCCCAGAGGTCTTTCATGCGCCCGTTTTCCCTTGTTCTGGCCCTGAGTCTGATCCTGCCGCTGTCCGCCGGCGCCGATGACGCCGCCTCCGGCTTCTTCGGCCGTTCGGATACCGCGTCCGATACGGCGGCCTTTCGCGCCCTGTTGCACCAGATCCCGGCACTGATGGTCACGCCTGGCGTGTCGGGCGCCGAGATCGGCTTTGGCGATCTGGCCGCGGCCCGGGGCCTGCCCGGGCCCGCGCCGGGCGGCCGGTTGCCCGCGGAGACGGTCAGCGCAGCGCGGGCCATGCCGCCCGGAACGCTGGTCGAGGCGCTGGGTTTTCCCGCCGCTGAGTGGCGGTCGCGGGTCGGCTTTGCCCCGGCCGATATCGAGCAGGTGATCCTGTACGGGGCGCCGCCCCTGCTGGGCGGGGTCTACCGGCTGGCGCCGGGCGTGGCCGCCGGGGTGCCCGCGGCGCTGGAGGCCCACGGCTACGCCCCCGCCACCGAGAACGGGGTCGCGGCGCTGGCGGTCGGCGCCGACGGGCGGATGGATCTGGCGGCGCGCGCCCCGGCCGATCCGTTCCGCGGGCCGCTCGGCCGGTCGTCGCGGGTGCAGGTCGAGGGGGATCTGCTGCGCCACGGCAGCACCTGGCCGATGCTCGGCGCCTTGCAGGGGGCCGGGGCGGCCTCGGCGCGCGACGAGCCGCTGATGGCGGCGATGGTCGGCCTGCTGGACGGGCTGGATCGCGGGGTCTTGCTCAGGGCCTATCTGTTGCCCGATGCCCTGGCGCTGTCGACAGGCGACCCGGTGGCGGCGCTGACCGGGGAAGGGGCGGGCGGCTCGGTCTTGCTCTGGCACTCGCTTCTGCTGGCGGATTTTTCGACGGGGGCCGAGGCGACGGCGGCGCTGGTCCTGAGCCTGAACTGGCCCGAGCGCGAGCCGCTGGACGGGCTGGTCGAGGGGGTGGAGCGGCTCTGGCAGGAGGGGGTTACGGGCGCCGGAGCGAGTTTCGCCACGATGCTGGGCGGCGGTGTCGAGGTCGAGGCGCGGCGGGGGCCGCGCGGGATGGCGCTGTTGCGGCTGGTGGTGACGGGGCCGGTTGAGGAGAGTGCCGCGGGGCTGCCGGTGAACCGCGGCTTCGACGCGATCTATCGGGCGGTGATGATGCGGGAGATGGTGTTCTTGCCGTGAGGATCGGGTGAGGGGTGGGATGAAATCCCACCCTAGGGCGGGTGGCGGTGCGTGCGAGCACGCACCCTACGGGGTGGATGGGGACCTCGCGATGGACGGGCAGGGTCCCCCGGGGGCGACGGGTAGGGTGTGTGCTTGCACGCACCGTGTCGTCGCCGGCCCCCCGGTCCGTTACTCCTTGGCCAGCGGGTGGTGGTCCATGACCAGCTGGCGCAGGCGTTCGTCCAGGACATGGGTGTAGATCTCGGTCGTGCCGAGGTCGGCGTGGCCCAGCAGCGTCTGGATCACCCGGAGGTCGGCGCCGCCCGCCAGCAGATGCGTGGCGAAGGCGTGGCGCAGCACATGCGGGCT
This sequence comes from Pararhodobacter sp., assembly GCF_034676075.1. Taxonomy (GTDB): domain Bacteria; phylum Pseudomonadota; class Alphaproteobacteria; order Rhodobacterales; family Rhodobacteraceae; genus Pararhodobacter. Next base: position 14,274 of record NZ_JAUCCQ010000043.1, on the reverse strand, counting down.
GACGCGGGCGGGGTCGAGCCCGGCCTTGAGGGCGATTTCCTTGACCAGCCCGTGAAAGCGGATGCGGCTGAGGTGGCCCTCGGCCCCCTTGGCGGGGAACAGAAAGCGCGAGGGCGGCTGGCCGCGCTTGCGGGCCGCAGCCTCGGCCCGGTCGCGGTGGTCGAGCCAGATTGCGGTCGCCGTGCGGGCGGGATCGGACAAAGGCACCAGCCGGTCCTTGCCGCCCTTGCCGCGGACCATGACCATCTCGGGTGCGCCGCGCAGCGCCGCATCGGGCAGGCTGACCAGTTCGCTGACGCGCAGGCCGGTGGCGTAGAGCAGCTCAAAGAGGCAGGCGTTGCGGGCCCGGGTCGCGGCATCGGGGCCATGGTCGCGGGCGGTATCCAGAAGGCGGGTGACCTCGGCCTCGCTCAGCGTGCCGGGCAGGCGCTGGCTGCGGCCGGGGCCGTCAATGCGCAGGGTCGGGTTGTCGGTCCGCCAGCCCTCGTCATAGGCGAAGCGGTAGAATTGCTTGAGGGCCGACAGCCGTCGGGCGCGGGTGGAGCGCGACAGGCCTTCGGCGTCCAGCGCGACGAGATAGCCCTCAACCCCCTCGCGGTCGGCGGCGGCGAGACTTGAGGACTGGCTGGCGAACCAGTCGCTGGCGTGCATCAGGTCCCGGCCATAGGCCAGCAGCGTGTTGCGGGCCGCGCCGTTCTCGGCGGCGATGGCCTCGAGAAAGGTCGAGATCGCGCGCGGGTCGGGCGGGCAGGCCATCAGCCGTTCCGTTCGAGGAGCAGGCTTTCCAGCGCCGTGCGCCGGGCGATGTCCTCGAGCCCGAGGGCGCGCAGGGCGCTCAGGCCTTCGGCCAGCAGGCGCGGGTCGCCGGGGCCGCCCAGCGCGTTGAGGATGCGCAGGATTTCCTCGCCCAGACGGCCCTGCGCCAGACGCTCGGCCATCTCGGGCGGCAGCGGCGGTTCGGCGCCGAAGGCGAGCGCCACGGCGCCCGCCAGTTCGCCGGGCAGGGCGCCGCGGCTTTCGGCCGGGTCGAGGCCGCGGGCGATGGCGGCGAGGAAGCGGCTGGCGGGATCGGCGGTCGCCGTGTCGAGGCCCAGCGCCACGGTTTCGTATTCCGGGGACAGCAGCCCGATGCGGAAGGCCAGCGCCTGCGCCTCGCCGGTCAGGGTCAGCTGGCTGAGCGGCTGGGCGAAGAGCGCGGCCATCGCCACCTCCAGCTCGCCCGCCTGCACCAGCGGCCAGGCGGCCAGCAGGGCGGGGCCCGCGGCCTCGGCGTCGCCGGCGCGCAGCGCGGTGTCGAGGCGCTGGATGGCGCTGACCCGCTCCCAGATCCCGCCCGAGGCGGCCGCGCGGCGCTCGGTATAAAGGCCCAGCAGCCGGTTGGGCGAGAGGGCGCCGACCCGGGTCAGCCGCTCGGCCGCCTCGATCTGGCTGCGCCAGCCCTGCAATCCGCGCAGATCGGCATGGGCATAGGCCACCGGCATCCCCAGCGAGGGCTGGGCATCGCCCACCGCCTCGCGCAGGCGCCAGGTCAGGGGATCGGGCGTGCCGGGCGGCGGCGGCAACAGCGTGGGCGAACCTTCGAGCGTTTCCTCGTCATGCAGGAATTGCGTGAGGAGCTCGGCCAGATAGGGGGCCATGCGATGCTCGGCCAGGGTTGCGTCGAGCCGGGCCACCGCCCCCTCCCAATCGCCCGCGCGGGCCAGGCAGAAGATCAGCGCCGCGTCATCCTCGATCGGCGGCTCGTTGCCGGTGATCGTGGTGCAGGCGCGGTCCTCGTCGCCCAGGAGAAGCGCGATGTCGAAGCGCCGCAGCCGCAGGATCGGGACCGGCGAATCGAGCGTGTCGAGCAGCGCCGCCGCTTGATCGAGGGCGCCGAATTCGACCAGCTTGTCGATCCGGGCCAGCAGGAAATCGGGCGCCGCGGCGGGGGTCGTGCCGGGCAGGGGGGCGTTGAACTCGGCCAGCAGCAGCCGGTGCGACAGGTCCCGCAGCGCGGGCAGCATGTCGGCGGGCAGGTCGTTGATCAGATCGGCGAGCGTGCGCGCGGGCGTCGGACCCCAGAGCGTGGCGGGCAGCCCCACGCGCGCGGCGGGGAAAAGGCCCACGGCCTCGGGCCTGAGCGCATCGAGCGCGCGCACCGAGATCGCCACATCCCGCGCGGTCAGCGGCGGCGTCACCGGATAGGCGCCGGGCTCGCCCGCGTTCTGGCCGCGGCGCAGCCAGTCGATGGCGGAAAGCGGCGTCACCTCCTGCGCGGCGAGCGGACTGGCCACCATCAGGGCCAGTGCCAGCCACGGCCCGGTTCCCCCGGCCGTCCGGCGGGGTGATTCGGGTCTGGAAAGGGAACGCCTGCGCATGATGGCTCAGCCCAGCCGCAGATCGACGGGCAGGCTGCGCGGTTCCGGCGGGTGGCTCAGGTCACCGAAATAGGCGAAGGCGACAAAGCCGATGCCGCCGACCAGCACCAGAACCACCACCAGGCGGAACAGGTAACCAAAAAATCCAGGGCCGTCGTCGTATCGGGGCATGGGGGCTCGGTCCTCGTCTCTTTGTTTCGTCGGTCGCGCTGACGTGCCGCGACCGTTCGCGGTGATTTATAACTGGAACTCGGCGCGAGTTCACGCCATTCAGGGGCGCGCAGCGAAAAATCGCCAGCTTGTGATCCGCCTGGGGGAGGGCGGCAGGGAATCGCCGATGAAGCCGAGGTTGAAGAAGACCGTCGTGATGGTCGGCATGATGGGCGCCGGCAAATCCGCTGTCGGCAAGGAGCTGGCGGCGGTGCTGGGCGTGCCCTTCCTCGATTCCGATGCCGAGATCGAGAAGGCGGCGAATGCCACCATCGCCGAGATCTTCGCCCGCGACGGCGAGGCCTTCTTTCGCGACAAGGAGGCGCAGGTCATCGCCCGCCTGCTGGATGGCGAGCCCTGCGTCCTGTCGGTGGGGGGCGGGGCGTTCCTGCGCGCCGAGACGCGGCGGCGGATCAGCGATTACGGCGTCTCGGTCTGGCTGAAGGCGGATCTCGATACGCTCTGGGCCCGGGTGCGGCGCAAGGACACGCGGCCGCTGCTGAAGACCGCCAATCCCTACCGGACGCTGGCCGAGCTGATGGCAGCGCGCGAGCCCGCCTATGCCGAGGCCGATCTGATCGTGGCGACGACCGCCGATTATGCCATTGAAACAACGGCCGAAAAGGTGGTCGAGGCGCTGGCTTGGCGTCCCGATGTCCTGTCGGTCTCAGAGCTGCCGGGAAAGCCATGAGCAAGATTGACGACGTGCGGGTGAACCTGGGCGAGCGGTCCTATACCGTGCGGGTCGGCCCCGGGCTGATCGACCGGGCGGGGGCCGAGATCGCGCCCTTGCTGCGCCGTCCCCGGGTCGCCGTGGTGACCGAGGAGACGGTCGCCGCCGCGCAACTCGCGCGGTTCCGTGCGGGGCTGGAGGCCGGGGGCGTCGCCATGGAGGCGCTGATCCTGCCGCCGGGCGAGGGGACCAAGAGCTGGCGCTATCTGGAACAGGTCGTCGAATGGCTGATCGCCCAGAAGGTCGAGCGCGGCGACATGGTCGTGGCGCTGGGCGGCGGGGTGATCGGCGATCTGGTCGGCTTTGCCGCCGCCGTGCTGCGCCGGGGCGTGCGCTTCGTGCAGGTGCCGACCTCGCTTCTGGCGCAGGTCGACAGTTCGGTGGGGGGCAAGACCGGGATCAACTCGCCTTTGGGCAAGAATCTGGTGGGGGCGTTCCACCAGCCCTCGCTGGTCTTGTGCGACATCGACGCGCTGGACACGCTGCCGGGGCGGGATTTCTTGGCCGGATACGGCGAGGTGGTGAAATACGGGCTTCTGGGCGATGCCGCGTTCTTTCAATGGCTTGAGGGTAACGCCCCGGCCATGGCGGCGGGCGACAAGGCGCTGCGGCAGGAGGCGGTGCGCCACGCGGTCCGCATGAAGGCCGATCTGGTCGAGCGCGACGAGACCGAGCAGGGGGACCGGGCGCTGCTCAATCTGGGCCATACATTCGGCCATGCGCTGGAGGCGGCGACGGGCTATTCCGACCGGCTGCTGCATGGGGAAGGGGTGGCGATCGGCTGCCTGCTGGCGTTTGACCTGTCGGCGAAGCTGGGGCTCTGCTCGCAGGAGGCGCCCGAGCGGGTGGCCGAGCATCTGGCGCGGATGGGGATGAAGCGGAAGCTCTCGGACATTCCGGGCGCGTTGCCGGGGCGCGAGGGGCTGATCGCGCTGATGGCGCAGGATAAGAAGGTGCAGGACGGGGCGATGCGCTTCATCCTGGCGCGGGGGATCGGCGAGAGTTTCGTGACCGGCGACGTGCCGCGCGCGGCGCTGGAGCGGTTGCTGGACGAGGCTTTGGCCTGAGGGGCGCCGTGGTGGGATGAAATCCCACCCTACGCCTCGACCCGGTACGGTGAGATTTCATCCCACCGCCGCGCCAGATTGCCCGTTGCCTGGGCAAATCGCGTCGCTCGGTCGATTTCAAAATTTTACCCGTTGATAAAATTTCGATCCGTGGCAAGCTGGGGGCCTTCGCACAGCCAACCCGGGAGGTAGCCCGTGACGAATTCCCCGCAGACCGACGGCATTGTGGCCGGGCGTCTGGACGATGCGACGCTCGCCGCGCATTTCGACGATCTCTATCCGATCCTGGACGATCACGAGGCCCGCGTGGCCGCCGACCGCTGTTACTTCTGCCATGATGCGCCCTGCATCACGGCCTGTCCGACGGCGATCGACATTCCGCTGTTCATCCGGCAGATCCAGACCGGCCAGCCGGACGGCGCCGCGCGCACCATCCTGTCGCAGAACATCCTCGGCGCCATGTGTGCCCGGGTCTGCCCGACCGAGACGCTCTGCGAAGGCGCCTGCGTGCGCAACGAGGCCGAGGGCAACCCGGTCGAGATCGGGCGCCTGCAGCGCTATGCCACCGACGGGTTGCTGCTGGCCAACGAGCATCCCTTCACCTGCGCGCCGGAAACCGGCAAGACCGTGGCCGTGATCGGCGCCGGGCCAGCGGGGCTGTCGGCGGCGCATCGGCTGGCGATGCTGGGGCATGCGGTGACGCTCTATGACGCGCGGCCCAAGGCCGGGGGCCTCAACGAATACGGCATCGCCGCCTACAAGGCCGCGAATGGCATCGCCCAGGCCGAGGTCGATTGGCTGCTGCGCATCGGCGGCATCACGGTGAAGACCGGGCAGGCGCTGGGCGCCGGGCTGACGCTCGACGGGCTCAAGGCCGAGTACGATGCGGTGTTCCTGGGGATCGGTCTGCAGGGCGTGAACGCGCTGCGGGTGACGGGCGAGGAGCTGCCCTTCGTGCGCGACGCCGTGGATTTCATCGAGGAACTGCGCCAGGCCGAGGACAAGGCCGCACTGCACATCGGCCGCAACGTGGTGGTGATCGGCGGCGGCATGACGGCGGTCGATGCCGCCGTGCAATCGCGCCTGCTGGGCGCCGAGCATGTCTCCATCGTCTATCGCCGCGACCGCGAGGCGATGTCGGCCTCGGATTACGAACTCGACCATGCCGCGACCGAGGGGGTGAGCATCCTCACCAACGCCATGCCGGTCGAGATCACCGCCGCGGGCGTGACCTTCGCCTATACGCGCAGTGGTCCCAAGGGGCTGGAGAAGACCGGCGAGACCTTCACCCTGAAGGCCGATCAGGTGTTCAAGGCCATCGGCCAGACGCTGGAGGGCCAGCCCGAGGCGCTGAAGACCGAGGGCGGCAAGATCGTCATCGACACCGCCGGGCGCACCTCGGTCACCGGGGTCTGGGCCGGGGGCGATTGCGCCGCCGGGGGCGAGGATCTGACCGTCACCGCCGTGGCGCAGGGGCGCGATGCGGCGCTGGATATCCATCGGGCGCTGTGCCCATGAGCGGGCCGGTCTTTCGCCCCTATGTGCTGCCAGCCGAAGGGGGCTGCCGCTGCGGCGCGCTGCGGTTTCGGGTGACGGCCCAGCCCATCGCCACCGCCGCCTGCCATTGCCGGGGCTGTCAGCGCATGTCGGGCAGCGCCTTTTCCACCACGCTCATGGTCCCGGTCGAGGGGTTCGAGGTTCTGGCGGGCGAGCCGGTCCTCGGCGGCATGAAGAACCCGGCGCTGCAGCACAGCCATTGCCCCGAGTGCCTCAGCTGGGTCTTCACCCGGATCGAGGGCGCGCCCTTCCTCAACGTGCGGGCGGTGATGCTGGACGATCCCTCGCGCTTCGTGCCCTTCGTCGAGACCTGCACCGCTGAGCGCCTGCCCTGGGCCGAAACCCCGGCGCCCCACAAATACGAGAGCTTCCCGCCGAACGAGGCCTTCGGCCCGCTTCTGGCGGAATACGCAACGCTGATCGCGTCACAGGAGAGCTGAGATGGCCAACCTGACTTCGACTTTCGTCGGCATCAAATCGCCGAACCCGTTCTGGCTGGCCTCGGCGCCGCCCACGGACAAGGAATACAACGTCCGCCGCGCCTTCGAGGCCGGGTGGGGCGGGGTGGTGTGGAAGACTTTGGGCGAGGCCGGGCCGCCCGTCGTCAACGTGAACGGACCGCGGTATGGCGCGATCTGGGGCGCTGACCGGCGGCTTCTGGGGCTGAACAACATCGAGCTGATCACCGACCGGCCGCTGGAGGTGAACCTGCGCGAGATGAAGGCGGTGAAGCGCGATTATCCCGACCGGGCGCTGATCGCCTCGCTGATGGTGCCCTGTGTCGAGGAGGCGTGGAAGGCGATCCTGCCCCTCGTGGAGGAAACCGGCGCCGACGGGATCGAGCTGAACTGCGGCTGCCCGCATGGCATGTCCGAGCGCGGCATGGGCGCGGCGGTGGGCCAGAACCCCGACCTGATCGAGATGATCACCCGCTGGTGCAAGCAGAACACGCGGATGCCGGTGATCGTGAAGCTGACGCCGAACATCACCGATGTCCGCCTGCCCGCGCGGGCGGCGCTCAGGGGCGGGGCGGATGCGGTCAGCCTGATCAACACGATCAATTCGATCACGTCGGTCGATCTGGATGATTTCGCGCCCGAACCCACGATCGACGGCAAGGGCACGCATGGCGGCTATTGCGGCCCGGCGGTGAAGCCCATCGCGCTGAACATGGTGGCCGAGATCGCCCGCGACGCCGAGACCCGCGGCCTGCCGATCAGCGGCATCGGCGGTGTCACCACCTGGCGCGATGCGGCGGAATTCCTGTCCCTGGGGGCGGGCAATGTGCAGGTCTGCACGGCGGCCATGACCTATGGTTTCGGGATCATCAAGGAGATGACGGCGGGCCTGTCCCTGTGGATGGACCGCAAGGGCCTGTCCTCGGTCGAGGCGGTGGTGGGCCGCGCGGTGCCGAATGTTACCGACTGGCAGTATCTGAACCTGAACTACGTGACCAAGGCCAAGATCGACCAGGATAAATGCATCTCCTGCGGGCGCTGCTATGCGGCTTGCGAGGATACCTCGCATCAGGCGATCTGGATGAAGCCGGGGCGGGTGTTCGAGGTCAATGACGCCGAATGCGTGGCCTGCAACCTGTGCGTCAATGTCTGCCCGGTCGAGGATTGCATCACCATGGAGAAGGTGGCGCCGGGGGCGATGGACGAGCGGACCGGCAAGGTCGTCCCGGCCGAGCACGGCGACTGGACGGCGCATCCGAACAACCCGATGGCAAGGGCCGCGGAATAGGGCGCGCGGCGGCATAAACCGGGTGGCCCTCGGGGGGCCGCTCCCACCTGCGACCGGCGCGTTCCCTCCCGACGCGCCGGTCCTTTTGTGCGGGCGTCGGGTAGGATGGGCAATACTGCCCATCCTACGGGCGATTCGCGGCCGTTCAGACCTTCCAGTCGAGGAGATGCACGGGCTCGGCCTCGGTCCCGGTGGGGCGGAGCGCGGGATCGGGGGCTGACGGCGCTTCGGCCTGCTCGCTGGCGCTGTCGGTCGTGGCCTCGGCCGGGGCGGGATCGTCGCTGCCGGGGGCGAGGCTCGGTTGCGGTTCGGCCAGCCGGGTGCGGATGTCCTGCAACACATTGATCTCGAACGAGGGGGGCGGGCCGACGGGGCGTTCACGCTCGGCTGGGTTGCGCGGCAATTCCGGGCGGGGGGCCACATCGACGGGTTTCACGGCGCGGGCGCTTTCCACCTTGGCGACGGGGGCCGCGGTGCGGGGCACGGCGCTGAGCAGGGTGGTCAGAGCGTCACGCGCGAAGGACCCGGGAGGAGCGACGGGAGACAGGACGCTGGTCATGATGAACCTCTGGATAAACCTCTGGCTTGAAGAGAACCTCGAGTCTGGTTGCCCTTCCAGCCTAGGCATGGCGGCGTTAATTCCCGTTTAACCCCTCAAATTGTCAGGAAAAATCTTCCGGCGCGGAAAGGAATTCCTCACCCTTCCCGGTCTTGGCTCGCCGCCAAAACGCAGACGGCGCGGCTCCCCCTGAGGGACCGCGCCGCCACCGCAAACCCCTTGGGGTCTCAGGCCTTGAGGATCGAGCGGCCAGCGTATTCGGCCACGTCGCCCAGCATTTCCTCGATGCGGATCAGCTGGTTGTACTTGGCCAGCCGGTCCGAGCGGGCCAGCGAGCCGGTCTTGATCTGCCCGCAATTGGTGGCGACGGCGAGGTCGGCGATGGTCGAATCCTCGGTCTCGCCCGAGCGGTGCGACATGACGTTGGTATAGCGCGCGCGATGCGCCATCTCGACGGCCTGCAGCGTCTCGGTCAGCGTGCCGATCTGGTTGACCTTGACCAGCATCGAGTTGGCGACGCCGGCCTTGATGCCTTCGGCCAGACGGCGCGGGTTGGTGACGAAGAGGTCATCGCCCACCAGTTGCACCTTGCCGCCCAGTTTGTCGGTCAGGATCTTCCAGCCGTCCCAGTCATCCTCGGCCATGCCGTCCTCGATGGAGATGATCGGATATTGGGCGCAGAGCTTGGCCAGATACTCGGCGTTTTCTTCCGAGGTCAGCGACAGGCCTTCGCCCACCATCTCGTACTTGCCGCCCTTGAAATACTCGGTCGAGGCGCAGTCGAGGGCGAGATACATGTCCTCGCCGGGCTTGTAGCCCGCTTTCTCGATGGATTTCAGGATCAGGTCCAGTGCGGCCTTGGTCGAAGACAGGTTCGGGGCGAAGCCACCTTCGTCGCCGAGGCCGGTGGAGAGGCCAGCCGCGGTCAGTTCCTTTTTCAGCGTGTGGAAGACTTCCGAGCCCATGCGCACCGCGTCGCGGATGTTGTCCGCGCTGACCGGCATGATCATGAATTCCTGGATGTCGATGGGGTTGTCGGCGTGTTCGCCGCCGTTGATGATGTTCATCATCGGCACCGGCAGGAGGCGCGCCGAGGTGCCGCCGACATAGCGGTAAAGCGGCTGGGCGCAGGCCTCGGCCGCGGCACGGGCGCAGGCGAGCGAGACGCCGAGGATGGCATTGGCACCGAGGCGGGCCTTGTTCGGCGTGCCGTCGAGTTCGATCATCGCGCGGTCGATGCCGACCTGTTCGGTGACATCGGTGCCGACCAGCATCTCGGCGATCTCGCCATTCACGGCGGCCACGGCATGCAGGACGCCCTTGCCCATGTAGCGGGCCTTGTCGCCGTCGCGGCGCTCGTTGGCCTCATGCGCCCCGGTCGAGGCGCCCGAGGGCACCGCCGCGCGGCCCATCGAGCCGTCTTCGAGGATCACGTCGACCTCGACCGTCGGGTTGCCCCGGCTGTCGAGGATCTCGCGGCCGATGATGTCGAGAATGGTGGTCATGGCGGGCCCCTTGGTGATTGCTTGGGGCCTCTATACGGCAGGGCCGGGGACGTTGAAAGGGCGCCGTCCGGCCGTTACCGCTGCCGTTAACGCTCAGGCCAAAGTCTCAGGGCAGCGTCGGGGTCTCGGCGGTCGGCACCGGACGGCGGCCGAGCTGTATCTCGCGCACCAAGGTGTAGAGCCCGGCGCCGACGATCACCACCGATCCGGTCAGGGTCCAGATATCCGGGCGCTCGCCGAACAGGACCACGCCCAGGCCCATGGAAAAGACCAGCCGCGCGTAGCGGAAGGGGGTTGTGGTGGCGATATTGCCGGTCCGGGTCGAGAGGACCAGCATGACATAGGCGGTCATGCCGACCACCACGTTGAGCGTGAGCAGCGCCGCATCGCCCGCCGAGGGCACCACGAGGCTTTCGCCGCGCATCGCCAGCAGCAGGAGCCCGCCGGGGATGACCGCGGCAAAGCCCCAGGCCGAGACCTGCAGCGACGAGATCCCGGAATCGAGGCGCTTGGTGGCAAGGTCGCGGGTCGACAGGAAGAAGACCGCGGCGAGCGGGACGAGGGCGGCGGCGTCAAAACCGACGGTCCCCGGGCGCAGGATCAGCATGACGCCGAAGAACCCCACCAGGATCGCCGTCCAGCGCCGCCAGCCGGTCTTCTCGCCCAGAAACAGCGCCGCACCCAGCGTGACCGCCAGCGGCATCGCCTGCAGGATCGAGGACATGACGGACAGCGGCACCAGCGCCACCGAAAGCAGGATGGTGATGACCGCCCCCGTCTCGCAGGCGTTGCGCAGGAGGGCCGCGCCCCTCAGCGCCCGGCGGTCAAAGAGCGGCTCGCCCTTGCGCCAGAGCGCCACCGAAAAGGCCAGCGCCCCGCCGATGCCGAGCCAGAGCGCGACCATGCCCGGCGGAATGCGGGTCACGAGATCCTTCATGATCGCGTCCTGCATGGCGAAGCCGGCCATGGCGGCGACCATCAGAAGCGGGCCGCGAAGGGTGGACATGGCGTTCTCCTGCCGGGGCTTGGGGGGCTTGACCGCATCGGGCACGGGGGCTTACCTGTGCGCCCTTAACCTGTGCAGGAAATCATGACAATCCCCACTCGCCGACCGCTCGACACGCAGGGCTTCTGGCTCATGCTGGGGCTGGCCCTGTTGTTTGGCGCCAACAACCTGCTGATCAAGCTGGGAAACGAGGGGTTGCAGCCCGCGTTCTTCGCCGGGGTGCGGTCGGTCGTGGCGCTGGTGTTCCTGCTGCTCTGGATGCGGCTCAGGGGGCTGTCGCCGCGGCTGGAGCTATGGGGCGTGGGGGTGCTGGCGGGGCTCCTGTTCTCGGGCGAGTTCCTGTTCCTGTTCCTGGCGCTGGATCATACCAGCGTGGTCCGGGCCTCGTCCCTGTTCTATGCGATGCCGATCTGGCTGGCGCTTGCCGCGCATTTCCTGTTCCCGGGCGAGCGGCTGACGCCGAAACGGGCGCTCGGCTTCGCGCTGGGGTTCTCGGGCGTGGTGCTGACCGTGGCCGGGCGCGGCGGCGCGGGCGAGGGCGGGATCCTGGGGGATCTGGCGGCCATTGTCGCGGGCATGTGCTGGGCGGGTGTGGTGGTCGTGTCGCGGAAGACGCGGTTCGGTACCGCCTCGGCCGAGGCGCAGATCTTCTGGCAGGTGGCGGTCTCGGCCGTGCTGCTGACGGCGACGGCGCCGGTTTTCGGTCTGCCGCTGGTGCGGGAGTTCGATCTGACGCAGGCGGTGATGCTGGTGGTGCAGGCGGTGGGCGTGGTGTGCCTGGGCTTCGTCACCTGGTTCTGGCTGATCGGGAAATATTATGCCTCGACCGTGGCGAGCTTCAGCTTCCTGACCCCGGTGCTGAGCGCGCTCCTGGGCTGGCTGGTGCTGGGCGAGGCGGTGACCTGGGTCACGCCGGTGGCGCTGGTGCTGCTGGTGGCGGGGTTGGTGCTGATCAACCGGCGGTGAGGCTGGGCGCGGGTGGTGCGTGCGAGCACGCACCCTACGGGAGGGCTGAGCAGGGAGGTGGTGGGATGAAATCCCACCCTATAGGGGGCGCGCGGTCGGTGACGATCCCGCGAACCACCCCGTAGGGTGCGTGCTTGCACGCACCGCGCGCGTCAGAGCCGTCCCAACCGCTCGGTCAGCAACGCATAGAACCCGTCCGCGTCGCAGGATCCCACGAAGAAGGCGTTCCGCGGCCGGTCGGTGACGCCCCACCAATCGGCCACCGTCATGCCCAGCGTCAGGGCTGATTGCGTCTCGACCTCGACATTGATCTGCCGGCCCGAGAAAAGCTCAGGCCGGATCAGCCAGGCGATGGTGCAGGGGTCGTGCAGCGGCGCGCCGTCCGAGCCGTATTTCTCCATGTCGAAGCGCTCGAAGAAATCGGTCCAGGCGGCGACCACCTCGCCCACCGGGCCGAGGGCGCGGAAGGCTTCGATCCGGGGGCGGGTGGTCAGCACCTTATGCGTGACGTCGAGCGGCATGATGGTCAGCCTGACGCCCGACCGGAAGACGATCTCCGCCGCTTCCGGGTCGACGAAGATGTTGAATTCGGCCGTGGGGGTGATGTTGCCCACCTCGAAATAGGCGCCGCCCATGATCACCAGCTCGTCGATCCGGGCGGCGATGTCGGGGGCCTTCTGCAGGGCGGTGGCGATATTGGTCAGCGGCCCGATGGCCACCAGCGTGATCCCGTCCTGGGCGCGCGCCGTCTCGATGATGAAATCGACCGCGTTGCCCTCTTGCAGGGGCATCACCGGCTCGGGCAGGTCGGCGCCGTCGAGGCCGGTCTTGCCGTGCACATGCTCGGCCGTGACCAGGGGGCGCGACAGCGGCCGGTCGCAGCCCGCATAGACCTTCACCTCGGTCCGCCCGGCCAGTTCGCAGACCACCCGCGCGTTGCGCTGGGTGCGGGAGAGCGGCACGTTGCCCGCGACGCAGGTCAGGCCCAGCACCTCGAGCTCCGGCGAGGCCAGAGCCAGCAGGATCGCCACGGCGTCGTCCTGTCCGGGGTCGGTGTCGATGATGATCTTGCGGGGCATGATGAGGGGTCCGTGGGTGATAAAGACGGGGGTGGCGTTGCAACCCTGAGTTGCAAAACCTACCGCCGCCGCGAAGGAAGCCCCTTTCTTAACCAAATGGTCAGGTCTTGTCGAGGACCGGGCCCCGGCAGGCGCCGCTCAGCCTCGACCCCGGCGCCGGGCGGATTATCTTGCCGTAAATTGGCCCTCTTTGACTGGTAAACAGGGGGCAGGACAGGCTAGGAACACCCCGATGAGTTTTGCACGCGCGGAGCGGATGAGCGACCCGACCGAGCCCCCCAGTTTCGTCCCCGGCCCGGGTACTGAACGCGAATTCCGCGATGCGTTGGGCGCATTCGCGACCGGCGTGACGGTGATCACGGCGCAATCGGCGATCGGCCCCCTGGGGATCACCGCCAATTCCTTTGCCTCGCTGTCGATGGCGCCGCCGCTGGTGCTGTGGTCGCCCGGCCGCTTCTCGCGCCGCTTCGACGCTTTCGTCGAGGCCGAGCATTTCGCGATCCATGTGCTGGCCGCCGAACAATTCGAGCTGGGCCGCCATTTCGCCCGGCAGGGGCATGATTTCGACCTGCCGGGCGTGGCGATCAACGCGCAGGGCGTGCCGGTGCTGCCGGGTTGCCTGGCGGTGTTCGAATGCGCGCGCGAGGCGGTGCATGAAGGCGGAGACCATGCCATCGTCGTCGGCCGGGTGCTGGCGGCGCGGCACCGGCGGGGCGTGCCGCTGGTCTTCCATCGCGGCAATTACGGCGGTTTCGGCGCCTGAGGCAGCTTGCCCGGAGGCGGCGCGAGGCCTAGCCTTGCACGGCACCCGGGCGGCGCGAGGGGCGCCCCAGATCCGGGATCGGGCAGTGAAAGACAGTATGACACGTGACGTTTCTGTGCCCGGCGCGGCGCTGGTCGAGTCGAGACCCTGGATCGATGCCGGGGTGTCGGCGCCCTTTCTGTTCCTGGACCATCAGCGCGGCGAGACGCGGCTCGCAGGCACGCCCTCGGCGCTGGTCGGGCACCGGATGCGGGTGCCGGGCGACCTGAGGCCGCGGGGGCTGTGGGGCGAATGGGCCTGGGATGGCGACCGGCTGACGGCGCGGGTCGATCCCTTGGGCTATTTCACGCTCTTTGTGTACCAGAAGGGCGGGCAGGTCGGCGTCTCGCCCTCGATCTTCCAGTTGCTGGCAGCGGGCGCCGATGCAGAGGTCGATCCGGTGGCGATGGCGGTCTTTCACCGCGTCGGCTTCTTCGTCGGCGGTGACACGCCCTACATGCATATCAAGGTCCTGCCCCCGGACGGGCGGCTCGACTGGCAGGCGGGGCAGGGGCGCATCAGCGGCGGCCCGGCGGCGCCGAAGACGCTCGACGTGAGCCGCGAGCAGGCGGTCGAGGGCTTCATCGAACTGCCCCGCGCCGCCATCCGCCGCTTCCTGCAGGATTGGGACGGACCCATCGCGCTGCCCCTCTCGGGCGGGCGGGATTCGCGGCATATCCTCTTGGA
>NZ_JAUCCQ010000042.1:0-27912 GCF_034676075.1 Pararhodobacter sp. | reverse complement strand
CGCTGGCGGCGCTGGCGGGCGTGCTGGCCACCGTCGCCTGGAACATGATCGAACGTCACGCCATCGCCACGCTGTTCCGGTCGTCGCGCGCCGATGCCGCCGTGCTGATGGTGACGCTGCTGCTGACCGTGTTCCGCGACCTGACGGAGGCCATTGTCGTGGGCTTCGCCCTTGGCTCGGTCCTCTTCATCCACCGGATGTCCAAGGCCGCCGAAGTCTCGATGGTCGAGGCGGACGGGCTCGATGACCCGCCCGTCCCCGGCCTCAGCCGCAGCGACGAGATCATGGTCTACCGCATCCGCGGGGCGTTCTTCTTCGGCGCGGCGGCCTCGGTCGGCGCGGTGCTGGAGCGGATCGCCGATACCCACCGCGCGCTGGTCGTCGATTTCGCCGATGCCGCGCTGGTCGACAGCACCGCGATCCATACCGTCGAGGGGCTGGTCCGCAGCGCCCGGCGCAAAGGGGTGCTGGTGATCCTGACCGGCGCTTCGGCCGATCTGCAGGCGCAGTTCCGGGCGCATGACCTGCGTCCGCCCGAGGTCGAGATCGAGGGCAGCCTGCAACAGGGCGTGGCCCGCGCCCGGGCGCTGCTGGGGCGCGATGCCCCGCTGCCCGGGGCCAGCGCCGCGCCCGTCAGTTGACCTGAGAGGGCCCGCAGCCTATGCACCCTGCTGACAGTATTTCCGGGGGAGCATCATGGCCCAGCTTGTCACCATCGGCGACGTCACCCTGGGCGGCAACCGCCCCTTCGGCCTGATCGCCGGCCCCTGCCAGCTGGAAAGCCTGGACCACGCCCGGGCCATGTGCGCGGGCATCCTCGAGGCCTGCGAACCCTCGGGCACGAAGCTGATCTTCAAGGGCAGCTACGACAAGGCGAACCGCTCGTCGGTCAGCACCCAGCGCGGGCTGGGGATGGAGAAGGGGCTGGAGATCCTGGCGGCGATCCGCGAGGAATTCGGCGTGCCGGTGCTGACCGATGTGCACGAACCCTGGCATTGCGCCAAGGCGGCGCAGGCGGTCGATGTGTTGCAGATCCCGGCTTTCCTGTGCCGCCAGACCGACCTGCTGATCGCGGCGGGCGAGACGGGCAAGGCGGTCAACGTCAAGAAGGGCCAGTTCCTGGCGCCCTGGGACATGAAGCATGTCGCCACCAAGATCGAGAGCACGGGCAACCGTAACATCCTGCTCTGCGACCGCGGCACCTCGTTCGGCTACAACACCCTCGTCACCGATTTCCGCGGCCTGCCGGTGATGGCCCAGACCGGCTATCCGGTGGTCTTCGACGCCACCCATTCGGTGCAGCAGCCGGGCGGGCAGGGCACGACCTCGGGCGGGCAGCGGGAATTCGTGCCGGTGCTGGCGCGGGCGGCCTGCGCGGTCGGCGTCTCGGCGCTGTTCATCGAGACGCATCAGGACCCCGACAACGCCCCCTCGGACGGGCCCAACATGGTGCCCTTGGACCAGATGATGGCGCTGATTTCGCGCCTCTCGGCCTTTGACCGGCTGTCGAAGGAGAGCGCCGATGCGTGATGCCGTCATCATCATCCCGGCGCGCTACGCCTCGACCCGCTATCCGGCGAAACCGCTCGCCACGCTGAAAGGCGCCTCGGGCGTGGAACGCAGCCTGTTGGAACGCTCGGTCATGGCCGGGCGGGCGGCGGCGGTGTCGACGCGGGGCGTGACCGGGCTCTATGTCGCGACCGACGATGAACGCATCGCCGACGAGGCCCGCCGCATCGGCGCCGATGTCATCATGACCGCGCCCGAATGCGCCAATGGCACCGAGCGCGTGGCCGAGGCGGTGAAGAACGCGGGCCTGACCCAGCCCATCGTGGTGAACCTGCAAGGCGACGCACCGCTGACCCCGCCGCATTTCGTGTCCTCGCTGATCGCCGCGATGCGCGAGGATGAAGGCCGTCAGGTCGCCACGCCCGTGCTGCGCTGCGACCGCGAGGCGCTGGACAATTTCCGCGCCGACCGCAAGGCGGGCCGCGTCGGCGCGACGACCGTGGTGCGCGACCTGACGGGCAATGCGATCTATTTCTCGAAGGAAGTCATCCCCTACAGCGACGGCCTGAAGCCCGGCGCCACGATCCCGGTCTTCCACCATGTCGGGCTCTACGCCTATACGCCCGCGGCGCTGGACCTCTATGCAGGCCTCGCACCCGGGCAGCTGGAGCAGATCGAAGGGCTGGAGCAGCTGCGCTTCCTCGAACACGGCCACAAGATCGCCGCGGTCGAGGTCTCGGCCCCCGGCGCGGCCTTCTGGGAATTGAACAATCCCTCGGACGTGCCGCTGATCGAAGGCTATCTCAAGCGGATGGGGATGGAGTGAGGGGGCGCGTCCCCCTCTTGGCCTGACGGCCACGTCACCCCCGGCGTGTTTGTGTGACAGAGTGAAAGGGGCGGGGTTTGGACAGCGAGGTGTTGATCGTCGGCGCGGGGCTCACGGGCGCGGTCATCGGGCGCGAACTGGCCGAGGCCGGGCAGAAGGTCCGCATCGTCGAGGCACGCAGCCATGTCGCCGGCAATTGCCACACCGAGCGCGATCCCGAAACCGGGGTCATGGTCCATGTCTACGGCCCGCATATCTTCCACACCGGCGATCCCGAGGTCTGGGCCTATGTGAACGCCCACCAACGCTTCCGGCCCTATGCCCATCGGGTCCGCGCCGTGGCGGGCGGGCGGGTGCATGCGCTGCCGATCAACCTGCTGACCATCAACCAGTTCTTCGGCGAAACGCTGCGTCCGGACGAGGCGCGCGCCTTCCTCGCGGCGCAGGCCGAGCCGGGCGACGGCCCGCCCGTCAGTTTCGAGGAATGCGCGCTGGGGATGCTGGGGCGCCCGCTCTACGAGGCCTTCTTCAAGGGCTATACGCAGAAGCAATGGGGCTGCGAGCCCGCGGATCTGCCCGCCTCGATCCTGACGCGGCTGCCGGTGCGCTTCGATTACAACGACGCCTATTTCGCCCATCCGTACCAAGGCCTGCCCGAGGGCGGCTATACGGCGATGGTAGCCTCGATCCTCGACCATCCCGGGATCCGGGTCGACCTGAACACGCCCTATGATCCCTCGATGCGGGCGGGCGCGGCGCACGTCTTCTGGTCGGGGCCGCTCGATGACTGGTTCGGGCATGACCGGGGACGGCTGGCCTACCGGACGCTCGATTTCGAGCGTTTCACCCATCAGGGCGACTGGCAGGGCTGCGCGGTGATGAATTACTGCGACGCCGGGGTGCCCTGGACGCGGATCACCGAGCACAAGCATTTCGCCCCCTGGGAAAGCCACGAATCCTCCGTGCTTTACCGTGAGTATTCGCGCGCGGCGGGGCCCGGGGATATTCCCTATTACCCGGTGCGGCTGGTGGCCGAGAAGGCGCTTTTGCGCGAGTATGCCGCCCGGGCCGAGGCCGAGACGGGGGTGAGTTTCGCCGGGCGGCTGGGCAGCTACCGCTATCTGGACATGGATGTGGCGATCCGCGAGGCGCTGGACACGGCGCGCGCCTTCCTCGCCGCGCGATCGGCAGGGTTGAGGCCCGCCCCCTTCCTCCGTCCGCCGCTCTGAGCGCGCGTCACATGATCTCGATATGCGCGGGCAGCGCGTCGAGGTCGTTGAAGCCGTTCAGCACCACGACATTGCCGCCCACGTCCGAGAAGTCGAGCACCACATTGCCCGCCTCGTCGAGCGAGCCGAAGCGGTCCACGACCTCTTCCGCGGTCAGATCGCCGAGGCTGAACCAGATCCAGTCGTCCAGCCGGATCAGATCGCCGTCGTCGGGGTTGAAATCCATCACTTGACCGGTGTCGTGGTCGCGGAAGAACTCGAACACATCGGCACCGCCGCCGCCCCAGAGCGTGTCATAGCCCGACCCGCCGCGCAGGGTGTCATTGCCACCGCCGCCGACCAGCGAATCGTTGCCCGCGCCCCCGGACATCCAGTCGTCGCCCCAGGCGCCGATCAGCGTGTCGTTGCCGTCCTCGCCGTTCAGCCGGTCGTTGCCAGACCCGCCGATCAGGTCGTCATGCCCGTCGCCGCCGTAAAGAACGTCGTCCCCGGCGCCGCCGTCCAGCGCGTCATTGCCCGAGCCCCCTTCCAGCCGGTCGGCGCCCTCGTCACCCAGAAGCGTGTCGTTGCCCGCCGCGCCGCGCAGCGTGTCGTTGCCCAGGCCACCATTCAGCAGGTCATGGCCGCCGCCACCGTCCAGCACGTCGTTGCCGTCCTCGCCATGCAGCGTGTCGTTCTCGCCGCCGCCGCGCAGGTTGTCGTTGCCCCTGCCGCCATAGATCAGATCCGCCCCGGCCTGGCCCTGGATCACGTCGCGCCCGTCACCGCCATAGGCCGTGTCATTGCCGCTGGCCAACAGGACCGTCCCGCCGCCCGCCCCGGTATAGACCAGATCGTTGCCGCCGCCCGAGCGGATCACGTCCCGCCCGTCGCCGGCATGGATCGTGTCGTGACCGGCGCCGCCATAGATGATGTCCTTGCCCGCCCCGCCCTCGATCCAGTCGTTGCCGCTGCCGCCCGAAATCGTGTCCTGGCCGGAGCCACCATAAAGGGTGTTGTCGCCGCTGCTGGCGCTGATCGCGTCGCGCCCGTCGCCGCCGTCCAGCAGATCGTTACCGGCGGCGCCGTCCAGCGTGTCCTGGCCCAGGCCGCCGCGCAGCGTGTCGTCCTGCGCCGTGCCGATCAGCCGGTCGCGTCCGCCAGCCCCCTCGCGCAGGAGGCCGGTGTTCGGCGGGGCTTCGCTCTCGGGCGGGATATAGGCATAGCGGTCGGCCCAGTCGAAGCCGTTGGGAAAGACATCGGCCTGCCGCAGCGGCTGGCCGTTCGACGAGGCGATGACCATGGTATGGCCGCGATACTCGATGACGCAGCCGGTCGAGGTGGCGGTGAAATTCAGCTGCGAGACATCGCGCAGCATCGGCAGGTCGCTGAGGTCCAGCCGGTCGAGGCCCCGGTCGAAATCGGTGATGACCGCGCCGCCGCTGCCCGCGCGCACCACGAAGACATCGGCGCCGAAGCCGCCGCTCATCACCGTCCCGGAGCCGCCGGTCACCAGGATGTCGTCGCCCCCGCCGCCCACCAGCGTGTCATTCGCACCCGCGGCCAGCAGCACATCGTCGCGCCCGGTCCCCGCCAGACGCTCGGCCGCGGCGCTGCCCTGCACCGTCTCGCCCAGCGTGGTCAGGTTCAGCCGGTATTCGGTGATGCCGCTGTCGTTCTGCGAGCCGACGAAGACATGCATCGTGTCGCCCTCGACCGCGAGGGTGATCGCCGTGACCCGGTGCATCGAGGTGTCATTGTCGTCGGCCAGCGTGGCGATGGCCACCATCGTGCCGCCGGGCAGCAGTTCGAAGACGGTGATCCCGTTGTCGGCCCCGCCCGCCACGACGAAGGTATGCCCGCCTGTCTGGATCACATCCATGGCCTGCACCCCCTCGAAGCGGGTGTTGCCGGTATCGACCAGATGGTCGGTCGGCACCAGCTGGCCGTCGCCGGTCAGCTCCATGACCGACAGCGAGCTGGTGTTGGCGGCAGCGAGGACGACATAGGTCCGGTCGCCCAGCGTCACCACCTCCATCGCCGTGGGCGCGTCGATGCCCAGCCCCTGCTCGGCGCCCATCGTGTCCGCGGCTCTGAGCGCGCCGGTGCCATCGACGCGGTAGGCGGTGACGCTGTTGCCGGTCTGGTCGGCGGTCAGCACGAAATCCCGCCCGTTGACCGTGGCGCAGCGCAGCTCGATCACCTGGCTGGTATCGGTGCCCGACGGGAACAGGGCCAGCGATCCGTCGCTGAGGGTGACGCGCGCTCTCAGATGGGCGTCCGAGCCCTGACCGATGGCGCTGTCGACCGCCTGCCAGTCGATCGTCGCCTGACTGCCGATCCCGCCATCCGCGCGCAGCGCATAGGCAACGAGCCCGCTGGCCCTTTCGCCGATCATCAGCATGCCGCCGGAGCCGGTCTCGGCGATCACCAGCCGGTCGCTGACGCCGCCGGTGATGCTGGCCGGGAAGATCACCGTGGTGTTCAGGCTCACCGGCCCTTCCCCGCCGACGATATACTCCGCGATCCCGCCGTTGCGGCCGGTCGAGGCATAGAGATGCACGATCCCGTTGACGACACCGATGTCGAGATCGGTGATGCCGGAGTCGAGCAGCGCCACCCCTGTATTGACCACACCCTGCAACTGGAGTCGCATGGAGACACCCTTACCCAAGAACCGCTTCAGCCTAGCAGCAGAACCGTTGCCGCCTCCGCGCCAAAATGTGACGAAATTGAGGCGTTCGTAGTGAATTTTAAAGGATTGGAAGGTACCCCTTCAGGTGTGACCAGTGCCGACCCAGCATCTCCGCGATGCGTTTTTTTGTGTGTGAGTGATGGTGCAACAGCGTGAAACGCAGGACGAGTCAGGGGCCAACGGGCGGCTGGTGGCCATCGTCGCAACCCATCGGCGCCTCGCCGATCTGCGCCGCACCCTCGCCGCGCTGCTGGCCGCGCCCGCAGCGGATCTGGCGGCGGTGGTGGTGGTGGACAACGCGTCGGACGACGGGACCGGCGCCTGGCTGGCGGCGCAAACAGAGCCCCGGCTTCACGTCCTGACCCTGCCGCGGAATCTGGGTGGCGCCGGCGGGTTCGAGGCCGGGATGCGGCAGGCCATGGCGGCGCTGTCGCCGGACTGGCTGCTGATCATGGACGACGATTCCCGCCCCGAGGCGGAGGCGCTCGCCACCTTCCAGCGGCTCGACCTCAGCGGCTATGACGGGGTTGCCGCGGCGGTTCGCTGCCCGGACGGCAATCTGGCCGACATGAACCGCCCGACCTTCAACCCCTTCTGGCACAAGCGGATCTTGATGCGCGCGCTGCTGGGCGGCGGACGCGGCGCCTTCCATCTGGGCGAAAGCGACTTTCACCGCCCGGGGCTGCGGCCGATCGACGGCGCCTCGTTCGTCGGCTTCTTCGTCCGGGCCCGCGTGGTGGCCGAGGCGGGCTATCCCGATCCCCGGCTCTTTCTCTATGGCGATGACGCGATCTACACGATGGGGCTGACGCGGGCGGGCTATCGGCTGGGCTTCGCGCCCGAGGTCCGCTTCGTCCATGCCTGCACGACCTATTCGCCCGCCGATCCCCGGCTGCGCCCCCTGTGGAAGGCCTATTACTACCACCGCAACCTGTTGATCCTCTACCGGACCGCGGCCGGCATCTTCTTCTACCCGGTGCTCTGCCTCTATCTCCCGCGCTGGCTCTACCGGCTGCGCCATCACGGCGGCGAGCGGCGGCGGTTCCTGGGGCTCTTCGGCCTCGCGCTCAGGGACGGGCTGCGCGGACAGACCAGCCGCCCCCATGATGAAGTCCTGGACCGGGCCCGTGCGATCAGCGAGTGAGAAGAACGCGATGATAGCGCCTGAGCAGCAAGAGACCCAGGGCCAGCGGGATCAGCGCCCAGGCCAGCACATAGGCGACCGAGACATAGGTCGGCTGATAGGTCGAATAGAACCCCGCCCGCATCAGCCCGGTGATATGGATCGCGGGATTGTACCACAGCCAGTCCTGCGCCTGGCGTGGCAGGTCGTCGTAGAGGACGATCACCCCCGACAGGATCATCAGCGGCGCATTCAGGATGCCCCAGAGATTGGCCCAGATCGCGAAACGCTCGAACAGGAAGCAGTTGAGCGTGCCGATCCCCAGCCCCAGCAGCGCCGCCAGCGCCATAGCCAGCACGATGGCGCCCCAATCGAAGATCAGCGACAGGTCCAGTGCCACGATGATCCCGCCGAGGATCAGCACCGCCACCACGACCGACACCAGCGTGTTCAGAAGAAACCGAGCCAGGATCGCGTCGATCCAGGTCACGCCCGGATAGGTCAGCAGCGGGGCCGAGAAGGCCAGGCTCTTGCCAACCATCATCGAATTGGACTGGAAGGTCTGGTAGGCCAGCAGCCCCGTCGCCTTGAACAGAAGGAAGCTCGTGCCCAGCGCCGGCGTGCGGGCGATCAGCGAAAAGGCCAGGCCCAGCACGAAGATCGTGGCCAGCGGCTGCAGCACCGCCCAGGCGAAGCCCCCCGGCGTGCGGCCGAAACGGGTCGACACTTCGCGCAGGATCAGGGCGGTGATGGCGCGCAGCGCGCGGTGACGGCGGTTCACGCCGACCGGGGGGTGCGGCCCGGGGTCGCCATCCTGAGTGTCGCCGCCAACGACGGTTCCCTCCGAGGCCACGCCCTGCCCTCCTACACACTAACACGGTCGCGACTATGCCAAAATCATGCCGCCAACGCAAATGACACTTGGAGGTGCCGATGGACGATCTGAGGACACGGCAACGCAAGGACGCACAGCGCAAGGCCCCAGCACCCTCCGCCAAGAGCGAGGCGATGCCCCGGGCCCTGCCCGGGCCTCGGCCCGAAATCCGCCCTGCCGACATCCGCCCCGCCGAAATCCGCCCCCCCGACAACCGCACTGCCGACATCCGCCCTCTGGTCGCCCCCGCCCGCTTCCGGCGTCGCCATCGGGGGCTCGTCTGGTCCTTCGTGCTGCTGGTCCTGCTGCCGACGGCGCTGGCCGCCGCCTATCTCTATGTTCAGGCCCGGGACCAATACGCCTCGACCACCGGCTTCACCGTGCGCAGCGAGGAATCCGCCTCGGCCGCGGATCTGATGGGCGGGCTCAGCGCCTTTGTCGGCGGTGGCGGCTCGTCGAACACGGATGTGCTGTTCGCCTTCATCCACAGCCAGCAACTGGTCGAGCGGGTGCAGGCGGACCTCGATCTGCGGGCGCATTATTCGGCGCATTGGCAGACCGACCCGGTCTTCTCGATCTGGCCCAGCGCCACCATCGAGGATCTGGTCTGGTTCTGGAACCGCATCGTCACCGTCGCCTATGACAAGAATTCGGGCCTGATGGACGTGCAGGTCCGCGCCGGCGACGCCGAGATGGCGCGCCGCATCGCCCAGACCATCGTCGCCGAGAGCGAGGCGATGATCAACGCGCTGAACGAACAGGCCCGGCGCGACAGCATGGCCAGCGCCGAGCGCGACCTCGACGAGGCGCTCGCCCGGCTGCGCAGCGCGCGCGAGGAGCTGGCAGGCTTCCGCGCCCGTACCCAGATCGTCGATCCCCAGGCCGATATCGAGGGGCGCATGGGCATCATCAATGGGCTGCAACAGCAGCTGGCGCAGGCGCTGGTCGAGCACGATCTGCTGTTGCAGACCACCATCGACAGCGACCCGCGCCTGCGCCAGGCCGCGCGCCGGATCGAGGTGATCCGCGACCGGATCGGCGAAGAGCGGCGCAATTTCGCCACCCAGGACGTGACCGTTTTCGACACCGATTATCCGCGCCTCATCGCCCAGTTCGAAAGCCTGACGGTCAATCAGGAATTCGCCGAGCGGACCTATACCGCAGCGCTGGCCGCGCTCGATGCCGCGCGCTCGAATGCCCAGCGCAAGAGCCTGTATCTGGCCAGCTATGTGCGCCCGACGCTGGCCGAACAGGCGGAATATCCCCGGCGGCTGCAACTGGTGCTGCTGACGCTGATGTTCCTGACGCTGGCCTGGTCGGCGCTGGCGCTGATTTATTACAGCCTCAGGGACCGGGGGTGAGCCATGATCCAGCTCGACGATCTGTCCAAGGGATACTGGCTGCACGACGCGTATTTCCCGGTGATCGAGCGGCTCAACCTGACGCTGCCGACCGGACGGTCGCTGGCGCTTCTGGGCGGCAACGGGTCGGGGAAATCGACGCTGCTGCAGCTGATCGCCGGGACGCTGCCGCCCGATACCGGCCGGGTCTGGTCCGATGGCTCGATCTCCTGGCCGGTGGGCTTCGCCGGATCCTTCCACCGCGACCTGACCGGGGCGCAGAACACCCGCTTTCTGGCAAGGGTCTATGGCGCCGATACCGACGAACTGATGGATTTCGTTCAGGATTTCGCCGAGATCGGCAAGCATTTCCACATGCCTATCCGCACCTATTCCTCGGGCATGCGGTCGCGGCTGACCTTCGGCATCTCGATGGGCATTCCCTTCGACACCTATCTGGTGGACGAGGTGACGGCCGTGGGCGACGCCCGTTTCCGCCGCAAGAGCGCGGCTGTGTTCCGCGAGCGGATCCTGAAATCGAGCGCTATTCTGGTGAACCACAACTTCGATGAGCTGCGGGATTATTGCGATGCGGCCATCGTTCTGCATGAGGGGCACCTCACCTTCGTCTCCGATCTGGACGAGGCGGTGAGCCGCCATCAGTGGAACATGCGCTGAGGGGCCCGGGGGGACACACGAGACAATGGCGCGCACCCTGATCCTGCATATCGGCCATTTCAAGACCGGCACCACGGCGTTGCAGACCTATCTGGACTACAACCGCGCGCCGCTGGCCGAGGCGGGGCTGCATTACGCCGCCGAGACCCGCAAACACGCCAAGCATTCGGCGCTGGCCTTCTCGCTTCTGCACCGGGCGGGGGTGAGCGAGCTGATGCACGGCTATGCCAGCCCGCGCCCGCCGTCCCGGATCTGGGAGGCGCTTTTCGACGAGGCCCGCGCGCTGCCCGACGGCCAGTCGCTGCTGGCCAGCAGCGAGGAATTCATGCGCCTGGGCGCCCATCCCGCGGCGGCGGCGCTGTTGCGCCAGCAGATCAGCCAGGCGCCCGACCTGCGGTTCCGGGTGATCGCCTATCTCAGGCCGCCCCAGGCGCATCTGCAAAGCTGGTACAACCAGCTGGTGAAGATGGGCATTCCGGTCGGCAGTTTCGCCACCGCGCTCTGCTCGCAGATCGAGGCGGTGCATTGGGATTACGCGCAGGCGCTGAAGCCCTGGGTCGAGATCTTCGGCCCAGAGACGGTGATCCTGCGCGCCTATGGCCCCGCCCTTCGCCAGGGCGACGCGCTTTACGCCGATTTCCTGGGCGCGCTGGGGTTTGCCGTGCCGGCGCTGGCCGAGCCTCCGCCCGGTGACCCCAACCGGCGGATCGACCCGCGGCGGCTGGCCTATCACCGCGGCCTGAACCGGGTCGACCTGCCCCGCCACGTCCGCGAGCTGATGAACGGCCAGGCCCAGGCCAGCCTCGACAGCGACGATGGCGACGGGCCGCGCCGGGCGCTGGCCACGATCCGCGAGGAGGCGCGGCAGGGGATCGAGGCGGTCGCCGCCCTGCCCGGCGCCGCGCTGGACACCGAGGCGATGCTGGCCGCCCTGCCCGACCTGCCCGAGGGCCCGGCGCAGGACCTCGACGCGCTGATCGCCCTGATGGCGGGCGAGATCGGGCGGCTCAGGGCGCATGTCGTCTCGCTATCGGGCCGGATCGGGGTTCTGGAAGGGGAACGGCGCGCGCTGGACCCCGCGGAACCGCCGGCGTGAGGATCCTCTTCTACAATTGGGTCGATTACCGCGATGCCGAGGGGCGGGGCGGCGGTGTCAGCCTCTATCAGCGCAACCTGATCGCGGCGCTCGGCGCCCGCGGAGGGGTCGAGACCGCCTTCCTCTCGGCCGGGCTCGCCCATGACCTGACCCGCCGGACGCCGCATGTGGTGACGGTCGATGCCGGGCCGAGCCCGCGCTACGCGCTGGTGAATTCGGGCCTCATTGCCCCCTCGCACGCCGATTTCGCGGGCGCGGCGCAGCTGGACCATGCCGCGACCGAACGCGCCTTCGCCGCTTTCGTCGACCGGACCGGTCCCTGGGACGTGATCCATTTCAACAACCTCGAAGGCCTGCCCGCCCAGGTGCTGAGTCTGCGTCCGCGTTGGCCACAGACCCGCTTCGTGCTGTCCCTGCACAATTACTACCCGTTCTGTCCGCAGGTGAACCTCTGGTTCGCCGAGCGCGAGACCTGCACGGATTTCCACGGCGGGGCGAAATGCGCGCGCTGCCTGCCCGCGCCGCCGCAGCCGCGCCCGGTGCGGCTGGCCTATGCCTTTGCCTGGAGCCTGTCGCGGCGCGGTCTCGGCCCCGGCACCGCGTTCTATGACCGGCTGTTCCGCCCCTGCATGAGCCACGCCTGGCGGCTGGCACGCAGGGTGTTGAAGCGACGACGCGGCCCCGAAACGCCCGCCCCGCCCCCGGCCATCGGCCACCAACCGCCGGGCCATGTGGGCGAACCCTTCGCCCGGCGCCGGGCGCGGATGGTGGCGCTGATCAACGCCCATTGCGACGCGGTGCTCTGCGTCTCGGACCGGGTGCGGCAGATCGCGCTGTCCCATGGCATCCATGCCGAGCGGCTGCAGACCCGCCATATCGGCACCGCCGAAGCCGCCCTGTGGCGGACCAGTCAGCCGAGGCCCCGTTTTCTGGCCCCGGACGGCACGCTGCATCTGGCCTATCTGGGCTATATGCGGCGCGACAAGGGCTTCCATTTCCTGATGCGCGCGCTCGCGGCGCTGCCCGAGCCCCAGGCACGGCGAATCCGCCTGACCGTCGCCGCGCGGGCGGGCGATGCCGAGGCGATGGCGGGGCTGGCCGCGCTGCGCCCCCGTCTGGCCGAGGTCCGCCATGTCGATGGCTACACCCATGCCGACCTGCCCGCGCTTCTGGCCGATGTGGCGCTGGGGATCGTGCCGGCGCAATGGGAAGACAACCTGCCGCAGGTCGCGCTGGAGATGCACGCCCGGCATATCCCGCTGATCACCTCGGACCGGGGCGGCGCGCAGGAACTGGGCCGCGCCCCCGCCTTCGTCTTCCGCGCCGAGGACGCACAGGACCTGCACCGCGTGCTGAGCCGGGTGCTGGAGGGCGCGCTCCAGCCCGCTGAGTACTGGGCCCGCGCCCGGCCGCCGACCGGCATGGCCGAGCATCTGGACACGCTGCTCGGGATCTACGCCGGGGACTGCACGCCTGCCAGAAGCCGCCGCACGAAAGGCGCCTGATCCCAAGGGACCGAAACCGCCGGATCGTGGATCACGTCCCGCCCCTCGCTCACCACGGCCAGATACTTCCGGTATTCCTCGGCATTGTTGAAATGCTGGCGCCGGGCGACCTCGGTCAGGGCCTTGGCGTGGAAGGCGGCGTTGTACTTGAAATGGGCGAAGAGCAGGTCGCGCGGGGCCAGCCGGGCATCCGCCACGAAATGCAGCCCGGCCGAGAGACGCATCCAGGGCCGGTATTTCAACAGCGCGATCTTCTGCGCCACGAACAGGTCCGAGCGCGAGCCCGGGATCAGCCGGTGCCTGAGCGCGCTGGTCCAGACCGGTGCGTCGGAATAGGGCCCCTGCCCGCCGGTCACCGCCAGAAAGGGCTCGCGGTCGACGAAACCCGCCTGGGCGAAGGGGGACGCCGCCACGAAATCCGCATCGGACAGCGCGCCCTCGGGGTACATGTCCAGCATGAAGAGCCGCGCGGCCTCGGCCCCCCGGAACTCCGGCGATCCGACCAGCCCGGGCAGATCGCCCGTCAGATCCGCATTCAGCACCAGAAGCTCGTCCAGATCGGCGATCAGCGACCAGCGGTTCACCCGCAGATTGGCCAACAGCGCCTGTTGCCAGGCCACTCCGTATTGCGATTCCGAATAGGGCGTGTCGACCGAGAACAGCGCCACATCGGGCTGTTCGACCAGATAGTCGAAACTGCCATCGTCCGAGCCGTTATCGACCATCAGGAAGCCCTGCACCCCCAGCGCGCGGTAATGCTCCAGGAACCGGGGCAGCATGAAAAGCTCGTTCCGCAAGCAGGACACCACCGCCACCGGCGCCGCATTGACCCGCGCCAGCTTTTCCGGGGCCGAGATCAGGTCCAGCGTGTTCGACGCCCAGCCCTGCCGCACCGGCTGATAGCTGGGCCAGATCTTCGCCTGCACCGGCCGGGGCTGCGCGAGGCCCGCCAGAACCTCGGCCATCTTCTCGGGCCCGTCGAGATGGGCCAGCTTCATGCCCGAGCCCTTGAACGGCAAGAACCCGTTGTCCCAGAGCGAGACCAGCGGCCCGCCCGGCCGCGTCCGGCGCAGCAGCGCGACGCGGTAGTCGGAGTTGTCGACCCCGATCCGGGCAGTGGCCAGCAGGTCGCCGACCAGCTTGTCCTCCATGAAGGAGACGGTGATCAGCGCCCGCCCCTCGGGCCGCTCGCTGCCCTCGACCAGCGCCTGAAGCGCGATCCGCGACAGGGCATAGCCCGAGCCGCCATCGGCATAGGTCGAGGGTTCGGGGGATTTGTCCAGCTCCATCCGGGCGCGGCGGCTGCGCGCCTTGGCCTGATGCCAGGCCCGGTCCATCTGCCCGCGCCGCCGGGTCAGGCTGCGCCCGTAGTAATTGGTCGAGCGATGCACCAGATCGCCGAACCAGGCCTGCGGGTCCAGGAAGCAATCGTCATCCACCTTCACCAGATGGGCGAAATCGGTGTGGTCCAGCACCCAGCGCGCCATGGCGAGGGTCTTTTGCGGGAGGGATTCGTAATCGTCGGGCGCGTCGAGGTAGACGACATCGCCCTCGCGCCGCCCGTCGCCGCCGCCGACGAAGATCAGGCAAGGCACGCCCATCCGGGCCAGCAGCGGCAGCCAGGTCTCGCGGATCGCCCGGACCCGAGTCTCCAGATAGGGCTGGCAGGTGTAGAGGCCGAGAAGCGTGTCCTGCAGGGGATGCGCCCGGGCGCTGAGATCGGCCGCGCGATCCTCCCGCGGCGGGGGCGGTCCAGGGGCCAGCAGCGGCTCCAGCGCCCGGGCCAGCGCCGCCACCTCGGGCAGGGCGCCATGGGCGCGGGTCAGCGCATCAAGCGCGAGCCGCGGCGCGGGAGCGGTGAAAAGCGCGGTGGCGGTGGCGGGGTCGTTCGCCAGCGACGGCAGCGTGGCGATGAGGTGCGCGACCAGCGGCGCACCCTCGGCCGCCCGCCCCCGGTCGCAAAGCCCGCGCAGCAGGGCCAGCGGCAGGGCGATCCCCATGAAACGGCTATAGGCCGACCCCATGGCATGCGCGCCCCTGACGAACCGCGCCATCGCCGCCGCATCCGCCCCCGCCAGCAACGCCGTCGCCTCGCCCAGCAGGTGCCCCAGCGTCCCGGCGAAGGGATTGCGCGGCATCTTATTGAAACTGGCGGCAATCGCCTCGGCCAACGCGGCGAGTCCGGTCTCATCGAGCGTCTCGGTATTGCCCGGGAAACTCAGCTGCCGCAGCAGCGCCTCGTCGGGATCGAAACCCGCGACCAGCGGCGCGAGGGGGCGGGTGCGGTCCCCGGCCGGCAGCCCCAGGGGCCCGAACAGCTCGCGCCGGAAACGGGGCAGGTCGGGGCAGCCGAGTTGCCGGAACAGGTCCAGATCCTGCGCCAGCGATGCCTCGTCGCGCGTCTCGGCCTCCAGCGTGGCGCGGATCCGGGCGAAGGCCGCGCGCACCGGCAGCATCTGGCGGGGCGGCGCCCAGCCTTGGGCGATCTCACCCTCGACCAGATCCCAGAAGCCGGGGGTCAGCCCATAGGCCTGCATCGCCGTCCAGATGGCTTTCTGGCGGACATCCTCGGGCAGCGTCTCGGCCTGCCGCAGGATGACCAGCACCGCGCGGATCAGACGGCGGCAGGCGCCCCGTCCCCAATAGGTCTGAGCCCGGGCCGCCACCAGATCGAGCCCGGCCTTCAGCATATCCGTCCGCTGCCAGTCGAGGGGCCGCCCCCCGTCCAGCCCGGGCGCGGCCAGCGCCGCCTGCTCCAGCACCCAGCCCAGCACCGGGGTCGGCAGCCAGACCGCCCGCTCCGGCGCCAGATCCCAGAGGGTCCGGGCGATGGCATCGAACCGACCCTCGGCATAATCGAGGCTCAGCAGCAGGCCCCGCATGTAGTGATTGTCCGCATAGGGCACCTCGGGCGGCGGGATCGCCCGGTCGCGGCGCAGGCGCAGCAGGTCCTCCAGCCGGTCGGCCAGCGTGAACCATTCGATCAGCCGCTCGAATAGCGCCGTCCGCTCGCCCGGCGTTGCCAGCGCCACCAGCTCCCGGGCGACGAGGGCCAGCGGATCACTCGCTGGATCCGCCCGCATCGCCGCGGTGAAGCGGTCGGCCGCTTCTTCGGCGGGGCGATGCGGCAGCGCAGGCGGCGGGGGCGTGTAGGCCAGCGGGGGCTCGCCCCCCTCGGCCAGGAAATCGCCCAGCCCGAAACGGCCCGCGGCATGGGCCAGATGGTGAAAGGCCTCGGGCGTCAGATCCGCCGCAAGCCCGGCGTGGCGGGCGTGTTCGATGGCTTGAATCGCCGCCCTATCGTCCCCCTCCAGAACCCCCGACAGCGCCAGCCGCTCGATCCGCGCCACCAGCTCGGCACGCTCCAGCCGCAAGCTGCCCAACGCCCGGCCCGCGTCATCGGCCAGCGTCATCTCCAGCACCGCAACGCCGCCCGCCCAGAGCCAGCCGGGCAGCACCGCCACCATCGCGTGTTCATGCGTGCCGTCCGGCAGCAGATAGGGCAGCGCCGTCAGCGCGGCGGGAACCTCCGCCTCCTGCCCGGCGACGCGCAGCAGGCCGCTGGCCGGGGACCCGGCCCCCACGCCCCGGCGGATCACCTCCAGCGCATCGCTCAGCGCGATCCCGTCCACCGGGGGCGCATCCGACTGGGCGCGGTCGACGAGGACGCTGTTCCAGACGACATCGCCCTGCACGTCGACACGCGCGATGCGGCCAAGACCACGAAAGCCGCGCCTGAGGCCATAACGCCCGGTCGGATCGAGACGGGGAAAGGCGTCGAAACTGCCGATGGCCACCCCGTTGACACTGACCCGGGCACGCCCTCGGTCGAAGACCACCTCGACCGGCACCGCCTCCCTGCCAAAGCGCATCCGCGTGCGGATCTCGCGCCGCCAGCCCGTGGGATCCTGCCGGTTGACCACGACCAGCCCCTCGTCGCGGCGGATCGAGAGGTGAAAGGGAATGGAGCGCCCGTCATCGGCGTGGAAATTGATGTTGAGGACCGAGCCCCAGATAAAATCGGCCTGACAGCGGAACCGGGCACCACCGGCGGTTTTGAACGAGAACATGACCGGACCCAGACCCTTTCGGCAACCCCAGCGTATCGCAATCCCGGGGGGATCGTTTCAACAAAACCTCACCTCAGGCGCAGCAGCGCCCGGACCCAGCGCGGCAGGCCGGGGTCGGGCGCCGCATCCCCTGCAAGCCAGCCCTCCCGCAACGCCGCCAGCAGCGCGCCCAGCAACCGCAGCCCCCCGCCCCGCAGCCGCGCCAGCCGCAGCAGGACCACCGCCTGCCAGCCCCTCGGCAGCGCGGGCGGGGCCGGGCAGGCGGCCAGCAGACGGCGGGCGGCGCCGGTGCCGGGGAGCGCCGCGGGCCGGTCCGGCACCGACAGCACCGCAAGCCGGGTGTAGCCCGCCCGCCCCGCTGCCAGCGCGCTCTCAAGCGCGATCATCTGCGCCGAGGCCGCCTCCTGCCCCAGCCCGACGGCCTCGGGCAGCGCCGCCAGCAGATCGCGCCGCATCAGCCGGTTGCCCAGCGCCGGATAGAGCCTCAGCGCCTGCGCGCCGCCCAGCGCGACCTCGCCACCCCAGACCGGCAGCGCATCGAGCCCCGGCACCACGCGGTTGTCGGTCCAGCCGTCGTGATAGCCCAGCCCCCGCCGTTCCAGCGCGCCGAGGGCCAGCGGCAGGTCCAGCCGCTCGCCCAGATTGACCAGCCGCATCAGCCCCTCGGGCAGGGGCAGCTCGCCCGGGGCCAGCAGCAGCACCCAGCGTCCTTCGAGCACCGAGGCGAGGCGCGCGGGCGTCATCCCCTCGCCCTCGATCCGCCGCACCGCGCGGCCCGAGGGCAGCAGCCCCGTCGCCCCGCCCCCCAGCACCACCAGCTCGAAATCCGCCATGCCCTGCGTGTCGAGCGCGGCCAGCGCCGGGCCGGGATCGCCCAGCACCACCACCGAGAGAGGCAGCACGCCTTCCAGCGCCAGCCCCAGCCCGGCGCTGATCTCGGGGTCGCAATCGGCCTGCCAGCGCGCCCCGCGGTGCTGCAAGAAGGCATGCGCCGCGGTCAGGAACCGCGCGCGGCGGCTGGGATCGCGGATCACCAGCGCCCGTTCGTGGATCAGCCGGGCGGCGAGGCGGGCGTAGCCCTCGGCCGCGCGGGTCATGCCGCTGCCCAGGATGAGCGGCCCCAACCGGTCCAGCACCCTGAGCACGTCGAAGACCCGGTCGCTGTCCGTGCCGGTGATCTGCCCGGGCCGGTCGCGGCGGTGGCGATAGAGCGCGGCGGGGCGGTAGGCCATCCGCGGCGCGCGGCGGGCAAGGGCCCAGAAGACCTCGTGATCCTCGAACCAGCTGCCTTCGGGGAACCTGAGCCCCTCGAACAGCGAGCGGCGATAGAGCTTGTTCCAGGCCGAGGGGAAGATCCGCGCCACCTCGCAGGCATCGATCAGGGGCAGGCAGCCGGGCTCGGGCGGCGCCTCTCCGCCATGAAGCGCGGGATGCGGGCGCTCTTCGCCGCCCGGATGGACCAGCGTGACGGCGCAGGCGGCCCAATCGGTCCCGTCCTCACGCATCGCCGCATGCAGGGTGCGCAGGAAATCGGGCGCCAGCGCATCGTCGCCGTCGAGGAAGCTCACGAACACCCCCCGCGCCTGATCGAGTCCGGC
Organism: Pararhodobacter sp.; assembly: GCF_034676075.1. Taxonomy (GTDB): domain Bacteria; phylum Pseudomonadota; class Alphaproteobacteria; order Rhodobacterales; family Rhodobacteraceae; genus Pararhodobacter. The sequence continues at coordinate 9,390 of NZ_JAUCCQ010000042.1, read as the reverse complement.
ATTGCGCGCCGCCGAGAGCCCGCGGTTCGGCTGCACCAGCAGGCGAAACCGGGCATCCCCGGCAAAGGCATCGGCCGCGATCCGGCCCGAGCCATCGGTCGAGCCGTCATCCACGACCAGCGCCTCGAAATCCGCGAGCGTTTGCGCGCGCAGGCTGGCGATGGCCTGGGCGACCTCGGCCGCGACCTCGTGCACGGCGACGATCACCGTGATCAGGGGCGCGGCGGGATCGGCGGGCCGCTCGGTCATCGGTTCAGAAATAGGCGCCGAAGATCGCGTAATCCCCGGCATAGTAGTCTTTCAGGATGGCGGTCTCGTCCGGCGATAGCTGCCCGGCCCCGGCGCTGCGGCCCGATCGCTGCATGACCTCCAGCGCCACCGCCTTGCCGGTGATCCGGCAGACATCGGCGACCATCTCGGGCAATTCATCGAACCGGTAGATGCGGTGGAAATAGCCCGGATCCTCGCCCAGAAAGACCGTCAGTGGCGCCGTGTGATGGCCGATTTCGGCCACGCGGCGGGAATATTCGGCGATGTTGCGCACGAAGGTCGGCAGGTCCGGGTCGAAGGGCAGGCCCGAGCCGTCCAGCCGATCCCCGGCGATCTCGGGCGAGAGTTCGCGGTGCTGCACCACGCGGTTGCTGTGGCACGACAGCGCCCGCTTGATCGGATCTCGCACCACGGTGATGCGGTGCAGATCGCGCAGCCGGCCGCGCTTGAGCTCGTGAAACGGGATCGAGGGATAGAAACTGTGGATCCAGCGCATCTGGCCATTGGCCGAGAAGGGACGGAACGGAAAGCCGTTCTCCACTTCGAACATCATCGCCTTGATCGAGGTACAGGCAACCTTGGGCACGGACAGATAGCCAAGGCCATACTCGTTAAGCATCACCGTCATCGTGTTTCCTCGTCGGGGGAATTGCGACCTTGGGAAGGCCCGCCTCCACGCCGGGCATTTCCGAGCCTAGGCTATCGCCCCGGTTGCGGCAATGGCTCGCGCAGGCGGTGACAGGCACGCCCGCGAATGGCAGGATGGGGGAAAGGCCAGCACAGACCGCCCCCGGGTCCGAGGACGACGATGAAGCTCTTGCTGCATATCGGTGCCGCCAAGGCGGGATCGACCACCATTCAGGCCTCGCTGTTGCTCAACCGCGCGGCGCTTGCGCAGCAGGGGATCGCCTATTGGCAGCCCAGCGACGCGACCGTGCCGCCGCCCCGCGTGCTGTCGAACCTGTTCGAGCCCGCGCGAAAGCCGCTCCTGCCGAAGGAACGGCTGCATTTCGCCACACGCGAGGAGGCCCGCGACTGGAGCCGCCGGGAATGGGACCGGATGGCGGCCGAGATCGCCGCCGAGCGCCCGGCGCTGACCATCCTGTCCAGCGAGTCGCTCTATTACCTGCGCCCGGGCGCGGTACTTGAGGAAGTGCGCCGCACGTTTTCCGAGATTGTGGTGCTGATGTATATCCGCGATCCCGTGCCGCTTTACCGCTCGGCGCTGGACCAGTTGATCCGCGACGGGGCGCGGCTGGCCGACCTGCCCCTGCCCGCGCAGGTGACGCTGGGCTCGGCCGACACGCTGCGCCGCTACCGCCAGCAGCTGGGCGCGGAAAACGTGATCCTGCGCCGGTTCGACCGCGCCTGTCTGGAAGACGGCGATCTGCTCACCGACGTCTACCAGCAGATCGGCCAGATCCTCGGCCAGCCGGTCGCCCCCGCCCATCCGGTGCACAGCACGAACGAGAGTTTCAGCGCCGCCGCGACGCTCTGGATCCTGACCCTGAACGAGGGGTTCGAGCGGCTCGGCAACACCGGCGACGCCCGCCAGATCCAGCACCGCCATGCCCTGCTGGAGCGGTTGCGCCACGCGCCGGACCTGAAGGATCTGCCCAGGCTGGCCGATCCGCCGCCCGACATCCGCGACTGGATCCGCCGCGCCAACCGGGAGGATATCGCCTTCCTCAACCAGCACGCCTTTGACCGGACGCGACCCATGGAAGCCCCGGCCAGCGACGCCCCGCTCCCGCCCGAGGCCGAGCAGCGCCAGGCGGTCCGCGACTGGCTGCTGGGCCAGCTGAACCCCGACGATCTGGCCCGGGTGATGGCCGCCGCCCTGCCCTGAACGCGAAAAGGCGCCCCGGGGGGGCGCCTTTCGGCAGGTCGGCCCGCAGGCCTCAGCCCTTTTTCAGGCAGCGCTGGCCCAGAACCTCGGCGATCTGCACCGCGTTCAGCGCCGCGCCCTTGCGCAGGTTGTCCGACACGCACCACAGGTTCAGACCGTTGTCGATGGTCGAATCCTGGCGGATGCGGCTGATGTAGGTGGCGTATTCGCCGACGCATTCGACCGGGGTGATGTAGCCACCCGGCTCGCGCTTGTCGACGACGAGGATCCCGGGCGCCTCGCGCAGGATCTCGGTCGCTTCCTCCCAGTCGAGGAAATCCTCGGTCTCGATGTTGATCGATTCCGAATGGCCGACGAAGACCGGCACCCGCACGCAGGTCGCCGTCACCTTGATCTTGGGATCGAGGATCTTCTTGGTCTCGGTGACCATCTTCCATTCTTCCTTGGTGTCGCCACTGTCGAGGAAGACGTCGATATGCGGGATCACGTTGAAGGCGATCTGCTTGGGATAGACCGAGGGCGCGACCTCCTGACCCGGGACGAAGACGCCCTTGGTCTGGTTCCACAGCTCGTCCATCGCCTCCTTGCCGGTGCCGGACACCGATTGATAGGTCGAGACGACGACCCGCTTGATCCGCGCGCGGTCATGCAGCGGCTTCAGCGCCACGACCATCTGCGCGGTCGAGCAGTTGGGGTTGGCGATGATGTTCTTCTTCGTGTAGCCGGTGATCGCGTCGGCGTTCACCTCGGGCACGATCAGCGGCACGTCGGGATCGTAGCGGTAGAGCGACGAATTGTCGATCACCACGCAGCCCGCGGCGGCGGCCTTGGGCGCATAGGTCTTGGTCGCGTCCGAGCCGATGGCGAAAAGCGCGATGTCCCAGCCCTTGAAATCGAACGTGTCGAGGTCCTGGCATTTCAGCGTCCGGTCGCCGAACGAGCATTCGGTGCCGAGCGAGCGGCGCGAGGCCAGCGCGGCGATTTCGTCCACCGGGAATTCGCGCTCGGCGAGGATGTTCAGCATCTCGCGCCCGACATTCCCCGTGGCGCCGACAACAACGACTTTGTAGCCCATGTATCCCTCCAGAACCCAGCGGTCAGGGGCGCGCATAAAGGATTGCGCGTTGACTGGAAAGCCCCCGGGCCCCGGCTGCGGCGATTTATCGGCAGGCCGGGGCCCGGCGCGGGCTCAGTCTCAGTCGGTGCGGTCCTGCGAAAAGGCATAGAGCGCGGCGCCGGCCAGCAACAGCAGGCCGAACATCAGGAAGATCGCCTGAAAGGGCGCCTCGGGCGGGACCGGGGCGACGGCGCGGTGCAGGCTGCCCGACAGCGTCTGGAACACGCCCACCCCGCCGATGCCGAACAGGTTCATCAGCGTGACGCCCCGGCCCAGCAGATGCGGCGGGAAGAACGAGCGCCCATGCGCCACCATCGCCGGGAAGGACGAGCCGAAGAACCCAATCCCGGCCATCAGCGCGGCGACGGCCCAGAAACCCGCGGTGGGCAGAAACCACAGGGCCAGTACGCAGGCCGCGCTGAGCAGGTTGCCGACCAGCACCACGCCCTTGCGGGTACCGAAGACCCGGTCGGCCGCACCATAGGCGAAGCTGCCCGCGACCATGGCCAGCGCCATGACCAGCGTGGCCGAGCCGATGGCCAGCGCATCGGCCTGATAGACATCGCGGAAAAAGGGCCCGGCCCAGAGGCCGCGGATCGCCGCCGCCGGGACATAGTTCACCGCCATTAGGGGCAGGATCAGCCAGAGCGCCCTCAGCTTCAGCACGTCGAGCAACGAGCCGCGCCCCCCGGCGGGCTGGTCGACGGGCGGCGGATCCTTGACGAAGACGCCGAGCGCCAGCGCCACGGCGACCGTCGCCACGGCGAGGCCCAGCACGCTCTGCCGCCAGCCGAAGGTCTCGGCCGCCCAGGCCAGCGGCCATGCGCCGGCCAGGTTGCCCAGCGTGCCGAAGCCGATGATCGCCCCGGCGAGCGTGGCGAAGACCCGCACCGGATAGACCCGGCCGAAGATGTAATAGGCGGCCATCAGCACCGGCGAGCAGCCGATGCCGATCAGGATCATCGCCGCATGGATGTGCCAGGCCTGCTGCGCCAGGGCGAAGACCAGCGCCCCGCCGCCACCGGCAAGGCCCAGCAGCCAGGCCGCCGTGCGCCGGGGCCCGATGCTGTCGAGCGCGGCGCCGACCGGGATCTGCATCAGCGCGAAGGTCAGGAACCACAGGCCCGAGGACAGCGCCAGATCCTGCGGCTGGGCACCGACCTCGACGCCGAGGACCGGCGAGAGCACGGCCAGGAAGGCCCGGTAGAACTGGCTCAGCACATAGGCGAGGACCAGAAAGAAGATGCCGAGCTTCATGCGCGCAAATCCGTGAACAGGTGAAAGGCTGCGCACGATTGCCGAAATATCAGGCAAGGTCCAGAGGGCGAAATGGTGCGTGGAACCAAGCACCCTACACGATGGGACCCGTAGGGTGCGTGCTCGCACGCACCACTGCGCTCAGGCCAGATGCGACCAGAACGCTGCCACCACCTGACGGTAGATCTCGCGCTTGAAGGGCACGATCGCCTCGATCATCTCCTCGGCCGTCACCCAGCGCCATTCGCTGAACTCGGGGTGTTCCTGCTCCAGGTCGATCTGGTCGTCGCGCCCCAGGAAGCGCAGCAGATACCATTTCTGCTTCTGCCCGCGGTAGCGCCCCTTCCACATCTTGCCCAGCAGGTCCGGCGGCAGGTCATAGGCCAGCCAGTCCGGCGTCTCGGCCAGCACCTGCACCAGCGCGGGGGGCACGCCGGTCTCTTCCTGCAGCTCGCGCAGGGCGGCGGCGCGGGGGTCCTCGCCCTCGTCGATCCCGCCCTGCGGCATCTGCCAGGCCGGGACCGGGCTGTCGAGCCGCCGGGCGGCGAAGATCAGCCCCCGGTCGTCGATCAGCATGACGCCGACATTCGGCCGGTAGGGCAGCGCCTCGATCTCGGCCGGGCTCATCAGCGCCCCCGTCACTGGCCGTTCATCACCGACAGGCCGCGCAGGATGTCCAGCGCATAGGCCAGCTGGTAATCCTCGCTGCGCAGGCGCGAGACCTCTTCGGCGGCGCGTTCCTCTTCCTCCATCTGCCGGCGTTCGTCGTCGGTGATGGTGCCGTTCTGGAAGGCGCCGCGCAGGCTCGACTCGCTGCGCGGGGGCCGCGGGGTGTCATCCTCGGGCGCCGTGGCGGCGCTGTCGGCGACCGGCGGCTGGTGGGCGACGATATCGGGCGCCACGCCCAAGGCCTGGATCGAGCGGCCCGAGGGCGTGTAGTACAGCGCCGTGGTCAGCCGCATGGCGCCATCGCCGCGCAGCGGGATCAGCGACTGGACCGAGCCCTTGCCGAAGCTGCGCTCGCCCACGACCACCGCCCGGCGGTGATCCTGCAGCGCGCCGGCGACGATTTCCGAGGCCGAGGCCGAACCGCCGTTGATCAGCACCACCATCGGCCGCCCGTCGATCAGATCGCCCGGCGTCGCGTTGTGGCGCTCGCCATCCGAGCCGTCACGGCCGCGGGTCGAGACGATCTCGCCGGTTTCGAGGAAGGCATCCGAGACGCGGATCGCCTGCACCAGCAGGCCGCCCGGGTTGTTGCGCAGATCCAGAACGACGCCTTGCAGGTTGTCGATGCCGCCGATCTGCTCGATCCCCTCGTTCAGCTCGCTTTCGAGGTTGTCGTAGGTCTGTTCGTTGAAGGTCGAAACGCGCAGCACGACGATATTGCCCTCGACCCGGCCGCGCACCGCCTGGATGCGGATCGTGTCGCGGATGATCGACAGATCGAAGGGTTCGGCCACGCCCTCGCGCAGGATCGTCACCACGATCTCCGAGCCCACCGGGCCGCGCATCAGATCGACCGCCTCGGGCAGCGTCAGGCCCAGAAGCGAGACGCCGTCGACATGGGTCAGCACATCGCCCGGCTGGACGCCGGCATGGGCGGCGGGCGTGTCGTCGATCGGGGTGATCACGCGGACATAGCCGTCCTGCTGGGTGATCTCGATCCCGAGACCACCGAAGGCGCCGCGCGTCTGCACGCGCATGTCCTCGTAATCGTCGGGCGGCAGATAGCTGGAATGCGGGTCGAGCGAGTTGAGCATGCCGTTGATGGCCGCCTCGATCAGCTGGCGCGGCTCGACCTCGGTCACGTATTGCGAGCGGATCCGCTCGAACACGTCGCCGAAGAGGTCGAGCTGCTCATAGACCGACTGGTTGGCGTCCTGCTCCTGCGCCAGCAAGGGCGCCGCCACCTGCGTCGACAGCACGACACCCCCCAGGATGCCCGCCGCCGCCGCCACCAGATATCTGTTCATGCTTCCATCCCGTCGTTCGGTTTGGGTGTGACTGCGGCTCTTCCGCAGGCCCCTCCCGCGCCGGCCGTTCTACGGCCGTTGTTCACCACTCAAGTCGAACCAGTCGGCCGGGTCAATGGCTTGCCCGTCCTGCCTGAGTTCCAGATACAGCGTTTCGCTGCGTCCCGCCACCTGATCCGCCTGCACGAATTCGTCAGCGCCGGTTGCACCGCCCGGCATCAGCCCCAGCGCATCGCCCTGCGCCACCACCTCGCCCTGCCGCGGATAGACGAGGTCGAGCCCGGCCAGCACGATCAGCCAGCCCTCGCCCGGCTCCAGGAGCACGACATTGCCGTAATCGAGCAAGGGCCCGCGGTAGCGCACCGTCCCGTACCAGGGCGCCGTGACCAGCGCGCCGGGCTCGGTGGCGACCACCAGCCCCGGCCGGGTGATCCCCGCCGCATCGGCCTCGCCGAAGCCGCGCAGCTGGGTGCCGATCACCGGCATCGGCAGGCGCCCCCGGGCGGTATCGAAGATCGGCAGCTCGGCAGAGGCGCCCGACGGCCGCGTGGCCAGCCCCGTCGCCAGATCCTGCAGGGTCCGCACCGATTCCAGCAAGGCCAGCATCCGCGTCTCGTCATCGCCCACCCGGGGTGGCAGATCGCGGCGGTCGGCCATCGCCTGGCTCAGTTCCGCCCGCGCGCCCTGCAGGCTGGCCAGCCCCGCCGCCAGCGTGTCCACCGCCGTCTCGCGCAATTCCCTGAGCGCGGCGAGTTCGCGCGCCAGGGCGCCGATCCGGTCGGCTTCGGCCTGCATGCCCGCAGCGACATCGGCGATCATCATGCCCGCCCGCGCCGTGGCGAGCGGCCCCTGCGGATGGACCAGCATCACTGGCCCCTCGATCCGCTCGACGGCCATCATCGCGCCCAGGATGCGGCTGACCTGCGCCTGCTGCTGCTCCAGCACCCGGTTGATCGAGGCCTCGCGCAGCGCCGCCTCGCGCAGCCCCTCGCGCAGCGCCGAAAGCCCGGCCTCATGCGCCTGGATGGCCTGGGTCAGCGCCGCCACCTGATCGGGCGCGCGCCGCGCCTCGGCCAGCGAGTCGATGGCATTGAGCAGCGCGATCGCCGCCGACTGGGCATTCTCGGCCGTATCCGCCAGCCCCGGCACCGGGGCGGCAAGGCAGGCGAGAAGCGCCAGAAGGCGGGCGATCCGCATCCCTCAGCCCCGCCGGATCAGCGACTGGCCGGTCATGTCCTCGGGCTGCGGCAGGTCCATCAGCTCCAGGATCGTCGGCGCCAGATCCGCCAGCCGCCCGTCGGCCAGGGTAACCCCCGCCGGGCCGCCGACCAGAATGACCGGCACCAGATTGGTGGTATGCGCGGTATGCGGCCCGCCGGTGGCGTAATCGATCATCTGCTCGCAATTGCCATGGTCGGCGGTGACGATTATCGCGCCCCCGGCCTTTTCCAGCGCCGCCAACACCCGGCCCAGCCCCCGGTCCACCGCCTCGACCGCCTTCACACCCGCCTCTACCACGCCCGTATGCCCGACCATGTCGGGATTGGCGTAATTGGTGACGATCAGGTCATAACCCGCCTCGATGGCGGCGACGAAACGGTCGGTCACATCGCCCGAGGACATCTCGGGCGCGAGGTCATAGGTCGCGACCTTGGGCGAGGACGGCATGAAGCGGTCTTCGCCTTCCTCGGGCGTTTCCTTGCCGCCGTTGAGGAAGAAGGTGACATGCGGGTATTTCTCGGTCTCGGCCAGCCGGAACTGGCGCAGGCCCTGCTTCGCCACCCATTCGCCGAGCGTGTTCTTGATCACCCGCTTGGGGAAGGCGGTGTGCATGAAGGCGTTATGCGCCTCGGAATAATCGACCATGCCCAGCATGCTGGCCCATTCGACGCGGCCCTTGGCCTCGAAGCCGCGGAAGGCCGGAGCGCCCAGCGCCGCCAGAATCTCGCGCGCCCGGTCGGCGCGGAAATTGAGGCAGAAGAACCCGTCGCCATTGCGCGCGCCCTTGTAGCCATCGATCACGGTCGGGTCGATGAATTCGTCCGTCACCCCCTCGGCATAGGCCTCGGCCACGGCCGTGACCGCATCGGGCGCGGGTTTGCCCTCGGCCCGGACCATGGCGTCATAGGCGCGCTCGACCCGCTCCCAGCGGGAATCGCGGTCCATGGCCCAGTAGCGGCCGATGACGGTGGCAATACAGGCATTCTCGGGCAGGCTGGCGGCCAGATCGGCGACGAACCGGTCGGCGGATTTCGGGGCCACGTCGCGGCCATCGGTGATGGCATGGATGGCGACCGGGATCCCCTCGCCGGCGATGGCGGCGACCGCGGCCTTCAGATGGGTGATATGGCCATGCACGCCCCCGTCCGAGACGACCCCCATCAGATGCGCCGTGCCGCCGGTCGATTTCAGGCGGGCAATGAAGGCCTGCAGCGCGGCATTGGCGGCGAAGGAGCCATCCTCGACGGCGAGGTCGATCTGCCCCAGATCCATGGCGACGACCCGGCCCGCGCCGATGTTGGTATGACCGACCTCGGAATTGCCCATCTGCCCGGTAGGCAGCCCGACGTCGCGGCCAAACGTGACCAGCGTCGCATGCGGGCAGGTTGCCATGAGCCGGTCGAAATTCGGCTTGTCGGCCAGCGCCACGGCATTGCCCTCGGTCCGGGGATTGATGCCCCAGCCATCGAGAATGCACAGGACGACGGGTTTGGGATGGGTCATGACAGGCGCTCCGGTCTTCGTGGTGCCTGTCTAAGCGCGAGGGTCGGCGGGGGCAATGCCCTTGCTCGGCGGCTGCGCGGCGCCTGGCCGGAAGGCAGGGGTTTCGCCCTCGTTACCCGCTGTCGCGGGCGCCTCGGGCGATCAGCGGCGCGGCGTGCCGCCGCGCCGAAGAAGGGGGGCCGTCTGCCCCCCTCTGC
>NZ_JAUCCQ010000041.1:0-28215 GCF_034676075.1 Pararhodobacter sp. | reverse complement strand
CCTCGCTTCCTCGCTTCCTCGCTTCCTCGCTTCCTCGCTTCCTCGCTTCCTCGCTCCCTCGCTCCCTCGTTCCCTCGCGTCCTCAGCCCCGCTCGGCCCGGCCGCGCGATCAGCGCACCACCAGATCCGCATGCAGCGCACCGGCAGCGTTGATCGTGTTCAGGATGTCGATCATGTCCCGCGGTCCCACGCCCAGGGCGTTCAGCCCGGCCACCACCTGCGCCAGCGAGGTTCCGCCCGCGACCTCGGCCATGCCGACCCCGGGACGCGGCGTGATCGAGGCGTCGGTGCGTGGCACGACCACCGTTTCGCCGGGGCTGAAGGGGTTGGGCTGGATCGCCTGCGGTGTCTCCTCGACCCGCAGGGTCAACCCACCCTGGGCCACCGCGACCCTGCTGATCCGCACATCCTCGCCCATGACGATGGTGCCCGAGCGCTGGTCGATCACCACCCGGGCCCGTGAGCCCGGATCGACGACCAGGTTCTCGACCTGGCTGAGCGCATGGGCCGCCGAGGGCGCGCGGGTGGCGGCGATATCCAGAAGCACGGTGCCTGAATCCTGCATCGCGGCGACCGCCCGGCCGAAATGGCCGTTGATCACCTGTTCGATCCGCACCGCCGTGGTGAAATCCGCCTGACGCAGCGCCAGCCGGACCCGAGGCAGCGAAGCGAGGGTGAAATCGACCTCGCGCTCGACGCGCGCGCCGCCGGGGATCGAGCCCGAGGTCGGCACCCCCTCGACCACCTGCGCGGCGGCGCCGCGCGCCGCCACCCCGCCGGCCAGAACCGCCCCCTGGGCCACGGCGTAGATCTGTCCGTCCGCCCCGTTCAGCGGCGTCATCACCAGGGTGCCGCCGAACAGGCTGCTGGCGTCGCCGATCGCCGAGACGGTGACATCGACCCGTGACCCCGCGCGCGAGAAGGGCGGCAGCGTCGCCGTCACCAGCACCGCGGCCACGTTGCGGGGCCGGAATTGCTCGCCGGTGATGTTGACCCCCAGCCGTTCGAGGATGTTGGTCATGATGTCTTCGGTGAAGGGCGCGTTGCGGATCCCGTCGCCGGTGCCGTCCAGCCCCACGACAAGGCCGTAGCCGATCAGATCGTTGCCCCGGACGCCGTCGAACTCGACCAGATCCTTGAGGCGGATCTGTGCCGCGGCGGCACTGGCCGTCAGCAGCAGGATCAGAAGGGCCACGAGGGCGCGCTGCATCAGAGATACTCCGTCAGCGACAGCCGTTGCGTGCGGGCGGTCAGCGCATAGAGCGTCTCGAGCCGGGTCTGCACCACATCGAGTTCGCTGGCCGCCTGATAGGGATCGACGCCGATCAGGTTCTGACGGGCCAGGGTGAGGGCGTCGCGCTCGCTGCTGAGGCGCGTCAGCGTGGTGTCGAGCCGTGCCTGGGTTTCGCCCAGGCTGGCCTGCGCCTCGGCGATGGCGGGGGCGGCGCCGATCAGCGCCTCGGCCCCGGCCTGCGCCATGTCCTGGCGGTGTACGTCGGCGAGGTTCAGCGCGGTGCTGCCGGCGAGGGCCGAGATCACCAGCCCGGCCATCAACTTGCGCAGGGCGGGGTCCGCGGCGGTGGGCAGCGCCGGGGCATTGGCGGCGGTGTCGATGGCGGGACCTTCGGCCGCGGGGCCCCCCTGATAGAGGGTCGTCTCGAACAGGCCCCCCGGATCCATGAAGGCGGACGTGACCGCGGCGACGATGTCATCCGGGTCGGTGAGGCCGGTAACCGAGGGCAGGATCGCCGCAAGGATCGCCTCGCCATCGGGCAGCGGCGCCGCGTCGCTCGCATTTCCCGAAAACACCGCCCGGCCCGCCACGCGCTGCGAGAGGGTGCTGGCCAGATCGCCGAGGGCGTTGCGCGCGGCGGTGGCGCCGGCGCGCAGGGTCGCGGGGGCGATGCCGTCGATCGAGACCGCAAGCATCCGGTTGCCGATGTCCGAGGCGATATTTCCCGCGCGGTTGAGCGCCGATTGCGCGATGTCGGCGGCGTTGGTGGCCAGCGTATTGGCCTGGGTGAAGGCCTCGATCCGGGAGAGGCGGCTTTCGACGGCGCTGAGCGGCCCGAGATCGCCCTTGAGCCGGCGCTGGGGATCCTTGGCGACGCCGGTCACCACCTCCTGATTGAGGCGGGACATTTCCTGCCGCAGGATCAGCGTGTTGCGGTTCATGGTGAAGGGCAGGGCCAGGCTGCCGAGGGTGAGCCAGCTCATCGGTCAGATCTCCAACAGGGTGCGCAGCATCGCGTCGGCGGTCTGGATGACGCGGGCGTTGGCGGCATAGGCCTCTTCGATCAGGAGGAGGCGCTGCATTTCGGAATCGGTATCGACGCCTTGCGCGAGGATCGCTTCGGTGAAGGTGTCGTGGCGCGTCTGGGCGCTGGTCTGCGTGTCTTCGGCGCTTTGCCGGTTGCGGGAGATTGCGGTCAGCAGGTCACCCAGCAGCGCGGCCGAATCCTGCAGGGGACTGCCGGGACCGGACGACAGGCTGCGGTCCAGCGCGCCGAGCAACCGGTTGATCTGCGCCGGGTCGCCGACCGGGCCGGGGGCGGCGGCGCCGATCCCGTCGCGGATCCGCCAGAGCGCACCGCCCGCCGCGGGATCGACCGCCGCGTTGAGCGACAGCCGGCCGGCGAGCCCGGGAAGTCCGCTGTCCGGCCCGCCCCCATCGGTGAAGAGGCCGACGGCACCCGCCAGCGTCGGGTCGCTTGCCGGATCCGAGAAGCGGGCGATCAGGTCGCGGGCGAAAGCGTCGATCTGGGTCTGGACGCCGGGCGCGGCCTCGTCCCGGACGGCAAAGCCGGTGCTGAGGCGCCCGCCCCCGACCGGGCCGCGGTCGCCGGTGGCGATGGCGCGGCCGTTGAGGGTAAGGCCGGAGAGACCGGCACCGACCGACATCCCCGCGTCGATGGCGACGGTATTGGTGAAACCGAAGACCGCGGGTTCGGTATCGAGCAGCAACTCACCCGTGGCGGAATAGAGCATGACCCGGCCGTTGTCGCGCGGGTATTCGCGCAGCGGCACGATCTCGGACAGGGAAGAGATCAGCGCCTGGCGCTCATCCTCCAGCCCCTGGGTGGGCTGGCCGCCCATCCGCATCTTGACGATCTGGTCGTTCAGCACATCGACGCGGGCAATCCCCTCGTTCAGGCTGCGGACGTCATTGGCGATGGCCTTGTCGGCCTCGACCCGCAGCTGCTGAACCGTGTCCTCGATGCCGCCCAGCTTGGCGGCGAGGGCCTTGGCGCTGTCCGAGACCGCGGCAAGGCGGCTGGTCAGATCGGGGCGTTCGCTGGCGGCGATCAGCGCCGCGTCGAAGGCCGAGAGCGCGGCCGAGAGCCCCTCGCCGGGTTGGCCGATGCTGGTTTCGATCCGTTGCCAGAAGGCCGAGGCGCTGTTGCCCGAGGCGAGCGCGGCGCCTGCGTCGCGTTGCAGTCCCAGCAGGATCGGGTCGACGAGGCGGGTGACCCCGTTGACCCTGACCCCGCCGCCGACGCCCCCCAGCGTGGCCGCGCTCAGCTCCAGCTGGCGGGCGGCGTAGCCGGGGGTCAGCGCATTGGCGATATTGGCCGAGACCACCTGCACCGCGCGCGCCGAGGCGGCGAGGCCGGAATTGGCGTTGTTCAGTGCGGATGTGATGCCCATGGTCCGGCCCTCCTATCGGTCAGCGCTTCAGATTGGCGGTTTCCTGCAACATCTCGTCCACGGTCTGGATGACCTTGGCGTTGGAGGAATAGGCGCGCTGGGTCTGGATCATGTTGGTCAGTTCCGCCGCCACATCGGTTGCCGATTCCTCGCGCGAGAAGCCGTTGATCTCGCCCGTCGGGCCGTCGCCGGCGTTCCACAGGAACATGGCGCCCGATTCGGGTGCGACCCGATAGGCCTGGTTGTCCAGCGCCATCAGCCCGTTGGGATTGGGCACGTCGACCAGCGGGATCTGGGCGATGGTGCGGATCAGGCCGCTGTCGTAATAGGCCTTCACATAGCCGGTCGCATCGACCTGCACGCCGACCAGCGATTGCACGGGCGAGCCGTCGCGGTCGGTCGAGACGGGGATGAAGCTGTCGGCCATCTGGGTGATGCTGTCCTCATCCCCCAGCATGCCGATGTTCAGCGCGATGGCCTGGCCCGAATCGGTGGTGACGGTGAATTCGCCGGTCAGCGGGTCATAGGCGCCGCCTGCGCCGCCGGTGGTGACGCTGAGGATGCGCCCGCCGTTCGGCGGCTGGTCGTCGAAGGTGATGGTGTAGTCGCCGATCACGTTCCCTGTCGAGGGATCGGTCACCGTGGCGGTCCATTCGTTCGACTGGCCGGTGGCGGGCACGGTCGGCGCGAAGGTCATGGTCAGCGTGTCGGTGGTGCCGAGCGGGCTGTAATATTCCAGCGCCACGTCATGCGAGCGGCCGTCGGAATCGGCGCGGGTGCCGGTGGCAGGCAGGTTGACGCGGACGTTGATGCGCGTCGTCGGGTCCGAGGCGAACTGGTTCGAGTTGATGCGGATCGGTTCCAGCCCGCCGATCGTGTCGCGCGGGAAGGCGGGGATCGAGCCGTCGGGATCGGCGGGCCAGCCCAGCAGGATCAGCCCAGCCGGGTTTTCCAGGAGGCCGTCGGCATTGGGCCGGAACGAGCCGGTGGTCGTCAGCATCAGCGGCAGGTTGCCCGAGCGGTTCAGCGCCGATTGCGCGGTCACCGGCAGGAAGCCGCGGCCGCTGACCGCGAGGTCGGTGGCATTGGCGCTGGCGGTGATGGCGCCCCGTTCGTCGATCAGCCGGATCGTCGAGGCGCGCACGCCCCCGGCGATATAGGGGCCGTAATGCGAGCCGCCCATCACCATCGACTGGAACGAAGCGACGACGCGCTTGTAGCCGAGCGTGCCGGTATTGGCGATGTTGTCGGAGATCGCGGCAAGCCGCGTCGAGTTGGCATTCAGCCCGGCGATACCGGCGTTGAACGAGGAATAGAGGGTGGACATGGGTCCTGCCTTTCGTGCTGGTGCGGAGCGACTGGACCCGAGGTTGCACGAGGCGTCTTAATGGGCGCCTAACGTCCGACCGCTCAGCGGCGGCTGCGCAGCAGGATCAGTTCCAGCCGGTTGTTGCGGACCGACATCGGGTTGGGATCGGCGGGCCGCCGGTCGGCATGGCCGCTCACCCGGGCGATGCGCGCGGGGTCGAAACCGTCCTCGTCCAGCAGCCTGCGGATGCGGTCGGCGCGGGCCGTGGACAGCGCCCAGCGGGGATCGCTGGCCTGGACGACGGAATAGCTGCGGGTATGGCCTTCGATCGCCAAGGGGTTGAGGACCATGCCGAATATCTGCGACACGATGGTCACGATGCGGCGCGTCACCTCGGTCGGTTCGTTGGTCTCGGGCTCGAACAGCGGGGCGCCGGGCAGGTCGAAGAGTTCGACCACCAGCCCCTCGTCGGTCTGGCGGGTGACGACGTGGCGCAAGGCCTCGTCCAGAACCGCGCTTTCGCCGCCGAGGCCGGTCAGGCGCTGCTGAAGATCCTCGAAACTGCGGGTTTCGACCTGGGTATCGACGCCCGAATCGGTCTCGTTCTCGGCGGGGGTGGCGGGGGCGGACTGGTCGCGGGTTTCCAGATCCGAGCCGCCGAACATGCCTTCCCCGCCCGAGGAGATGCGGTGCACCGGGATCGAGGGGTTGAAGTAATCCGCCAGCCCGCGGCGCTGCGATTCGGTGGTTGCGCCCAGCAGCCACATCATCAGGAAGAAGGCCATCATCGCGGTGACGAAGTCGGCATACGCCACCTTCCAGGCGCCGCCGTGATGGCCGCCCCCCACGATTACTTTCTTACGCTTGATGATGATGGGCGCGACGTCGTTCTGTCGGCTCATCTCAACACCTTTATTCACCCGCTTCCGGCCTAGCAGGCAGAGGTGAAGCCGGGGTTAATCCGGGTGCGGCAGCAGGGGTTCGCGGCCCTGATCGGTCAGGGTGAAGACCTCGCGCCCCTCGATCACCACGGCGGTCAGCGGCCCGCCATAGGCGGCCGAGCTGTCGATATTCACCCGGTTGCCGCAATGCTCGGCGGCGGGGCGGTGGGTGTGGCCGTGGACGACCAGCCAGGGATGGGGCCCGGTGAAGTCCAGGAACGGCGCGCGGATCCAGGCCATGTCGGTCTCGGTCTGGTCGTTCAGCGCGACGCCCGGGCGGATGCCGGCATGCACAAACAGCACCCCGCCCCGAAGGTGATAGCTGGGCAGCCCCTCGACGAAGGCGCGGTGCCCGGCGGGGACGGCGGCGCGGGCCTCGGCCGGGGGGGCATCGGGGGACAGGCCGTAGCTGGCCAGCGTCGCATCGCCGCCGATCCGCGGGTTCAGATAATCGAGGCCCGGGCGCAGCGCCGGATCGGCCCGCCCCTCCAGATAATAGCCGAACATGCGGTCGTGGTTGCCCTTCAGCGCCACCCAGTTCTGACCGGAAAGCTGGCCTTTCAGCAGCAGGTCCACCACGCCCCGCGAATCCGGTCCACGGTCGACCAGATCGCCCAGATGGATCACCGGCGCCTCGGCATCGCCGGTGCGGGCGCGGTCGGCGGCGATCCGGGCATGGGCGGCGTGCAACAGGTCGATCTGGCCGTGGATATCGCCGATGGCGTAGCTGCGCAGAGTCATGTGGAATCCCCTTCGGACGCGCTGCCGTTCTGGGCCAAAACCCGGGCGAGTTCAACGCGATGGCAGGGCTCGATTCGCCCCCGGCCCGCCGGACGGCGCGCACTTGACCCAGCGGAAGGCGGGAAAAACCCGGCCGGGGCCTGTCGGGAGGGGGAATTCGGTGACGGAAGGGTGTTGCCGAAAGCGTGGCGCCGGGTAAAGTCGGGGAAGCGATATACCCGGGACGCGGCCTTCGGGCCCGGTTCGGGGACGCCATCAGAATGCCGGTCAACGGCGCAGAAGGAGGGAGTTGAGACCCACGAGACGACTCGCGAGTTTTGCCGCCGACACCGGCCAGCCGCCCGCAAGGCGGAACGAGAGCCGGTGCGACAGATAAGGTTCCCGAGGCAACCCTGCCCCGAGACCGACCGGAAATCCAATCCACAGGAAGGACACCACCATGAAAAAGTTTCTTATGACCACCGCATTGGTCGGCTTCGCGGCAGGCGCCGCGCAGGCTGACGATGTGCCGCTGGGCATCATCTTCGGCTTCACCGGGCCGCTGGAATCGATCACCCCGACGATGGCCCAATCGGCCGAAATGGCGATTGCCGAGGTCAATGCCTCGGGCCTCTTCACGCTGGGCAACGTGACCTCGGTGCGCGGTGACGACGGCTGCGTCGACTCCGGCCTCGCCGTCGCCACGGCCGAACGTCTGGTGACCTCGGACCGCGTGGTCGGCATCGTCGGCGCAGATTGCTCGGGCGTCACGGGCGCCATCCTGCAAAACGTCGCCCGCCCGAACGGGATCGTGATGATCTCGCCCTCGGCGACCTCGCCCGCGCTGTCGACGGCCGAGGACGACGGCCTGTTCTTCCGCACCGCGCCGTCCGACGCCCGTCAGGGTCAGGTCGTGGCCGACATCCTGCGTGACCGCGGCGTCGAGTCGATCGCCATCTCGTACACCAACAACGACTACGGCGCGGGTCTGGCGGATTCGATCCAGGCGGCCTTCACCGAAGCGGGCGGCACCGTGACCATGGTCGCCAGCCACGAGGACGGCAAGGCGGATTACTCGGCCGAAGTCGGCGCGCTGGCGGCGGCCGGTGGCGAGGTGCTGGTCGTTGCGGGCTATGTCGACCAGGGCGGCCGCGGCATCATCCGCTCGGCGCTGGACCTCGGCGCCTTCGACACGTTCGAGCTGGTGGACGGCATGATCGGCCAGTCGCTGATCGACGCCATGGGCGACGAGATCCAGGGCTCCTACGGCCAGCTGCCCGGCGCCGACAACCCCGGCACGCAGATGTTCCAGGACCTCGCCTCGGCGGCGGGCTTCGACGGGACCTCGGCCTTCGCACCGGAATCCTATGACGCTGCGGCGCTGATGCTGCTGGCCATGGCGGCCGCCGGATCGACCGCTTCGGCGGATTACAAGGATCACGTGATGGACGTGGCCAACGCCCCGGGCGAGCAGATCTTCCCGGGTCAGCTGGCGCGCGCGCTGGAGATCATCGCCGCCGGTGGTGACGTCGATTACGTCGGCGCCTCGGCCGTGGAACTGATCGGGCCGGGCGAAAGCGCGGGCAATTACCGCGAGCTGGAGATCCAGGGCGACGAATTCGTCACCGTCCGCTTCCGCTGATGCGGCGTAAACCCTGACCTCAAGGGCAGTCCGGGCGCGGGTCCGGGCTGCCTTTTCGTAAGGATTTCCCATGATCCGTGTCGAGAATCTGCACAAGCACTTCGGGGGCTTTCACGCCGTCGACGGTGCGACGCTGCATATCGCCGAAGGGTCGATCACCGGGTTGATCGGTCCCAACGGCGCGGGCAAGACCACGCTTTTCAACGTCATCGCCGGGGTGCTGAAACCCACCTCGGGCCGGGTGACGATGGCGGGCGAGGATATCACCGGCCTCGAGCCGCACGAGCTGTTCCACAAGGGGCTGCTCAGAACCTTCCAGATCGCCCATGAGTTCCATTCCATGACCGTGCGCGAGAACCTGATGATGGTCCCGCCCCGGCAGATGGGCGAGGGGCTGGTCTCGGCCTGGTTCCAGCGCCGCAAGGTTGCGCTGGAAGACGAGGAGATCCGCCGCCGCGCCAACGAGGTGCTGGAATTCCTGACCATCAGCCATATCGCCGACGAAAAGGCCGGCAATATCTCGGGCGGGCAGAAGAAACTGCTCGAACTGGGCCGGACGATGATGACCGACGCCAAGATCGTCTTTCTGGACGAGGTCGGCGCGGGCGTGAACCGGACGCTGCTGAACACCATCGCCGATGCCATCGTGCGCCTGAACCAGGAGCGCGGCTATACTTTCGTGGTCATCGAGCACGACATGGATTTCATCGGCCGCATCTGCAACCCGGTCATCTGCATGGCCGAGGGCAAGGTGCTGGCCGAGGGCACGTTGGACGAGATCAAGGCCAACGAGGCGGTGATCGAGGCCTATCTGGGCACCGGGCTGAAGAACAAGGTGAAGGCGGAGGTCGGCCATGTCTGAACATCCCGTCCTCCCCGACCCCGAGGCCGTGCTGATCGGCGAGGCGATGACCGGCGGCTATGGCGCGGCCGACATCCTGCATTCCTGCACCATCGCCGTGGACAAGGGCCAGGTAGCGGTGATTGTCGGCCCGAACGGCGCCGGCAAATCGACCGCCATGAAGGCCGTCTTCGGCATGCTGAACCTGCGCAAGGGGCAGGTGCGGCTGAATGGCGAGGATATCACCGCGCTCTCGCCGCAGGACCGCGTGGCGCGCGGCATGGGCTTCGTGCCTCAGGTGCGCAACATCTTCCCCTCGATGACCGTCGAGGAAAACCTGGAGATGGGCGCCTTCATCCGCACCGACGATTACCGCGAGACGATGGCGCAGATCTATGACCTGTTCCCGATCCTCAAGGACAAGCGGCGGCAGGCGGCGGGCGAGCTGTCCGGCGGTCAGCGTCAGCAGGTGGCTGTCGGTCGCGCGCTGATGACCAAGCCCTCGGTCCTGATGCTCGACGAACCCACCGCCGGGGTCTCGCCCATCGTCATGGACGAACTCTTCGACCGGATCATCGAGATCGCCCGGACGGGGATTTCCATCCTGATGGTGGAACAGAACGCCCGTCAGGCGCTGGAGATCGCCGACAAGGGCTATGTGCTGGTTCAGGGCGCCAACCGCTACACCGATACCGGGCAGGCGCTTCTCGCCGATCCCGAGGTGCGGCGCAGCTTCTTGGGGGGCTGAGCGATGCGATACCTCCTGCTGGGCCTGCTGCTCGCCGCGCCTGCCCCCGCTTTGGCCGAAAGCCAGCGCGACGGGTTCACCTGCGCGGTCCTCAGGACCTGCGATCTGCTCGGCACCTGCACCGAGGGGGGCGAGGGGTTCGACCTCGCCTTCCTCGGCGGCGGGCTGGAGGTCGCCATGAACGGCGACCACCTGAGCCCCGCCTATGACGGGGTGCTGCAGACCGCCGCCTGGGAAAGCGCGGGCCGCATCTACCAGCTTCGTTTCACCGGCGATGGCGCCGGCCTGCTGACCGCCTCGCCGGTGGAAGGCAGCGCCGAGGAGGCCACGCTGATGACCATCCACTGTTCGCCCGAATGACGCGCGTCGCGGGAAAGGCAAACGCATGGACCTTCTGAGCGCCCTGCTTTCGCTGGGCAAATCCACCCTATTCAGACCCGTGTCCCATGGGCGCCTGCTGGTGCTGGGTGCGCTGTTGACCCCCGGCGCGGCGCTGGCCTTGCAAACGGCGGAATGCCGTTTCGACCAGCGCTGTGACGCCGATGGCCTGTGCCAGAGTGCCGAAATCGTGGCCAGCCTGGAGCGCAGCACGCCGATTGACGCGGTGATCGGCTTCCGGCTGGGCGAGGCAGACCTGGGTCTGCATTTCCTCAGCACTGAATCCGGTCGCGTGGTGCTGGGGGGCGAGCATGACGCCGGGGCCTTCGCGCTCAGCGTCGATGTGTCCGGCGCGAATGCCGAGCTTCTGTCCCTCGGCCTCGACGGTGCGACCGAGTGGCTGCTGCACGGCGCGTGCGGGGAGTTTCGGGATGCCTGACACAGACATCACCCAGGCCCGCCTCACGGATCGGCACCAGATGCCGGCCTCGTTCCCCATCGAAACCGGAAAGGCTTCGACATGGATTTCCTGAACGCCCTGGTTCTTCTGGGCAATTTCGTCCTCATCCCGGCCGTCTCCTATGGCAGCCAGCTGGCGCTCGGCGCGCTGGGCATCACGCTGGTCTACGGCATCCTGCGCTTTTCGCATTTCGCGCATGGCGATGTGATGGCCTTCGGCACCATGGCGGTGATCCTCTGCACCTGGTGGCTGCAATCGCTCGGCGTCTCCATCGACCCGCTTCCGACCGCGCTGCTGGCGCTGCCGGTGGGGATCGTGGTGACGGCCCTGCTGCTGCTGGGGGTCGACCGATCCGTCTATCGCTTCTATCGAAAGGTGCGCGCGGCGCCGATCGTCGTGGTGATGGCCTCGCTCGGTGTCATGTTCGTGGTGAACGGGCTGACCCGCCTGGTCATCGGCCCCGATGACCAGAACTTCGCCGATGGCGCGCGGTTCCTGTTCACCGTGCGCGACTTCCGCGACGCGACGGGGCTGGCCGAGGGGCTGGGGATCCGCTGGTCGCAGCTGATCACCATCTCGGTGACGCTGGTCGTGGTCGGCGCGCTCTTCTGGTTCCTGAACCGGACCCGGACCGGCAAGTCGATGCGGGCCTTTTCGGACAACGAGGATCTGGCGCTGCTGTCGGGCATCAATCCCGAACGGGTGGTGACGGTGACCTGGCTGATCGTCGCGGTGCTGGTGACGGTGGCGGGCACGCTCTATGGCCTGGACAAGAGCTTCAAGCCCTTCACCTATTTCCAGCTGCTGCTGCCGATGTTCGCCGCCGCCATCCTGGGCGGTCTGGGGAATCCGCTGGGCGCTGTGGCGGGGGCCTATGTCATCGCCTTGAGCGAGGTGGGCGTCACCTATGCCTTCCGCAAGTTCTTTGAGTATCTCCTGCCCGAGAGCCTCGAGCCGCACGGGCTGATGCAACTCCTCTCCACCGACTACAAGTTCGCGGTCAGCTTCGTGCTGCTGGTGCTTGTGCTGCTGTTCCGCCCGACCGGGCTCTTCAAGGGGCAATCCGTATGAGCGCGAAGAACACATCCTACTTCCTGATCATGGCGGTGCTGCTGGTGCTGGTCGGCTGGCTGCAAAGCCCCTCGGTCGCCATGGGTCTGGTCAACATGTGCCTGATCTCGGCGATCATGGCGCTGGGCGTGAACATCCAATGGGGCTACGCCGGGCTCTTCTCGGTCGGCACGATGGGCTTCGTCGCGCTGGGCGGGGTTGCCACGGTGCTGACCTCGATGCCGCCGGTGCATGACGCCTGGGCGGCGGGGGGCCTCAGGGCGATCTTCGGCATCCTGATCGGGGTGGCGGCCATCGCGCTGGGCGTGGTGGTCTACCGGCGGATGCAGAAGGGCTGGAGCCGGGCGCTGGTGCTGCTGGTCGTGGTGGTCGGCGGCTTCTTCCTCTACCGCGCGGTGCTGGACCCGGCGGTCGACGCCATCGAGGGCACCAACACCGCCGTGGCGGGCTATCTGGGCGGCGCCGGTCTGCCGATCTTCGCCAGCTGGATCGTGGGCGGCCTGCTGGCGGCGGGCGCGGCCTGGGTGATCGGCAAGGTCAGCCTGGGGCTCAGGTCCGACTACCTGGCCATCGCCACGCTGGGCATCGCCGAGACGATCATCGCCGTCCTGAAGAACGAGGATTGGCTGTCGCGCGGCGTGCGCAACGTGAACGGCCTGCCGCGCGCGCCGATCCCCTACGAGGTCAGCCTGCAGAGCAACCCTGATTTCATCGCCTGGGCCTCGTGGTTCGGGCTGGCCCCGGCCGAGGCCTCGTCCCTCTTCGTGAAGGCCTGTTTCGCGCTGACCTTCATCGTGGTGCTCGGCGTCATCATGTGGCTCAGCGAACGCGCCTGGCGCTCGCCCTGGGGCCGGATGATGCGGGCCATCCGCGACAACGAGACGGCGGCGCGGGCCATGGGCAAGGACGTGACGAAGCGCCATCTGCAGGTCTTCATCCTGGGCTCGGCGGTCTGCGGCATCGCCGGGGCGATGCTGACCACGCTGGACGGGCTGTTCACGCCGGGCTCCTACCAGCCTTTGCGCTTCACCTTCCTGATCTGGGTGATGGTGATCGTCGGTGGGTCCGGCAACAACTGGGGCGCCGTGCTGGGCGGCTTCCTGATCTGGTTCCTCTGGGTCGAGGTCGAGCCGATCGGCCTGTGGCTGATGGGCTGGATCACCGCGCCCCTGCCCGAGGACAGCTTCCTGCGCGCACACCTGCTGGACAGCGCGGCGCATATGCGGCTCCTGACCATGGGGCTGATCCTGCTCTTGGTCCTGCGCTTCGCGCCACGGGGGCTGATCCCGGAAAAATAGCGTTGTCCGGTGCGTGACAGGGAAGGGCCCGTGCCGGTGGTACGGGCCCTTTTCCGTTCGGGCCTCGGCTCGGTGGGATGAAATCCCACCCTACGGGGGCGGGGAATGGTGCGTGCAAGCACGCACCCTACGGGAGCGACCCTCACCATGGTCCCGCCCGGCGGCACGCCGGGCAGCGCCCGCACCGCCCCCCCCGGGGCGGGCGCTTCTCGCCCACTCCGGCGGTTCGGGCGCCGCCCTTGTCGCGGCGAGGCGACGCCAGCACGCACCCCAAAAGGCTCAGGCGCCGCCTTCTGCCTCGGTGCAGACCACCAGGATCCGGGCATCGACCGCCCCGGCCGAGGCATAGAGATGCCCGCGCGAACTGTCGAAATAGAGCGAATCGCCCTGCCTGAGCAGCACCGGCGCCTTGCCCTCGGCGAAGACCGTGACCGCGCCTTCCAGAACCAGCAGGAATTCCTGCCCCGGATGACGGACGAAATCGTCGAAATCCATCAGGTCATGAGCCTTGAGCGTGCCCATCATCGGCACCATCGCCTTGTTGCGGATCTCGGGGAACAGCATTTCGTAGACGTAGTTCCGCGTCTCCTGCTTCTGGAACACGCCCTTCGGCGCCACCGCGAAACTGCCCGGAGCGAAGACCGCGCCCTCGGCGGTGAAGAACTCGGCCATGTCCACGCCGATCCCCCGCGCCAGCGAGAGCATCCGGTCATAGGTCAGCGACATAAGCCCCCGTTCGGCCTTGGAAATGGTCGAGACGGCCAGACCCGAACGTTCCGCCAGCTGCGCCAGCGTCCAGCCGCGGGCAAGGCGCAACTCCTTCAACCGGCTGCCGAATTCGGCGCGCTGGCTGTCTGCCATCTCGGTCGGGTCGGGGCGGGCCAAGGCGCGATTTCTGGGCGGCATGCCCCGATCATACGCGCAACCATGACGCGCGCAATTAATTTTCGTATCGGAAAAATTCCTCTTTCTGATGCGAAAAACCGTGTTAGCGTGAGGCAAAGGGGAAGGCGCGCGATGGGCTCAGCGGGACAGCACAGAGGGATCGTCGTGATCGGCGCCGGGATCGCCGGGGCCTCGGTCGCGGCCGAACTGGCGGCGGCGGGACAGGATGTGCTGCTGCTGGAACGCGAAAGCGCGCCGGGCTACCACACCACCGGCCGCTCGGCCGCGCTGTATACCCCCAGCTACGGCCCGCCGGTGATCCGGGCGCTGACCCGCGCCTCGGCCGGGGCCTTCAGCGCCCCCCCCAGCGCCGAACGTCCCTATCCGCTGTTGCGTCCCCGGGACGTGCTGTTCGTCGCCAATGCCGATCAGGGCGCCAGCCTCGAGGCCGCGGCCGCCGACTTGCCGGTCACCCGCATCAGCGCCGCTGAGGCCCGGGCGATGCTGCCGCTCCTGCGCGAGGATTACCTCGCAGGCGCGCTGCATGACGCGGGATCGGCCGATATCGACGTCGAGGCGTTGCACCGCCAGTTCCTGCGCGCGCTGACCACTCATCGCGGTGAGCTGCGGCTCAAGACAGAGGTGACGGGCATCACCCGCGAGGGCAACGGTTGGCGGATCGAGACTCCGCAGGGCGAGATCACGGCCGAGATGCTGGTCAATGCCTCGGGCGCCTGGGCCGACGTAATCGCCCGGATGGCCGGGGTGGCGCCCGTGGGTCTGGTGCCGAAGCGGCGCACGGCAATGCTGGTGGCGCCGCCTGCCGGGCAGAATGTCGACGACTGGCCGATGGTCGTGGACATCGACGAGACCTTCTATCTGCGCCCCGACGCGGGCAAGCTGTTGCTGTCGCCCGCCGACGAGACGCCGTCCGAGCCCTGTGACGCCCAGCCCGACGAGTGGGATGTGGCCCTCTGCATCGACCGGGTGCAGCAGGCGGTGGACCTGCCGGTGCGGCGGATCGAGCATAAATGGGCGGGGCTCCGCTCCTTCGTTGCCGACAAGGCGCCGGTCGTGGGGCATGCGCCCGATGCCCCGGGCTTCGTCTGGGTGGCGGGGCAGGGGGGCTACGGCATCCAGACCGCGCCCGCCATGGGGCGCACCGCCGCGGCGCTGGCCCTTGGCCAACCGATCCCGCAGGATATCGCCGATCAGGGGGTCCGGGCCGAGGCCCTCGCCCCCCGCCGACAGGCGCTTGCCGCATGATCTGGGTTGTCCCCCTTGTCGGCGCGCTGCTGCTGGGCTCGGGCCTGGCCATCGCCTATGTCATCGGCGGCGCCACGGTGCTGGCCTTCTTCGCCGCCGGGCAGGAGCGCTACCTCGCCGTCCTGCCGCAGCAGATCTTCTCCAAGATCGACGTCTTCGCCTTGATGGCGATGCCGCTTTTCATCCTGGCAGGCGAGATCATGAACCGCGGCGGCGTCACCCGGGTGCTGATCCGGCTGGCCATGGTCATGGTCGGGCGCGTCCGGGGCGGTCTGGGGCATGTGAACGTGCTGACCTCGGTCTTCTTCGCCGGGATCTCGGGCTCGGCCGTGGCCGACAGCGCGGCGGTGTCGAACACGCTGGTCCCGGCGATGACCGAACAGGGCTACAAGCTGCCCTATGCCGGGGCGATCACCGCGGCATCCTCGATCATCGGGCCGATCGTGCCACCCTCGATCATCATGATCTTCTACGGCGCGCTGATGGGCACCTCGGTCACCGCGCTCTTCATCGCCGGGATCGTGCCGGGCCTGTTGCTGGCCGCGGCGCTGATGGCCACGAATAGCTTCTATGCCTGGCGCGACGACCACCCGCGCCTTTCGCGCGAGGAAATCCCGCCGCTGCTGCCCACGGTCCTGAACGCGCTGCCGGCGCTGGGCATTCCGCTGATCATCGTTGGTGGCATCGTGCTGGGCTGGATGACACCGACCGAGGCCGCCGCCGTCGCCGTTGTCGCCGCCACGCTGGCGGGCATGTTCTACGAGCGTCTGGCGCTGGGCCAGATGGTCGAGGCGCTCAGGCGTACGGCGATGCTGTCGGGCTCGATCTTCATGATCATCTGCGCGGTCTCGGCACTGGGCTATCTGGGCGCGCTGGAGCGCCTGCCCGAGGCCATCGCCGGGATGGTGACCGAGATGGGGCTGGGCCCGGTCGGCTACATGATCCTCCTGAACCTGATCTTCCTGGCGGCGGGCATGGTGCTGGACATCCCCGTGGCGCTGGCGCTGCTGGTGCCGCTGCTGGCGCCCGTCGCCATCGAGCAGGGCGCCGATCCCGTGCATCTGGGGATCGTGCTGTGCTTCAACCTCTGCATCGGCCTGATTTCGCCGCCGCTGGGCGGGTGCCTCTTGATCGTGTCGACGGTGACGGGGCTCAATTACTGGCGGCTGGCGCGGGCGGTGCTGCCGTTCCTGCTGGTCGAGATTGTGGTGCTGGGGGTGCTGATCTGGCTGCCCGAAGTGACGCTCTGGCTGCCCCGGACCATGGGGCTGCTGGGCGAGTGACCCAAGAATGAAACCAACAAGCGGAGGTAAGACGATGAAGAAGATCCTACTCGCGGCGAGCGCACTCGCCCTGTTCGCCAGCGCCGCCACGGCGCAGATCAAGATCTCGCTCGACAGCCCGCCGGATCTGGAAGGCTCGGGCAGCTATGTCTGGGCGCATGCCTTCTCGACCTATCTGAACGAACACGGCATGGCGGCCGAGGAGTACCAGCGCGGTGCCCTGGGCGGCGATGACGAGGTGTTCGACCAGGTCAGCCAGGGGCTGGTGGAAGTGGGCCTGTCGCCCCTGGGCATCGTCGCGTCCATCGACACGCTGATCTACGGCCTGCGCCTGCCCTATTTCTTCGCCGACATGGCGGCGGTCGACCGCGCGCTCTATGACAACGGCATGCTGGCCGCGATCAACGAGGGGCTCGACGGCTCGGGCGTGCAGGTGCTGGCGGTCGATACCGTGGGCCCGGCGACCGGCATCTTCAACACGCTGCATCCCGTCACCTCGATGGCCGACATGTCGGACCTGCGGATGCGGGCGCTCGATGAAAGCCAGATCCAGCTCTATGCCGCCTGGGGCTCGACCGGGACCGTGGTCAGCTGGGCCGAGGTGCCGAACGCGCTGCAGACGGGGGTCGCCAACGGCTATCTGAACCCGGCCTTCGTGCCGCTGCTCTTCGGGCACACCGATTTCATCAAGTACTTCACCCCGGCCGAAATCTCGCCCTCGCTGCGGATCATCATCGTGTCCGAGGATTGGTACGAGGGGCTGAGCGATGCCGACCGCGCCACGGTGGATGCCGCCGCCGCCGCCGCCAACGAGGCGAACCGCACCTGGCTGGAGACCCAGACCGGGGTGATCGCCCAGCTGGAAGCGGCGGGTGTCACCATCTCGGAACTCTCGCCCGAGGCGCGGGCCGAGTTCCAGACGGCCTCGGCCACCACCTATGACCTGATCGTCACGCCCGAGCAACTTGCGCAGTGGCAGGCGGCGATCGCCGAGTAAGGCTTCTGTTGGGGAAGGACACGCGCGATGATCGGCAGGATGGCCCGGGGCCTGGACCGTGTTTCGGCACTGCTCAACACCATCGCCCTCTGGGGTGCGGTGCTGGCGGTGCTGGTCATGGTCTATGCCGCGGGCTGGCAGGTCATCGCGCGCTACATCCTCTCTGACCCGCCGATCTGGACCGAGGAAATGGCGCGCCGCGCCATGGTCTGGGCCGGGATGCTGGGCGCCTCGGCGGCGTTCCGCGCCGGGGCCGACCCGGTGCTGTTCCCGGCGATGGCCGCGTTGCGCGGCACGGCGGGCGGCGTGCTGGCCCTGATCCGGGCGCTGGGCGTCGTGCTCTTCCTGGCGCCGGTGCTCTGGTACTGCCTCTTCGGTCCCAACATGAACCTGGCGCGCGGCTTTCTCGGCCGCAGCCTCGGCCGCTCGGCCGAGATGCTGGACATCCCGATGATCTGGTTCACCGCGGCCGTGCCGGTCGCCTTCGCGCTGATCCTCGTCCATCTGCTGGCGCGGTTGGCGCTGCAGGCGACGGGCCAGCTTCCCGCCCCTGCCCGGACTGCCCCATGAAGTGCTTCATCGCCTGCCTTGCGACCGAGACGAACAGCTTTTCCCCCCTGCCCACCGGCATCGCCGCCTTCGAGGAGGGGCATGTCCACCACGGCACCGCCACGCAGGGCGCGCCCGTCTACTGGACCGGGGCGCTGCACCTGTGGCGCAAGAAGGCCGAGGCGAAGGGCTGGCAGGTGGCCGAAAGCCTCGCCGCCTTTGCCCAGCCGGGCGGGCCGACGGTGCGCAAGGTCTACGAGGATTTCCGCGACGAGATCGTCGCCGACCTGAAAGCCGCAATGCCGGTCGACGTGATCCTGCTGCAGCTCCACGGCGCGATGATCGCCGAGGGCTACCCCGATTGCGAGGGCGACCTGATCGCCGCCTGCCGCGCCGTGGCGCCGGATGCGAAGATCGGCGCGCTGCTGGACCCGCATTGCCACCTGACCGAGCAGATGCTGACCGAGGCCACGGCGATCATCTGCTTCAAGGAATATCCCCATATCGACATTCTGGAGCGCGGGGCGGAGCTGTTCGCGCTTCTCGCTGACGCGGCCGAGGGCAAGACCAACCCGGTGATGCGCGATTACGATTGCCGGATCATCATGGCCATGCCCACACCCGAAGGCCCGATGCGCGCCTTTGTCGATGCCATGACCGCACGGGAATCCGAGCCGGGGGTGCTGTCGCTGTCGCTGGCGCATGGCTTCCCCTGGGGCGACCACGAACGCACCGGGGCGCGGGCGCTGGCCATCACCGATGGCGACCCGGCGCTGGCGGAAAAGATGGCGCGGGAGATCGGCGAAAAGCTCTGGCGCGAGAAGGAGGCGATCTTTCAGGAGGTCCTGACCATCGATCAGGCGCTGGACAAGGCCGCCGGTCACAATCAGGGCCCTGTCGTGCTGGCCGACATGTCCGACAACGCGGGCGGCGGGGCGCCCTCGGATTCCACCTTCCTGCTGCGCGCGATCCTGGACCGCGGTCTGACCTCGGTCGCCTCGGGTATCTATTGGGACCCGGTGGTCGTCCGACTCTGCGCCGAGATCGGCGAGGGGGCGCAGCTGGCGATCCGGCTGGGCGGCAAATGCGGGCCGATGTCGGGCGATCCGCTGGACCTGAACGTCACGATCAAGCGCGTCGCCACCGGCCTCAGCCAGCGCTTCGGCACGCTGCCGGTCACTCTGGGCACCATCGCCTGGCTCTCCATCGACGCCGGCACCGGGGATGAGACGGATAATATCGACCTGATCGTCAACGACACCCGCACCCAGACCTTCCACCCCGAGGCCTTTACCCAGCTGGGCATCGACCTGTCGAAGAAGCGCCATGTCTGCGTGAAATCCTCGAACCACTACCGCGCCGGGTTTGCGCCCATCGCCTCGGTCATCATCCCCATCGCCGCGCCGGGGGCCATCACCCCCGATTTCACCGCCATCCCCTACCGCCACCGGTCGCTGACCTACTGGCCGCGCGTGGAGAACCCTTTCGCATGACCAATTCGCTGATGCAGGCCCGCGACGCCTTTCTTTCGCATTTTCCCGAACAACGGATCGAACTGGAGGGCCGCGACTGGGGCCTGATCGACACCGGCGGGACGGGCGAGGCCTTTCTGTTCCTGCCCGGCACGCTGGGCCGCGCCGATATCTTCTTCGCGCAGATCGAGGCGCTGGCGCCGCATCGCCGGGTCCTTTCGGTCAGCTATCCCGACAGCGGCGGGGTGCCGGAATGGTCGGCCTCGCTGGCCGTGCTGCTGGCGCGGTTGGGGATCGAGCGGGCGGCGGTGCTGGGCTCCTCGCTAGGCGGGTTCCTGGCGCAGTATTTTGCGGCGCAGCATCCGGGGCTGGTCAGCCATCTGTTCCCCGGCAATACGCTGGCCGATGTCGGCGCGCCGCGCACCCATCTGCCTTATTCGCTGGATCTGTGGCAGGCCCCCATCGAGGACCTGCGCGCCGGGTTCGAGACCAGCATGAGCGCCGCGCGCGCCGCCTATCCCGACTGGGCCGAGATGTTCGACCTGCTGCTGACCGAGGCCGGCGGCCGGATCCTGGAGAACGAACTCCGCGCAAGGCTCGACGCGATCAAGACCGGCCCCGTCCTGCCGCCGCTGACCAACACCGCCGACAGCGCCACGACCATCGAATCCGTGGACGACCCGCTGATCCCTCCGCCGATGCGCGACGCCGTGCGGGCGCGGAACGCCCCGGCGGCGGCGTTCCGGTTCCTCTGGGGCGGGCATTTCCCGTATCTGCTGCGCCCGGCGCTTTACAGCAACATCCTCAAGGCGCGGATGGGGCTTGAACCCCTGTCGCCCGATTGGGTGCTGACGGAAGGGATCCATCAGGCATGAGGATCCTCTCCAACGCCGATATCGCGGCTCTGCTGCCGATGGCCGAGGCAATCGACGTCATCGACACCACGATGCGCACCGTGTCGCGTGGCGATGCGCAGCTACCGCTCCGGCACGTGGTGCCGGTGGGCGGCAAGAACATGATGGGCGTCATGTCCGGCGCGCTGGGTGAGCCGATGTGCTACGGCGTGAAGCTGGTGAGTCTGTTTCCGGAAAACCCGAAGAAAGGGCTCAGCGGCCATCGCGGCGCCGTGGTGCTGTTCGAATCCGAGACCGGCGGCGCCGTGGCGATGATGGATGCGGGGCTGCTGACCGCGATCCGCACTGCTGCCGCCTCGGCGGTTGCCACACGGGCGCTGGCCCGGCCCGATGCCGCGCGGCTGACGCTGATCGGCACCGGCGAACAGGCCGAGCACCACCTTGAGGCGATGCTGGCCGTCCGGCCGATCACCCATGTCCATGTCGTCGGCCGCCGGGCCGAAGCCGCCGAGGCCTTCGCCACCCATGCCGCCGCCAGCCATCCCGGCCTGACCATGACCCATGGCACCGACGCGCAGGCTGGCGTTCGTGGCGCGGACATCATCTGCACCGTCACCAATTCCGCCACGCCGGTCCTGAAGGGCGACTGGATGGAACCGGGGCAGCACCTCAATATCGTCGGGGCCTCGGTCGCCTCGAAACGTGAGGTGGACGATGCCGTCATCCCCCGGGGCGAAGTGTTCTGCGACTACCTGCCCTCGCTCATGGCGCAGGCGGGTGAGGTGGTCGAGGGGCTGAAGGCGGGGCTCTTCGCGCCGGATCACCTGAAAGGTGAGATCGGCGCGCATCTGAACGGTGGGCCGGGACGCTCGGGTCCGCAGGCGATCACGCTCTACCGCTCGCTGGGGATCGTGGCGCAGGATCTGGCCGTCGCGCATCATGCGCTGGGCCGGGCGGCAAGCGAAGGGCGGGGGACCGAGGTTTCCCTCTGATCCGCCGCCCAGACAGGCTCAGTTGATCAGCGCGCTCAGCAGGCCGACGATGGCCACGACCTGCAGGGTCTGCACATCGACCATCACCAGCTGTCCGTTGATCACCCGGTATTCGCGGCCATAGGGCGCCGGGCCGAAGCCGTAGCCATCGCGCCAGGTCCAGCGCTCGCCATAGCGGCCGTCATCGCCGATGTTGATGGTGATGTTGGTCACGTTGGTGTCGCGACGGTGCTCCAGATGACGCCCGCCGTGGCGTTCGTCGTTCCAGCCGTGGCCGGGATTGCCGCGGCGGCCGCAAGTGTGACCGACGCATTCGGCATGCCCGCGGCCATGGGCGCGGGCGTGCGGAGGCGGGTCGGCGAAGGCCGCCGGGGCGGCGACCAGCGTGCTCATGGCGGCGATGCCGGCGATCATGACGCGGTTCATGTCTTGGTCCTTTCACAGGGGACCCGCAGCGGCGGGCCTCGGTCGCGCAAGAAACGCGAGGAAGCCCCCGAAGTTCCAGACCCGCCCCCGCCGGGCGGCGGAACTCCGCCGGGCAAAGCCTTGGGCACAGCCCTTTTCCAAGGGCCGGAGTCGCGCTATATCAGGGTCACCCCCGGCAAAGCCGGGGGCACTATCGGTGACCGGGCCCCTCTGGCGAAAGTTGCGGCGCTTTCGCGATGTCGGCACTGACGTGACAACTGCCGCGCTACGGTCATCATGTCCCCGACACCCAAGCTGCCCCCTGCCGCTGCGCCCGGCCCGGCGCATGCCCCACTGTTCCATTATTTCCGTGCCGCCCTTGTCGTCACCATCCTGGGCATCGCCCTGGGTGGCGTGCTGGGCTGGCAAAGCACCGGCACCTGGTCCGGCGCGCTGTCGACGCTGTTCATCGTCGCGGTGCTGGCGGTGCTGGAAATCTCGCTCTCGTTCGACAACGCCGTCGTCAATGCCAACAAGCTCAAGGACATGCGCCCCGAATGGCAGCGCCGTTTCCTGACCTGGGGTATCCTGATCGCCGTCTTCGGCATGCGGATCGTCTTTCCGCTGCTGATCGTGGTCATCGCCGCCCATGTCGGCCCGTGGGAGGCCCTGCGCCTGGCCGCGACCGAGCCCGACAGCTACGCCCATATCCTGGAGAACGCGCATCTGCCGATTGCGGCGTTCGGCGGCACCTTCCTGATGATGGTCGGCCTCACCTTCTTCTTCGACCATGACAAGGACATCCACTGGCTCCCCTGGCTGGAAAGCCGCATGTCGCGCTATTCGACGGTGCGCGGGATCGAGGTCGCGGTGGTGCTGGCGCTGGCGCTGGGCATCTCGCGCCTGCTGCCCGAGGTCGAGCGGCATCTCTTCACCGTTTCGGCTATCTGGGGCCTGCTGACCTTCCTGCTGGTCGAGGTCCTGTCCGGCTTCCTCGATTCGCGGCAGGCGACGCTGGCCACCGCCGCCAAGGGGGGGATCGGCGCGTTTTTGTATCTTGAGGTGCTGGATGCTTCGTTCAGTTTCGACGGGGTGATCGGCGCCTTCGCGCTCAGCCACAACCTGTTTGTCATCGCCATCGGGCTGGGCATCGGCGCGATGTACGTCCGCTCCATGACCATCATGCTGGTCGAAAAGCAGACGCTGGCGCAATACCGCTACCTCGAACACGGGGCTTTCTATGCGATCATCGCGCTGTCGGTGATCATGTATGTGCAGGCGCTGGTCGAGATTCCCGAGGTGGTGACCGGCCTTTTCGGCGCCGGGCTGATCGGCGTGGCGCTCTGGTCCTCGGTGCGGTGGAACCGGCTGCACGGGGGCGGGTGCGAATAGAGACAATTTTCCACAATTTCGGGGGTAATCCGCCAGGATTTTGCCATTGTTTCTATTTAGGAAAGGGCCATGCGCCCGATCTTCGCCCTCCCCGCCCTCGTTCTTGTCTCCGCCTGTTCGTCCGGGGGCGGCTTGCCGCCGCTTCCGGATGGCCGACCGATCACGGTTGCAGGCTATGAGACCTACACCACCACGCACAACGGCTACAGCCGGGTGCGCCGCGACTACGCGACCCCCGCCGATGCCAGCGCCATCGCCGCCTTCGAGGACAGCGATCCCGCCGATCCGGCCGGCTATCGCTCGATGATCGATCTGCAGGGCACCCCCTACGAGGGGCGCATGACGGTCGAGGTTCTGGCCGAGATCGACACGCCCAGTGGCAGCGCCACGCGGCTGGTGCGCCTGACCTCCGACCAGCAGCCCTTCTCGAACGTGCGCGACGGGGCCCTGATCGCCGCGACCGGCCGTTTCTACCTGCGCGGGGCGAATTATTCCTGGGTGACCATCGACGGCGGCCCGATGCTGCAAGGCTCGGATGCCGAAGGGCTGGTCAACATGGAAATCGACTTCGACGCCGAGACGGTCAGCCTGAACCTGCGCACCGGCGTCACCGCCGATTCCCAGGTCCGCATGGAGATCGAGGCCGAGGACGTGCCGCTCAACATCATCACCGGCGCCTATGGCGACGGAGTCACGATCCGCGTCTGGGATCCGAACAGCCCCGACATCCTGGCCGTGGACGGCACCCTGCGCGGCTCGCTGGGGGGGACGCCCACCTATGACAACGGCATGAACGAGCTGTCGACCTCGGGCCTCTATCAGGCCGATGGCACGGATACGGCGACCGGTCGTCAGGTGACGGTGGATGGTGCCTTTGTCGGAGTGGATCCGAATGCCTTCCCTCGTCCGTAAGGCACTCGCCCTTCTGGTGATGCTCTGCCTCGGCCTGACGGTGCTGGCGCCACGGGCGGGGGCGGATGCCTTCGACCGGGCGCGGCTGGCGCCGCTGGCGTCGAGCGAGCGGCTGAGGCTGCTCACTCTGGCGCGCGCTCAGGACACCCGCCGCGCGCCCCCCGCCTATACCAACGCCCTGCGCCGCGCCCTGCGCGATACCGGCTTTTACAACGAGGGCGGGGCCGAACTGATGGACCGCTCCCTGCGGTTCAGCCCGATCCTGACCTGGGATGACAACATCAACGGCGGCTATTTCCACGACCGGCTGGTCATCGGCGGGCTGATCTTCGACGCGGACCCCGCAAGCCGCGCCCGCGCCGGGCTGATGCTGGGCGGACGGCTGGATGCCACCGCGCGGCTCTCCTGGGCCGAGGGGCGGATCATCGACCTGCGCGCCATGGCCGAAATCGCCTGGTCGCCGGTGCATGACATCGGCCGCGGTGCCGCCGGGGTCGAAGCCTGCGCGCGCAACCATGTCACCGGCTGGACCTTCGTCGATGTCTGCGCCTCGGCCTCGGCCAGCCGTCGGGCGCTGACCGAAGGCAGCTCGACCGGGATATCGGCCGCGCTGGTGCATCTGTTCTCGACCGCCGAGGCCGCGCATCAGATCAGCCTGGAAGTGGACCGCCGGGCGCTGGACGCGGGCCAGCAGACCGGCGCCACGCTGGGCTGGTCGGCGGTCTGGAACGGCGCCGTCACCGAGCTCGCGCTCGGCACCGCCACGCCCATCGCGGGCGCCACCGCCACGCGGGGCCGGATCGGCGCGCGCGTCGGCTTCCTGTGGCGCGACCGCCCGGTCTCGGTCAGCGCCTGGCATGTGCAGGCCTCGGGCGGGATGCTGCTGGGCATGGCGCGCGAGGATCATGTGACGGGTCTGGGCCTGTCGATCGAGGCCCGGCGCGGCATGAGCATCGAGGTCACGCATCAGGTCACCACCTCGACCATCGCGCTGTTCGAGGACAACCGGACCGGGCTTTCGGTGCGATTCCGCCTGGGTCAGCGCTGAGTCGCGGCAGCGCGGCAAGACGGGAATTCCGGCGCGGCGCGGAGTCGGAGGACAACCATTCCTGTTGTGCTGGATTTGGAACAATTTTCTCCCATCCGGCGCCGTTCAGCCCCTGAATCCTCCTTGTTTCGCCGGTTATCTTGCTGTTTGGAGGAAATTTTTCCATCTTGAGCCTCAACCCCGGAGGCTTCGATGCAGCATTTCCCGATCTTCCTCGATCTGGCTGACCGCAAGGTCGTCATCGCCGGTAGCGGTGCCTTCGCGCTGGCCAAGCTCCGCCTTCTGCTGAAGACCGAAGCCCGGCTGCACCTTTTCGCCGAGGCGCCCGAGGCCGATCTGGAAGCGACGGCCACGGCCCATGGCGTCCCGCTGATCCGCCGTGCCCCCGAGGCCGCCGACCTGACCGGCGCCGCGCTGGCCTATGGCGCGCATGGCGATGCCGAGGCCGATGCGCGCCTCGCCCGGCTGGCGCGGGCCGCGGGGGTGCTGGTCAATGTGGTCGACAACCTCGAAGGCAGCGATTTCATCACCCCGGCGATCGTCGACCGCGATCCTGTGACCATCGCCATCGGCACCGAAGGCGCCGCGCCGGTGCTGGCCCGCGCCCTGAAGACCGATCTGGAAGAGCGTCTGCCGCAGGGTCTGGGCCCGCTCGCCCGCGCTGGCAAGCTGTTCCGCGCCCGGGCCGAGGCCCTGCCGCAGGGTCGCGCCCGCCGCGATTTCTGGGCCGACTATTACTTCCGCACCGGGCCCGAGGTTCTGGCCGGGGCGGGTGAAGAACTGCTCGACCACGCGCTGGAAGCCCTGCTGCGCGAGCATCTGAACGCCGAGCCCGAGCCGGGCCGCGTCGATCTGGTCGGCGCCGGTCCCGGCGATCCCGAGCTGATGACGCTGAAAGCCCGCCGCCTGCTGGATGCCGCCGATGTGGTGATCCATGACCGGCTGGTCCCCGCCGCGATCCTGGAACTGGCGCGGCGCGAGGCCGAGTTCATCGCCGTCGGCAAGGAAGGGTTCGGCCCCTCGACCCCGCAGGACGAGATCAACGCCCACATGATCTGCCACGCCGCCGCCGGGCTGCGCGTGGTGCGGCTGAAAGGCGGCGATGCCTCGGTCTTCGGCCGTCTGGACGAGGAAACCGAGGCGCTGACCGAGGCCGGGATCGACTGGTCCGTGACGCCCGGCATCACCGCTGCCAGCGCTGCCGCTGCCGCCATCGGTGCCAGCCTGACCCGCCGGGGCCGCAACAGCGATCTGCGGCTGCTGACCGCGCAGGATGTGCAGGGCTACGCCGACCATGACTGGCGCGCGCTGGCCCGGCCGGGTGCCGTCGCCGCGATCTACATGGGCAAGCGCGCCGCGCGCTTCGTGCAGGGGCGGCTGATCATGCACGGCGCCGATGCCGACACCCCGGTCACGCTGGTGGAAAACGTCTCGCGCCCCGATCAGCGGATCGTCACCGCGACGCTGGCCGACCTGCCCGCCACGCTGGCCGAGGCCGCCTTCACCGGCCCCGTTATCACCCTCTTCGGCCTCGCGCCCGCCAAGGCCGCCGCCGTTCTTCCCGCCCTACTCGAGGAATTCGCCTGATGTCCCGCGCGCCCCAGACCCATGTCGTCACCGCCAACGCCCTGATCGAGGGCGACGTGGTCTATCTGACCGCGGCCGAGGGCTGGACCCGGGACCTGAAGCAGGCCCAGGCCTTTGACGACAAGGACGAGGCCGAGGCGGCGCTGGCCAAGGCTGCGAAGCGCGGCAATGAGGTGGTCGGCTGTTACCTCGCCGAGGTCCGCCTGACCGCCCAGGGCATCGAACCCACCCATTTCCGCGAGGATTTCCGCCGCCGCGGCCCCTCGAACTATGCCCACGGCAAGCAAGCTGCGGCCTGAGGACAGATCCATGTACGTCTACGACGATTTCGACACCGCGTTTCTGAAGGAACGCAACCGCCAGTTCCGCGAACAGGTCGCCCGCCGCATCGACGGCTCCTTGACCGAGGACGAGTTCCGCCCGCTCCGGCTGATGAACGGCCTCTACCTGCAACTCCATGCCTATATGCTGCGCGTGGCCGTCCCCTATGGCACGCTGAACCCCAACCAGCTGCGCAAGCTGGCCGAGATCGCCGACCGCTGGGACGAAGGCTATGGCCATGTCACCACCCGCCAGAACGTGCAGTTCAACTGGCCGAAGCTGACCGATGTGCCGGACATGCTGGAAGCGCTGGGCGAGGTCGGGCTGCATGCGATCCAGACCTCGGGCAACACGATCCGCAACGTGACCTCGGATCATTTCGCCGCCGCTGCGGCCGAGGAAATCGCCGATCCCCGCCCCTATGCCGAACTCATCCGCCAATGGTCCACCGACCACCCGGAATTCCAGTTCCTGCCGCGCAAGTTCAAGGTGGCGGTGACGGGGTCCGAGATCGACCGCGCCGTGACCAAGGCGCATGACATCGGCCTGCGCATGGTCCGCCGCGACGGTGCTGAGGGGTTCGAGGTGATCGTCGGCGGCGGCCTCGGCCGGACGCCGATGATCGGCAAGGTGCTGCGCGACTTCCTGCCGGTGGCCGATCTGCTGCCCTATCTGGAGGCCGTGGTCGGCACCTACAACCTGCTCGGCCGTCGCGACAACAAGTACAAGGCCCGCATCAAGATCACCGTGCATGAGAACGGGATCGACACGGTCCGCGATCTGGTCGAGGCCCGCTTCGCCGAGATCGCGCCGCAGTTCGACACCGCCGAAACGCTGGCCGCGCTGGCCCGCATCCAGGGGATGTTCCGCGCGCCCGAATTCCGCCAGGCCTCGGACCTCGCCTATCAGGCGGCCTATGGCGCGGACCCGGTGTTCCGCGCCTGGGCCGATACCAACCTGCACGCCCACAAGGCCGAGGGGCACGCCATCGTCACCATCTCGCTGAAAGCGCATGGCGAGACGCCCGGCGACATGACCTCGGACCAGATGCGGCTGATCGCCGATCTTGCGGAACGCTATGGCTATGGCGAGATCCGCCTCAGCCACGAGCAGAACGTGATCCTGCCGCATGTGGCGCTGGCCGATCTGCCGGCGGTGCACAAGGCGCTGAAAGGGCGGGGGCTGGCCACGGCGAA
>NZ_JAUCCQ010000040.1:0-28486 GCF_034676075.1 Pararhodobacter sp. | reverse complement strand
TCCTCGGGCTCTTCACCCCGGGGCCGAATGTCATCATGCTGACCGCCTCGGGCGTTCGCTTCGGCTTCCTGCGCACGCTGCCGCATCTCTTCGGCGTGGTGCTGGGTGTCGGCATCACCGCGGGCGTCACCGCGCTGGGGGTGGGCGCGGCGGTGCAGGCCTCGCCCACGCTGAACCTGCTGCTCAGGCTGGGCGCGGCGGGGTTCATCCTGTGGATGGCCTGGGGGCTGTGGAAAGCATCCGCGAAACCGCGCAAGGCCGTGGATCCTGACGAGAAGCCGCTCAGCTTCTTCGGCGCGGTCCTTTTCCAGTGGATCAACCCCAAGGTCTGGGCCGTGGCCTTCGCGGCTTCGGCGGGCTATTCCGCCGGGCTGCCTGTCTGGGTCGAGGCCGCGCGGCTGGCGCTGGCCTTTTCCTCGCTGAACCTGCTGGTGTGCCTGTTCTGGACCGCCGCCGGGTCCTTGCTGACCGCGCTTCTGTCGGCGCCGCTGGCCTGGAAGATCTTCCTGCGCTTCATGGCCGTGCTCTTGGCTTTCACCACGCTGCTGATCTTCCGCTGACACAAGTTTGCGTTGCGCGCTTGGGCCGGTCATGGCCCAATGCGGGCATGACAGACCGTGATCCCCAGGCCGAGAAGGCCCGTGACCGCCAGAGGCAGCGCAAGATCGCCGCCAATTCCTCGGACAAGGCCGCGCGCAAGCATGCGCCGCGGATCAAGGCCATGGGCAACCGGCAGACGCGGCGGCTGGACAAACAGGCGCTGGCCTCGGCGCCCGAGGAGGCGGCCGAGCGGCCCGAAGGGTTGAAGACCCGCCCCCGCCATTGGGGCACCGAGAACGCCGCCGAGCGCCGGGCCGAACGCGACCGCGAACGCGCCTGGCTCGATGCCAACCCGGTCGAGGACAGGCAGGGCAGGGGCCGCGCCCAGTTCAAGCCGTGGCGTCACGAGGATCAGGGACCGGATTTCGTTTGACCGAATCCGGCCCCAGGCTTAGGAATTGAACAGCTGTTCAATTCGGGGGAGGGAAGGGCCATGTTCACCGCATCCATGAAGTTCGACCTGGGCGAGGACGTCAACGCATTGCGCGAGACGGTGCACCGCTGGGCGCAGGACCGCGTCAAGCCGATGGCGGCCGAGGTCGACAAGACCAACGCCTTCCCCAACCAGCTCTGGCCCGAAATGGGTGATCTGGGCCTGCTGGGTATCACCGTGCCCGAGGAATACGGCGGCGCCGGGATGGGCTATCTGGCCCATGCCGTCGCGGTCGAGGAGATTGCGCGCGCCTCGGCCTCGATCAGCCTGTCCTACGGCGCCCATTCCAACCTCTGCGTCAACCAGATCAAGCTGAACGGCTCGCCCGAGCAGAAGGCCAGGTACCTGCCGGGCCTCGTCAGCGGCCGCAACATCGGCGCGCTGGCGATGTCCGAGGCCGGGGCGGGGTCTGACGTGGTGTCGATGTCGCTCAGGGCCGAGAAGAAGAACGACCGTTTCGTGCTGAACGGCACGAAATACTGGATCACCAACGGCCCCGACGCCGATACGCTGGTGGTCTATGCCAAGACCGACCCCGCGGCGGGCTCGAAAGGGATCACCGCCTTCCTGATCGAAAAGACCATGGCGGGCTTCTCCACCTCGGCCCATTTCGACAAGATGGGCATGCGCGGCTCGAACACCGCCGAGCTGGTGTTCGAGAACGTCGAAGTCCCCTACGAGAACATCCTCGGCGAAGAGGGCAAGGGCGTCCGTGTCCTGATGTCGGGCCTCGATTACGAGCGGGTGGTGCTGGCCGCCATCGGCCCCGGCATCATGGCCGCCTGCCTTGACGAGATCATGCCCTACCTGCGCGACCGCAAGCAGTTCGGCCAGCCCATCGGCTCGTTCCAGCTGATGCAGGGCAAGATCGCCGACATGTACACCGCGCTGAACTCGGCCCGCGCCTATGTCTACGAGGTCGCCAAGGCCTGCGACCGGGGCGAAGTGACCCGCGCCGATGCCGCCGCCTGCTGCCTTTATGCCAGCGAACAGGCCATGGTGCAGGCGCATCAGGCGGTGCAGGCGATGGGCGGGGCCGGGTTCATGAACGATTCCGTCGCCAGCCGCCTGTTCCGCGATGCCAAGCTGATGGAGATCGGCGCCGGCACCTCGGAAATCCGTCGCATGCTGGTCGGGCGCGAGCTGATGTCCGCGATGGGCTGAGGCCATGGCGGTGTTCAGCCTCCCCTCGGACTATGAGCACGTCATCCGCTGCCGCCTCTGCCGCGGCCCGGCGACCTATGCCGCCCCGGGCCGCATCGCCGTCACGCCCGAGAACGAGGCCTGGGTCCGGGCCTCGCGCCATCTGACGATCCGCCAGAACCACGATCCCCGGGGCCCTGCCCAGGTCGCGCTCTTTGACAACCGCCACGAGGCCGAGGCGGCGATCCTGGCCGACCACCCCGACTGGCACGAGCGGATCCGCTATGACCTGCTGCGGAACTGGCCGGAGGACGAGCCCGTGCGCGTGACCTGCCATCGCTGCGGCGCGGTCGAGACGCGGGTCGTGGGGGAAGAGGACCGCTTCTTTCAGGTCGAGTTCCGCGGGCAGACCCTCTGGGCTGCGAACCGCGACCACGCCCTGGCGCTGATCGAGTTCATCGAGGGGGCGGATCGCCGCCGCCTGCCGGACGACGTGACCCGCGCCTGGGCACGGCGCATCCCCACGCATTTCCTGACCGCCAAGGGGCGCGAGACCATCGTCAAGCGGCTGCGGCGCCTGATCGAGGAATACGAGGCATGAGCGGCCCTTCACCGACGCGCGCCCCGGCCGCCTTCCTCAGCCCCGAGCGCCGCGATAGCCTGGCACACTCGTTTCCCTTTTCCGTCAACAAGGCTCTTTCATGACCCGTTTCCTTGCTCTTCTCGCCCTCATCGCCACCCCCGCGCTGGCCGAGGAACCCTATGACAGCTTCTCCACCGGCATCGCCGATTGCGTCGCCGCCACCGAAGGGGTCGAGGCCGGGCGCGCCTGCATCGGCACCGGCGCCGCGGCCTGTTTCGACGGGGCGCCGGACGGGCAGACCACCACCGGCATGATGTTCTGCGGGCTGGCCGAGCGCGACGCCTGGGACCGGCTTCTGAACGAGGAATACGGCCTCGCACGGGACGCGGCCCGCGGCGCCGACGAGGCCGAGCGCGCGGATTTCCCGGAATTCGCCCATCGGGTCGAGCAATTGCGCGACGCCCAGCGCGCCTGGATCGCCTATCGCGACGCCAATTGCGCCATGGAATACGGGCTCTGGGGCGCGGGGAGCATGCGCCAGATCGCCGGGGCGGATTGCCAGATGCGCATGACCGCCGAGCGGATGCTGGAACTGCGGTCCTACCGCCAGCAGCTGGGGGGCTGAGGATGCGGCCTGCGCCCCTTGTCCCGCTGCCGACGGCCCCGGCGCTGGCCGGGGCCCGTCTGGCAACGGGCCGGGGCGGGGCCTTCGCTGATCGGGGGCCTTGGTGGCAGGCACGAATGGATGCCATTGCACCGGACCCGCTGAAGCAGGTCCGGCACGACACCCGCATCGGGATACCGGGCTTGCCGTCCGAGAAGCGCCTGCGCGGCGCGCAGCCGCTTTTTTCCGACGGGCTGGCCCGGCTGTGATCCGCGCGCTTTTCCCCCTGGTGCTGCTTGTCGCTCCCGCCTTGGCGCAGGACCTGCCCGAAGAGTGGGCGGTGAATCCGCTGGTGATCGAGCAATGCCTCGCCACCGGCTTCACCGAAGCCTGCATCGGCTTCATGGCCGGGCTTTGCGAGGCCGCGCAGGGGCCGGGCAGCGAGGGCCTCTGCCGCGGGGCCGAGACCGCCTATTGGCAGCGCCGCGTCGATGCCGCCACCGCCCAGTTGCAAGGGGGCGAAGGCGAGGTGCAGTCCCGCGCCCGGCGGCTCGGCTGGCCCGAGCCGATCCCCTCGCTCGATGCCGTCGTGCGGGGGTTCGAGGCCTATCGCGCCGCCGCCTGCGACTGGCGCGCCGCCGCCTGGGACGGGATCCACGCGGGCTATGAGCAACAGGATTGCCTGATGCGCCTTACCGCCCGGCATGCGCTGCTGCTGGAAGGGATGCTCGATGACTAGCGCTCGCAGCAGGACCCACCGACGGGGGGCCGGGACATGACCCAGCAACCGCTTCTGTCCCCGACCGGCGATTACGCCAGCCTCACCCGCGACTTCCGCTGGCAGATCCCGGCGCGGCTCAACATGGCGCGGCAGGCCTGTTTCGACCGGGCCGGGGCCGAGCCTGACCGTCCGGCGATCCTCGACCTGTCCTCCGGCACCCGGCGGGACGTGACTTACGGCCAGCTCGCCGCCATGGCCCGGGGGCTGGCCGCGCATCTGGCGGGGCAGGGCGTGCGGCCCGGCGACCGGG
Source organism: Pararhodobacter sp. (assembly GCF_034676075.1). Lineage (GTDB taxonomy): Bacteria > Pseudomonadota > Alphaproteobacteria > Rhodobacterales > Rhodobacteraceae > Pararhodobacter. The sequence goes on along the minus strand of NZ_JAUCCQ010000040.1, from coordinate 24,092 downwards.
TGGCGGTGCTGCGGGCCCAGGATCCCTGGACCGCCGCCGCGCATCTGGCGATCTGGACGCTGGGGGCGATCAGCCTGCCGCTTTTCACCCTCTTCGGTCCCGAGGCGCTGGCCACCCGCCTGTCGGACGCCGGGGCAACCCACGCTGTCACCGATCCCGAGGGCGCGGCCCGCCTCGCGGCGTTGGGCGTGACGGCGCATGTGCCCGAAACCCTCGCCCTGCCGCCCGCTGGCCCCGACCCGCTGGACACCGCGTCCGAGGACCCGGCGGTCCTGATCTACACCTCGGGCACCACCGGCGCGCCGAAGGGGGCGCTGCATGCCCACCGGGTGCTGACCGGCCATCTGCCGGGGGTGGAGATGAGCCATGACCGTCTGGGCCAGCCCGGCGATGTGCTCTGGACCCCGGCCGACTGGGCCTGGATCGGCGGGCTTTTCGACGTGCTGATGCCGGGGCTGGCGCTGGGCGTGCCGGTGGTCGCCGCCCGCCTGCCGAAATTCACGCCCGAGGCCGCCGCCCGGATCATCGCCGCGACCGGCACCCGCAACGTCTTTTTCCCGCCGACCGCGCTGAAGATGCTGAAGGCGGCGGACCTCGCGATCCCCGGCCTGCGCTCGGTCGCCTCGGGCGGCGAGCCCCTGGGGGCCGAGATGCTGGACTGGGGCCGCCGCGCCTTCGGCCTCGCGATCAACGAATTCTCCGGCCAGACCGAGGGCAACATGATCGCCTCCTCGGCCGGGTCGCTGTTCCCGGCGCGCCCGGGCTGCATCGGCAAACCGGTCCCGGGCCATGACCTGGCGGTGCTGGGGCCGGAGGGGCCGCTGGGCGAGGGGGTCGAGGGCGATATCGCGGTTAGACGCGGCTCGGCCTCGATGATGCTGGGCTATTGGCAAAGGCCCGAGGCGACGGCCGAGAAATTCCGCGGCGACTGGATGCTGACCGGCGACCGCGGCCTGTGGGAGGACGGCTATCTGCGCTTCGTCGGGCGCGAGGATGACGTCATCACCTCGGCCGGTTACCGGATCGGCCCGTCCGAGATCGAGGATTGCCTGCTGCGCCACCCCGCCGTCGCGCTGGCCGCGGTGATCGGCGTGCCGGACGCCCAGCGCACCGAACGCATCCGCGCCTATGTCGTCCTCAGGCCCGGCAACGAGGCGACCGAAGCCGAGATCCAGTCCCACATCCGCACCCGCCTCTCGGCCCATCTGGTCCCGCGCGAAGTGCGCTTCGCCGCGGACCTGCCGATGACCGTGACCGGCAAGATCATTCGCAAAGACCTGAAACGCAGGGCCCAGGAGGAGACCCCATGAAACTCCAATCCCACATCCTCACCGGCTCGGACGCCTTCAAGGCCAACCGCGCCGCCCATATGCAAGCGCTGGAGATCGTCGCCGAGGCTGCGGCGCAGGCGGCCGAGGGGGGCGGGGCCAAGGCCCGGGCGCGCCATATCGAGCGGGGCAAGATGCCCCCGCGCGAGCGGGTCGCCAACCTGCTGGACCCCGGCTCGCCCTTCCTCGAGATCGGCGCCACCGCCGCCCACGGCCTTTATGACGGCGCCGCCCCGGCCGCAGGCGTCATCGCCGGGATCGGGCTGGTGCACGGGCAGGAGGTGATGGTCGTCTGCAACGATGCCACCGTGAAGGGCGGCACCTATTACCCGATGACGGTGAAGAAACACCTCCGCGCGCAGGAAATCGCCGCCGAGAACAACCTGCCCTGCATCTATCTGGTCGACTCGGGTGGCGCCAACCTGCCCAATCAGGACGAGGTCTTCCCCGACCGCGACCATTTCGGCCGCATCTTCTACAATCAGGCCAATATGTCGGCCCGCGGCATCCCGCAGATCGCCGTTGTCATGGGCTCGTGCACGGCGGGGGGCGCCTATGTCCCGGCCATGTCGGACGTCACGATCATCGTCCGCAATCAGGGCACGATCTTTCTGGCCGGCCCGCCGCTGGTCAAGGCCGCGACCGGCGAGGTGGTGAGTGCCGAGGATCTGGGCGGCGGCGATGTGCACACCCGCCTCTCGGGTGTGGCCGATTACCTGGCCGAGGATGACGCGCATGCGCTGGCGCTGGCCCGCAGGGCCGTGGCGCAGCTCAACCGCCGCAAGCCCGAGACGGTGCTGATGCAGGCCTCCGAGGAACCGGCCTATGACCCCGACGAGATCCTGGGCGCCGTGCCGGCCGATCTGCGCACGCCCTACGACATCCGCGAGGTGATCGCCCGGGTCGTCGACGGCTCGCGCTTCGACGAGTTCAAGCCGCGCTATGGCGAGACGCTGGTCACCGGCTTCGCCCATCTCAAGGGCTGTCCGGTGGGGATCGTTGCCAATAACGGCGTGCTGTTCTCGGAGGCCGCGGTCAAGGGCGCGCATTTCGTCGAATTGTGCAGCCAGCGCAAGATCCCGCTGGTGTTCCTGCAGAACATCACCGGCTTCATGGTCGGCCGCAAATACGAGAATGAAGGGATCGCCCGGCATGGCGCCAAGCTGGTGACGGCGGTCGCCACGACGGCGGTGCCGAAGATCACCATGCTGGTCGGCGGCTCGTTCGGGGCGGGCAATTACGGCATGGCGGGGCGGGCCTATCAGCCGCGGTTCCTCTGGACCTGGCCCAATTCGCGGATCTCGGTCATGGGCGGCGAGCAGGCAGCAGGCGTGCTGGCAACCGTCCGGCGCGAGGGGATCGAGCGGCAGGGCGGCAGCTGGTCGTCCGAGGACGAGGCCGAGTTCAAGCGCCCCACCATCGAGATGTTCGAGCGCCAGTCGCATCCGCTCTATGCCTCGGCGCGGCTTTGGGACGACGGGATCATCGACCCGCGCCGCACGCGCGAGGTGCTGTCGCTGTCGCTGTCGGCGGCGCTGAACGCCCCCATCGGGGAGACGCGCTTCGGCGTGTTCCGGATGTGAGCGGGGGAGGGGATTCGGGCCGCGGAGGCACCGCCTGCCCGCCGCGCGGGAGTGCCTTGCGCGGGTTCGCGGCAGGATTGTGGTTAGCAAAAGATGATTCGCGCTCAGGTTGCGCGACGATCCGCGGCACCCGGCCCGGGGGCAGCGGAGCCGTTGCACGCGCCCATCAAGGCATGTTGGCGCCAACATTAACGTCGAATCCCCGAAAAGCTGCGGGAAACCGCCCAATTTCCGCCGTATTGGCGGGAGATTTTGGGGATCATGCCCCGTGTAACCCACCTCTCCTCTCCTGCCTGCGTGCGACGCATCCCGTCGCCCGGCGATCTGCGCAATCTGCGCCGCAGCATCGCCCAGGAAGGCCGTCGGCGGCGCAGCCGCTGGACCACGCCGCGCATGATGCTGGCCGCGCTGGTCATGCTGATCCTGGCGCCGGTCGCCGGAGCCATTGCCGGGGTCACCGGCGGCAGCGCCGCGGTGATCTCGACCTCGGGCTGCCAGTTGCTGTCGGTGGTGGACGGCAATACCGTCGAATTGTCCTGCGTGGACCACGAGGTGCGGCATCACCATGTCATGGGCCTGTCCTCGCCGCCGGTGCTGGGCGCCCGCTGCCTGGCCGAGGCCTGGTGGGGCCTCAGGGCGCATATCTCGCTCAGGGCACAGGTCTGGCAGGCCGAAACGCTGGCCTTCGTCGAGGAACCGCGCGCGCATCTGGTGCTGATGCTGGCCGACGGTATCCCGGTTCACCGGCTGGTGCCGACGCCGCCCCGCGATCCCTGCGCCTGACGCGCGGGGCATCCGCGCACCGCGCCGCTTTTCCCGATAACCCGATCCGCACCGCCGCCGGTTCCCTCCGCGCGGTGCAATCGGCATTTCCCCTTTTCCCCCGTGACCCGGCCGGTGCCCAAGGCGCCGCGCCGGGCGCTGTCCGACCGGAGGTCCGCCCATGTTCGACTGCATCCTGATCGCCAACCGTGGCGAAATCGCCTGCCGCGTGATCCGCTCTGCCCGGGCGCTGGGCGTGCGCACCATCGCCGTCTATTCCGACGCCGACGCGGGCGCCGCCCATGTCGCGCTGGCCGATCAGGCGGTGCATATCGGCGGGCCGCGGCCGGCGGACAGCTACCTGCGCGGCGACCGGATCATCGCCGCGGCGCTTGCCACCGGCGCCAAAGCCATCCACCCCGGCTATGGCTTCCTGTCGGAGAACCCCGATTTCGTCGAGGCGGTCGAGGCTGCGGGCCTGACCTTCATCGGCCCCTCGGCCAGCGCGATCCGCGCCATGGGCCTCAAGGACGCGGCGAAGGCGCTGATGCATGAGGCGGGTGTGCCGGTGGTCCCGGGCTACATGGGCGCCAATCAGGACCCCGAGCATCTGGCGGGCGCCGCGGATGGCGTGGGCTATCCGGTGCTGATCAAGGCCGTGGCGGGCGGCGGCGGCAAGGGCATGCGGCTGGTCGAACGGCCGCAGGATTTCCGCGCCGCGCTGGAAAGTGCCCAGGGCGAGGCGGCGACTGCCTTTGGCAATGCCGCCGTGCTGATCGAGAAATACATCGAGCAGCCGCGCCATATCGAGGTGCAGGTCTTCGGCGACGGCACCCGCGCCGTGCACCTCTTTGAACGCGACTGCTCCCTGCAACGCCGCCACCAGAAGGTCATCGAGGAGGCGCCCGCCCCCGGCATGACCGATGCGATGCGCGCCGCCATGGGGCAGGCCGCCGTCCGCGCGGCCGAGGCGATCGGTTACAAGGGGGCGGGGACCGTCGAATTCATCGTCGATGGCTCCAAGGGCCTCCGCCCCGATGGTTTCTGGTTCATGGAGATGAACACCCGCCTTCAGGTGGAACACCCGGTGACCGAGCTGATCACCGGCGTCGATCTGGTGGAATGGCAGCTGCGCGTGGCTTCGGGCGAGGATCTGCCCGCAAGGCAGGAGGATCTGGCGATCCACGGTCATGCCTTCGAGGCCCGGCTCTATGCCGAGGACGTGCCGGCGGGCTTCCTGCCTGCCACCGGCACGCTGACCCACCTGAGCTTCCCCGAGGGCGCGCGGATCGATTCGGGCGTGCGGCCCGGGGATACGATCAGCCCCTGGTACGACCCGATGATCGCCAAGATCATCACCCATGGCCCGACCCGTGCCGTGGCGCTGGCCCGGCTGCGCGCCGCGCTGGAGGGGACGCAGGTGGCGGGTTCGGTCACGAACCTCGCCTTCCTCGGTGCGCTGACCCGGCATGCGGGCTTCGCGCGGGGCGACGTGGACACAGGCCTCATCGGTCGCGACATCGCCAGCCTGACCGCCGAGCCGCCGGTCGAGGATGCGACGGTGGCGCTGGCGGCGCTGACGGCGGCGGGGGCGGGGCAGGGCGGGGCGCTTGAGGGTTTCGCCCTCTGGACGCCCTTGCGACAGACCGTGACCCTGGAAATGGGCGACCAGCGCTGGAATGTCGTCCTGACCCGCACGGCGCCCAATTGGACGCTCAGGATCGGCGCGCGGGAGTTGGAAGCCGAGCGCCGCGCCGGGACCTGGTGGATCGACGGCACCCGCGCGCCCGAGGCGGCGCTGACCGCGGCGGGCAGGGTCTCGGTCTTCGGGGCGCGCATCGTGCATTTCACCCTTCCCGATCCTCTGGCGCGAGAGGCCGATGCCGGGGCCGCGGCGGGCGTGGTGCTGGCGCCGATGCCGGGGCTGGTGAAGGCGGTCTTCGTCACCAAGGGCGAGGCGGTGGTCAAGGGCGCCCGACTTGCGGTACTGGAGGCGATGAAGATGGAACATACGCTGACCGCCGGTCGCGACGGCATCGTTGCCGAAGTCCTGGCGGGCGCGGGCCAGCAGGTCGAGGCAGGCGCCGCCCTGATCGCGCTGGAAGACGAATGACGGAAGACCCATGACCGACCTGCCCGCGACCCTTGCCGACTGCGCCGATGCGGTGCTGACCACCGCCGATGGCCGCGCCAAGACCGCGCTGTCGAAGCGCTGCGCCGAGGCGTGGTTTGCGGGCCGGGACGCGGGCAGGCCGATGCCCATCGGCACCGGCAACCCGCCCGACAACCCGGCCCGGCCGGAAAAGCCCGAACTCCTGAACCCGCGCGACATGCCCCGGCGGCGGCCGGGCAGCGCCGCGGGGCGGCTGGCGCTGCTGCATGCGGTGGCGCATATCGAGCTGAACGCGGTCGATCTGCATTGGGACATCATCGCCCGGTTCACCGCGACGAAGATGCCGATGGGTTTCTACGACGACTGGGTGAAGGCCGCGGCCGAGGAATCGAAGCATTTCAACCTGGTCTGCGACGTCCTTGAGAGCCTGGGCTCGCATTACGGCGCCTTGCCCGCGCATGCCTTCATGTGGCGGGCGGCGGCGGATACCCGCGACGACCTGCTGGGGCGACTCGCCGTGGTGCCCATGGTGCTGGAGGCGCGGGGACTCGATGTCACGCCGTCGATGATCGCGCTGTTCCAGAAGGCCGATCTGCCGGGCGCCGTTTCCGCATTGGAGACAATCTACGCCGAAGAGGTCAGCCATGTCGCCTATGGCTCCAAATGGTTCCACTTCCTCTGTGGCCGGGGCGATATCGACCCCAAGGAAGCCTTCCACGATCTGGTGCGGCGCTATTTCCACGGCGCGCTGAAGCCGCCGTTCAACGAGGAAAAGCGCGCCGAGGCCGGGATTCCCCCTGATTTCTATTGGCCGCTGGCCGATGAGGTGTCTCCCGCGGGGCACAGCCGCAACACAAAGCCGTAAGCGATTCGATTTCGGCGGTTTTTCGCCGATCCGGCGGAACGTTGCCGATGCAAAGGGAACCGCCCGGCCAAAATGGTTGCCTGCCTGAAAAGCGCTCGTTAACAGTTTCCCCAACCTCCGCGGCCGTGGTCAGCGGAGGGTAACCTGCGCCGTTCAATCGCGAGGGGGACCTGTGAGGGCCTGGATCGACCACCTGAATACCAAGCTCGAGCGCTTTCTGCCCGAGAAACGCCTGTTCCTGCGTTCCGAGACCAGCACCCGGTTCGTCCGTCTGCGACCCGTCGCGCAAGCATCCATCCTGGCCATCGCCTCGGGCTATATGGCCTGGAGCCTGGTCGCCACCTCGATCCTGTTCTTCGAGGTGATAGGCTCGAACGACCTGCGCGAAAGCGCCCGCCGCGAGCAAAGCTATTTCGAGACGCGCCTGAACGAGATGGCCGCGCAGCGTGACAACGCCCTGATCGAGGTTCAGGCCTCGTACCGCCGCTATGGCGAGGCGATGGACCGCGTGGCCAACATGCAGACCGCGCTGATGGAAGGCGAGCAGCGCAACGCCGAACTGACCCGCGGGATCGACGCGCTGCAGGCGACGCTGCACAGCACCACCACCGCCCGCGACCAGGCCGAGGCGCAGCTGGCCGAACTGGAAGCGCTGGACGCCAATTCGCAACTGGCCCAGACAACCGAGGACCTCGACGAGGTCGAACAGACCCTCGACTTCGTGCTGACCGCGCTGGACCGCACCGCCGACGAGCGCGAACAGATCCGCGCCGTGGCCGATGGCGCCGCCCGTCAGGCCGAACATCTGGCGCTGGAATACCGGCTGATCCAGGACCGCAACACGCGCATCTTCACCCAGCTGGAACAGGCGGTCGAAAGCTCGATCCAGCCGCTGGAACGGATGTTCAGCGCCGCGGGCCTGTCGTCGGAAACGCTGCTGCGGCAGGTGCGGGCGGGCTATCAGACGCGCTCGGCCTCGCTGCAGCCGATCTCGATCTCGACCTCGGGCACGCTCGACCCCGATTCCGACGAGGTGCGCGCCAATTCCGTGCTGGCCGCGCTCGAGGAAATCGACGCCTACCGCATCGCCCTGCAGCGCACCCCCTTCGCGCTGCCGGTCAGCAGCGTGCGCGTCAACTCGCCCTTCGGCTATCGCAGCGACCCGATCACCGGCGGTCGGCGGCTTCATGCCGGTCAGGATTTCGGCGGCGCCCGGGGCACCGCGATCCATGCCACGGCCGATGGCACCGTGAGTTTCGCCGGCCGGCAAAGCGGTTACGGCAATCTGATCATCATCCAGCACGATTTCGGCTTCGAAACCCGCTACGCCCATCTCAGTAGCATCGGCGTGAGAGAAGGCCAAAGGGTCTCGCGCGGGGACCGTATCGGTGGTATGGGATCGACTGGCCGCTCGACGGGCACGCATCTGCACTACGAGATCCGTGTCGGTGGCAACCCCATCAATCCCATGACCTACATAAGGGCAGCACAGAATGTTTTCTAAGAGCAGGATCAACGAAACCGCCGGCCGCGCGGAAGCTCCGCGCGCGTCCGAATCGGCAGCCTCCGCGCCGGTCTCGGCGCCGGTCTCGCGGCCCTCGCTCGACATGGGCGGCAATGTGGGTGCCGGCTCGGCGCCGAAACCCAAGCCCGCGGCCTCGGTGCTGTCGGCCGATCTGCAGATCTCGGGCAACATCCGCACCTCGGGCGATGTGGTGATCGAGGGCGTCGTCGATGGCGACATCCGCGCCCATCTGCTGACCGTGGGCGAAAGCGCCACCATCCGCGGCGAGATCATCGCCGATGACATCGTCATCAACGGCCGGGTCATCGGCCGGGTGCGCGGCCTCAAGGTCCGCCTGACCTCGACCGCGCGGGTCGAGGGGGACATCATCCACAAGACCATCGCCATCGAATCGGGCGCCCATTTCGAGGGTTCCGTGCAACGTCAGGACGACCCGCTGGCCTCGTCGAGCCAGTCGGCCGCCGCCAGCGCCACCGCCTCGTCGGCCCCGCGTCCGGCCGCTGCCGCGCCGCAGCCTGCTGCTGCTCCGGCTGCGCGTCCCTCGATGCCCGCCGAAGCCAGCCGCCCCGCCGCCCCCAAGGCGCCGATGGACAGCAAAGCCTCGCAATAAGCGCGGACCGATCCAGAGACAGGAAGCGGGGGGCCAGCGGCCCCCCGTTTTGCGTTTCGGCTCAGCCCTCGGGCGGCAGCAGGCGCCGGTAAAGGTGCCAACTGGCATGGCCGAAGACCGGCAGCACCACGAAGAGCCCCAGGAACAGCGGCAGCATGCCCAGGAACAGCGCCCCGGCGATGATCGCGGCCCAGAGCGCCATGGTCACCGGGTTGGTCGTCACGCAGCCGAAGCTCGCGATCATGGCGCTGATGAAATCGACCTCGCGGTCAAGGATCAGCGGCAGGCTGACCACGGTCAGCGCGTAGAACAGCGTCGCCATCACCCCGCCGAAGACCGAGCCCACCAGCAGCATCATCAAGCCATTGCCGCTGAGCAGCATGCTCCAGGTCGAGCCGGTGATCGGCGCCAGGCCGAAGAACAGCGCAAAGATCGTATGGGCGATGAAGACCCAGAACATGAAGACCAGCATGACGAACATCGCCATTGACGGCACCTGCCGGTCCTTCTGCGCGAAGACGATGGCGAAGACCGAGCGCAGGCCGAGGGGCTGGCCCTTTTCCAGCCGTCGGCTGACCTCGTAGAGGCCGGTCGCAGCGAAAGGGGCGAGGATCGGGAAGCCTACGGCGATCGGGATGAACCAGTATTCCGCCGCCGAGGCGGCGAAGATCGCGTACATGATCAGCCCGCCCAGCACGTAGAAGGCGCTGAAGACGATCCCGTAGAAGGGCGCGCGGCGGAAATCCCGCCAGCCCAGCGCCAGCACCTCGCGCAGGACGGCAGGGGTGATCGCCGCCGGGGGCGGGATGGTCGAGGGCTCGGCCGCCAGCCGCCCCGCGGGCTCGGGTTGTGTGTCGGTCACAGGCTCCTCCCTTGACGCCCGGTCACGGATCGCGCGGGCGCCCCGCAAGGCTAACACAGGCGGGCGGACGATCAATCGCCATGCACACAGGCACCCGCTAGGCAAAGGCCCCGCCTGGTGGCAGCATGGGGGCAGGGAGGAACCCGCCATGGATCCGGTGACGATGAGCTATTACGCTGCCGTCTGCGCCGCGCTGGGATACGGCGCGGGCGGCATCCGGTCGAAAGTGCTGCGCATCGGGCTGGGCGTGGCCGTGGGGCTGGTCGCAGCGGCGCTTTTGCCCTCGATCCGGGCCGGACTGGGCCTCTGAGCGCGAAAAAGCGAAAGAACGTAGGGTAACTTTGAACCTTCTTAAGGGTTCGGGCGTCTTAGCTGTATCAGCGCCCCAACGGCGCGCCCCGAGTAACCGGAGTACCTGCCATGACCCGCATTCCTGCCCCGCGCGCCTCGTTCGACCTCTATGACGACCTGATGGCGATTTCGCGCCTCGATGCCACCATCAGCGCCTCGCGCCGGCACAACGTCCCGGCGGTCAAGGACTTCAGCCTGCTGGCGAAATTCGTGCCCGGCCTGAAGGTCTGAGGATCAATCCCGGCGCCGGGCTCACTCGCCCTGCGCGTCGGCGCGGCTCTTGCCCGCGACCTGCTGGGCCAAGGTGGCGGCCATGAAGCCGTCCAGATCGCCGTCCAGCACCCCCTGCGTGTCCGAGGTCTCGTACTGGGTCCGCAGATCCTTCACCATCTGATAGGGCTGCAGCACATAGCTGCGGATCTGGTTGCCCCAGCCCGCATCGCCCTTGTTCTCATGCGCCGCGGTGATCGCCGCATTCCGCTTGTCCAGCTCCATCTGATAGAGCCGCGCCTTCAGCGCGTTCATCGCCGCCTCGCGGTTCTGGTGCTGGGATTTCATCGAGCTGGTCACCACGATCCCGGTCGGGATGTGGGTGATCCGCACCGCCGAGTCGGTGGTGTTGACGTGCTGCCCGCCGGCACCGGACGACCGGTAGGTGTCGATGCGGATCTCGTTGGCCGGGACCTCGATCTCGATATTGTCGTCAACGACCGGATAGACCCAGATCGAGGCAAAGGACGTCTCGCGCGTGCCCTTGCCGAAGGGCGAGATCCGCACCAGGCGATGTACGCCCGATTCCGACTTCAGCCAGCCATAGGCATTGGGCCCGCTGATCCGGTAGGAGGCCGACTTGATCCCCGCCTCGGCGCCCGCTTCCTCAGATTGCAGCTCGACCTTGTAGCCGCGCTTTTCCGCCCAGCGGACATACATCCGCTGCAGCATCTCGGCCCAGTCGCAGGCCTCGGTCCCGCCGGCGCCGGCGTTGATCTCCAGGAAGGTGTCGTTGCCGTCGGCCTCGCCATCGAGCAGCGCCTCCAGCTCCTTCGCCGCCGCCTTTTCGCCCAGCGCCTTTAGCGCGGCTTCGGCTTCGGCGACGACATCCTTGTCGTCTTCCATCTCGCCCAGCTCGATCAGCTCGACATTGTCGTTCAGGTCGCGGCTGATCGATTCATAGGTCGAGACCGCTTCCATCAGCTGCTGACGCTCGCGCATCAGCTTCTGGGCGCGGGCCGGGTCGTTCCACAGGTTCGGGTCCTCGATCATCGCGTCGAATTCCTCGAGCCGATGCTTGGCGGTTTCCCAATCCATCCGTTGCGCAAGCAGGTGCAGCGATTTCTGGATCGCCTCGACCGTGTTCTGGGTTTCTGCGCGCATCGGATCACCTGTTCAGCATAGGGAGAGGGGGCCGCGACGGCCCCCTGCCTGGTCGGTCTGATATAAGGTCCGGCCCCCTCAGGCAAGGGCAGGCCGGGGAAGGGCCCTCAGGCCGGGCGCACCATCGCCTCGACCGCGGCCAGCACCTCTTCGGCGTGGCCCTTGACGCTGACCTTGGGCCAGATCCGGGCGATCTGTCCCTGGCCGTCGATCAGGAAGGTGGCGCGGGTGATGCCCATGAAGGTCTTGCCATACATGGATTTCTCGCCCCAGACGCCGTAGCGCTCGCAGATGTCGCCCTCTTCGTCGGACACGAGGATCACGCCCAGATCGTGCTTCAGCTTGAACTTCTCATGCTTCTTCACGCTGTCCTTGCTGACGCCGATCACCACCGCGCCCGCGGCCTCGAAGGCATGGCCCAGTTCGGTGAAATCCTTGGCTTCCTGCGTGCAGCCGGGGGTATCGTCCTTGGGGTAGAAGTACAGGACCACCGGCTGCCCGCGCAATTCGCTCAGGGTGACGCTGGTGCCGTCGTGGTCGGGGGCGGTGAAGTCGGGGGCCTTGTCGCCGATATCCATGGTGCTCTCCTCTGGTTGCCTAAGTTGTAGTCGGGCGGGCGCGGGGATAAAGGGGGGCGGGGCGGAAAAGTGAAGGATCGGCCGCGTGAAGCTCAGCGATTTTGATTTTGACCTGCCCGAGGATCTGATCGCCACCCGGCCGATGAAGCCGCGCCCTGCCGCGCGGCTCCTGCTGGCCGAGGGGGACGGGATCACCGACCGCCATGTCCGCGATCTGGTCGGGATCCTGCGCCCGGGTGACCGGCTGGTCCTGAACAACACCCGCGTCATTCCCGCGCGCCTGTTCGGCGAGCGTCTGCGCGCGACAAAGGACGGCTCGGGCCGCGCCAAGGTCGAGGTGACGCTGCTGAATCCAGAGCCTGCGGGCGGCTGGCGGGTGCTGGCGCGACCCCTGCGCAAGCTGGCCCCGGGCGACCGGCTGGACTTCGGGGCTGGGCTCACGGCCGTGGTGGCGGGCAAGGACGAGCGTGAGGCGGTGCTGGCCTTCGACCTGACCGGCCCCGCCTTCGACGCCGCGCTGGAGGAAGCGGGCCGCATGCCGCTGCCGCCCTATATCGAAAGCCGCCGCCCGGCCGACGCCCAGGACCGCGAGGATTACCAGCCGGTCTTCGCCCGCGAGCGCGGCGCGGTGGCGGCGCCCACCGCGAGCCTGCATTTCGACCAGCCGCTTCTGGATGACCTGCGCGCGATGGGTGTCGATTTCACCGAGGTGACGCTGCATGTCGGCGCGGGGACCTTCCTGCCGGTCAAGGTCGAGGACGTGACCACCCACCGCATGCATGCCGAATGGGGCGAGGTCACGCCCGAAGCCGCGGCGGAGATCAACGCGACGAAAGCCGCGGGCGGGCGGATCATTCCGGTTGGCACCACCGCGCTCAGGCTGATCGAGAGCGCGGCGCGCTCGGGCCGGGTCGAGCCCTGGCGGGGCGAGACGGATATCTTCATCTACCCGGGCTTCACCTTCCATGCGGCGGATGGGCTGATCACCAATTTCCACCTGCCGAAATCGACCCTCCTGATGCTGGTCTCGGCGCTGATGGGGGCCGACAGGATCCGCGCGATCTATGACCACGCGGTGGCCGAACGCTACCGCTTCTTCTCCTACGGCGACGCCTCGCTCCTGTTGCCCTAACCCTTCCGGTCGCGGGGACGGGGCCGGGTCGGAATGTCCTTGAGCAACCCGCCCACGCCCATGCCGCGGATGTCGGCGCCGGTGACCGGCACGCCGCAGATCAGCCGCTCCAGCACCCAATCGGCGCCGTTCAGGGCGGGCGAGCGGGCGCAGCCGGGCAGGCCCACGACCGGCACGCCGTTCAGCGAGCCGATGAACAGCAGATTGCCCGGATCGACCGGCATGCCGAAATGCTCGACCACGCCGCCCGCGCGTCGCAGCGCCGAGGGCGCCACGTCGCGGATATCCGAGGTGGCCGAGGCGGTGAGGATCAGGATCAGCGCGCCCCGGGCCTGCGCCAGCGCCTCGGCCAGCGCGGTTTCCTCATGAGGAACAAGCACTTCCGGCCCGAGCTTCACACCCAGCCGCTGCAGGCGCTCTTCGGTCACGCGGTGGCCCTTGTCGCCCAGTCCCTCGCCGACCACGGTCTCGATCATCACCGCGTCACTCAGCACCGGCAGCGCCAGATCCAGCGCCCCGTGCCCTGCGGCGCAGGCGGCGGAAACCGACGCCTTCTCAAGCCCGTAGGCGATGATCTTCACCGTCGCCACCATGCCGCGGGGCTCCATCCGGTGCCATTCCGGCACGGTGGCGAGGGTGATCGCCGGATCGGCGTTGTTCACCGCTGCGACCTTGGCCGGGTCGATCCGGGCGATCCCGGCGCCCTTGGCCATGACATTGACCCGTCCGGTGCCAACGGGTTGCAATTCCAGCCCCTGCGAGCCCGCCACCAGCGCCTCGGCCAGCGCCAGCGCCGCCGCATCCTCGCCCATATCGGCCGGCCCCAGCCGCGCAGCGATGACCCGCGCGCGCCCCGCCTCGCGCAGCGCGGCGATATCCGCGGCTTGCAGCACCTTGCCCTTTTTCAGCCGCCCGCCCGGCAGCGGCACCGAATGCGCCAGCACCGCCCCCAGCGCATCCTCAAGATCGACGGGCCCGAACTCCATCACGCCTGTCTCAACACCTGCGTCACCTGCGCCAGCACCGAGACGGCGATCTCGGCCGGGGTCTTGGCGCCGATATCGAGGCCGACGGGGGCATGGATGCGGGCGATCTGGTCCTCGGTGATCCCTGCCGCCCGCAGCCGTTCCAGCCGCTTGGCATGGGTCCGGGTGGAGCCGAGGCAGCCGAGATAGAACACGTCCGAGCGGAGCGCCGCGATGATCGCCGGATCGTCGAGCTTGGTGTCATGGGTCAGCGTCACCACCGCGGTCCGCGCGTCCAGCCCCTCGGCCAGCAGCCCCTCGTCCGGCCAGTCGTGGCGGATCACGGTATCGGGGAAGCGCCCCTCGCTGGCGAAGGCGTCGCGCGGGTCGATCAGCACCGGGTCATAGCCCGCGAGCTTCGCCATCGGCACCAGCGCCTGCGCGATATGCACGGCGCCGACGATCAGCATCCGCAGGGGCGGGTTGAAGAGGGCGATGAATTCGCCGCTTTCCTCCATCCCCGAGCGATCGGCCCGGAAGCGCTCCGGCAGGTCCGACGGCCCCAGAAGCCGCCGCTCCCAGCCCTCGATCGTCACGCCATAGGCCAGGGGCTTGCGGGCCGCGCGGGCCTCGACCACCGCTTCCAGCATCGCCACGGGCATGCCCTTGCCGATGGGTTCGACCAGCACCCGGATCGTGCCGCCGCAGGCCAGGCCGACCGAAAACGCGGTCTCGTCCGTCACGCCGAAGGTCAGGACCCGGGGCGTGCCATCGCCGAGCGCCTCCAGCGCCTCGACCACCACCGCGCCTTCGACGCAGCCGCCCGAGACCGAGCCCATGATCTCGCCCTCGCCGGAAATCGCCAGTTGCGAGCCGGGCTGACGGGGGGCCGAGCCCCAGGTCTCGATCACCGTCGCCAGTGCCGCGCCCTTGCCGGCGCGGTGCCAGTCCAGGGCGATCTCGGGGATACGGTCGTGCTGCGGGGCGTCAGGCTGCATGGGGGGATCCTCCTGCTCCATACTATGCGGTCGGTTTCGGCCGAAGGCCAGCGCGACCTTTGGGGCAGGGGCAGGCGGGGCAACGGAAAACCCCCGGCACCGAAAGGCGCCGGGGGCGAGGGTCACAAGACCGCAGATCAGTTCGAGGCGACCTGCAGCAGCGGCGTGATGCGGCGGACCACCACGCGGCGGTTCTCGCGTTCCGCGGCCTCGGTGCGGATGCGCAGATCGCTTTCGCCATAACCCTGCAGCACCATATTCGCGGGCGAGACGCCGAAGTATTCGGTCAGCGCCCGGGCCACCGATTCCGCACGGCGGTCGGACAGCGTCAGGTTCATCACATCGCTGCCCACGGCGTCGGTGTGGCCTTCGATCAGGAACACCTCGTTCGGGTTCTCGGCGATCATGCTGGTCATCAGCTCGCCCAGCGCCAGCAGGTTGCGCGCCTCATCGGGCGAGATCGCCGCCGAGCCGGTATCGAAGGTGATGTTCTGCACCTGCGCCGCCGGGGCCAGATAGCGCACCCGGTCGATCTGCCGGATCTGGTTGAGCGAGAAGGCGCGGTTCACCGGCGCCTGGCTTTCCAGCGCCACGCGCAGCGCCCGTTCGTCCTGCGGATCCACCTGACGCGGGGCCTGACGGTTGGGCTCGGGCAGCTGGCTGATCACCACCGGCTCGTAGGTCTGGGTGTCGTCGAAGAGAATGGTGCGAGAGCCATCGGCATGGATCACCACGCGCTTGACCACGCGGGCCTCGGCGTTGCGCACCGTCACCACTTGGCTGCCGTCGCGCTGCAGGACCACGGTTTCCGACGAGCCGTCCGAATAGCGGCGGGTCGTGACCTCGCTGCCCGGCTGGCGCAGGATCGCGTCATCATCGCGCAGCACCTGCAGATGGCCGTTGCGGTCGCGGACCACCACACGGTCGGGCGAGGTGCCGACAACCTCGCGGTTGTCGTTCAGCAGCGCGCCGACGACCAGCGCCCCGGCGGCACCGACCAGCGCGCCCTGCAGGAAGCGGTTGAAATTGTCGTCTTCCTGCTGGCCCTGGGCCTGGACCTGCTGCTGGGCCGCAGCCTCGCCCTCGGTCGCGGCGGTGGTGTCGGTCGCAGCGTAATCCTCGGACGAGAGGCGGGCGTTTTCCTCGGTCACGGTCTCGGTGCTTTCCTCGACCACGTCACCGGATTCGGTGGCGGCGAGGGGCGCTTCGGCTTCGCCGGTCGCGGCTTCGGTCGCGGCGTCCGAGGGTTCGGTCGGGATCACGTCCTGTTCGGCCTCGGCGGTGGCCTCGGTCGTCGCTTCCTCGTCCGAGCCCCCGCCCAGCGCGTTGACGATCCGGTCCAGCGTCGAGGGTTCTTCCTCGGTCGCCGTCTCGGCCTCAGCGGCGGCTTCGGCTTCGGTCGTGGTCTCGGTTTCCGTGGCGGCTTCAGCCTCGGTGGTGGTTTCGGCCTGGGTCTCGCCCTCGGCCGTCGCTTCTTCCTCCGAGCCACCACCCAGCGCGTTCACCAGACGGTCCAGCACCGAGGGATCTTCCTCGGCGGCGGCTTCGGCCTCGGGCTGCGGGTCGACCGGGGTTTCGGCCTGAACTTCGGCCTGAGCCTCGGGTTGGGCCTCAAGGGGGGCTTCGGCGGGCGCTTCGGCCTGAACCTCGGCTTCGGCCGCGGGCAGGGTTTCTACCGGCGCTTCGGCCTGAACCTCGGCTTCGGCCTCGGGCTGGGCCTCGACCGGCGCTTCGGCCTGAGCCTCTGGCGCGGGCAGGGTTTCGGGCTGAGCCTCGGGTTGGGCCTCAGTTTGCGCCTCGGTCTGGAGCTCGGCTTCCGGCTGGATCTCGGTCTCGGCCTGAACCTCGGCCTCGCCCTGGGCGGCACCGCCCAGCTGCTCGGTCAGCGTCTCGAGCGAGGGCGCGGCGCCCCCCTCGGCGCTACCTTCGGCGGCGGCCCCGGCCTCGGCTTCCGCCTGCGGCTGGGTGACGTCCTCGGCGGCGGCGCCATTGGCTTCCTCGGCCTGCAGGGCCTCGGACACGGCGACGTTGCACTCGTCCGGCGTCATCGCATCGTTGCAGAGTTCGGCCCGCAGTTCCGCGGGGCCGCGGCCCTGTTGGGCCATCGCCGGGAAGGTCACCGGCACGGCCAGCGCGAAGCTGGTCACCAGGGCAGTCGTCGTCTTAAGGGGGCGTCGCATGGCAACTCCTCTGAGCGTTCAAGTTGCCTGTAAACGCCCGGAGGCCCGGCTTGTTCCGAAGATAAGCTGCGACAGGGGCGCGCAGGGGGTGTCGGGAGGGGCCTGAAACCAAGACCGCCGCGCCCGGGAGGAAGGCGCGGCGGCAGGTGTGACCCCATGGGCTGACGGGGTCGCCTGGCCGCTGGGAGGGAGAGCGCGACCGTTGCAATCCAGATGGGGTGGGCGGGGTGAAAAGCCAAGGGGGGGGAAGGCGCGACCTTCGGTCGCAATCGTGCAGGCGCCATGAATCAAAGGCGGACAAGCTGTTGATATTTCTGTGATCGACTTGGGGCCGGGGCGCGCAGAGCCCCGGACCGCCCCGCTGGGCTCAGCCGTTCAGCATCGCCATCAGCCGCGCCTTCTCGCCCCGGTCGCGGGGGTCTGACAGCGCCTCGGCCAGGGCTTCCAGCGAGGCGATGGAATGCCCGGCCCTGAGCGTGTCGACATGCGGCAGCATGGCCCGCACGCCCTGCGCGCGCGGCGCGAACCCGTCCCAGCGCAACAGCGGGTTCAGCCAGATCAGCCGCCGGGCCGAGAGATGCAGGCGCTCCATCTCTTTCGTCAGCAGCGCCGGATCGTCGCGGTCCAGCCCGTCGGTGATCAAGAGGACCACCGCGCCCTGACCCAGCACCCGCCGCGACCAGTCGCGGTTGAATTCGTGCAGGCAGGCGCCGATCCGGGTGCCGCCCTGCCAGTCCCGCGCCTCGTGCCCCGCCGCGTTCAGCGCCGCGTCCACGTCGCGGGTCTTCAGGTGGCGCGAGATATTGGTCAGCCGCGTCCCGAAGGTGAAGGCATGGACCCGCGCCCAGCCCTGGCCCTGCCGGTTGGCGACCGCATGGACGAAATGCAGCACCATCCGCGAATAGGAGGCCATCGAACCCGAGATGTCGCAGAGCACCACCAGCGCCGGCCAGCGCGTCGTGGGCTGCCGCCGGGCCAGCGTCAGCACCTCGCCGCCCGTCCGCATCGCGCCCCTGAGCGTGCGGCGCCAGTCGGGGCGGGAGCCCAGCGGATCGGCGGTCAGGCGGCGGGTCTTCAGGGGCTTCACCGGCAGCGACAGGCGGGCCAGCATGCGCCGGGCCTGCGCCGCTTCCTCGGCATTCATCTGCTCGAAATCGAGGGCACGGAGCTTTTCCTCGGACGAGGCGGTGAAACTGGCGTCGATCTCGATCAGCGCGTCTTCGTCATCCTTGTCATCGCGCTCGGGCGGGGCGGGGGGCTCGGCCCCATCGAGCAGCGCCTCGGCCGCGCGCTTGGCGGCGGAGGCGGCTTTCTGTTCCTCCTGCACGCCCTTCACCGCGGGCAGGAGCAGCGCCATCATGTGTTCCATGTAGCGGGGATCGCGCCAGAAGAGGCGGAAGACCTGATGGAAGACCTGCCGTTCCTCGGGGCGCGAGACGAAGACCGCGTGCAGGGTCCAGTAGAAATCCTCGCGCCGCGTGAACCCCGCCGCCCGCACCGCCTCGATGGCAGTCAGCACCCGGCCGGGGCCGACCGGCAGCCCGGCCTTCCGCAGCGCCCGGGCGAAATGCGTGAGATTCGCCGTGAGCTTGGGGTCGTCGGGCAGGGGGAGCGTGGGCTCGGCCAAATCGGGCGTCTCGCTTTTGGCGGCGCCCGGGGGTTTCACACCCCCGGGACCCCCGTGGAGTATTTCTGGCAAGATGATGCGTCAGGCGGTTTCGAGGGATTTCTTCGCGTCGTCCAGAAGGCGCTTGGCCTCGGAGCCCTGCAGGCGGGCGATGTCGTCCTGGTATTTGAGGATGGCGCCCAGGGTG
Source organism: Pararhodobacter sp. (assembly GCF_034676075.1). Classification (GTDB taxonomy): domain Bacteria; phylum Pseudomonadota; class Alphaproteobacteria; order Rhodobacterales; family Rhodobacteraceae; genus Pararhodobacter. Next base: position 5,052 of record NZ_JAUCCQ010000040.1, on the reverse strand, counting down.
TCGGCGATCACCTCGGGGCTGAGCGCGATCACGTCGAGGGCGAGGAGGCATTTGGCCCAGTCGATGGTTTCGGCGACGCCCGGGCGCTTGAAGAGGTCCTCGCCCCTCAGGCGCTGGACGAAGGCCACCACCTCGCGGCTGAGGTCGGCGGCGGCCTCGGGGACGCGGGCCTGCAGGATCTCGGTCTCGCGGGCGAAATTCGGGTAATCGACCCAATGGTAGAGGCAGCGGCGCTTCAGCGCGTCATGCACCTCGCGCGTGCGGTTCGAGGTGAGGATGACGATGGGCGGCTCGGGCGCCTTGACGGTGCCGAGTTCGGGGATCGTCACCTGAAAATCGCCGAGCGCCTCCAGGAGGAAGGCCTCGAAAGGCTCGTCGGTACGGTCGATCTCGTCGATCAGGAGCACCGGCGCGCCGCCGTCCTGGGGCCGCATGGCCTGCAGGAGGGGGCGCTCGATCAGGTAGTCGGGGCCGAAGAGGTCGGTGCGCAGGCTTTCGGCACCGGTACCGGTGGCCTCGGCGGCGCGGATCGCCACCATCTGCGCGGCGAAGTTCCATTCGTAGACGGCCGAGGCCGCATCCAGCCCCTCGTAGCATTGCAGGCGGATCAGGCGGCGGCCCAGCGCCGCGGCGATGGCCTTGGCGATCTCGGTCTTGCCGGTCCCGGCCTCGCCTTCCAGAAACAGCGGCCGGCCGAGTTTCAGGGCGAGGAAGGTGACGGTGGCGAGCGAGCGCCCGCAGATGTAGTTCTGGCCGGCCAGCAGCGCCTCGACGGCGTCGATACTGGCGATGTCGCGATGGCTCACGCCGGATCCTCCCTGATCATCGGGCCATACTGGGGGCCGGGCGGGCGCGATACAAGCGCCGAGCGGGGGCTTGCGACCAATGGACAGGTCCTCAGTCGCGGCGCGCGGCGGAGGCGACGAAGCGTTGCAGGAGCCCGGTGTCGAGGGGCTTGTAGAGAAGCGGCACCCCGGCGCGGAGCGCGCGCAGCCGCAGGGGTTCGGCCCTTGTCGCGGTCAGCAGGCGCGCGGGCAGGGGGCCGTGGCGGCGGGCAAGGTCCTGCATCAGGGCAAGTCCCGCGTCCTCGTCCCCGGCGCGGGCGTCGATCAGCACGAAATCGGGCGGCAGGCCGATTTCCTCGATCAGCGCCAGCGCCTCGTCCGGGTCCGGCACGTCGAGGATATTGACCCCCCAGCCATCCAGCAGATGGGTGAGCGCGCGGCGCATGTCGCTGTCTGCGGCCACCAGCAGGCCGATCAGGTCGCGCGGCAGGTCGGGACGGGGGACCGGCGGCGCGGGCGGGGCGGCGGCCGGGGCCTCGGCCGGGGGGCCCAGATGCAGGACGAAGCGCGAGCCGCGGCCGAGGCGGGAATCGAGGGTCACGGCATGGCCGAGCAGCGCCGAGGCCCGCTCGACGATGGCGAGGCCCAGGCCCATCCCCTCGGAGGCCGAGGCGCGGGCGTTGAGGCGGTGGAATTCGCGGAAGATCGCCTCGCGGTCGGCCTCGGGGATGCCGGGGCCGGTGTCGGTGACCTCGGCCCGGATCCCGGCCTGAGTGTGGCGCACGCCGACCAGCACGCCGCCCCGGTCGGTGTAGCGCAGGGCATTGCCGATCAGGTTCTGCAGGATGCGCCGCAGCCAGGTCGGGTCCGAGACGACCACCGCGGCGGTCGGCCGCAGGCGCAGGCTGAGCCCGTTGTCGGCGGCGATCGGGGCGAATTCCTCGGCCAGACGGGCCAGAAGCGGGCCCAGCGGCACGGGCTGGGGGCGCACCGACAGCCGCCCGCTTTCCAGCCGCGAGATGTCGAGGAGCGCGTCGAGGATGGTTTCCACCGAGTGCAGGGCCGAGCGGGTCTTGCCCAGCGCGTCCATCGCCCGGGGGTTCAGATCCTCGTCCTCCATCGAGGCGAGGAACAGCTTGGCGGCCGAGAGCGGTTGCAGCAGGTCGTGGCTGGCGGCGGCGACGAAGCGCGAGCGGGTGGCACTGGCGCGTTCGGCATGGGCCAGCGCCTCGCCCAGCTCCAGCGTGCGGGCGGCGACGCGGGCTTCCAGCGTCTCGTTGGCGCGGGACAGCCCGGCGATGGCGCGGCGTTCGGCGGTGACATCGGTGAAGGAGATCACGAAACCGCCATCCGGCATTTCCTGCGCGAAGGCGTCGAGTACCACGCCCCCTTCGCGCGTGACTTCGAAGCGCAGCGGCTGGCGCGGCGTCGGCCCCCCAACCCAGGCGCGCAGCCCCTCGAATCGCAGCGAGCCGGGCGAGAGGCGCCCGGCCAGATCGTCGAAAGCGAGGCCGGGGCGAAAGCGGGTGCGGTTCACGGCCAGCAATTCGGCGGCGCGTTCGTTCCAGCCGATCATCCGCGCCTCGGCATCGAAGATGCAGACGCCCTGGCTGATGTGGTCGAGCGTCGCCCGCACGATCCGCGCCTGGTCGTCCAGGAGGCGCCCGCGGGCCTCGCGTTCGGCGCGGATGATGTCGGTGACATCGGTCTGCAGGATCACCGTGCCGCCATCGCCGGTGCGATGCTCGCTGACCTGCAGCCAGCGGTCGCCTTTCAGCGCCACGGTGAAGTTGGTGGACCGGTCGCGGTGGCGCCTGAGGCGCAGCACGGCCCAATCCTGGGCGCTGACCCCTTCGGGCAGGGACAGCTGGCCCGAGCCGCTGACCAGTTCCACGTAGCGCGCGAAGCTGAGCCCCGGCACCAGCGCCGGCTGGATGTCGCTCAGCTGCAGGCCGAAGCGCGAATTGCACATGACCAGCACGTCGTCGGGACCGAAGAGGCCGAAGCCCTCCTGCACCGTCTCGATGGCATCGGCGAGGTTGCGGCGCGCGGCCTCGGTCTCGCGGTTGGCGGCGGCGAGGCGGGCGTTCGACTGGTTCAGAAGGTCCAGCGCCGCCTCCAGCTCGCGGGTGCGGGCGCGGACCTGTTCCTCCAGCATCGCCGCGCGCTCGAACTGGGCATAGGCGGCGCCTGACAGGTCGGTGCCCTGCTCGACCCGGCGCATCAGCACCTCGACGATCTGCAGGAGCTTGTCGGTCTGGCGGGCGGGGCTGTCCTCGGGGTTCAGAAGGCTGCGCGGGCTCACGGGGCCGCCCCGGGCGGATAGAGGGCGACGCCGGTCAGCGTCTGATTCACATGCATGGCGTTCAGCTGCTCGCCATATGTGGAAAAGCCCGTCACGCCATGGTCGCGCAGGAGGGTAGAGATGCGGCCGGTGAGCTGCTTTTCCTGCGCTTCCATCCGGCGCAGCACGCAGTCGCAGGCAAGGATCGCAGCGGGGCGTTGGGCGCCGGTGAGCCCGGCCAGCGCGCCCGCCAGATGATCCGCCATGTCCAGAGGTTCGGCCAGCGTCAGCACCAGCCCCTCGTCGATGGCGGAATAGAAGATCAGATCGCCGTTCTCGTCCACCTGCCGGATCGAGCGGACATGGTGGCGCCCGCCGACCCGCACCACGACCGGATGGGCGGCAAAGGTGAAGGGGGTCAGCTGGCCCGGATCCTTGCCCAGCAGGCGGGCGTATTCGCGGGCGGCGGGTTCGGCGTTGATCGCCTGAACGGTGCGGCGGGCGGGATCGGCGTGGGTCACCACCATGCGGGTGTCGGTCGGGCGGAAATGGTCGAATTTGAAGACCTTGACCGGACAATCGGTGCGCAGGATCGTCACCACGGCGGCGTTGCGCAAGGCCTTGCCGCCGTGGAAGACGAAGGTCTCCAGAAACCGGGTGCCATCGGCCGCCGAGCCGCCGAACAGGGGCGTGGCCCCCAGGCCGGGGGAGAGGAGCGAGGCGAGTTCGTCTTCCTTGGCCGACAGGCCGTCTACCAGCAGATAAACGAACTCATGCTCCCAATCGGGGCGGCGTCGGGCCAGTGCCCCCCGGGCGCGGATCAGGTCGCCGATCACAGCCTGCGCGTCGAGGGACGACAGATCCGGGATCAGCAGCGGTTCGGCGGCGAAATGGGCGGCGGGGAAGGCGGCGGCGACGATCATCCCCTCGGCGTAACCCTGCGCCGCGATCTCGCCCGCGGTGGTGCAGCCGATGACCGGGGCCGGGGCCAGGTCGCGGGAGAGAGCGCGCACCTGACGCTCGCGTTCCGGCGCGCGGGGCGAGACGAAGACCACCACCAGCGCGAAGGGGCCGGGACCCAGCGAGCGCGCCAGCGTTGCCGCCGCCTGCGGGTCGTCGGCCGGGGTCTCGGCCACGCGCATCACCTCAGGGGCCATCGCATCCTCCGTTGCCGGGCCGAGGCTAGGATGCGGTCCGGCGCTTGTCCAGAGCGGCCCCGGTGCTATCGCAACAGGCGCGCGGCCAGCCCCGGGGACATCCGGTTGACGAGGCGCAGCAGCTTCGCCTTGCCGACCCAGATCTCGGCCTGTCCCCGCTCCAGCCCCGTCAGCACCGCGGCGGCGGCCTGCGCCGGAGTGATCTTGCCCGATCCGCGCCCCTCGGTCATGTCGGTGGCGACCAGCGACATGATCGCCTCGCTTACCTGCAGATGGGGCGCGGCGCGCTGGCATTGATAGCGCAGCGCCCGGGTGAACGAGCGCGCCGCCGCCTTGGTCGCGCCATAGACCGGCGAGGCGGCCTTGGGCGCGATGGCGAGGCCGGAGGTGATGGTGACCACCGCCGCCCGTTCCTGCCGGGCGAGGACCGGCAGCAGGCCCAGCGTCAGGGCGACGACCGAGTCGAGGTTGGTGGCGATCTCGTGCCGGGCAAAGGCGGTGGCCTGCGCCGGGGGCAGTGCGAAGAGGTCCATCTCCACCTGCACCCCGGCGTTGTTGATCAGCAGGTCGATCCCGGGATGGTCGCGGGCCAGATCGGCGACGAGGCAGTCGACCTCCGCCCGCGACGCCAGATCCGCGCGCCGGGTGACGATTGCGCCGGGAAAGGCCTGTTCCAGCGCCGTCAGACGGCTCTGGCTCTGCCCGACGACGATGATCCGGCAGCCGCGCGCCACAAGCTGGCGGCTGAGTTCCAACCCGATGCCGCGCGCGCCGCCGGTGACCAGCGCGGTCCGGCCGTGAAGCGACAGGCTCATGCCCCCGCCTC
>NZ_JAUCCQ010000039.1:0-29661 GCF_034676075.1 Pararhodobacter sp. | reverse complement strand
GGCCCGATGCCGGGCAGCTGGCACTGAACAGCGACCCCCGCGCCCGGAGCGGCCCCGGGGGGCCAGCCCCCCGGACCCCCCGGGATATTTGAAGCGCAAAGAAGGCGGGTTAAGGAAGGCTTAAGCTCCGCCGTCGTTCGACAGGCATCCTCCGGGCGGGGCGGGTTTGGCCGCCATCCGCGCCGAGGCCTCCGGGGAAAGCCCGTAGGATGGGCGATTTCGCCCATCCTCTTCTGCGGCTAAGCTGCGCCCGACTCAAGACAGGAAGACCGATGACCCAATCCCATACCATGCGCGTGATCGAGATCTCGAAACCCGGCGGGCCCGAGGTGCTGGTGCCGGCCGAGCGCGCCGTGCCGGTCCCCGGGGCGGGCGAGATCGTGATCCGCGTCGCCTATGCCGGGGTCAACCGCCCCGATGCCCTGCAGCGCGCGGGCAGCTATGCGCCGCCGCCCGGCGCCTCGGACCTGCCGGGGCTCGAAGCCTCGGGCGTTGTCGTGGCGCTGGGGGCGGGCGTCACCCGCTGGCGGATCGGCGACGAGGTCTGCGCGCTGCTGCCGGGCGGCGGCTATGCCGAATACGTGGCCACCCCCGCCGCGCATGCCCTGCCGGTGCCCGAAGGTCTGGGCCTCCGGGCGGCGGCCTGCCTGCCCGAGACCTTCTTCACCGTCTGGACCAATGTCTTCGACCGCGGGCGCCTGCAGGCGGGCGAGCGGTTCCTGATCCATGGCGGCACGTCGGGGATCGGCACGACCGCCATCCAGCTTGCCGCCGCCCGCGGCGCCCGGGTCTTCGCCACCGCGGGGTCGGACGACAAGTGCCAGGCCTGTCTCGACCTCGGCGCCGAGCGGGCCATCAACTACCGCACCGAGGATTTCGTCGACGCGATGCGGGCCGAGGGCGGGGCCAATCTGATCCTCGACATGGTCGGCGGCGATTACCTGCCGCGCAACGTCAAGGCGCTGGCCGATGACGGGCGGCTGGTGCAGATCGCCTTCCTCTCGGGTCCCAGCGTCGAGCTGAACTTCGCCCAGGTCATGGTACGCCGCCTGACAATCACCGGCTCGACCCTGCGCCCGCGCTCGGTCGCCGCCAAGGCCGCCATCGCCCAGGCGCTGGAGGCCGAGGTCTGGCCGCTGCTGGCCACCGGCCGCGTCGCCCCGGTGATCGACAGCGAATTCCCGCTGGACGAGGCCGCCGCCGCCCATGCCCGGCTGGAGACCTCGGCCCATGTCGGCAAGATCGTCCTGAAGGTCTCGGGCTGAACCGGCCGACAGATCCGGCCCCGCTCAGGGCCGGATCATCACCTTGCCGTTGCTCTTGCGGTAGGCCGGGATCACCCCCTCGATCACCTGGTCGAGCGGCAATTCGGCCCCGACCCGCGTCTGCCAGCGGCCGGTGGCGAAGCGCTCCTGCACCTGCCGGATCACCGTCGCAGCCCGCTCGGGCGGCGCGGCGGGCAGCCAGCGGCTCAGCCAGAAGCCCTCGATCGCCTTGTCCATGAAGATGAACTGGCCCATGGCGGTGAGCGCGGGCGCCTCGTCCGACATCTTGCCATAGCTCACCCAGCGCGCCCCTGCGGGCATGGCGAAGAACAGATCCGCCGTCGCCTGATCGCCCACCGCATCGAGCAGCGCCCGGGGTTTATGCGCCTTGAGCGCGGCTTTCGCCTGCGCCTCGAAATCGGCGGCGGAGCTGACCAGAACCTCGGCCGCGCCCAGCGCCTTCAGCGCTTCGGCATCGTCCGGGCGGCGGATCACGGCGATGGCGTTCAGCCCCTCGTCCTTCGCCAGCCCCAGGATCAGCCGCCCCAGCTGCGAGCCCGCAGCGTTGACGATGAAGGCGCCGCCGGTCTGCCGCGCCCGTTCGACCAGCGCCACGGCGGTCAGCGGGTTGACGATCAGCGCGGCGCCGTCGGCCTCGGGCACCGCCGGGTGCAGGGGAATGCAGAGCGCCGCGTCCGAAACCGCATGCGCGGCCCAGGCCCCGGTCCCGGTGCCGAGGAACGAGACGCGCTGCCCGATCAGCTTCTCGCCCGCCGGCCCCCCGGCGGCGATCACCACGCCCACCCCTTCGAACCCCGCGGCCTGGCCCTGGACCCGGGGCTGGCCGTAGCTGCCCTGCACGAAGAACAGGTCCGAGGGATTCACCGGGCTCAGCCCGACCTCGATCAGCACCTGCCCCGGTTTCAGCGCGGGCAGCGGCACCTCGCGCAGCTCCAGGAACGGGGCGAGGCTGTCGGGCACCTGCGGCATGGGCGAGCTGGCGAAACCGCCCTCGCGCAGGGCAAGGGCGCGGGTCGTGGTCGGCGTGGTCATGGTCATCCTCCCGTTTGCCGCATGCTAGCCCGCAGGCAGCCTGCGGCATAGCCTCGGCTTGGCGGGGGGCGTCACGTCACCCGCGCCCCGGCTTGCGGCGGCCCCGGCTGCGGGGCAGGATGCCCGAGCAGCGCGGGGGACATATGGCACGCATCCTTCTCATTCACGGCGCCTGGGGCAATGGCAGCAGCTGGACCGGCGTGGTTCCCCTGCTGACCGCGCAGGGCCATCAGGTCGAGGCCTTCTCGCTGCCCGGGCACGGGCGCAACGACACGCCCTCGGGGGACGTCGGCCAGCCCGAGTATGTGGCGGCGGTCGAGGCGCGGCTGCTGACCGGGCCGCCCGCGCTGCTGGTCGGGCATTCCATGGGCGGCATGGTCGTGGCGCAGGTGGCGGCGCGGCAGCCCCGGCACGTGACCGCCGCGGTCTTCGTCGCCGCGCTGCTGCCCCGGGATGGCGAGAGCCTGCTGGATCTGGTGCAGCGGCAGGACGCGCCGGGCGTGCGCGATTTCGTCCGCCCCGGCCCGGTCAAGGGCACGACGCTGCTGGATCCGGGCGCGGCGGGGGTGCTGTTCCCCGAAGCCACGCCGCAGGCCGCTGCCGCCGCCATGGCGGTGCTGAGCCCGCAACCCAACCGCGGCCAGACCGACAAGGCCATCGTCGGCCCCGGGTTCGCGGCGGTGCCCAAGGCCTATGTCTTCTGCACCGACGACCGGGTCGTCACCCATCCCCTGCAACGGGCAATGGTCGCGGCGACCCCCTGCGAGGCGGAGTTTACGCTGGAATGCGGCCATGTGCCGATGCTGACCCAGCCCAAGGCGCTGGCCGGGATCCTGCTGGGCCTCGCCGCCTGACGCAGATGTGCCCGTGTCGGGGCTGGTCAGGGCCGGGCGCAGGGATCATGCTGGAGGCCGGTTCCCAGCCTCGAAGGATGCCCGCCATGACCCGCCTGCCGCTTGCCGCCTGCCTCGTCCTTGCCCTGCCGTCGCTGGCGCTGGCCGATCCGACGCTCGAATGCGACGGCGGCAGCCAGATCGAGATCGGCGCCTGCGTGACCGCGACGCTGGCCTCGGTCGATCGCTCGCTCGACTCGGCGCTGGGCTTTGCCCGCACCAGCGCCGAGGAACTGGACCGCACCACCGGCCTCGGCACCGCAATGCCCGCCCTCGATGCCGCGCAGGAGGCCTGGTCGGCCTATCGCGATGCGCAATGCCATGCGGTCGGCGAGGGCTATGGCGGCGGCTCGGGCACCGGGATCGCCATCACCGCCTGCCGCATCACCCTGGGCCGCGCCCGGGTCGCGGAATTGCTCGAGTCTGTTCATTGAACCCCCTGAAGCAGCCGTGAGGCGGCGGGAGGCACGCGGGGCGGGCGGGTGGGAGCGTGCCTCCCCCCGCCTCACGCCCTGACCACGCGCCCCAGGCTCAGGGACAGGACGAACAGCCCCGCCGCCGCCGCGACGATGCTCGGCCCGGCGGGCGTGTCGAACCACAGCGAGGCCATCAGCCCCAGCACCACGCTCAACCCCGCCACCGCCACCGCGCCCAGCGCCATCCGCTCGGGCGTGCGGGCCATGACCCGGGCCGTGGCGGGCGGGATGACCAGCAGCGCGCCGATCAGCAGCGCGCCCACCACCTTCAGCGCCACCGCCACCACCAGCGCCAGCGCCAGCGTCAGGATCAGCCCCTCGCGTTCCGGCTTCAGGCCCAGCGAGCGCGCCAGATCCTCGCTGATCGTCGCGGTCAGCAAGGCCTCCCAGCGCCAGAGCATCAGCGCCGTCACCGCTGCCGTGCCCAGCGCCATGGCGATCAGGTCCGAGGCCTGCACGGTCAGGATGTCGCCGAAGAGGAACGCCTCCAGATCGACCCGGACGCCCTGCAGGAACGAGGCCGCGACCAGACCCAGCGCCAGCGCCGAATGCGCCAGAACCCCCAGCGTCGTGTCCATCGCCCAGCCCCGCCCGGCCAGCGAACTGACCATCAGCGCCATGGCGAAAGCAGTGACCAGCGTGCCCGCGAAGATCGAGACGTTGAAACCCAGGGCCAGCGCCACGCCCAGGATCGCCGCATGCGCCGTGGCATCGCCGAAATAGGCCATTCGCCGCCAGACCACGAAACAGCCCAGGGGGCCCGTCGCCAGCGCCGCCAGCAGCCCGGCGCCCAGCGCGCGCAGGACGAAAGCGTCAATGATCATGATCGCAGGTCTCGTGGTCGTGGGGGTGGTCGGGATGGTCGGCGCCGTGGTCGTGGTGGTGCTGGTAAAGCGCCAGCGCGCCCCCGGTGCCCAGACCGAACAGCGCCCGGTATTCCGGCGCGTTCGACACGACCGAGGGCGTGCCCTCGCAGCAGACATGCCCGTTCAGGCAGACCACGCGGTCAGACGCGCTCATCACCACATGCAGGTCGTGGCTGACGCTGAGGACGGCGCAGCCGATCTCGCGCCGGACATCCTCGATCAGCCGGTAGAAGGCCGCCGTGCCGGGCTGGTCCAGCCCCTGCGTCGGCTCGTCCAGAACCAGCAGCTGCGGGTTCCCGGCCAGCGCGCGCGCCAGCATCACCCGCTGCAATTGCCCGCCCGACAGCGTGGCCAGCGCCCGGTCCTCCAGCCCCGGGGCGCCGACCCGCGACAGCAGATGCGCGATCTCGTCGCCGCTCAGCTTGCGGTTCAGGCGCAGGAACCGGGCGACGGACAGCGGCAGGTTCGGGTCCAGATGCAACTTCTGCGGCACATAGCCGACCCGGAGCCCCGGCGCCCGGGTCACGCTGCCCGCCGAACTCGGCACCATGCCCAACAGCGCCCTGAGCAGCGTGGATTTGCCCGACCCATTGGGGCCGACGATGGTGACGATCTCGCCCGGGTGCAGGGTGAAATCCACATGACTCAGCACCGGCGCGGCGGGGCCATAGGCGACCGAGAGGCCGCGCGCCTCGACCAGAACCGGGGCGTTCATGCCGCCGCCTCACGGCAGGCAGAGCAGAGGCCCATCGCCTCGATCGTCGCCCGTTCGACGCTGAAACCCAGCGCCGCCGCACCCTCGTCCAGCGCGCCGCGCAGGGGATCGGCCGAGACTTCGGCAACGGTATGGCAGCCCCGGCAGATCAGGAAGGCGGCGTGGTGATCCTCGCCCGGATGCAGGCAGGCGGCGAAGGCGTTGAGCCGCTGGATACGGTGCGCCAGCCCGTGCTCCACCAGAAAATCGAGCGCCCGGTAGGCGACCGGCGGCTGGTGGCCGAACCCGTCCTCGGCCAGTCGCTGCAACACGTCATAGGCGCCCATCGCGCCGTGCCGCTCCAGCAGGATCTCCAGCGCGCGGCGCCGCACCGGGGTCATGCGCAGGCCCTTGGCGCGGACCAGATCCTCGGCCCCGGCCAGCGCGCTTTCGACGCAATGGTGGTGGTCGTGCGGCACGAAGGCCGGTTCGGGGCCGGTCGGGGGGCTGGAGGCGGTCATGAGGGGCCTTGCGGGTGCATATGTTATGTTATAACAAGTAACAGTATAACATTCCTGACAGCCGAGCCAAGCCCATGTCGAGACTTCTTTTCGCGCTTTTCCTCAGCGCCACCCCCGCCCTGGCCGAGGCGCCGCGGGTGGTGACCGATCTGCCGTTGACCCAGTCGCTGGTGGCCGGGGTTCTGGGCGATGGCGCAGCGGTGACGGCGCTGCTGGACCGCGGCGCCGACCCGCATCACGCGCAGCTGCGCCCCTCGCAGGCGCGCGCGCTGTCCGGTGCCGATCTGGTGGTCTGGATCGGCCCGGGGCTCAGCCCCTGGCTGGCGGGGCCGCTGGACAGTCTGGCGGGCGGCCGGGTGCTGGATCTGAGCGCGGTGCCGGGCCTGCATACCCAGGACTTCGCCGAGGAAGAGCACGACGACCACGGACACGACGATCATGACCATGATCATGACGATCACGGGCACGACCATTCCGGCATGGACCCGCATCTGTGGCTCGAGCCGGGCAATGTCGCGCTGTGGCAGCGCGCGCTCGGCACAGCTTTGGCCGAGGCCGATCCCGAGAACGCCGCCGCATACACCGCCCGGGCCGAGGCCGCCGCCGCCGGGACCGAGGCGCTGCGGGCCGAGATCGCGGCGATCCTCGCCCCGGTCGGCGACGCCGGGCTGGTGATGTTCCACGACGCCTATGGCTATTTCGCGCATGCTTTCGGGCTGAACGTGGTGGCGAATATCAGCGGCGGCGATGCCTCGGCGCCGGGGGCGGCGCGGATCGCGGCGCTCCGCGCCGATTTGCAACAGGATCGGGCGGTCTGCCTCTTCCCCGAGGCGAACCATGCCGACGATTTCGCCCGGGTGGTGGCCGAGGGCACCGTGCTCAGGATCGGCGCGCCGCTCGACCCCGCCGGGATGGGGCTGGAGCCGGGGCCGGACCTCTATGCAAGGCTGATGCGGGCGCTGGCGCAGAGCATCGCCGATTGCGTCACCGCGGGCTGAGGCCAAGGGTGGGCGAACCCGCGCCGTGACGGCGCGGAACCGCCCACCCTACGCTCAGCCCCGCAGGTCGCCGCAGGCAAAGACCGGCAGATCCAGCGCCGCGGCAAGGCTCTGCAGCCATTCCCGCCCCGGCGCCGCCCCCCTCGGGTCCAGGATCTCGCAGATCACCGCCGCCGGGCGCAGCCCCGCGCGGTCGCAGATCTCGACCGCGGCGCCGGGGATGCAGCCGCCCGCGCGCGGCCCGTCCCGCTCCACCCGGATCGGGAAGACATGGCCCGGCGTCGCCAGATCCCCTGGCACCGCCTCCGGATGGATCGCCGCCGCAACGGTCCGCGCCCGGTCCGGCGCGGAAATGCCGGTCGAGACGGCATGCGTGGCCTCGATCGACAGGGTGAAGGGCGTGGCGAAGCGGCGCCGGTTGCTCTGCGGTTGCAGCGCCAGCTGCAGCCGGTCGACGATCCGGCTGTCCAGTGCCAGACAGACCAGCCCCCGCGCATGCGTCGCCATCCGGTTGATCGCCGCGGCATCGGCGAAGTCGGCCGGGATCATCAGGCAGGGCAGCGCCCCGCCCTCGGGATCGCAGAGGATCATCATCCGGGCCTCCCGCGCGCAGTCGACGGGTGACAGGGCCAGGGGCTCGACCGGCGGGTCGAAGGTGCAATGTCGGGTCATGGTCGCATCAACTCCGGGATGATCGTGGCGATCTCGGGGAAGGCGAAGACCGCGGCGGCTGTCAGGAACTGACAGAGGATGAAGGGGAAGACGCCGCGATACATCGCAAGGGTCGAGAAATCGCGCGGCGCAATGCCCTTGAGATAGAAGACCGCAGGCGCCATCGGCGGCGTCAGATACGAGGTCTGCAGCATGATCACCGCCAGCACGCCGAACCACATCGGGTCCACCCCCGCCGCATGCAGGAAGGGCAGGAAGATCGGCGTGCAGATCAGCACCGCCGAGATCCAGTCGAGGATCATCCCGGCGATGAAATAGGCAAAGAGCAGCACGATGACCAAGCCCGCAGGCCCGACATCCAGCGAGGACACCGCCGCATCGACCAGCTCGGCCCCGCCCTGGATCTTGAAGATGCTGGTGAACATGGTGCCGCCCAGCGCGATGAAGATGATCATCGACGACACCGTCGCGGTCTTCACCGTGGCGTTCCAGGTCTCGCGCCAGCTGAAATCGCGGTAGAGGATGTTCAGCAGCACCGCCCCCACCGCCCCGATGGCCGCGGCTTCGGTCACGGCGGCGATGCCCAAGAGGATCGAGCCGATGACCGAGGTGACCAGCACCAGCGGCGGGAAAAGCGCATAGGCGGTGAAGCTCAGCTTCCGGCCCAGCGGCATGTCCTGGCCGAAATGGACGCGCGGCGCCGACGCGGGCCAGATCAGCGCATAGACGATGATCCAGATCAGGAAGAAGCCGACCATCAGGAAGCCCGGCACCAGCACCGCACCAAAGAGCGTGCCGATCGGGATCTGCGCGACCGAGGCATAGATGACGACGACGATCGAGGGCGGGATCATCGTCCCCAGCGAGCCCCCGGCGCAGATCGTGCCCGAGATGATCGACTTGCTGTAGCCCGCGGCCCGCATCGGCCCCATGACCAGAAGGCCGGTCATCACCTCGACCGCGCCGACCACGCCGGTTCCGGCGGCGAAAAGCGTGCACATCGACAGCGTGGCGATGGCCAGACCCCCGGGCAGGCGGCCCATCCACATCGAGAGCGACTCAAAGGCCCGCTTGCCGATGCCCGAACTCTCCAGCACCGCGCCCATGAAGATGAACAGCGGCACTGCGGCCAGCGAGTAATTGGACGAGACGCTGCCGACGAACTGGTAGAGCTGCAACCCGGTCAGGCTGCCGAACACCGGAAAGGCGAAGATCACCGCAACGATGATCAGCGAGAAGGCGACGGGGATGCCGGCAAAGATCAGCGCGAAGGCGGCCGGGAACATCCAGATGGCGAGTTCGGCGTCCATGTCAGTGCCCCTCGGCCGGGGTGGTCGGGGTGCCGATCAGGCGCAGGCCGGACGCCAGCGTCTTGCTCAGGATCTGCAACCACAGGATCGAGAGGCCCACGGCGATCATCAGCCGGAACGGCCAGAGCACCGGGCGCCAGGGGCTGACCGTCTCGACCGTGCCGTGGACATAGGCGGTCCAGAACTGGCTCCAGGCGATCAGGCCGATGAAGCCCAGCGCGGGCAGCAAGAGCAGGGTGAAGACCGTGACCTCGATGATCCGCTTGGTCCGGTCGCGGAAGACCTGCGACACGATGTCGATGACGACATGCTGATCCACCTTCATCGCCAGCGCCCCGGCCAGCATGATGACGGTGCCGTTCAGCATGTAGGAAATGTCGTAGGCCCAGACGGTCGGCGCGTTGAAGAAATAGCGCGAGGTGACCTCGTAGAGGATGACGCCGATCATCAGCAGGATGCCGAAGGCGGCGACATATCCGGTGATCCGGGTAAGCCAGTCGATGAGTCGAAGAGCGTGTGACAACGGGCGGCCCTGCCTGTTCTGTGGCGATGGGTGGCCGACCGGATGCGTCCGGCCAGCCACCGCTCTCGTGTTTCGGTCGGGACGGGATCAGATGCTGTTGGCCTGCCAGCGGTCATGGAAGCCGTAGTAGGATTCGGTCACCCGGCGCATCCATTCGTCGCCGTTGGCGGCGCGTTCGGTGGCCTGAGCCTCGGCCCAGTCGCGACCGGCGGCGCGGATCGCGTCGATCAGGGATTGGTCCATCTCGATGATCTCGATGCCGCGCTCGCGCATCGTCTCCATCGCCGTGAGGTCCGCCGCCGACCATTCGGTCAGGCATTCGACAACCGCTTCCCGCGCCGCGATCTCGATCTTGCGCTGGATGGATTCGTCGAGGTCATCCCAGACCTCGGCCCGGATCGCCAGTTCGAGGCAGGCTGCGGGCGCATGGATCCCCGGCACGATCATGTAGGGCGCGGCGTCCTCCAGCCCCATGATCAGGTTCTCGGAGGGCGTCGACCATTCCGCGGCGTCGACGCCGCGGCGCTCCAGCATGGTGAAGACCTCGGACGGGCCCACGGTGGTGGCGGCGCCGCCGAAATAATCGTTGAGGATCGTGGCCCAGGCCCCGGCGGTGCGGAAGCGCACGCCCTGCAGATCCTCGGGCACGCGGATGATCTTGTGCGAATGCCAGACCTCGGACGGGTTGATGCTCAGCAGCATCGAATGCAGGCCCATCGTCTCGCGCCGGTGTTCCGCCAGCAGTTCCGAGCCGCCGCCGACGAAGTACCAGTTCAGCAATTCCTCCGCCGCCATGCCGCCGGGATGCCCGCCGAAGAGGCTGTTCACCGGATCGAGGTTCACCGCCCAGAGCGGCGGCACCATTCCCGCCTCGGCCAGCCCGTCCTGCACCGCCTGATAGGTCTGCAACGGCGGCGCGATGGTGCCCCCGGCGAAGACCTGGAACGAGAACGACCCGTCGGTCACGATGTCCAGCACCCGCTGGAACGGGCCGACCGACAATTGATACATCTTCGAGGATTCCGGCACGATATGCGCTGCGCGGATCCGGCTGCGCCCCTGGGCTTGCGCCGCGCTGCCCGCAAAGGCGGCGGCGGCCGATCCCAGCGCGGCGGTCTGGATGAAAGCTCTTCTCGACGGTTTTTCCATGGTCGTTCTCCCGGTTGGTGGTGGTTATTTCACTTGCTTTTCAGGCTCTTCTTGCCGAGCGCCCGTTCCAGAAGCTCGGTTTCGCTGTCGTCGTACATCGCGGCGATCAGCGGGGCGTAGCGCTCGGCGATGGCCCGGCGCTTCTTCTTGCGGGTGGGGGTGACGACCCCGATCTCGGGCGTCAGCTCCTCGGGCAGGATGGTGAAGTCCTTGATCTGCTCGGCCCGGGCGAGGCGGCGGTTGGCCTTGTGCACCTCGGCCCAGAGCAGTTCCTTCACCCGTGCCGAGGCGCTCAGATCGGCGTAGCTGGCGACCGCAGGATCGACCTCCTGCGCCCATCTGAAGCCGACGGTCGGGTCGACCTCGATCAGGGCGGTGAGGTATTTCCTGCCCTCGCCGATCACCGCGGCCTCGGCGATATAGGGGCTGCCGCGCAGCTCGTTCTCGATCTGCGTCGGGCTGATCGTCTTGCCGTTGATGGTCTTGATGATTTCCTTGCTGCGGTCGATCAGCTTGTACTGGCCGTTCTTCTGCACCTCGACGATATCGCCGGTATGCAGCCAGCCGTCGCGCAGCGCCTCGGCCGTGGCCTCGGGGTTGTTCCAATAGCCCTGCGTCACGCCCGGCCCACGCACCAGCATCTCGCCATTCTCGTCCACCCGGGTTTCCCAGGCCGGGTCCTGGATCGGCGCGCCGATGGTGCCCGCGGGCAGCCAATCCTCGTTCTGGGCGATGTTCGACCCGACCGTCTCGGTCTGGCCATAGGCCTCCTTGAGGTTCACGCCCCACAGCTGCCACAGCGTCATCACATCGGCCGGCATCGGCGCCGAGGCGGTGATGGCGGTGCGGAGCTGGTCGAATCCCACCAGACGCAGGAGCGGGGTGAAGACCTGCTCCTGACAGGCCTGATAGAGCGCGGCGAGGAAGGGATCGGACCGCTCCGGGCGCGTCTGGCGCTCCTTCAGCACCCGGCGCGAAATGGTCAGCGCCAAGCGGTAATTGGCGCGCTCTGCCGTGGTGCCCTGATTGACGTGGCTGACGATGGTCGCGGCGAAGCGCTGGAAGAAGCGCGGCGGCGCCACGAAATACTGCGGCCGCGTCTGGCGCACCGTCTCCTCGTAGCTGGCCGAGGAGGCGCCGAAATGCGGCACGCATTCCGAGACCAGCGGGAAGCAGCCCGATTGCACCCGCGCCACGATATGCGACAGCGGCAGATGCACCGCCACGCGGGTTTCGCGGTGATAGGCGTCCGGGGCGGACAACAGGTTGGCCAGCGCCCCGCCCAGCAGGTTGACATGGGTGTTGATCACCCCCTTGGGCTTGCCCGTGGTCCCCGAGGTATAGCCAAGGCTGACGATATCCGAGGGCGCCGCCCGGTCGGCCCATTCCGCCAGCATCTCCAGCGGCGCCGAGAAGGGCGCACCCAGGAAATCACCGATGGACAACGCATTGGCCGGATCCTCGGCCGAGGCCTGCCAGCCGGGGTCCAGCACGACGATCTGATTGAGCGCCAGCGCCTTGCGCGCCCGGGCGGCGATGGCCAGTTCCGTGGCGCTGCCGACAAACAGCAGACAGGCGCCCGAATCCTCGATGTAATAATCCAGTTCCTCGGGGGACGAGGTGAAATACACCCCCACCGTGATCGCCCCCATCGAAATGGTGGCAATGTCGGCGATCATCCATTCGGGCGAGACATCGCCCATGATGCAAACCCGGTCGCCCCGGCCGACGCCGCCCGCCTGCATCGAGGCGCCAAGGCGGACGACCTTCTGCACGTAATCGGCGAAGCTCACATCGCTCCAGCCTTCCGGGCCCAGCCTGCGATAGGCGACCGCCTCGGGCCGGGCGCGGCATTTCCGCGCCAGAAGGCCGGGGATCGTCTGGTTCAGGATCTCTGCGCCCAGAGCGGCAGACGGCGTTTCGGTGCCGTGTTTCATGGTGTCTCCTGGCCTTGTCATTCGGGGCGTGATCGGTCGGGGCTGGGTCATTCCGTCGGGCGTCCAAGCGGTTCGGGCGTGTGATAGGCCGCGCGCAGGTAGATCAGCGGCGGCGCCCCGTCGTCGCAGCGCGTGCCGATGACCTGGCCCAGGAACATCGTGTGCGACCCCAGCCCGATGCATTCGATCAGCTCGCAATCAATGTTGGCGACGGCCGAGGTCAGCGCGGGCGAGCCGGTGACCAGACTGTCCCAGTCCTGCGGTGCGAAGCGGATCGCGCCCTTCAGCCCGTTCTGGCCGGAAAAGAGCGCCGCCTCGGGCACATGCCCGGCGGCCAGGACGCTGACGCAGAAGGAGCCGGTCGCCTTGATGACGTCATGCGCCTCGGCCGATTGGTTGACGAAGACCGCCAGCATCGGCGGGGTCGAGGTGACGGCGGTGACCGCCGTGACGGTGAGCCCGCGGCGATCCTCGCCCCGGCCGGTGGCGATGATCGAGACGCCACCGGCGAGATTGCGCATCGCCGCGCGGAAGGCCTCGGCCGAGACAGGCTCGGAGCGGCCCTGAAGGGGTCGTACCAAAGTCATGATGGGATCCTCTGCGGCCTTCGCGTGAACCGCGAAGGCCGACGGGTGCCGGGGTTATTCGGCGTAACGCTTCTTCTTGGCGGCGAAGGCGGCAGCCGCCTCGCGCCGTCCGGGCAGATCGAAAGTCAGCGCCTCAAGCGCCAGCCCGATATCGAGGCCCAGCTGGACCTGATCCTTGATCAGCTTGTTGACCGCGTATTTGGTCCATTTGATCGCTTCGGGCGGACCCGAGGCGAGGAGTTCGGCGTAGCGGATCGCCTCGTCCAGCACGGTGCCCTCGGGCACCAGCTTGGTCACCATGCCATGCTGGAAGGCCTCCTCGGCCGACAGGAAGGCGCCGGTCATCAGGTAATGCTTGGCCCGGATCGGACCCATCAGCATCGGCCAGATGACCTGCCCGCCATCACCCGCCACCACGCCCGCGTTGACATGGGTATCGGCGAAGCGCGCGCTGGGCTGGGCGAAGACCGCGTCGCAATAAAGCGCCAGCGTCGCGCCCAGACCCACGGCCACGCCGTTGACCGCGGCGATGATCGGCACTTCCAGCTCAAGGATGTTGCGCACGATATGCCGACCACCGCGGGTGACCGAGGGCATGCCGGTATCGACCGCCTTCTGGTCCCCGCCCGAACAGAAGCCGCGCCCGGCGCCGGTCAGGACCACCGCCTTGACCGAGGGGTCCAGGTCCAGGTCGTAAAGTGCCAGCTCGATCTCCTCGTGCATCTGCCAGTTGATGGCATTGAGGATCTCGGGGCGGTTCAGCGTCAGCACCGCCACGCCTTCGCCGCGGTGCTCGACGGTGATGAATTCGGGTTCCTTACGCATCGCGCATCCCCCGGATGGTGTTGAGGATTTCGTCCGTCGGCCGCACCACGTTGTTGCGGTCCTTGAAATGCGGGATGATGTATTTGCCCACCATGTCGATGGCGTCCATGATCATCTCATGCGAGACGGAATCGAGGTGGAACAGCACCTCGTCGACGCCCATGTCGACGATCCGCTCCAGCTGCCGGATCACCGTATCGGGGCTGCCGCAGAGCGTGGTGCCGGAGTCGTTGACCAGATAATCCCAGTCGGTCGCCGCACGCTGCAGCCCTTCCAGCCCTTCGGAGAAGTAATTGTAATCGTCGGCGATCTTGGCCAGCCGCGGATAGGCGTCGGTCGAGATCCTGGCGTAATTCATCAGCGGTTCGGCGTAATTGTCCTTCGCCTCCTGATCGGTCTTGCCGATGCCGAGGAAAAGCGGAATGCCGAGGCTGGGACGCTGCAGCGGCCCGTTCTCGTCACGCTTCCAATTGTCCTTGTAGAGGGCGATGTATTCCGCCTGCTTCTCCCAGCCCGAATAGAAATTGTTCGACAGGCAGGCCATGCCCTGTTCGGCGGCATAGACGTGGCTGCGGGGGCTGGTCGCGGCGATGCCCATGATCGGATAGGGCTTTTGCAGCGGCTTCGGCACCAGCATGCGCGGCGGGACGTTGTAATGCTTGCCGCTGAACTTGAAGATGTCCTTCGACATCGCCTCCTTCATCAGCGCCAGCCCCTCTTCCATCTGCGAGAGGGTCTCGGCCGCCTCGACGTTGAAGGCCCGCATGGCGATGGTGGTGTTCGAGCGTCCGGCGAAGAATTCCATCCGGCCGTTCGACAGGATGTCGGTGACCGCCAGCCGCTCGGCCGAGCGCAGGGCGTGGTTGAAGTTCTTGGGCATCAGCGTGACCGCCGGACGCAGCCGGATGCGCGAGGTCTTGGCTGCCAGATAGCCATAGACCACTTCGGGGGCCGAGCTGGAAATGCCGCCCAGCGCCACATGCTGTTCCGAGAGCGAGACGAAGTCGAAGCCCATCTTCTCGGCGAAGACCGCCTCGTCGACCAGCTCGTGCAGCCGCCGCGCGTAGCTATGGCCGACCTGCGTCTCCTGCTCTGACCAGAAACCGAATTTTAGCGTCATGGCTCACCTTCCAAGCGTTATTCCGTTGCTCAGATGCTACGCCCGAGCGCGCCGCAGGTGCTGCCGAACTGCCCCACCCGCCGGACAGGCCGCAGCACAAAAACGGGCCAGGCGCGGGGGGTCGAGTGGATTGTACCGGGGCCCCAAAACCGGCCTCGGGCACGGCCTGCGGCAAGGCGAATCGGTCGGACGGGACCGGGGCTGGTGACGGGAAATACGGGGGGTAGTCGGGGGCGCCGCGCCTCAGGCGAGCGAGGTGCTGCCGCCCAGATCGCCGGTCGCCTCGATGCGCCGCAGATAGCGCCGCGGGGAATCGCCGAACACCTTCTTGAACATGGTGATGAAGGCGCTGGTCGATTCGTAGCCCAGATCCTGGGCGATGATCTGCACGCTGCTGCCCGCCGACAACCGCTCCAGCGCGACCAGCCCGTGCAGTTGGCGCCGCCACTGGCCGAAGGTCAGCCCGGTCTCGCGCACCACCCAGCGGGCGAAGCTGCGCTCGCTCATCGCCAGTTCCGCCGCCCATTCCGCCACCGTCCGCCGGTCGGCGGGATCGGCGAGCAGATGCTCCGCCACCTCCAGCAGCCGCGGATCGGACGAGATCGGCAGATGCTGGTCGCTGGTCGGCGCCTTGGCGAATTCATCCATCAGAACCTGCGCCAGTCGGCCCGAGGGGCTGTCGGGCGTATAGCGGACCGAGCGCTGCGTCAGCGCCTCGGTGATGACCCGCATCAGGGGTGTGACACCCAGCGTGCAGCATTTCCGCGGCAGGCCCGAGACCTCGCCATCGACGAAGACGCAGATCACGCTGCCATTGGGCGAGACGGAGTTGGAATGGGCGATGCCGCCCGGCACCCAGAAGGCGCCGAAGGTCGGCACCATCCAGATCCCGTTCTCGACCCGGCAGGTGACCGAGCCATTCTCGGCGATGACCAGCTGGCCCTTGCGATGGCTGTGCAGCGGCAATTCGTCATCGGCCGGACCGCGCCCCAGTCGGATGGCGAAGACCGGGGTGTCGATGCGGTCGGGGTCGACATTGGGATAGCTGAGGGTGAGCGCCGGGTTGCGCTCACGCAGGGTCCAGGCATGGTCCTCATGCTCGATTTCCTGCTGCTGATAGCTGTCCATCGGGCGACCTCCGAAGGTTGGCCTAGGGGACGCGTGCTCTGCCGCTGTGGCATTCCTTGTCACACGGACCTTGTAACACGGGCGCCCCCGGTCGGTCGATGATCCGCCGCAGGCGCGGCGCCCGGCTCAGGCCTTTGCCGTGAACTCGGCCAGGATCAGCCCGGCAATGGCCGTCAGACAGGCAGCGCCGATGTCGGCGCTCGCACCGCGGGCATCGCCCAGAATGCCGTTCGGACTGACCGCGGGCAGACCGTCGCGCCACATGATGTCCAGCTCGGCCCGGGTCATCAGGCCCAGGCGCCCGGCCTCGATCCGCGAGGGGCGCACCGCCTCGGGCTTGATATGCAGCATGAGCGAGGTTTCGGCGATATCGGCGTGCCCGCCGACGCTGGCCGCAGATCCCCCCGCGGCGGCGACCGCCTCGGCCCAGCAGCCGAGCCAGGCGGTCGAGTCGGTGAAGGCCTCGACCCGCGCCCCGGGCACCGCCTGCCGCAAGCCGGGCAGAGCATTCTCCAGCACCGGAAAATTGCCGACATGCCCGGAATAGAAGAAGATTTCCGTGATCCCGTGCCGCAGCAGGCTGGTGCAATAGTCGCGGCAGATCGCGGTGAACGTGGCCTCGGACAACGAGATCGTGCCGCTGAACGCCAGGTGATGGCTGGAACAGCCCACGGCGATGCTCGGCGCGATGAAGGCGCCGCCCAGCCCCCGGGCGATCAGCGGCGCCAGCGCCTCGGCATGGTCGGCATCCATGCGCAGCGCCAGATGCGGGCCGTGCTGTTCGATGGCACCGCAGGGCACCAGCGCCCGGGTGCAACCGGCAGCGATCGCCGCGGCAATCTCGGGCGAGGTCAGGCGTTCGAGGACGTGGACCGGAGCCTCCATCGCTCAGACCCTGTCCTTGGCGAGGAACCGCGCCCGGGCCTCGACCGCCGCCGGCCGGGTGAGGATCTTGCGGAACTCGGTCAGCGTCCGGCGGCGCATCGTCTCGGCCTCGGCGGGATCTGCGCCCTGCACCGCGCGTTTCATGATCCCCAGGATCAGTGGATCCTTCGCGGCCAGCCCGGTCGCCGCCTCGGTGGCGCGGGCCAGGACCAGGGCATCGGGAACCACGCTTTGCGCCAGCCCCAGCGCCCGCGCCTCGGGCGCGGTCAGGAAACGCCCGCTCGACAGCAGGTCGAAGGCCGTCTGCCGCCCGAGGATCGCCACCGCGCGGCGGATCCCCGTGATGGCGGGCATCAGGCCGTTGTTGATCTCGGGAAAGCCGAACCGCGCCCCCTCGCCCGCGATCACCACATCGCCCATCAGCGCCAGTTCCAGCCCGCCCCCGGCGGCATAGCCCCGGACGGCGACGACGATGGCCGAGGGATAGGCGCCCAGCGCCAGCAGCATGTGGTGGAATCTCTCCATCCGGGCGAGGGCGTGGCCGGGCTCGGTCCCGTCCAGCTCCTTGATGTCGCCGCCCGCGCAGAAGAAGCGCTCGCCCTCGGCCGCCAGCAGGACGACCGGCGGCTCGGCCCGCTGGGCGAGGTCACGGAAGGTGGTGGTGATCGCCGCGATCAGGTCGCTGGTCAGGGCATTGGCGGGCGGACGGTCGAGGGTCAGCGCAGTCAGCCGGGGCGACAGGTCCTCGACCCGCAGGGAGGGGTGCAGGGCGTTCATGGCGGATCAATAGGCCGCGCGCGGGTAGCTGTCCGACACCATGGTCAGATCGGCCGTGGTGCGATGGATCGGCAGCGCGGTCTTGTGGCGCTGCTTGCGCAGGACGATATCGGTCTTCACCTGCTCCACCCCCTCGATCCGCGAGACGCGGGCGGTGGCGAAGCGCTCCAGCGCGTCGATATCGCGCATCATGACCCGCAGCACATAATCGAAATCGGACATGAGATAGAGCTCCATCACCTCGTCCATGTCGCTGATCGCCGCGGCGAAGCGCTCCACCACATCGGTGCTGTGCCGCGACAGCCGCACGCGGACGAAGGCATTGACGCTCAGCCCCAGCGCCTGCGGGTTCAGCAGCGCCACGCGCCGCTCGATCACGCCGTTCTGTTCCAGGAATTTCACCCGCGACAGACAGGGCGAGGGCGACAGGTGAATGCGCGAGGCCAGTTCGACATTGGTCAGCGATGCGTCTTGCTGAAGCTGGTTCAGGATCCGGATGTTTGTGGCATCCAATGGCACGGCTGTCATGGCGTCATTCCCCGATGATGGTGGACCCTTGCGCCCCTGTCATTCGGCCCCGGCGAGGGGCTGGCGGGCGCTTCCCTTGGGCTTGTCGTGAAAATGTAACATCGAAGATGCGGCATTGGATTATGCCAACGCGGACAAAAAAGTGCTAAAAACTGCCATTCCCGCGGCAGCAGGCGCCCGGCGCCGAAGCGCCGCTCACCCCCAAGGGGCCGCGTGGGTTCTGAGGGGGAATCGGGCGGGCGCCGGGCGGGGGTCAGCCCCGCAGCGCCATCACCCGCGCATAGAGGTCATCGACATAGGGATCGCTGACGCCCAGTCCCGCCAGCTGCGCCCGAGTGCCCGCCAGATAGTCGAAATTGCTGCCCAGAAAGCCCGAGGCCGTGGCGATCATCCGGGCCTTTTCCGCCATCGGGATGCCGGTGACGATATGCTCGGTCCCATGGTCGGCGACGAAGCCCAGCGCCTCGATCGGTCCGGGACCGGTCTCCAGCGGCAGCATCACCGGGCGATAGGCCGGCGCGATCATCTCGCGGCGCCAGAGGACAAAGGTCTCGCCGTCCAGCACCGCAGCGTCGATGCGAAAGGCCAGCCCCTCGCAGCCCGCCCCCTCGTCCAGCGCCAGTTGCAGCCCCGGCTGCGCCGCCGAGCCCCGGCCGCCCTGATCGAACAGGCAGAAGCTGCGGGCATAGACGGGGGTGAAGGCGCGGCGCACCTCGGTGAATTCGACGCCCGGATCCCACATCAGCGAGCCATAGGCGAAGATCCACAGATCCCGCCCGCGCCGTTCCTCCAGAAAGGCGGCCCGCGCCGCCTCGCGCTGGTCATCGGGCGTGCGCCAGTCGGCGGGCATCCCCGCCGCCACCGCCCGCGCGTCGAAATCCGCCACATCCAGGGTGCGGAACACACTCTCGGCGGCGGGGCGGATCTTGCCCCTGAGGCCGGGGTGGTGGCGATAGGGATCGTGGGACATGGGGCCTCGGCTTCTGGACCCCGCCAGCAAGCCACCCGGGCGGGCGAAGGTCAACCGACCCCTCTGTGCGCCACCCCGGAGGCTGCGTGCTTGCACGCACCATCGCCGCCGCGGACGCGGCAATGTCACGTCCTCCCACCCTCCCGCAGGGTGCGCGCTCGCACGCACCGCCCCCCGCCCCGTAGGGTGGGATTTCATCCCACCTTGCGCCTCACACCAGAAACCCGCCGAAGAACGCGGTCAGTTCCTCCCGCGCCGAAAGCGGCAACACCTGCGCCACGTATTGATCGGGCCGAACCACCACCAGACAGCCCCGCGCCTTGTCGATGCCACGGGCGTCATAGATGTTCACCCCGCGCTGATCGACGCAGAACACCTTCTCGTAATCCCTGAGCCCCAGCGCCCCGCCCTGCGGCCTGAGCAGCGCGGGCATCGCCCCGTAGTCCAGCTCGCGGAACCCGGGCTGGAACACCGCCCGCACGTCGATCACCGCGTCGATGTCGTCCCCCTCCCGCCGGTGCCGCAGCACGGGCGAGGCCGGGTCCTGCTCCAGCCAGTCGCAGAGCGCCGCCACCGCCCCGCCCGGCTGGCCCCCATCCCCCTCGGGCGCGAAGGCGAAGAGCCGCCAGCGCGCATCCGCCTCGATGCAATGGCCCAGCTCCATCGGCTTGGCATCCGCCAGCCGGATCACCGGCGCCGAATGGAAGCGCTTGCCCAGATCGAACCCCGGCGCCAGCGCCTGATGCGCCGCGCTGCCGGTCAGCAGCGACTCGCCGTACTGGATGGTCAACCCGCAGGTGAAGGGCAGGTTGTGGACGAAGGCCTGCGCCACCACCGGCAATTCCCCCGCCTTGTCGTCATGCGTCTTCGCGCCGACGATCCGCGCCCATTCATGGTCGAAATCCACCAAGCCCTTGGCCGCTGCCCGCCGCTCCTCGGTATAGGAATGCAAGAGCGAGGGCGCCGCCCGCCCGGTCAGCACATGGCGCAGCTTCCAGCCCATGTTGAACGTGTCGCCCATCGACACGTTCATGCCCTGCCCGGCCTTGGGGCTGTGCGTGTGGCAGGCGTCGCCCGCCAGCATCACCCGGGGCGCGCGCGTGGCGACCTCGCCCTCCGGCACGTCGTCGAACTTGTCGGTCAGCCGGTGGCCCACCTCATAGATCGACCACCAGACGACCTCCTTCACCTCCAGCTTGTAGGGCGCGAAGATCCGCTGCGCCTTGGCGATGATGTGGCTGTCGTCCATCCCCCGGTCGGCGGCGCGCTCATCCTCGCCCAGCCGGTCCAGCTCCACGTAGAGCCGCACCAGATGCCCGCCCTCGCGCGGCAGCACCATCAGCGTGCCCTCGGCCTCCGACCGGACGAATGCCTTCATCCGCCAATCGGGGAAATCGGTGACCGCCAGCAGGTCGATGACGCCCCAGGCATGATGCGCCGCATCGCCATGCAAGGCCCCGCCGATGGCCCGGCGGACCGAGGATCGGGCCCCGTCACAGCCCACCACATACTTGGCCCGCACCACCTCGGTCTCGCCCTCGCGCCCCGGGGCGGTGTGTTCCAGCGTCACCGTCACCGGGTACTCGCCCTCGGTGCCGACCACCAGATCCGCCACCTTCAGCCCGTAATCCGGCACCAGCCGGGTCGGCGAATTCTTCATGATATCCAGATACATGTCATGGATGCGCGCCTGATTGATCAGGACATGCGGCATCTCGGACATGCCGTCCGGCACGTCCTGCACCCGCGCCACCCGCTGGATCCCCGCGCCCCCCGGCGTCCAGAAGGTCGTCTCGTTGATCCAGACCGCTTCCCGGCTGATCTTCTCGGCAAAGCCGAAGGCGCCGAACATCTCCATCGACCGGACCGAGATCCCGTCGGCCTGCCCCTTCTCGATCGGTCCCAGCTTCGGCTCGACGATCATCGTGTGGATGCCGGGCTCCAGCGCCAGCTGCGCCGCGAGGCACAGGCCAGCCGGGCCGCAGCCGGCGATCAGCACATCCACCGCGCGCGGCAGACCGGCGCTGCGATCATGCACCCGCGGCCCCGGGGCCAGAATGTCGGGGTCGCCGGCGCGAAATCCGTTGCGGTGGTACTGCATGTCTCTCTCCCTCGGCGCCCGACTGGCGATGAAGGGAATTAATAGCTACACATATCATTTCCAGCAAGGAAAAAGATATGTGTACATTCTATTCGCTGCAACCTACTGTCCGGACAGGCAAACCGGGAAGGGAAGCACGCGGGATGGAAGCCTATGCCATGGCCGGACACCTGATCCGGCGCCTGCATCAGCAATCGACTCAGGTCTTCGGCCAGCATGCGCGCGAGGCGGGTTTCGACGTGACCTCGGTGCAATTCGCGGCGATGGACGCGATCCGCAGCCATCCCGGCATCGACCAGGCCGGGGTCGCCGCCCTCATCGCCTATGACCGGGCGACGATCGGCGGGGTGATCGACCGGTTGATCGGCAAGGGCTGGGTGGCGCGCAGCGTCAGCGCCCGCGACCGCCGCGCCCGCGAGGTCCGCCTGACGCCCGAGGGCGAGGCGGTCTTCGCCGCCCTCCTGCCCGTGGTCCGCGCCCTTCAGGAACAGATCCTCGGCCCCCTCTCGCCCGAGGAACGCACCGCCTTCCTGTCCCTCGCCCGCAAGGCCCTCGCCGTCGATCCCGCGCAGGACGCCTGACCGCGCCCGCCCCCCCCTCACCGTGCCGCAAAGACGCCCCGCCCTCAGACCCGACGCCCGCCCCTTCATTCTGCCAAAAATACGCTCTTCTCCGCCGCCCGCAGGATGCGTGCTCGCACGCACCGCCCCCTACCCCTCGACGACGAATTCCGCCTCGATCTCGACCGGGAACGCCACCGAGCGGGCGATGAAACAGACCTCGTGGATGCGGTGATGGATCGCCTCGGCCGCCACCAGATCGGCGCCCGGCTTCACCACGATCCGCGGCCTGAGCACCGCCTTGACGAAGCGCCCGGCGCCACCGCGCCCGACCTCGCCGATCCCCTCGGGATCGTCCTCATAGGCGGTGACCACGATCCCCGCCTCCGAGGCCAGATGCAGATACCACAGCATGTGGCACCCGGCCAAAGCGCTGAGCAGCAGATCCTCCGGGTTCATCAACCCCTTGTTGCCGCCCAGCAAGGGATCGTTGGAACAGGGGATCACCGGCTTGCCCGGCACCGCCACCTCCCAGTCACGGGTATAGGCGCGGTAATGCGCCGTCCCCTCGCCGGTGTTGCCGGTCCAGCGGATCCGGCTGCCATAGCTGTGTTCACCCATCCCGTCCTCCTAGGTCAGAGCCTGCACCACCAGGCTCGCTGCGATCATCCACATCACCGCGCCGATCAGCGCCTCGACCGCCACCCAGGCGCCCGGCCGCGCCAGCACCGGCGCCAGAAGCCGCGCGCCATAGCCCAGCGCGGCGAAGAAACTCAGCGAGGCCAGCACGGCCCCCGCCCCGAACCAGCCCTCGAACGGCGCGTAGTGCGAGGACAGCGCCCCCAGCAGCGCCAGCGTATCGAGGTAGACATGCGGGTTCAGCCAGGTCAGCGCCAGACAGGTCAGCACCACCCGCCTGAGCGGCACCGCCCCGCCCCCGGCGACCGCCAGCCCCTCGCCCCCGCGCAGCGCCGCCCGGAACCGCAGCGCGCCATAGACCATGAGGAACACCACCCCGCCCCACAGCATCACCGGCTCCAGCCAGGGCAGCCGCTCGGCCATGGTGTTGAACCCCGCCACCCCGGCGACGATCAGCAGCGCGTCGGACAGCGCGCAGAGCGCCACCACCACGCCGACATGCTCGCGCCGGAGCCCCTGCCGCAGCACGAAGGCATTCTGCGCACCGATGGCCGCGATCAGGGACAGGCCGGTCAGGAACCCGGCAACGAGGGGCGTCATCATGCCGCTTTTGGACACCGGCCGCGCGGCAAAGTAAAGCCGCCGGATCCGGGTTCAGACACCCGGGATCCGGCGGCACGAAGAGCCCTGCGATCAGCGCGTCACGCGCATGGTCCGCGCCCCGGCCAGCAGGCGCTCGAAGGTGCGGGGCGGCACGGCGGGGCCATTGCGCAGATAGGCGCGGGCCGGGGTCGCGGCCGTCTGGTTGCCGAATTCCTCGTCGCAATCGTCCAGCCCCGAGGAGCTGCCGCATTGATCGGCATGGTCGGGGAAGGTCTCGTTGCACCAGTTGATCACGGCGGTATAGCATTGTTCCAGCGTGGTAATCGGCGCGGCATGGGCGGCGCTGACGCCGGTGGAGATGCCGAGGGTGAGGGTGGTGGCGATGGCAATGTAACGAATCATGCAAAGTATCCTTTGGTTGAAATGAAACTCACAGCGTGAGTGCCCTTGGGTCGCCCCGGCCCCCCGCATGGTTCAATCGCCCCGCAATTTTTCGCCCGGGTCCGGCAGACCCCCGCCGCCCGCGCCAGCCCCTAGGACGGCCCGGAAACCCGGATTGGCGGCCGTGCGTCCGACATCAGCGCGGTCAGTTCCCGCCCCGACATGGCCTCGTCGGCATAGCCGAAGGTGCCCGCGCCCAGCACCTCTTCGGCGGCGCGGCGCAACCCGCCAAAGGCCGCCCGGGCGAAGGAGCCGCCGACACTGATCCGCCGCACCCCGGCCCCGGCCAGTTCCGCCACCGAATAGCGCGGGCCCGTCAGCCCCATCACCACGTTGACCGGCTTGTCCACCTCGGCGCAGAGGGTGCGGATCGCCGCCAGATCCGGCAGGCCGGGGGCATAGAGCACATCCGCCCCCGCCTCGGAAAAGGCCTGCAACCGGGCGATGGTGTCGCCCAGATCCGCCCGGCCCCAGAGGAAATTCTCGGCCCGCGCGGTCAGCAGGAAGGGCAGGCCCCGCGCCGCCTCGGCCGCCGCCCGCACCCGCTCCACCGCGAGGGCCAGGTCGAAGATCGGCACCTCGGGATCGCCCGTCGCATCCTCGATGGAGCCGCCGACCAGCCCGATCTCCGCCGCCAGCCGGATCGTCTCGGCGCAGGTGTCGGGCGCGGCGCCGAAGCCGTCTTCCAGATCGGCGCTCACCGGCAGGTCGCAGGCCTCGACGATCTGGCGGGCATTCTCCAGCAATTCGTCGCGGCTGAGCCCGGCGAAGGAATCGCGACGCCCGACCGAGAAGGCATAGCCCGCGCTGGTCGTCGCCAGCGCCTCGAACCCCAGATGGGCCAGCAGCCGGGCCGAGCCCGCGTCCCAGGGATTGCCCACGACAAAGGCGCCCTCGCCTGCGTGCAGCGCCTTGAAGGTCTCAAATTTCGCGCGTTGGTCCATGGCTCGCTCCCGCTGATCGGGCCAGCCTAGACCGAATGGAACGAAAAGGGAACATTTCGTAGGATGGGCGATTCGCCCATCCTCAGCCCCGCTCGCGCCACCAATCCTGCACCTGCAGCGCCCAATAGGTGCCCTGCGCCGCGGCCAGCCCCAGCGGCCCGCCCGCCCAATCGAGGCCGAAGGGCGCGAACAGCGCCAGCCGGTCGCTTCGCCCCAGCATCGCCTCGGCCAGCACCGTGCCGCCGATGGCCGTGGTGTTCAGCCCGTGCCCGCCGAAGCCGTAGCAATGCCAGAGCCCGGGGCCCAGCCGCCCGACCATCGGCATCCGGTGGCGGGCATAGGACATGAGGCCCGACCAGGCGACCTCGGTCTTCAGGCCCTGAAGCTGCGGATAGGCGCCGGTCATCTCGGCCCTGAGTTGCCGCACGATCCCCGGCACATCCGCCGCCCTGGTGGTGATCCGCCCGCCCCACAAGAGCCGCGCGCCGCCTTCGACCAGCCGGTAATAATCCCCCGCGCGGCGGTCGTCGCCGATGCCCATCGGCGTGCGGATGGCACTTGCCAGCAACTCCGGCGCGGGTTCGGAAGCCATGACATAGGTGGCAATCGGCAGCATCGCCCGCCGCAGCGCCGGGACCAGCCCCTCGGTATAGCCGCCGGTGGCGATCACCACCTCGCGCGCCTCGACCCTTCCGCCCTCGGTGGTCAGTTGCTTCACCGTGCCGCTCAGGTCGCAGCCGGTGACCCGGCTCGCCTCATGGATCACGCCGCCCGCGCGTTCGACCTCGGCGGCAAGGCCCCGCAGGACGTTCAGCGGATGGACGTGGAAGGCCAGCCGCTCTTCCAGCCCGTGCCGGTAACGGCTTGAGACAAGGCGCTTTTCGATGGCCTCCCGGTCCAGGTACGCCAGATCGGGCCCCGCCTGCGCCGCCAGATCCGCGCCCCGGTCGAAGCGGCGAAGCCGCAGCAGCCCGTCGACCTTGGCCGCGCCCGGAATGCGGCCGCTTTCGACCAGCCCGCGCATGATCTCGACCCCCTCGGCCGAGAGGTCCTGCAACGCCGCCGCATGCTCCGCGCCGACCCGGCGGCGGATCGAGGCATCGCCCGCCGCGAAGCCGTCGCTGACAAACCCGCCGTTGCGGCCCGAGGCGCCGAAACCGACCGCTTCCGCCTCCAGCACCGCCACCCGCATCCCGCCCCGGGCCAGGCCCAGCGCGGTGAAGAGCCCGGCAAAGCCGCCGCCCACCACCGCGCAATCGACAGAGAGCCGCCCGTTCAGCGCCGGTCGCTCGCCATGCTCGGCCAGGGTGCGGGAATAATAAGTATCGGGATAGCGCAGCACGGAAGGACCCTCGACGCGGTTTTCGCGCAGGCTATGCCCGGGCCGGGGCGGCTGCAATCGGCGACAGACCCGTCAATGTCGGGGGGCCGGGGCGCCGCTGCCCT
This sequence comes from Pararhodobacter sp., assembly GCF_034676075.1. Classification (GTDB taxonomy): domain Bacteria; phylum Pseudomonadota; class Alphaproteobacteria; order Rhodobacterales; family Rhodobacteraceae; genus Pararhodobacter. The sequence continues at coordinate 3,750 of NZ_JAUCCQ010000039.1, read as the reverse complement.
CCCGCCGGTTGGCGATTTCGGTCATCGCCAGCAGCACGGCCTGATCCAGATGCTCGGCCAGCGCCGGCAACCCGTTCTCGCGGGCATAGAGCCGCAGGACCTCAAGATCCCGAATCATCCGTTCGTGCGTCACCCCGGGCGCTCCTTTCCGCGTCCGGAGCAGGTTGGGCAGACATGGTTGAGAAATCGTTGCACCACACCCGGGACGCCGCGGAAACGGGCAACGGGGCCACCCCTTTCAGGGCAGCCCCGTCTCCCGCGCGCGCTGCGAGGGGTCAGCGGCGGCTGGCTTCCAGCGTATCCTCGAAGGTCCGAAGCCCCGTGTGCGGCGCCTGCACCAGCACCGCCATATTACCCGGCTTATGCTGGTTCTTGCGCATCTTCACATGCGCCTGCGGGATCTCGGCCCAGGGGAAGACCTCGGACATGGCGGGGTCGATCCGGCGCTCGATCATCAGGCGGTTGGCGGCCGACGCCTGCTTGAGATGCGCGAAATGCGAGCCCTGCAGGCGCTTCTGGTGCATCCACATGTAGCGCACGTCGAAGGTGCAGTTGAAGCCCGAGGTGCCGGCGCAGATGACGACCATGCCGCCCTTCTTGCAGACCAGCGCCGAGACCGGGAAGGTCGATTCACCCGGATGCTCGAACACCATGTCGACGCTGACGCCCTTGCCGGTGATGTCCCAGATCGCCTTGCCGAACTTGCGCGCTTCCTTCAGCCATTCGTTGTATTCGGGGCTGTTGACCGTCGGCAGCTGACCCCAGCACTTGAAATCGTTGCGGTTGATGACGCCCTTGGCGCCCAGCGCCATGACGAACTCCCGCTTCGATTCGTCCGAGATGACCCCGACCGCATTGGCACCCGCCGCGTTGATCAGCTGGATCGCGAAGGACCCCAGCCCGCCCGAGGCACCCCAGACCAGCACGTTCTGCCCGGGCTTCAGCTCATGCGGATGGTGACCGAAGAGCATCCGGTAGGCGGTGGCCAGCGTCAGCGTGTAGCATGCCGATTCCTCCCAGGTCAGATGCTTGGGGCGCGGCATCAATTGCTGCGCCTGCACCCGGGTGAACTGGGCGAAGGAGCCGTCCGGCGTCTCGTAGCCCCAGATCCGCTGCGAGGGCGAGAACATCGGGTCGCCGCCGTTGCATTCCTCGTCGTTGCCGTCGTCCTGGTTGCAATGGATCACGACCTCGTCGCCGACCTTCCAAGTCTTCACCTTGTCGCCGACCTTCCAGACGATCCCCGAGGCATCGGACCCGGCGATGTGATAGGGCTGCTTATGGCCGTCGAAGGGGCTGATCGGCACGCCCAGACCGGCCCAGACGCCGTTGTAATTGACACCCGCGGCCATCACGAGGACCAGAACCTCGTTGCTGTCGATCTCCCAGGTATCGACGACCTCGACCTCGAAGGACTTGTCCGGCTCGCCATGGCGTTCGCGGCGGATCGCCCAAGCGTACATTTTCGGCGGCACATAGCCCAGGGGCGGCATCTCGCCGATCTCGTAGAGGTCTTTCTCGGGGGCGTCGTACTTGACGATTCCGGCGTTCACATCGAGGGCCATCTGTCTCTCCTGATCATGCCGCCGCAACGCAGAAAGAATGCGGCAGTTGCAGCATCAATAGAATCGGCCACGCAACAATGCAATCCCCTGAGTTCTGAAATTGTAATTTTATGTCTCGGTCACTTCGGGCAGCGTCAGGCTGACCGTCCCTGTGACGGGTGTTTCGCCCGGCTCTCCCAGCCTTTGCAGGGCCGAGGCCGCGTAATAGCCCAGCATCGCCTCCTGTCCGGGGGCGATGCGGAACCCGTCGCCCTCGCGCAGCACGATACCATGGCGGACCAGCGCCTCGGTCGCGAATCGCACCGTACCCTCGGCGCTGGCCTCCGGCAGATGCAGATTTGCCCCCTTGGCGCGCGCCTCGGCCACCAGGCCCGCAACGCCTGCCTCAAGATCGGGCGCATCCACCGCGCCGCCCGCCCGAACCAGCGCCGCCGCGACCAGCGGCACCGGCAGGATCGGCACCGCCGCCCGGATCCGGCCCATCAGATCCGCGGCCAGCGTCTCGGTCGAGGCGCCGGGCCGGCCGGTCACATACTGGCGCAGCGACAGCGGCTCGCCGTAGCAGACCGCGGCATGGCCATAGGTCGAGCGACGGCGCATCAGCTTCTGGCCGATGATCCAGAAGAACCAGCCCGCCGCCTCGGTCAGCTTCAGCCGGAAGCGCCGGTCGCCGGTCTGGCCTGCCTTGACCAGGACCTCGTCCTCCAGCACCCGGTCATAATTCAGCGCCACGGGGACGAAGACCACGTCCTGCTCGCCCGCCACCTCGAAATCGCGGACGATGTAATGCAGAAGGCCCTTCTTGGCCGGCCCCACCGCCCCGTTCAGGCTGAGCCCGCCCTCGGGGAAGATGGCCTGCGTCACGCCCTCGGCGATCGACATCTGCACATAGCGCGCCAGCACCGCCCGGTAGAGCGCGCTGGAATAGCGCCGCCGGATGAAATAGGCGCCCATCGCCCGGATCAGCGCCCTGAGCGGCCAGACCCGCGCCCATTCCCCCACCGCATAGCTCAGCGCCGAGCGGTCGGCAGCCAGCCAGGTGACCAGCACGTAATCCATGTTCGAGCGATGGTTCATGACGAAGACCACCGCCGATTTCGGATCGATGCCGCGCAGGGTTCGGGCATCGGCCGGGCCCAGCCGCACCTCGTAGAACAGGCGGCTGAGGCCCCGCGCCACCCGGATGGCAAAGCCGAAATAGGTGGCGGTCGAGAAACTCGGCACGATCTCGCGCGCATAGGCGCGGGCGCGTTCAAAGGCGACAGAGCGGGGGATCTTCTCGTCCCGGGCGTAATCGGCGACCGCCTGCATGACCTCGGGGTCATAGACCAGCCGGATGATCTGGTCATGACGGCGCATCAGCTTGAAGGGCTGGATCGGCCGTTCCAGCCGCTTGTTCAGCTCCTCGACCGCGCGCTCCATCCGGCGGCGCAGGAACCAGCGGACCGAGGGGAACAGGAAATGCGACAGGAAAGCCACTGCCGCGAAGAGCACGATGAGGATCAGAAGCCACAGAGGCAGTTCGACGGGCTGGAACATGGACCCTATGTGGCACCCCGGCCGTGCCTCGGCAAGAACACCCGCCACTGGATGGGCGCATCGCCCATCCTACGGGGGGCCACGACCCCGGGAGGGGCCAGGACGCCCGCCTCTTCATTCTGCCCGAAATACGCCCTTCGGAGCACGGCTGCTTCCCGCGTACCGCTCGATTGACGCCGTCCGGCTGGTGGACGTGTCGGCACCAGAAGGGCGTATTTGCGGCAGAATGAAAGGGCTGGGAAAGCGCGCGGGGTGGGCGGGCGGGAGCGCGCTTTCCCAGCCCGGCTTTTTCGGCCCGGCGCCCCATGGGACAATGTTGACGAAAGATGAAGCGGAGGCCTCAACCCCTTGGATTCTCTCGGATCGACGGGCTGTCCCACGCGTGGGACAGCTCAGCCGATCCCCGCCAGCGCCCGGTTGAGAAAGGCCTGCCCGTCCCGCGCCACCGGCGTCCCATGGGCCACCACGACTCGCTCGGCCGGCCAGTCCCGCACCCGCTGCAGCGCCGCCCCGGCCCCCCGGCTCGCCAGCCGGAACTTCCGCGGCATGGCCGGTTCCGGGCCGACCATCCGGTCGAGCCGGGCGACCAGACCGCGCCAGCCGTGAAACCAGTCCGTCGCCATGTTCTGCAACAGATCGCAGATCA
>NZ_JAUCCQ010000038.1:0-30006 GCF_034676075.1 Pararhodobacter sp. | reverse complement strand
ACCCCGGCGCGGCGGAATTCCTCGGTCGTGAGCACCAGGCCGCCGGGTTGCCAGATCAGCATCGAGGGCGACGTGGCCTCGATCACCGGCAGCAGGCAGAAGCGGCCCTCGTCGGCCAATGTCCGCATCGCCTCGTCCAGGTCGAGGATCGGTGCGCCGCGGCGGCGCAGCAGGAACCCCATGGCGTGGCGATGGATGCGCAATGTCCGTCCCAGATGCACGCGGGCGAAATCCGGCGCGTCCCCCATCGGCGGGCGCAGCAGCCCCTGCATCGAGGTGAAGGGCAGCGGCGCCTCGGCCACGGTCAGCACCAGCTCATAGGGGTCGGTGCGCAGCCGGAGGGTCGAGGGGGTCAGCTTGATCGCGGCGATGCGCCGCCCCTCGCTGCGCAGGTCGTCGAGCAGGTATTGCATGGCCTGCACCAGATCGGGCGCCTTGTCGCGCGGTCCGAAGAGCATGGTCGCCCCGGCAATCCCAGATCCCTTGCGCATGGTGCCCCTTCTCCGCCGCGCCGGGTTGGGACGCAGGGCGGGAGGATAGCAAAAAGTGGCGCTCGCTTCCCCTCTGAAATTCTTACAATTTCAGTACACTTGTTGGCGCGGCGGCCGGGTCAGAAGGGCAGGCGGAACCCGAGGTCCAGCGCCCAGAGGCGCAGCTGCAGGATCACCGGATCGAGGATGTCGGTCTGCTGCGCCAGCACGATCAGGATGATCCCGAAGATGATCAGCGAGCGCAGGAACCCCATCAGCCCGCCGAGCGCGCTTTCTGCGCGGCGGGTGGCGGTGCCCGGGGCCGGGCTGGTCGCCGGGGTGGCGGCGGCGCGGCTTCTGCCGGTGGTGCTGGACCAGGGGGCCGCGGGCTGCTGCACGCCGGCTGCGGCCGGTCGGGCCTTTTCCGTCCGGGCGCCCGAGGCGCGGGCGGGCTGCGGCGCGGCGCTGCGGGCGGGTATCGGATCCAGCAGGTAATCGCGGCGCGTGAGGTCCCGGTTCGAGGGGTGGCGCACGTCGAGGGGGTGATATTTGCTCATGGTGTTCCCGATCCGGGCCGACAGGCCGGAGGCCATCCTACAACCCGCCCGCCCGGGGCAAAAGAGGCCACGGAGCGCGCCCACGCAAATGCGAGGTCACCCAAGCAGAAGGGGCGCCTTGCGGCGCCCCTTCGGTCCTTCGATCCTGAGGGATCAGCAGGAATAGTACATCTGGTACTCGATCGGGTGCGGCGTGTGCTCGTAGGCGTAGACCTCTTCCCACTTCAGCGCCATGTAGCCTTCGAGCTGGTCCTTGGTGAACACGTCGCCGGCCAGCAGGAAGTCCATGTCCTTCTCCAGCTCCTCCAGCGCCTCGCGCAGCGAGCCGCAGACGGTCGGGATCTGGGCCAGTTCTTCCGGCGGCAGGTCGTAGAGGTCCTTGTCCGAGGCTTCGCCCGGGTGGATCTTGTTCTTGATGCCGTCGAGGCCGGCCATCAGCAGCGCCGCGAACGCCAGGTAGGGGTTCGCCGAGGGATCGGGGAAGCGGGCTTCGACGCGCTTGGCTTTCGGCGATTCGGTCCACGGAATACGCACGCAGCCCGAGCGGTTGCGGGCGGAATACGCGCGCAGAACCGGGGCTTCGAAGCCGGGGATCAGGCGCTTGTAGGAGTTGGTCGACGGGTTGGTGATGGCGTTGAGCGCCTTCGCGTGCTTCAGGATGCCGCCGATGAAGTACAGGGCTTCCATCGACAGGTCGGCATATTGATCACCGGCGAACAGCGGCTTGCCGTCCTTCCAGATCGACATGTTGACATGCATCCCCGAGCCGTTGTCGCCCTTCATGGGCTTGGGCATGAAGGTCGCGGTCTTGCCGTAGCCGGCGGCGACGTTGTGGATGATGTACTTGTATTTCTGGATGTTGTCGGCCTGCTCGACCAGACCGCCGAAGATCATGCCCAGCTCGTGCTGGCAGGTCGCGACCTCGTGGTGGTGCTTGTCGACCTTCATGCCGATCGACTTCATGGTCGACAGCATTTCCGAGCGGATGTCCTGGGCTTCGTCGATCGGGTTGACCGGGAAGTAGCCGCCCTTGTGGCCGGCGCGGTGGGCGAGGTTGCCGCCTTCGAATTCGGCATCCGTGTTCCAGGCCGCAGCATCGGCGTCGATCGAATAGCCGACTTTCGCCGGGGTGACCGAATAGCGCACGTCGTCGAACAGGAAGAACTCGGCCTCGGGGCCCGCGTAGAAGGTGTCACCGATCCCCGAGGATTTCAGGTAGGCTTCTGCCTTCTTGGCGGTCTGGCGCGGGCAGCGGTCATAGACCTCGCCGGTGTCGGGCTCGACCACGTCGCAGTGGATGGCCAGCGTCTTCTCGGCGTAGAACGGGTCGAGGTAGACGCTCGTGGTGTCGGGCATCAGTTTCATGTCCGACTGATCGATGGATTTCCAGCCGGCGATCGACGAGCCGTCGAACATGAAGCCTTCTTCGAGGAAGTCCTCGTCCACCAGATCCGACACGACGGTCACGTGCTGGAGTTTGCCTTTGGGGTCGGTGAAACGGATGTCCACATATTCGACCTGTTCGTCGGCAATCAGCTTGAGAACTGATTCAACGCTCATACTAAGTCCCCTGGATTGTTAGAGAAGTTTAGGATCAGACGGCATCTTCGCCGGATTCGCCGGTGCGGATGCGGATGACCTGTTCGACGGGCGAGACGAAGATCTTGCCGTCGCCGATCTTGTCGGTCCGCGCGGCGGCGATGATCGCCTCGATGGCGGCCTCGACCATGTCGTCGGTCAGCACCACCTCGATCTTGACCTTGGGAAGGAAGTCCACGACGTATTCGGCGCCGCGGTAAAGCTCCGTGTGGCCTTTCTGGCGGCCAAAGCCCTTCACCTCGATCACCGACAGCCCCTGGATCCCGATGTCCTGCAGGGCCTCTTTCACTTCGTCGAGCTTGAAGGGCTTGATGATGGCTTCAATCTTTTTCATGCACGGTTCCCCCGTCCGGTTCGGGCACGGAGCCCAATGACCACGTTCACACCGGCACGACAATCCGCTAGCCTGCCGCAGGCCGGTTTTCCCCCGCCTGTCGGCAGGTTTTGCCTAATCGTGCCTAAAAAACAAGCAAATGGCCCGCCTGATGTGCGGGTTATGGATGATTGAGGGGCTAAATGACCGATTTGGTGACATCTGCACAAATGCGCGCCATCGAGCGAACGGCCTTTGAGTCGGGTGCGGCGACGGGTTCGGCGCTGATGGAACGGGCCGGCGCCGGGGTGGTCGAGGCGATTCTGGACCGCTGGCCCTCGATGCGGGAGGGGCCGCAACGGGCGCTGGTTCTCTGCGGTCCGGGCAACAACGGCGGCGACGGTTTCGTGATCGCGCGGTTGCTGGCGGCCCGGGGCTGGGCGGTCGAGGTGTTCCTGTCCGGCGATCCCGAGCGCCTGCCGCCCGATGCACGCGCGGCCTGCGACCGCTGGCGGGCGGTGGGCGAGGTGGCGACATTGGACGATGCCGGGCTCGCGCAGGCGGCCGCCCGGGCGCGGGGGGCGGGGAGCTGGCTGGTGGTGGATGCGCTGTTCGGCATCGGACAGCGGGCGCCCCTCGATGCTTTGCTCGCGCCGGTGAACCGGCTGATCGACAGCCTCTTTGATGCGGCTTCGGGCCCGGCGCCGTTTTTCGTCGCGGTGGATGTGCCCAGCGGGCGGGACGCGGATACCGGCGCGGATCTCGCTCGCCGGCCGCTGCCGGCGGATCTGATCGTGACCTTTCATGCTCTCAAGCCCCTGCACCTGATGGCGGATACGCCGGTCGCGCTGGTCGATATCGGGTTGCCGCGATGAGCCCGGACCTGACGGCCGACAGGCTGCGCGCGCTGCTCGCCAAGCCGCAGGGGCACAAATACGACCATGGGCACGCACTGGTGCTGACCGGCGGCATGGGACGCACCGGGGCGGCGCGGCTGGCGGCGCGGGCGGCGCTGCGGATCGGCGCCGGGCTGGTGACACTGGGCGCGCCGGGCGCGGCGATGCTGGAATGCGCGGCGCAGATCACCGCGCTGATGCTGCGCCGGGTCGAGGGGGCCGCGGATCTGGCGGCGCTGCTGGAAGACCCACGGATCAACGCGCTGTGCCTCGGCCCCGGGATGGGGGTGGAGCGGGCGGCAGCGCTGATCGCGGTGGTCAGGGACGGTGGGGTAAGACCCCACCCTACGGTGGTGGTCGACGCGGACGGTTTGACGGCGCTGGGGCCGGTCGGGGCGCCCCTGCCGCCGGGCTGGGTGCTGACCCCGCATGGCGGCGAATTCGCGCGGCTCTTCCCCGATCTGGCAGCGCGCGGGGCCGGACCGGGCTGGTCCAAGGTCGATCAGGCGCGGGCGGCGGCGGCGCGGGCCGGCTGCGTCGTGCTGCTGAAGGGGCCCGACACGGTGATCGCCGCGCCGGATGGGCGGGCGGCGGTCCATGCGGCCATGGGCGCGCGGGCGGTGCCGTGGCTGGCGACGGCGGGGGCCGGGGATGTGCTGGCGGGGTTGATCGCCGGGCTCTGCGCCCGGGGGCTCGGCGGGTTCGAGGCGGCGCAGGCCGCGGCCTGGCTGCATGTCGAGGCGGCGCGGGCCGCTGGGCCGGGCCTCATTGCCGAGGATCTGCCCGAGGCCTTGCCGGGGGTGCTGCGGGCGCTGGGGTAGGATGGGCACTATTGCCCATCCTACGGGTGCCGTTCAATGCAGCCAGCGCTGATGCGTGGCGACCGGCGTGCGGGCGCTGGCGATCTCGTGCCCGCCGGCGCTGAACACCTGCGGCGCGTCGAAATGCAGCCGGATCAGCCGCAGCCGCGCCCGCGTCTCGCGCCGGACAAACAGGTCGTCGACCAGCGAGGCCGCCGGGGTCAGCATCTCGTCCTGACCGTGCAGCACCATGGCCCGCCAGTCGCGGACCAGCACCTGCTGGTTGGCGGGCAGGGTCAACGGCGCCCCGGCCTCGCCCCCGGTCGCGGCGGGGCTGTCGATCACCACCACCTCGACGCTCAGCGCCTCGAGGACCGAGGTCCCGCGCAGCTCCACCAGCCCGTTGCGGGTCTGGATCCGGTCGCCCGCCAGCAGGAATTCCACCGGCATCGGCCCCTCGGCGGTCTCCACCAGCGTGCCCGGCAACAGCCCGGTCGGACGCGAGCGGCGGGTGGCAAGGGGGAGGGGCGGCAAACTGGGGGCAAGCTGCGGAAGCATCGGGCATCCTTTCCGGGTTACTGTTTCCAATCTGACGACAATCGCGGCGCAAATATGGCATTGCTGGCGCGTTTTCGCGGCGATTCCCCCTCGCGCGGGGGCGCGTGCATTGCTAGAAGCGGCGCGTGCGGGTGTGGCGGAATTGGTAGACGCACCAGATTTAGGTTCTGGCGCCTTTGGCGTGGGGGTTCGAGTCCCTTCACCCGCACCAAATATCCTAACTTGTTATATTGGCTCGGTAATTTCACTCCTGTTTGACTTGGCAGACGGCCCTGAGATGTGGCTGTCGCAAAGAGTTTCCCAGAAAGTTTCCACATTTCCCTTTTCGTACCCGATACGTTCAAGGCTCGAATCGGCACCTCTCTTCGCGCTCCCGGAGGCGCTTTTCCCTCTTCTCCATCATGTCCTGCATGTTCTCCTGGTGCGTGCCCGGGAACAGATGGTCAGGGTTCACGCACTTCGGGTTGTCGCACCTGTGACATGCATGTAGATCGCCAAGAGTCTTATCGTTCGCAAGCTCCCAAGCGAGGCGATGAACGCGAACGCCGCGGAACGTTCCATAGTTTCCGGTGTAGGCGCCCACCCATATCCAGCAATCGTGCCTGCTGGGGATAGAGACCTTCGACCAGAACATTGCGATGTCAAAGGCATCCATGGTGTTGAGGCTCGGCTTCTTCGTCATATCTTTCCCTCGCTTTGTTCCCGGCGGTTCTGGGCGGCTTTCGACAGCTTTTTCTGGTTCGCCTGCCCGCGATACTTGCGCACCATTTCCAGCGTCTTGTGGCCGGTTACCGCCTGGATCTCGCTGTCGCTGCACCCAGCTTCGGCCAGCGCAACGGCGGCGCTGTAGCGCCATCCGTGGATGACATAGCGCTCGGCCTCGATCTTCTTTCTCACGGCCATAACCCGCTCCTGTACCCGCCTCTTGGCGAGTGGCTGGGTCAGGTTCTTCGCGAGGATGTGCCGCCCGGCCTTCGGTAGCGCGGCCAGATAGTCGCGCAGGAAACGCGGGCAGGCGATCCACACGCGGGCGCCGGTCTTGTCCTGGACCACCCGCATGAATTCGCCGTCGAAATCCCCCCATTCCATCCCGCAGACGTCGCCGATCCGCTGGCCGGTGCCGACGCACAGCATGTAGGCGGTCAGCTCGGCCGTGAGCCCCTGCGCGCGGCAGTAGCGTTCGAAGGCCTCCAGCTTGTCCTGGGGCCATGGCTCATACTCGCCGCCGGTCAGCTTCTCTACCCCTGAGGCGGGATTCGCCGTGATCCATTCGAGGTCGATCGCGTGCTTGGCGAGGATCGACAGACACTCGACCATGGCATTCGCCTTGCGCCAGGTCTCGGCGTACTTGTCCCGGGCGGCGATGACATCGCGGCGGCGCAAGGCGGTGAAATCCCGCGGCCCGTTCTTCTCGCGGATCTGTTCCAGCGTGCGCCGGTATTCGGCGCGAGTGCCCGGCGCCAGCCGTGTGAAGCGGGGAGACTGGTAATAGCTGGTTATCAGCGCATCATAGGTGGTCTTGATCGCGCGGGCCTTCTTCCCCGACCGGATCGCCCAATAGGCCGCGTCGAACTCGGCCGTGTCGGGCTCGCCCGGAAGGCGGACATAATCCGAGCCCCGGCGGAAATACCAATAGGTCCGGCCCTTCACGGTCTTGGCCTGGAGGTAAGGCTTGACGCTGCGCTTTACCATTCGGGCGTGTCATCCTTCATCGCTTCGCCTGTCAGGATGGCCTCGATCTGGCGCATGTTCCAGCGCTCGATCTTGCCGCCGATCCGCACCGGCCTGGGCAGGGCGCCCCCCTCGACCAGAGAGAGGAATTCCGCCTGCGTCATGTCCAGCAGCGCGGCGGCCTTTTTCGGTCCAGCGAAGAGGGGGGCGAGGCGCGGGGTTCCCATGGTCAGGTCCTCGCCTCGGTGTCCTGCGCTTGAAGGAAGTTCTCGGCAACCTCGAGGTGGGCAAGTATTTCCGCCTGGGTCCGGTCGGGGTGCCGGTTCTTCAACGTGACCATGGGGCGCTTGGGCGGGGGCTCCCCGAAGGCCCACGCCTTCGCCTCGGCCACCGCTTGCTGTGCCTTCTGCACCCTCGCGTTCATATCCCAACAGTCAGCCGCCAACTGCTGCGCGACCGTCCGCGCCTGATCCAGTTGCTCGCGCAGCGCGGCCAGCTCGCGCGCGACGGGATCGGGGTCGCCCTGCGACAGACCGGCGAGCCGCGCCAATTTGAGGGCGAAGACGCCTGCCTCGGTCAGCCGGTATTCGAGCCTGCCATCATCGCCACGAATGAAGGTCACGAGGCCCTTGCGAAACATCGCACCAATCGTGTGCCCGCCGCACCCGGTTTCCCCGGTCTCGGCGACGACCGAAAGGGCTGCGATCTGGCTGGCAGAAAGCGACAGCGTGAATGCGCCGCTGGTGACGTAGTCCCGGAAGCGGGCGGTTTCCGTCTCGCTGGTCATCCCTTGCCCTCCGGCATCTGGTCCCAGACCTGACCGTCCAGCAGGCGCCCGGCGGCTTTCTTGCCTAGGCGACGCCAGTTGACCCCTTCGAGGCGATCTGGATCGAAGACATTCGCGCGCCAGCTATCGAACGGGCCGACCTTTTCCGTCTGTCGCAGCACGTAGCCGCCATGCTCGGGGTCGTGCGTCGCGGGCGCCCACTCCCCCCACTGCTTGAAGAAGAAGGCCGTCCCCGCCGCAACGCACTGGTCGCGCAGCGCGCGGGGCCAGTCCGGGTGCATCGGTCTCGCGCCCGGGCCGCTTTCGCCGCCGACGATCGCAAGGTCAAGGCCGTCGCCGCAGTCGAGATCTGGCAGATAGCCGGTAAGATCCACCGGCCCCAGCAGCGGCTCGGCCGAGACGAAACGCACCGCCGCTGGCGTGGCCAGCAGGTGCGGGATGCGGGCGTCGGCAGTCGCCTGGTCCTCGATGCTGGTGCCGAGCCAAACGTTCGGCAGGGGCCATGCCGGCACATGCTTCGATCTGCTCGCGTGATAGATAGACCAAAGCCTGTCTTGCATCGACGGGGATTCGAAAAGGCGCGGGGCGACGTATTCTCGCGCCCGTTCGGGCCGCTTGGTCAGCACCATGAACGTGTGTTGCGGCGCCAGCGCCATGACGGCGAACACGCGGTCCAGCCATTCATCCGGCACGCCCTCGTGGAACAGGTCCGAGGTCGAGCAGACGAAGATCCGCCGGGGCTTGCGCCAGCGAAGAGGCTGATCCAGCGCGCGGTCGTTGAGCCGCACCTGCCCGGTCCAGCGGTGATCCGCGCTGCCGTCCGGCTTGCGCACGATCTGCGCCAGCCCCTCGCCCCATTGCCCGGGCTTGCTGAACCGGGCGGCCATGATCTCGGCATAGCAGTTGCGGCACCCCTCGGACACGCGGCTGCAGCCGGTGATCGGGTTCCAGGTGGCATCGGCCCACTCGATGGGGGTGCGGTCAGCCATGGGTTTCTTCCTCGTCTTCAGCCGAGGTAACCGCGGCAAACCAGCCGAAGGCCTTGGCGCGCAGGTCATCCAGTGTCGAGGCAATGAGTGCCGTTTCCAGTTCGTCGTCGCCGAGGAACAGGAAAGCCTCGCTGGTGCCGTCCGCCTCGAAATGGAAAAGCAGGTCGATGCCGTCGATCCGCCATAGCTCTTCGGGGCACCCGCATTCGTCGCTCGGGACGCGCGCCAGCAGCTCGATCGGCGCGCGGCCGACCGGCGCGACGGATGACTGGACCCGCAGCGTCTGGAGTTCTTGCGCGCCCTTCTCGCTGACGAATGCCCACGGCGGCAATTGCGTGTGGCTGCTGACCGCCGCGACCTCCACCCGATCCGGCGACAGCGCGGCCTGCACCGCCTTGAGCCCGGCCCCGGCCAGATGACCGGGCACCTCCTGCACCGCGCGGACGCGGGGGCTGTGGCCGCCGGTCGAGCGCAGGTAGTCGGTGCCGTGGATGGTCTGCACGCTGGGCTGGTCGGCCCAGAGCTGCGGGGACCAGTGGCCCATCGGGCTCATGAGTTCGAGGTACCAGTCACCGGGCATGGCGGGCCTCCTTTCGTGACATCAGATCGGCGTATCTCTCGTGGATGCTTTCGCGACTGAGGCAGTCAGATCGAAAGCCAAAAAGGCCACTGATCTCTGCCCGAACCTCCGCAAGGAGGTCAGCCTCGTCATCGGTCAGCATCCTCGTGGGCCAGCCCTTCACGTAGAGCATCCCCGGCGTGATACGCTGTTCAGCTGAGACGCGAGCTGCGGCGCGGGCTTTTGCCGCGTCGAGCCGTGCGCGGGCATCGTTGGAAAGCAAATGTGGGGCGAGGTCACCGAGCCAGCGGGATCCCTGAAAGGCAAAGCTGCTGTCTGCCTCAAGATCGACCATGCGCCGGTACAGATCGTGCGCCTCGGGCTGGGCTGTTGCAGCCGACAGATCGGCGAGGTTCGACATAATGCAAAAGCGGCAGGACACCCGGCTCATGCCAAATTCCCTGTAGGCCGGATGCGGCGTAAGACCGCTGGCGTCGATGCATGAAAAAACGTCCTCGACGCTCCACTCGACAATTGGACGCCAGTTCCAAAAACTCTCGTGCCGATCTGGGCTGGCGACCGTAGCCTTGGCGCGGCCCCGGCTTTCCGCCCGGCGCACTCCAGTCACGTTTATGATCTGCTGGCCCTTGAAGCGGCGGCGTAGCTCTGAGGTGATAGGGTGGGTCTTGGTCTCAGACGTGCAAAAGCGCATGGCCGGGGTTGACCAACAGGGCACCAGCGTGACCGTCGAAAGCTCTTGGTAGCGGGTTACGCTGGACCGCCACCGGCTCTCCCAGCGCTCCATCAGGCCACCGGCTTTGCGCTGGACCGTGATGAGGTCCAGCCCGAGGTGATCAGCCAAGCGCTGGCAGGTCGGGTATGAGTCGTTCCATTCGACGACGCCGAGATCTGCGTGGATCAGCACGCGAGGCCCGGTATGCCACATGCGGTCGAGGTGCCGCATCGTCGCCAAGGCCGCCGCTTGACTGTCTTTGCCACCAGACACGCCGATGGCGACAACAGCATTCGCGGCAACCAAGGCGTCGATCTCGGGGGTCGATGCGACCTTAGCCATGGCGGGCCTCCTGTTGGGTGGGGGTGAGGTGGGCGGCGGGACCGGCCCATTGCAGGGCGGCGGCTTTCATCATCCCGGGGTAGGACCGGCTGCGCAGGCGCGCGCGCTCCGGCCCGGGCGTCATCCGGTGGACCCGGTTCCACGCCTTCCATTCGTCGGAGCCGCGCTCGGGCTCAGGCAGCGGATCGGTCGGGACCAGCGGTGCGAGGCCGCGCAGATACCAGCCGGTGACCTTGTACTCGCGGTGCCCGAACCAGTGCGGCTGCACCATCTGCGGCGCGGGCAGGTCGGGCGGCATGCGGTCCCGGGCGAGGTCATTCATCTCGGGGTTTTCGATGGCGACACGCTCAATAGGCGCCGTCCAGCAGGCCGTGAAGATGCTTACGCCTTCCTCGAACTCGGCGCGCATGTCGTCCCATGTCCGGCCCTGCGGAAGCTGCTTCGGCTCGGTCCATTTGCCCGGCCCGCTCATCCAGCGGCGGCCGGAACGGCAGAGCCTCGTACATGGCGGATGCAAAACTGCCAGCAGATCCCAGCCTTCCTCGAGGATGCCGTCGCGAATGTCCTCTTGCCGGTGCCGGTTGCTGCCGTCCTCGGCGGGCTCGGTGTCGCATGACCAGACGTCATGCCCGAGCGCAGCGAACGCGCGGCGCGCGATGCCAGAGGTTTCGCAGCCGATCAGGACGCGCAGGGGGATGGTCATTTCTTGGCGATCTCCAGCAGCACGTCCGCGTGGCAGGGCTGACCGGGCGGGCACCAGCACGCGAGGTTCTTGCCGCGAAGCAAGGTCGGCGCATCGGCGATGATCTTGCCGATAAAGCTGTCCGGGTGGGCCTGCGGTTTGCACCATGCCCCGTTCGATTCGAAGCCGATCACGGCACGGCGAAACCTCAGGGCGGCTTCAGTGCAAGCGTCCTCGCGCGTGTTCACGCCGGGCCGGTAGAATTCCGACCAGTGGTAGGGATTACCCCACCTCGTGCTGCGATCCACCTTCACGGTGTTGGGCGGCATCCTCCAGCCTTTGACGCGGGAAAGCTGAATGCGGTCAGCCATGAGGCACCTCAGGTCAAAAGCGGCAGGGCCAGCGCCAGCGCGAGGGCGAAGGCAACGGCGAGGAGGAGGGCGGCGCGCAGGGCGTGGGGCGGTTTGTGGCCGCCGGTCGGTGAGCCGGTCGTGGGTGGCTCGATGAACTGCGCGTCGGGATCGACGGGGCGGGGGCGGGGCGGGATCATGCGCTCACCTCGGCGGCGTGCAGCGGCCAGTAGCAGGGCTGAGGCACGCCGTTGCGGCGCCAGGTGCCGCGCAGGATCAGCCCGGCAGCGGCAAGCTGGGCGAGGCGCACGCGGGCCTCGCAAACGGTCAGGCTGGCCGATCCCTGCCGCCGGAAATAGGCGCCCAGCCGGTAGGCGGTGGTGGGCTGATCCGGGCGCCGCGGCTCGGCCGAGGTCCACCAGCAGCGGCCGGTCGCGGGGGTGCGGGCCATGACGCGCACCGCCTGCAGGATCTCGGAATCGGCGGGCGGGTGAGAGGCGGCGACAAAGGCACGCCCGGCGTCGGTCACCTGCCACAGCAGCCGCCCGCCCTCGGCCCGGCCCTGCCGCGCGGCGAGGCCCCATTCGGCCAGCCGGGCCAGCTGCGATGTCAGCGTGCCGCTTTCGAGGCCGCCGCCGATCACCCGCCGCAGGTCGGCGGCAAAGATCGGCCCGGGCGCCTGCGCCAGCGCTGCGAGGGTCGAGCGCATCCGCGGTTGCATCCGCTCGGCAGCGAGCGTGCGCGGCAGCGGGGGCGGTGCCGGGGGCAGGGCGGCCGGGGCTGCGACCGGCGGCGGCGCCTCGGGCGCAAGGCCGATGGCACCCGCCAGCCTGAGCGAGGGCGGCGCGGCCAGCGAGACGCCATGCCGGCCGACGAAAGCGTGCGCGGTCATGGCTGGCCTCCGCTCATAAAATCGAGGGCGCGCTCGATGAAAAGCAGGCCGCCAGCAACAGAAGCCAAGGTCACACTGAAATGGCTGAAGTCGCCGTGGGTCGCGAACTTGTAGGCTTGGAGCAGGAAGTCGATGCCTGCCCAGCCAAAGATCAGCGCGCCAATGAACCTGCCGACAAGCCGGATCATAGCTTGCCTCCGCCCGCCAAGAACTTTTGCGCGGCGGCCTTGTCCTGGGGTTGGCCGCTGAAAAGCAGCCAGCGCGCCGCCTGGCGCCGGGTGGCGGGGGCGAGCGTGGCGTCAGCCATCGCCCTGCGGCGGGCGACCAGCGGGGCCGCGCCGGGCAGGCCGGTCAGAGCGCCGTGGCCAGCGGGGGTGCGGAGGGCGTCGGCGATCAGGCCCGGGCGGGCGTCGCGCGGCGATGCAAGACTGTGGGTCGTGGTCATGGTGTCCTCAGCGGGGAGTGGCGATGCGGCCGCGCCAGGCGTCAAAATCGGTGCGCAGGGCGGCGAAGCGGGATGCGGCGGCGGGGTCGGTATCGAGCTGGCGGCGGCTGTCGATCCGGCACTGGCGCCGCAGGTATTCGGCGGCGGCGGATGCAGTGGCCTGCCCGGTCGGCAGGTCGATCCGCTGGGCAACAAAGCGCTGAAACCGCGCGTCGTTGCAGAGGATGCCAGCCGCGCGGGCGAGTGCGGTCATGCAGCCCCCCTGTCCACGTAGGGGGCGGTGCGGGCCTCGATCTCGGCGCGTTTCAGGGCGACACCGGCGATGATCCCGTCGAGAGCGGCGAGGCCGAGGTCGGTATTGTCGGGGGCGTCATGCATCCGCATGCGCCCGAGGTGCGCGCGGATCGCCGCCCCAAATGCCTGGGCGTTGGCCGGGGTAGTGCGGATCTCGTTCAGGTCCGCAATCAGCCGGTCCAGATCTTCGAGCTTCCCGAGGTCGTGGTGCAGCCCGGCAATCCGCGCGGGGGTCAGCTTGTCGGTCATGCCGCGGCCCCCCGCTTGCTGTCGATCAGCGCCACGAAAGCGGCGACGGTGGTCAGGGCCTCGGCTTCGGCGTCGGAAATCTCGATGCCGAATTCTTCCTCGGCTCCAAGGATCACCTCGAACCGGTCGAGGCTGTCGGGGATCGCCTCGACAATCCGGCTGTCGGGCTCGATCAGCACCGGCCCGCCGCCGGTCCCGTCCAGGATCACGTCGCGCAGGCGGGTGAAGGTATCGGCGGTCATGCCTGCACCTCGACCCATTGCGCCAGACGGGCAGCGATGGCTTTGCGCTCACGGGTCAGGGCGCCCCGGGCACCTTCGAAGGCGGCGCCCCCAAGGCGCTCCAGAAGATCGGTCGAATAGGTCTTGTTGCTGAGGGCGAGGGCGACGCTTTCCGGCAGCGTCTGCGGATAGGTCTTGTCGCGGGTGAAGATGAGCGGCGCGAGGGACGGCGCGCGTGCGACGATGAACTTGCCCAACTCTTTCCGCGCTACCGCTACATCGTCCTGGTCAATCCTCGCGAGCAAATCCTCGACCTGCTGCAGCGCGCGAAGGTCGGTGACAAGCTGGTCCGCTTGCTGGCGCGACAGGCGAGTGGCAGGGGGCGGGGGTGCAGCGTGGCGGAACATCACGCAGCACCTTTCGCGGTGCTGGCCAAGCGGCGGGCGGCGGCGGCGCGGCGCATGGCGACCCAGCGCACCCGGCGTTGCAGGGGGTTGGTCAGGTCGGCCATCCGGTCGATGACGGTCGAGGCGGGGGATTGTCGGTAGGGCATGGGGTGGGCTCCTGTTCGCTAGGTAGCGGGAAACTTGCCCAAGGGAAAAGTTGCTGTCAAGAAGAAACTTGCCAGTTAGAAAAGTTTTGGGGTAGACCTTGTCTGGTCGTGCTGCTGGGCGCGCAACGAAAAAGCCCCGCGCATGGCGGGGCAGGAGGATCAGTAATGTCGGTACGTCAGAAGGAAGATCGCCCGCCCTTCACCCAGGAACAGGCGGCCTGGATAAGGGCGGAGATCGCGCGGGTGACGCCCGTCAAGATCAGCGTCAAGCATTATCCTGGAGTGCAGATCGCGGTAGTCTCACCCCAGAGCTGAGCTGCGCTCAGACTGACTTCGGCCGATCGAACGGGATGACTTCGCCAGTGTTGGTTTGCGCCTCGGCAAACCTCTTCCGTATCGTCTCGAGATCAAAGAAATGAATGGCACCGCACCAGCCACAGCTAACTCGGGCCGCCGGCGCCATAGTCACCTTCACATTCTGCCCGCCCGTTATGTCCCAGATCTGCATGACAAGTTGCTTGTTGAGCGTCAGCGCCTCGTTGCATCTTGGGCAATGGCCTCCATCGAATAGTGCAGGTAAGGCCCTGATAAACCAGTTGAAAAGATCATCAGATAGATACATCGGCATCGGGTCACGCTCCACAGCTGTAGCGGTATTCGTAAAGGCCCACCTGCAGACGCGTGCCTTCGGTGATCGTGCAGCCGCGCCCGGGCTGGGCGAGGAAGGAGGCGGCGGCAGCGCGGAAATCGGCCTCGTCATCGCCGACTGGGCCGGAAAGGCCCAAAGTTGCGCCTTGCGCAAAACCATTGCCGAAGGCCCGTCCTGGCGATGCACTGATGACCAGTTGCTCAAGCTCCCGGTTGTCCATGATGCGCCACGAAAGGTTGTCGAATTCGTGGTATTCCGCTCGGACGTCGCCGTAGGTTTCCACGACATGGCTGAATGATCCGCAGCCGGTCAGCGCCAAAGCCGCGCAGATAGTCAGATACTTGGTCATACTGGTTCCTCCGCTAACGCTGTCTCAGGTCGTGCTGCCCCGCATCAGCCCGACAATCGGCCCCTGAATTCGCACGCTGGCCTCGGGAATCGGGCGTTCGGTCGGGTCATCACTGACCAGAAAGGGCGGCAGGAAGCGCAGGATCCTGGTCTCCACGATATCACCGTCGAGCACCGCCCCCTGAACAATGTCCCCGGGTCTGGCGGCGGTGCGCATGTCGATCACCAACAGATCGCCTGCCCGGATGTCGAAGCCCGGCGCACCGGAATTCACCTTGACCATGGCGCGGCTGCGCACATGCGGCGCGATGATCGCGTCAAGCGTGGTCTCGCTTGCCACGCGCGGCGGCATAAAGGGTGTGACCTGTTCGGACAGGCCCTGCGGCATGTCGGCGCCCAGCAGCTCGGCCGGGTCAATGCCGGTCAGTTCCGCGATTCGCCGAAGGATTTCCGTGGATGCCGACTTTTTGCCGGTGGCGATGTTCGACAGGTGGCTTTCGTTGATTTCGAGTTGTTCTGCCAGGCGCCGCTGGCGCCCGCGTTCGGCTTGAAGGTATCGGCGCAGCGCTGAGGTCATGGCGGCAGTGATCCCACGGCGCGGGGCGCCGATCCATAATCCGACAGAAAAGCATGTCCCACGGAAAAGTTTACCGTTGACAGTGGAAAAGTTTCTGTGAGACAAGTTTCGCCATGTTGCGAGAGTTCATCAGTCAGTCGGGCGAAAGCCAAAGGACCTGGGCAAGCCGGTTCGGCATTACCGAGGGTCATCTGTCGTCGCTGATGAGTGGGCGGAAGGGAATTTCCGGCCAGCTCGCCCTGCGGATCGACCGGATGACCGAGGGCGCCGTGCCGTTTTCGTCGTGGTTCGAAGACCAGACGGATGAACAAACCCCCTCCGACGCTGCCTGAAAGGAAGCTCATGACCCGTTCCCCGTTTCCTCGCGCCGTCCAGCCCGGCGACATCGACGGCGCCCCGGTGCGCCTGGTGTCTTCGTGCCAGAGCCCGGCGCGGCCCGCCTCTCAAAACCGTGGATTTGCACCGCTCGACGGCCGAGGCCGCCATCGCGAGGCGGGGCGCCCGCTGCCGATGTCCGGCACCCGCGCCTGGCGCGAGGGCTTCCCGCGCGTCTGGCAGTTGTTCCTGCGCGATCATTTCGGGGGCGACCCCGAGGTGATCGCCGCGGCCTTCGAGGTCCGCCCCCAGACCGCCCGCAACTGGCTGGAGGCGCTGCATTGCCCCAACGGCTGGGTGGTCAGCTGGGCCATGATGCGCTGGCGGGCCGAGATCGCCGCCGCCGCCCTGCGGCTGGGGGTGCGGTGATGGTGGGCGATGATCACGAGCGGGTTGTGGCCGCCACCACTGCCGCCCGCGCGGCGTTGTTCGAGGCGCTGGCCGAACCGGACAGCGACGGCGACGCGAGCCTCGATGAGGTCGAGGTTGCTGCGGCCGTTGCCGCGCTGGCCGTGATGGTGACGCGGGTCATGAGCCTGCACCCCACCTGGATCATCGCCATGATCGCCGAGGGTCTGCTGGACGCCGACAATCCGGTGCCGGACGCGGCCGAGGTCGAGGTCCGGGGCATGGTGTCCTGATGCCCGCCCCCCTGACCGATCCCCGTTGCCGCGCGCCCGCGCAGATGGTGCTGCAGGGGCTGTCCCATGGCTCGCTCAGCCGCGACGTGCTGGCGCTGCTGATCGACCGGGATCGCACGGCGGCCGAGCTGGTGCGCGAGATCTACGGGCGAGAGTATGGCGGCAGTCAGCAACTGGCCCTGTCCAATGTGGTGCGCTGGTTGCGGCGGGATCTGGCCAGCGTCGGCCTGGTGCTGGAGATCGAGGGGAAGGGCGCCGCCGGCCTGTGGCGGCTGTGCCTGATCGACCCCAAGGCCCCGGCCGCGCCGGTCGCCGCCCCAGCCCAGCCGCGCCCCCTGCGCCATGCCGCGCGCCGGGTCGATCTGGACCTGTCGTCCGTTACCGCCCCCGAGTTCCATGCCGCGCGGCTCGCCGCCGCCGTGGCCGATCTGCGCCCGGGTCAGCTGCTGGTCTATCACTGCTCGGCTGACCAGCCTGCCGCCTGGGTTCGGCGGGCCGCGGCCGAGGTCGCGCGGCAGACGGGCATGGCGCTGCGCCAGTGGCCCGAGGATCCGGTGCGGGTGGCCTACCACCGTCGCTGGTCGCTGGCCATCGAGTGCCCGGCCCGCAGTCGCCCGGGCGCTGTGGCAAAAACTCTTGGCGGGGTGGCGCGATGATCGCCGCTCGTCCTTCGGCCTCTGCCGCCTGCCGCCGGGGCCTGTCCCGCGCGGCGGGCCACCTGCCGGGCGGTCGCGGGGACGGCCGCCCGGCCTTTTCCATCCCATGCGGCGCTGCCCACCTCCTCCTCCCGGGGCAGGGCCGAGCAGTTCCCCCGGCGCCATCCTCCTCCCGGCGCCGGGGGAACGACGATCAATCCAGTAGCGGGGTTCGCCATGTTCAACCGTTTCTTCGATATTCCGCCCTTCGCGATCATGTCGCGCGGGCTCTTGTTGTCCGCTTCCCTGACCGCGCGCTCGGAATTCATGCGCCCGATCTCGATCAGCCGCGGCCGGTCGCGTCGGTCGATGACCGCGGCACAGCAAAAGCGTGCCTCGGCGAAGATCAGGGCGCGCAAGCGGGCGCGGCGTCTCGGGCACGCATGACCCTTTCCTCGGGTTGGGAACCGGGAACCCGGGCGCGGCGGGGCCTCCGCGCATTCTTCCTGTTGGACTGCCCCGGCGGCGCCGCTGCCGCCGGGGGCTTTTCGCCGCCCTTTGGCCAGCGCCTGCGTGACGCTGCCCTGAGCGCGGCGGACATGCTCGGCGGGTATCGCGGCCTGTCGCAACCAGCACCGAACCTGACCGCCAGCGCTTTGCGAGAAGACGCGGGTTCGGCGAAACGGGGGCTGTCCCGGCCCAGAGCGCGGATCACCGCGCGGGGGTGCTTTGCGCTTTTTGCAAATTCCACAACCGGAGGACGGCGCGATGAATGACGCGACGATGAACCTTGACGGGGCCGAGACCGCGCCCGGCGCCACGCGCATGCGCGAGACGGACGCCGACCGCGAGGTTCGGGCGCGCGCCTATGACGTGACCGCCGAGGAACTGCGCTCTTTCGTCGAGCGGATCGAGGCGCAGAACCTGCGGATCGCCGAAGAGGCTGACGTGCGCAAGGAGGTCTTTGCCGAGGCGAAGGGCCGCGGCTACGACACCAAGGCCCTGCGCAAGATCGTCGCCCTGCGGAAGCGAAAGCCCGATGAGATCGCCGAAGAAGAGGCCGTGCTGGACCTCTACAAAGCCGCGTTGGGGATGGCGTGATGTCGGACTTCTGGGCCAGCCTAACCGACAACCCCGTGGTGCGCTTCGGCGTGCAGGTCTCGGCCGTGCCGGGCATCGTCTCGGGTCAGGTCTATCTGGCCACGGCCTATTCCAAGCGTGTGCTGACTGGCGGTCAGTTCAGCGTCGGTCGGTCCCGCATCGTGGCCGATGCGGCCGCGGCTATCCAGATGAACCTGGCGCGCAAGGGCGTTACCGCGGTCTCGCCCATCGTGCAGGCGCATCAGATGCTGGTGGCCGGGATCGGGGTGCCGGAACTGCTGCACGAATGGGCGCTCGACGCCGCCTTTTGGACCCGCTGGTGCGCGCCGATGCTCGACGCCTCGACCTGGGTCTATGTGCCCGACCTGCCGGGCTGGCGCGAGAGCGACGGCATCCGGCACGAGGTCACCCACGCCCTGCGCCGCAACAAGCCGGTGCTGATCGGGGGGCAGGCATGACCATTCTCTGGCTCTATGTCATCCAGACCGCGACCGGCCCGCAGGCGCTGGCCACCACCACCGACCCGCGCGCCTGCCAGATCATCGCCGACGCCATCCTGACCCTCTATCAGATCGCGGGCGTCTGCGTCCGCGTCGTGCCGGGGGTGGCGTCGTGACCGCCCCCTCGTCCAAAGGCCTGTTCCTGGCCACCAAGCCCAAGCCTGCCCTGGGCGCGCCCCTCATTGTGGATCTGCCGCGGCAGGATGCGCCGCGTGAGGTCCGCGACCCGCTCGATTTCGACCCGACCCCGCCTGACGCGACCGAGGCTTTCCTGTCGGTCGAGCGCGACTTCATCCTCGCCCATGGGCGCAGGGTCTGGGAAACCGCTGTCGGCGCCGGGCATATCGCGGGCGTCCTGGCAGCGCATGGATTCGAGGTCATCGGCAGCGATGTCGTGGACCGCGGCTTTCCGGGCGTGATCCTGCGCAGCTTCTTCGACTTCGAGACGGCCCCCGCGCCGATCCAGATTACCAACCCGCCCTACAGCGAGATCAACGCCAAGCATGGGCACGGCCGCTGGCTTCGCCACGCGCTGGGGCTCAGGCCCGGATACCTCGCCATGTTGCTCAATGCCGATTGGGCAGCCGCCCGCATCAATGGACTCGATGCGCTCTTTGCCGAGTTCCCGCCGACCCTCGAATATCTCTGCTGCTGGAAGATCGACTTCCGCGGCGGGGGGTCGCCGCCGCAGCGGAATTCCTGGTTCCTCTGGGACATCAACCGCCCGCCCATGGGGCCGAACACCTGGCCCCGCCGCCGCCTCTACCGCGATGCGCCGGACCCGAGACAGGAGACGCTGCTGTGACCGCCATCACCGAACGCGATTTCCGGGCGCACCTCGCTTGGTCGCAGAACCCCGAGATCCGCGGCTGCTGGAAGCCGGGCGATGATCTGACCTTGGCTGAGGCGCTGGCGACCGGCAGGGGCCTTGCCGTCGCCGCCGCCACCCTGGGCCGCAGCGAAGCCGCGTGCCGCCACCGCTGGGATCAGCTCTATCCCGAGGCCGTGCGCGGCATCCGGTTTCAGGAGGTCCTGCTGGCCACGCTGCGCGAGCGGGCAGGGGGTCGGGCATGAGCGCGCCGCGACCGTTCTTCTCCTACTACGGCGCAAAATGGGCCTCTGCCAGGCACTATGGCGCCCCGCGCCGTGACCTCGTTGTCGAGCCCTTCGCGGGGTCGGCCTGCTACTCGACCCGCTGGGGCGCGCGCAATGTCCGCCTGTATGACGTGTCGCCAGACATCTGCGACCTTTGGGATTTTCTTATTCATTCCAGCGAGCGCGACATTTCGGTGATCCCGGACGCGTTTGAGAGCGCTGACGAGTTTCTGAGCCTGCCTCGCGGGCCGCGTCTGCTTTGTGGGTTCTGGGTGGCGAAGGGGCGGGCGGAGCCGTCCGGGGTGCTTTCACCCTGGTACTTCCAGTACCGCAACGCGCAGGATTGCCGCGTTTGGGGGCCGTCCGTCAAGGCGCGGATAATCGCTCAGAAGCCTGCAATTTCTGGGTGGTCCATCGACTGCCTGCCGTGGGATCGGGTGCCGCTGGTCGAGGCTCATTGGCACATCGACCCGCCCTATAGCAACGCCGCGGGAGCGCGCTATCCGCATTCTGACATCGACTTCGCCGCGCTTGCCGATTGGTGCCGCAACCTGCCGGGCCATGTCGATGTGTGCGAAAATGAGGGGGCCGATTGGCTGCCGTTCCGCGCGTCACATGAGATCGTCACCTCGCGCGGCCGCCGAACCGGTGCAGTCAGCCGCGAGGTGCTTTGGAGCAGGGAGTGTGCTGCATGACGCCCAACGCGAACCCGCTGCAGGTGGTCGATGCCGGGTCCCTGCCCGAATACCCGATCCCGCGGGATCAGCGCCTGCCGACGCATTACTTCTTCCCCCTCCAGTTCAATCGCTGGCTCAACTCGGGGCTGCACCTCAAGGGCTCCTACGAGGTGCAGGGCGTGGCCATCGCGCTCTTCTGCCTGGCCCAGAACCAGAGCCCGGTCGGCACCCTGCCGCATGACGATGTGCTGCTGGCCCGCCTGCTGCGGGTCGAGGAATCGAAGTGGCGCGACCTATGCCGCGCGACCGTCTCGCCCCTGCACGGCTGGGAGCTGTGCCATGCCGATGGCGAGGTCCGGTGGATGCATCACGTGGTGCTGGAGGTGATCGAGGACGCGCTGGCCCGGCGCGAGGCGCGCAGCCTCTCGGCCCAGTCGCGGGCGCGCGAAAAGCGGATCGAGCGCATGGTCAAGGCGTTCCGGGACATGAAGGCGCCCGAGGCGCTGTTGCGCGACACCGTGGCGCTGGAGGCGATCGAGGACTACCTGGAAAAGACCTGTCGCGGCAACCGGACGCTGGCGGTCTACACGCGCGCGCTGCACTGGGCGGGCACCTCGGGCGTGCTGAACGGGGGTTACGGGAAAACAAGGGCTTAGCGGGGTTTCTGTCGCAACTCTGTCGCAATCTGTCGCACCGACAGAACCACGACACTCCGGCCAGAATTGCGACTGTCCTGCATACAACACAAGCACAAGCACAAGCACAGACACAGAAGACGGATCCGGCGATCAACCAGACGGCGCGACTGTGGATAACTCGGGATAGGCTGAGAAAAGGGGGCGGTGATGGAAGCAGAAGACCAAAAGGCGGGAGAGCGCAGGGTGCGGGCGTTGCTGGTGGGCCCGCTGGTCAGGCGGGGCCTGGGCAAGCCCGCGCATTTGACCAAGGATCAGTTCGAGGCGATGCAGGAGGACCTGTGCCAGCGGCTCGCCTACATGGCGCCGGACATGCTGGCCGCGCTGGAGGAACACGCCGCGGCCAGCCCCTCGGGCAAGGACAAGGACCGGTTCCCGATTGGCAATCAGATCCTCGAATGGGCGGCGCAGTTCCAGCCGCCCGAGGAAAGCGCCTCGCCCCTGATGCGGGCGGTCTTCGCGCATCGCCTCGGGCGCGATGCCATGGCCGAGGGCTGGGCGCCGGAACTGCTGTTCCACCTGCGCCGGGTCCGCCGCTGGCCGGGCGCGTTCGAGATCCGCAAGATGACCGAGGAAGGGCGGGCGCTGGCCACGCGCCTTGCCGACATCGAGATGCGGCTGGCCCGGGATGGCGAGGTGCGCAACGACGAGGCCGAATTCCGCGCCCGCCGGCGCGCCGCTCTGGAGCGCTGCGCCGCGATCAGCGCCGCGGTGGCCGCATGATGCCGCGCCCCCTGTCGATCGGTGACCGCCTGCCGCCGGCCTCGGGCCGTGTCGCCTTGTTCGAGCCCGGCCCCGCGGGCTGGTATGCCCTGCGCGTGGCGCCCCAGCGTGAGGGCTGGGTCGAGGCGCGTATCGCCCTCTTCGGCGTCCGGGGCTTCCACCCGGTGCTAACCCGCACCGTGGTCCGCAAAGGCGTGCGCAAGCGCCTGGTGCAGCGCTACCTGCCCGGCTACGTCTTCGCCCGCTTTCCGGGCTGGCCGGTCATCCACGAGGTGCTGGCCGTCCCGCATGTGCTTGGCGCGCTCACAGTGCAATCGGGTGACTGGGCGATGATCGCCCCCGAGGATCTGCGCTCGCTCTACCACATGCGGCTGGTCGATGGTGAGATCAGGAACGCCGAAAAGGAGCAGGCCGCCCGGCGCAAGGCTGCGCGCGCACTGACGCCCGGCGGCGGCGTTCTCTTCAAGGCCGGACCTTTCGTCGGCCTGCCCTGCGAGGTGGTCGAGATCAGGGGAGAGGGCGAGGTCAAGGTCCGCCTCAACATCTTCGGCGCGCATCAGGTCATCAAGGCGCAGGCCTCAGACCTGGTTCCGATGCGCAAGGCCAGTTGACACGGGCGGCGCCTCTGGCGTAGCGTCTCGACCCATAGCCTTACGGCACCGGAACCCACACCTGAAAGACGGTGCATCGCCCGGTGACCTGGTGGGCGGCGCGGATCGGTTCGAACGCCGATCCAGCGAAGCTCGGAATGCGCCCTGCGGAAACGCGGGGCGTTTGTCGTTCTAGGGGTATGGCGCGTATCCGCATGCTTCGCGACAACATCCAGCGGCTACCGCTGGCGGCGAGGCACCTGTCCTTCGATCCGGCCCTGTCCGAGCGCATGCGCGAAGAGCGCAGGCCTGACCGGGCGCAGTACGGGACGGTGGCCTGGCAGCGGCTGCGGTGGGCGATCCTCGTGCGCGATGACTTCACCTGCCAACTTTGCGGCTACCAGCATGACCTGGCGCGGCTGTGCCGCGAGATGAAGGCGATAGGGCGCGAGGATCTGATCAAGGGCAAGGCCCCGAACCTGGTCGCCGACCATCGGCTGGCCCACCGGGGCGACATGACGCTGTTCTGGGATGAGGGCAACCTGCAGTGCCTGTGTCGTCGCTGCCACGACACGGTCAAGCAGCGCGAGGAGAGATCAGGTGCGACTTAAGGCACGTTGGTACTGGGAGCAGCGGAGCGGGTGGGTAATACTCTCGCGCCGCATCAGCCTCGTGCTCGACCTGCGCCGCTTTCTTGTCGGCGTCGTCCGCTACAATGGAGGCTACATGCTGGAGGCCCACCTCGGGCCGCTGGCGATGCGCATCCATTTCGACGGCGACAGCGAGAATGCGACGACGTAGCTGGGCCGAGCGATCGGGTGCAGGACCCGCGACCGGCGGCGCACCTTACCCTCTGACTTGGTCGGGCCGACCCGCGCCGGTCCCCCACCCCCCCGCCGACAGGGGGGGGTAGGGGGGTCCCTTCCTCCGACCCCCCTCCGACCCCCGACCGGACCGCCCCTACATTCGGAGATTTTTTTCTTGGGCGATGATGTTTTCGACCTGTTCGGCAACCCGGTTCGGTCTGGCAAAGGTCGTAAGGGTCGCCCGGCGTTTGAGGTCACCGAAAGAAATCGCAACAAAGTCAAGCTGTTGCTGGCGCTCGGCTGGGCGAATGACCGGATCGCGAACGCAATCGAGTGCTCGCTTGCGACGCTGAAGCGCCATTTTAGAGCCGAGCTCAAGGTGCGCGACCAGATGCGCGA
This sequence comes from Pararhodobacter sp., assembly GCF_034676075.1. GTDB lineage: Bacteria > Pseudomonadota > Alphaproteobacteria > Rhodobacterales > Rhodobacteraceae > Pararhodobacter. The sequence continues at coordinate 6,235 of NZ_JAUCCQ010000038.1, read as the reverse complement.
CAGGCTGGAAGCCGAGCGGATCATGCTGGTCGCCGAGCAGGCCGCCACCGGGAATGTCGGTGCGCATCGGGTGCTGGGCACGCTGATTGACCGCAACGACCGGATGGAGGCCGAGAGCGCGCTCAGTCAGCAGCCAAAGACCGACAAGGTAGGCAAGAAGGAAACCCGCGCCCATTCCGCCTTGGCTGCCGACGAAGCTCTGGAACAAGAGCTGAAGCAGGAGATACTGGGCATTGCCCGCCATCATTGACGGATTGCCTCGCTTCGCCTGCCCCGATTGGTGGGAAAAGCTGAAGGCGGGCGAGACGCCGATCGCCGAGATCCCGCTGAATGAGGACCGGGCCGCCCGGGTCACGGCCTTTTTCAACCGGCTCCGGCTGCCCGATGTGCCGGGAAACCCGCGCATGGCAGAGGCGTGCGGCGACTGGTTCCGCGACATCCTGGTGGCCTTCTTCGCCAGTGAAGACCCGGACACGATGCAGCCCCTTGTATGGGAACTGTTGTGCCTGGTGCCGAAGAAGAACAGCAAGAGCACCTATGCGGCAGGGCTCACGCTCACCGGGCTCTGGATGGAAGAGGCGCCAAACCGGCAGATGCTCCTGGTCGGCCCGACCAAGAACATCAGCCAGCGTTGCTTCGACCAAGCGCAGGGCATGGTGCGCCTCGACCCGGTTCTGAAGAACGCGTTCCATATCCAAGACCACGTAAAGAGGATCACGCGGCACAAGACCGGGACGGAGCTGGAGGTCAAAACCTTCGATACCGGGATCATCACGGGCGAGATCCCGGTACTGACCGTGATCGACGAGGTGCACGAGTTGGGTAAAGTCGCGAAGGCTGCGAAGGTGATGCAGCAGATCCGGGGCGGCGGCATCACCATGACCCGCGGCAAGCTGCTGATGATCACCACCCAGAGCGACGATGCGCCCGCCGGCATCTGGCGCACCGAGATCGACAAGGCCCGGAAGATCAGGGCGGGCGAAGCGGGGCCGAGCCCGATCATGCTGCCGGTGCTGTACGAGTATCCGCCCGAGCTGCAACGCAACGAGGGGTATTGGCGCAACCGGAAGAACTGGCGCTATGTCCTGCCCAACCTCGGCCTGTCGATCAACGAGCAGGCCCTGGTCGATGACTATGAGAACAACGGCAAGGTCAACCGGGCGGCCGAGCAGATCTGGGCAAGTCAGCATCTGAATATCGAGATCGGTGTGGGTCTCGCGGCGGGCTGGGTCGGGGCGCAGTATTGGGATGGCGCGGCGCTGCCCGGGCTGACCCTCGAAGTGCTGATCGAGCGCAGCGAAGTTGCCGTGATGGGCATTGATGGCGGCGGGCTCGATGATCTGTTCGGCGTGGCCGTCATCGGTCGGTGTCGTGAAACCGGGGAATGGCTGCATTGGGCGAAGGCCTGGGCGCACCCGGATGTATTGGAAGAGCGCAAGGAAATCGCGCCCCGTCTGCTGGACTTCAAGGAGGCGGGCGACCTGGAACTTCTCGAAGACGAGGACGTCAGCGGGGACGTGGACGGGGTGGCAAAGATCGCCAAGCAGCTCCTGGAGGCCGGGCTTCTGCCTGACGAAAACGCCATCGGGACGGACACCACCAACCTTGCCGCGATCCAGCACGCGCTGTTCTCGGCCGGGATCACCTACGAACAGCTTGTGACCATCGGGCAGGACTGGCGGCTGTCGCCCGCCTGGTGGGGCATGGAACGCAAGCTGAAACAGAAGACGTTCCGCCACGGCGGCCAGCCGCTCATGGCCTGGTCGGTCGGGAACGCGAAACCGGAAATCAAGGGATCGGCGATGCGCATTACCAAGGAAGTCGCGGGCAAGGCCAAGATCGACCCTCTGGTCGCGACCGCCGATGCTTTCATGCTGATGGTCCGCGACCCCGTCGCCTCGACCGTCGAAGAATTCGTCTATAGCGGGATGTGAGCGGTGGGGCTTCTGGACATGTTCCGCGGCGGGCGTGGTGCTGATGAAGCCGCTGCCCGGGTCGAGCCTTCGTTGACGGCCGGATCGGACAGCGCCTTTTCGAGCCCCACGCAATGGTCGAATGGCTTTGTGACCGGTGGCGCCGTTCGTTCTGGCGTCCGGGTCGATGAAGCGTCGGTTATCGGACTTCCGGGGACCATTCAGGCGCTGCGGATCCTCACCGGCGTCTTCGCGATGGCGCCGATGATCTATTACCGCCGCACCGCGACCGGTCGCGAACGCGCCGAGGATTCGGCGCTTTACCGGCTGCTGCATGATGCGCCGAACAGCCACCAATCGGCCTTCGCCTTTCGCGAGCTGATGATGGGCGACATCCTCTTGGCCGGGGAGTTCAACGCCTATGTGAGCCGTGATCGCATGGGCCAGCCGAAGGCCCTGACCCGACTCAAGCCCGGGACCTGCATTCCGGCAGTTCACTTCGATCCGGCAGAGGGCGAAACCCTGTTCTTCGATGCGACCCTGCCGAACAATGTTTCCGGCCGGTTCGCTTCCCGCGATATCCTGAGGGTGGTGGGGTTCTCGCGCGACGGCATCGCCGGGCTGAGCCCGCTTCGGTTTGCGCGTGAGGCCCTGGGCGGTGCCATCGCTACCGATCGACACGCGCAACGCTTCTGGGCGACCGGCGGTCGGGTGAACACATACCTCCGGGGCAAGGGCCGGATCACTCCCGCCGACAAAGACGCGATGCGCCGCGACTGGGAAAGGCTCCATGGCGGCCAGGATGGCAGCAGCACCGCCGTTCTCGATCAGGACGTGACGGCCGAAGTTCTGACCGCCGACCTGCAGAAACAGCAGTTCCTGGAGACGCGACAGTTCAACATTGGCGACCTCGCCCGGATCTGGGGTGTCCCGCCGCATCTGATCTTCGAGCTGTCGCGGTCCACGAACAACAACATCGAGCAGCAATCGCTGGAGTTCGTGCTCTACCACCTCGGGCCGCACTTCGCCCGGGTGGACGCCGCCACGACGCGCCAGTTCGCCGAGGAAGGCCACTACTTCGAGCATCTGACGGATGCCCTGGTAAAGGGCGACCTCAAGAGCCGGATGGAGGCTTATTGGCTCCAGCGCCAGATGGGCATGGTCAACGGCAACGAACTGCGCCAGCGCGACAACCTTTCCACGATCGAGGGAGCGGCAGGCAGCGCCTATTGGCGTCCGGCGACAATGGTGGACGCGGACGCGCCAAGCGCCGCGCCGAATGGACAGGGGTAACCCATGCACGACGACCTGAACCGTCTGCTGGCCGCGATCCGCGCCCAGCCCTGGGCGATCATGCCCGAGTATCTGGCCGCGATCGAGGCCATCGCCCTGCGCGCCTTCGAGGCGGGCGCGCTGGCGGATGTCGCTGCGGATGGCCATCAAGACCGGCTCGCGCAGTCGCTGGAGGCGGTGGCGGCGGTCGGGCTGCGGCTGGAGGGCACCATGGGCGCGACGCAGCGCGATGGCGCCGCCGTGGTTCCGGTTCTGGGGCCGATCTTCCCGCGGGCAAACATGATGAACTCCAGCGCCGGCGGCACCTCGCTTGCGAATGTCATGCACGACCTGCGCGCAGCCGAGGCCAACGCCAGCGTCGAACGGATCGTCATGTTCTACGACAGCCCCGGTGGGGTCGTTTCCGGGCTCGCCGAGGCCGCCGAGGGCATCCGCAGCCTGTCGAAGCCGGTCACCGCGTTCGTCACCGGCAGCGCGGCGTCGGCGGCCTATTGGCTGGCGAGCCAGGCGGGCGAGATCGTCATGGACGCATCGGCCATGGTCGGCAGCCTGGGCGTGATGATGTCGCTTTCCAAGCAGGTGCAGGCCGGTGCTGACGGCCGGATGGGCTACGAGATCGTGAGTTCGGGGGCGCCCTTCAAGCGCGCCGATCCCGAGACCGAAGAGGGCCGGGCCGTCCTGCAGGGCATGGTCGATGCCGCCGAGGCCGTCTTTTTCGCGGATGTCGCGCGCGGGCGCGGCGTCAGCGTGGCCACGGTTCGCAGCGAATTCGGGCGCGGGGGCATGGTCGCCGCGCGTCAGGCGGTCGAGGACGGCCTCGCCGACAGGATCGGCACGCTGGAAAGCGTGCTGAGCAAAGGCCGCCCCGCGGCCGGGAACAGGGCCGGTGCGCAGCGCGCGCGCTTGTCCGGGGAAGTGCAACAGCGGCGTCGCGCCGCGCAGTAAAGGAACGGACAATGGACCGTATCACGAAAATCCGGGCCCGCCGCGCGGTGATCCTGGACGAAATGGAAGCGATCACCAACGCGATCGCCGACGAAACCGGCATCACGGCCGAGCAGCAGGAGGCGTTCAACGCGCTGACGGCCGAGGACGACAAGCTGCAGGCCGAACTGAAGACGCTCGAAGACCTGGAGCGCCGCCGCGCGTCGCAGGCCGTTCCGGTCGGCGTGATCCAGACCCCCACCGCCCCGGTCGGTGGTCAGCCCTCGACCCCGGCTGCCGTCGCGCCGAAGGGCGTGACCTTCGCCCGGATGACGCGCTATCTGGCTGCGGCGCAGGGCAACGTCATTCAGGCGCATCAGATCGCCGAGGCCAACGGCGATTCCAGCCTGTTCGCCAACCAGAACATGAGCAACGCCGCGGCCGGTGGATACCTGGTGCCCGAAGCGGTCGCGGGCGAAATCATCGAGCTGCTGCGGCCCGCCAGCGTGGTGCGCTCGATGGGGCCGCGGGTGATCCCGCTGCCGAACGGCAACCTGACCACCAACCGCCGCGCGACGGGTGCCCAGTTCGGCTATGTCGGGGAGCAGCAGGATGTGCCGGCGTCGGGCCTGACCTTCGGGCAGATGAAGCTGTCGGCGAAGAAGTTCGCCGGCCTGGTGCCGATTTCCAACGATCTGCTGCGCTCGGCAAGCCAGGCGGTTGACCTGCTTGTGCGCGACGACATCGTCGAAGGCGCTGCGTCCGCCGAGGATCTGTATTTCCTCCGGGGCGCCGGCACGGAAAACACGCCGCTGGGTCTGCGCAACCAGCTGATCGGCACGGATTACGAGGCGCTCAACATCCTGACGATGACGGCAACGCCGGATCTGCAGAAGGTCGACAACGACCTGGGCCGTCTGGAGCTGGCGCTGATGAACCAGAACCTGGACCCCAGCGCCGCGCACTGGGTCATGTCGCCGCGCACCGCCATGTACCTGACCAACCTGCGGGATGGGAACGGCAACAAGGTCTATCCCGAGATGGGCGATGGCATGCTGCGCCGCAAGCCGGTCAAGGTCACCAACAACATCCCGCAGAACCTGGGCGGCGGGACCGAAACCGAAATCGGCCTGATCCACCCCTCGCATGTCGTGATCGGCGAGCAGGGCAGCATCTCGATCGCGACCTCGACCGAGGCCGCCTACAAGGATGCGAATGGCGTGATGCAGGCGGCCTTCAGCCGTGACGAGACGCTGATGCGCCTGACCATGCACCACGACATCGGGCTGCGGCACCTGCCCGCGGTGGCCTGGCTGGTCGGCGTCACCTGGGGCGCCTGACGCCCCGTCTGTGAGCTGACGCGGCGGATTTCGTCACCGCGTCTTTCTTCATCGACTGATCAAGGATCTTCATCATGACCACCCAAATCCGTTCGATCGGCGCGCTGGTCGCCGCCATGAACGCCGCAGGCCCCGCCGCGCTGACCGCTGGCGGGACCGGTGACAATTCGGCCGTGACCGGCGTCATCATCGACCGCGCCGCTCTGGGCTGGCCCATGTCGGGCGTCGTGGTGCTGCCCTACGTGGCCACCCTCGCCGCCGCGGCGACGCTTTCGGTCGTGGCGACCCTGCAGCACGGGGACGAGGATGACCTGGGCGATGCCGAAACCTATCTGGCGATCAGCACCGGGGTGCAAGCGACCGGCGGCGCCGGTGGCAGCACCGAACAGGGCGAGATCGAGGTCGATGTCAGCCTGGCGGCGGCCAAGCGCTACATCCGGCTCAACTTCACGCCCGATCTGTCCGCCGCGAACACCGACACCGCCCGCGTCGGCGCGGTGATCGTGGTCGCGGGCTCGAACAGGCTGCCGGTCTGATGGTCCGGGTTCGCATGCTGCGCCCGCACCTCAACCTGATGAAGGGTGAGGTAGCCGGGTTTCCGCCGGATCAGGCCGATGATCTGATCAAGCGAAATATCGCCGTGGCCTATGATCAGGCCGCCGAAGCCGCCCGCAAAGCTGAGCAGGAAGCCGCCGCCGAGGCTGCCCGCAAGGCCGAAGAGGAGGCCGCCGCTGCCGAGGCTGCCCGCAAGGCCGAAGAGGAGGC
>NZ_JAUCCQ010000037.1:0-30793 GCF_034676075.1 Pararhodobacter sp. | reverse complement strand
AGAAGCTCCGCTTCGCCATCCGTGAAGGCGGCCGCACCGTCGGCGCCGGCGTCGTTTCCAAGATCCTGAAGTGATCAGGGCGTTGTAGGATGGGCAATATTGCCCATCCTACGGGCCAATGAAGGCGCGCGGGGGCACCCCTGCGCGCCTTTTCCGTTCACGCTTGGCCGCGCCGTCTCCGACATCCGCAAGATCCCGTTAACCATTCCTAAAACCTTGACCGCAATCCTCGGCTCCTGGGGCAAGAACGGGGGATCGCATGCTGGCCTGCGCGCGCACGGTGGCCTTTGACGGGCTCGAGGCCCGTCTGGTCGAGGCGCAATGCGTCCTCAGCCCCGGCCTGCCCGCCTTTCATGTCGTGGGCCTCCCCGACAAGGCGGTGAGCGAGGCCCGCGAACGGGTCCGCGCCGCGCTGGCCTCGCTGGCCATCGCCCTGCCGCCCAAGCGCATCACCGTGAACCTCTCGCCCGCCGACCTGCCCAAGGAGGGCTCGCATTTCGACCTGCCGATCGCCCTGTCCCTGCTCGCCGCGCTGGGCATCATCCCGGTCGATGCGCTGGCCGAAACCGTCTCGCTGGGCGAGCTGTCGCTCGACGGGGCGCTGGTGCCGGTGCTGGGCGCCCTGCCCGCCGCCATGACCGCAGCCGCGGAATCCTGCACCCTGATCTGCCCCCGCGCCTGCGGGGCCGAGGCCGCCTGGGTCGGCGCCGCGCGGGTGCTGGCGCCCTCCAGCCTGCAGGATGCCATCGCGCATTTCACCGGTCGCACCCCCCTGCCCGCCGCCCGCCCGGGCGAGGTCACCCCTGCTGCCACCGCCCGCGACCTGCGCGACGTCAAGGGTCAGGAACGGGCCAAGCGGGCGCTGGAAATCGCCGCGGCCGGGCGCCATCACCTGATCATGGTCGGCTCGCCCGGCTCCGGCAAATCCATGCTGGCCGCCCGCCTGCCCGGACTTCTGCCGCCCTTGTCGGCCATGGAAGCCCTTGAAACCTCAATGATCCATTCGCTGGCCGGGCTTCTGGACGAAGGCGGCATCTCCCGAACCCGGCCCTTCCGCGAACCGCATCACACGGCCTCGGTCGCCGCCATCGTCGGCGGCGGCAAGGGCGCCAAACCGGGCGAGATCAGCCTCGCCCATAACGGCGTCCTCTTCCTGGACGAACTGCCGGAGTTTCCCCGCACCGTGCTGGAAACCCTGCGCCAGCCCATCGAGACCGGCGAGGTGGTCGTGGCCCGCGCCAATGCCCATACCCGCTATCCCTGCCGCTTCCTGCTGGTCGCCGCCGCCAATCCCTGCCGCTGCGGTTACCTGGCCGAGCCCGGCCGCGCCTGCAACCGCGCGCCCCATTGCGGCGAGGATTACATCGGCCGTATCTCGGGTCCCCTCATGGACCGCTTCGACCTGCGGCTGGAGGTGCCGCCGGTGGCCTGGTCCGACCTCGACCTGCCGCCGACCGGCGAGCCCTCGGCCGCCATCGCCGCCCGGGTCGCCGACGCGCGCGCGGTGCAGGAGGCGCGGTTCGAGGGGCGGGCGGGGCTGCGTGTCAATGCCGATGCCGAGGGCGCCCTGCTGGAGGAGATCGCCGCGCCCGACCGCGAAGGGAAAGAGACGCTGGCCCTGGTGGCCGAGCGCTTCGGCCTGACGGCGCGGGGCTATCACCGGGTACTGCGGGTGGCGCGGACGATTGCCGATCTGGACGGCTCGCCCGGCGTGCGGGCGCCGCATGTGGCCGAAGCGATCAGCTTTCGGCTGCTGGTCGCAGACGGGACAGGATGAAGCGCGCCGTGTGATCGAGCGTGTCGTCGGCTTCGGGCAGCCAGCCGTGCAGCATCGGCCAGACATGCGGCAGGTCCCCGGCGATGCGGATCTCGGCGCCGGGCAGACGGCCGCGCATGCGCTGGGCGTCGTCGCGCAGGATCTCGGTCTCGGCGGCAAGGATCAGCACCGGCGGCGCCGCCGGGAAGGTCGCGTACAGCGGCGAGAGGCGCGGGTCGTCGGCATCGGCCGGACGCGCCCCGCCCAGGATCTGCGCCCGCGTCTCGGTCAGGCGATGCGCGGGCAGCACCTGATCGCGCGAGGCATTGGTGACCAGCGAGGCGCCGGAAAAGGTGAGGTCCGTCCAGGGCGAGAAGGCGAAAAGCCCTGCGGGCACCCGCCCCTCGCGGCACAGATGGCCCAGAAGCGCCAGCGCCAGCCCGCCTCCGGCCGAATCGCCGCCCAGAACGATGCTCTCGGGCCGGTGGCCGCGCTGGACCAGCCCGTCATAAGCGGCCAGCGCGTCCTCGAAAGCGGCGGGAAAGGGGTGTTCGGGCGCCAGGCGATACCCGGCGACGAAGACCCGGGTGCCGGTGCGCTGCGCCAGCGAGGCGGCGAGCGCGGCGTGGGTGCGGGGGCTGCCCATCAGATAGGCGCCACCGTGGAAATAGAGGATCACGCCATCGTCCTGCGGCTGGTTCGAGATCCACAGACCCGGCACCCCGCCCTCTTCGGCCTCCAGCAGCAGGCTGCGCGGCGGCAGGCGGCAGAAACGCCGCGCCATCCGTTCGAAATGCGCCCGCGCGGCGCGCGGATCGCGCTGACGCGCCAGCGAGGGGCGCGTCAGGTTCAGCCCGACGAAGCGGGCGACCCGGGCCTGCCAGCTCATTTGGCCGCGCGCCGGGCTTCCAGCGCCTCCCAGATGCGGGCCGCCACATTGATGCCGTCGAACCGCTCCAGCTCCTGAATGCCGGTGGGCGAGGTCACGTTGATCTCGGTCAGCCAGTCGCCGATCACGTCGATGCCGACGAAGACCTGGCCCTTCTCGCGCAGGAGGGGGCCGATGGCGGCGCAGATCTCGCGGTCGCGGGCGGTCAACTCGACCTTCTCGGGGCGGCCGCCGACATGCATGTTCGAGCGCGTCTCGCCCTCGGCCGGAACCCGGTTGATGGCGCCGACCGGCTCGCCATCGACGAGGATGACGCGCTTGTCGCCCTTGGTCACGGCGGGCAGGTATTTCTGCACGATGAGCGGCTCGCGCGAGAAGCCGGTGAAGAGCTCGTAGAGTGACGAGAGGTTGCGGTCGTTGGCGTCGAGGCGGAACACCCCGGCGCCGCCGTTGCCATAGAGCGGCTTGAGGATCACATCGCCATGGCGGTGCTTGAAGTCCTTGATCTCGTTAAGGGATCTTGCGATCATCGTCGGCGGAGTCAGCTGCGGGAAGGTCAGGACCAGCAGCTTCTCCGGATAATTGCGCACCCAGAACGGGTCATTGGCCACCACCACCTTGTCGCGGATCAGGTCCAGCAGATGGGTGGTGGTGATATAGGCCATGTCGAAGGGCGGGTCCTGACGCAGCCAGACCACATCCATGGTCGCAAGGTCCAGCCGTTCCTCCGCCCCGAAGGCCACATGATCGCCCTGCACCCGCTTGACGGTGAAGGGCCGGGCCCGGGCCACGACGCGGCCTTCGTCGAAGGTCAGCTTGTCGGGGGTATAGACCCACAGCTGATGGCCCCGCGCCTGGGCTTCTTCCGCCAGGCGGAAGGACGAATCCGCGTTGATGTTGACGCCCTCGATCGGGTCCATCTGGAAAGCGATACGCAGCGCCATGACACCTCCTGCCGATCCGCGAAGGGGTCGCCGATCCGGCACCCCCTGCGGATAGATGGCTCAGACGCGCCGGAGTTTCAATCGCTTCGGGTATTTCCCCGCGGTCTTCACGCAGGCGTCAGGCGCAGAGCGCATTCTCCAGGATCTCGATCCGGCCGAAGGAATCGATCAGCGCCACGTCGAACCGGGCCGGCGTGTTCAGCCCGGCCGGACAGGTGCCGAGGAATTCCGACGCCGCGTCATAGAGGCGCTGGATCTGCCGGGCCGAGAGCCGTTCGGCCGCACGGGCATGGCTGAGGCTTTTCTTGACCTCGACGAAGACGAACCCGTCGCCGTCCTGCATGACCAGGTCGATCTCGCCGCCCTTGCCGCGCCAGCGATGCCGGACCAGCGGGAAGCCCCGGCGCTGATAATCGCGCGCCACCTGCCCCTCGGCCGAAAGACCCGCATGATAGGAAACCAATCCGCTCATTCGTCCCCTTTCCCGAGCGCCAGCGCCCGCTGATACACCTGCCGCCGCGGCAGGCCCGTCGCCCCCGCCACCGCATCCACCGCCTCGCGCAGCGAAACATCGGCCATCGCCGCCCGCAGCATGCCGTCGAGATCAAGCGCCGCATCCCGCGCCGCCGCCTGCCCGAGCAGCAAAACGATCTCCCCCTTGAGGTCACGGTCGGCAATCGCTGCCGTCACCTCGGCAAGCGAGCCTCGAATCACCTCCTCGAAGCGTTTGGTGAGTTCGCGGCAGAGCGCGACCTCCCGTTCCCCATACTCCCCCAATTCATCTAACAATCGGTGAATGCGCTTGGGGCTTTCGTACATCACCAGCGTCGCCGGGATCCCCGTCACCTCGGCCAGCCAGCTCTTGCGCGCGCCGCCCTGTGCAGGGGGAAAACCGAGGAAGCAGAAGCGGTCGGTCGGCAGCCCGCCCACCGCCAGCGCGGTTAGCACGGCCGAGGCGCCGGGCGCGGCAAGCACCGGAAAACCCTCGGCAATCGCCGCGCGGGCCAGCTGGAAACCGGGGTCGGCGACCAGCGGGGTTCCGGCCTCGCTGGCATAGGCCACCGACTTTCCTTCGGCCAGCAGGCCCATGATCCGCGGCCGGACCTGGGCGCCGTTGTGGTCGTGATAGGCGATCAGCGGGCGGCCCTTCAGGGGCACGCCGTGGATCTCCATCAACCGGCGCAGGCTGCGGGTATCCTCGGCCGCCAGCACATCGGCCCCGGCGAAGAGGTCGAGCGCGCGGAGCGTGATGTCGCGCGCCGCACCGATCGGCGTCGAGACCAGATGCAGCCCCGGCGGCACCCGCCCCGGGCGCGCCGAATGGGCCTCGATCCCGGCGGATTGCCGCGCGTCCTCGTCCCCCGACTCTTGCGTCTCGTTCATGCTCGTTCCACAGACACGTTTACTTCACCCCCGGCGTTCAATACTTGTGTGCCATAGTGTCGCCCGCGGCGAACGCCACCGCAACCCGCCCTGCATGACCTGATCCGTGAGGAATTCGATGGATAGCGAAGCCCCCGCACGCAAGCGCCAAGACCGCCAGCCCCTTTCCATCCTGTCGTCGACGGCTCTTGCTGCTCCCACCCGCCGCGGCGCGCTGCTCGGCCTTCTGTCGCTCGCCGCCTGCGGCCCGATCGCGCTGGGCGGCTCCCGCAACGCCGCGCCGGTCAACACCGCGGCGCCCGTGGCCGTGGGCCTGCTGGTGCCGTCCGGGTCCACGACCCAGGGCAACGACATCCTGGCCGCGAACCTCGAAAACGCCGCGCGGCTGGCCATCGCCGATCTGGAGGGCGTGCAGATCGACCTGCGCGTCTATGCCACCCAGGGCGACCCCGCCATCGCCGCGCAGGTCGCCCGCCAGGCGGTTGACGAGGGTGCGCGCATCCTGCTGGGTCCGGTGCATGGGGCCGAGGCCTCGGCCGTCGGCACCGCCGTCGCCGCGCTGGGCATCAACGTGCTGGCCTTCTCGAACAACCCGGCGATTGCCGGCAACAACGTCTTCGTGCTGGGCCTGACGCCGGACAACGCCGCGCGCCGCGTGCTGTCCTACGCCATGGCCAACAACCGCGGCCGGGTGATGATCATCGGCGAGCGGACCACCGCGGGCGAGCTGATGATGGCCTCGGTCAACCGGGCCGCGGCCGAGACCGGCGCGCAGATCGTCGCGACCGAGACCTATGATTTCTCGCAGCAGGGGATCGTCGCGGCGCTGCCGCAGATGGCCTCTTCGGCGCGGTCCTCGGGCGCGCAGTCGATCCTGTTCACCGCCGACAGCGCGGGCGCCCTGCCGGTGCTGGCGCAGCTGCTGCCCGACAACCGCATCGCCTATCCGCAATTCCAGTTCATGGGCGTGACGCAGTGGAACATCCCGCCCGCCACGCTGCAATTGCGCGGCTTGCAGGACGGCTGGTTCACCTTGCCCGATCCGGGCGTCACCCAGCAGTTCGAGAGCCGCTATGCTGCCGCCTATGGCGCGACGCCGCATCCGATTGCCGGGCTGGCCTATGACGGGATCGCCGCCATCGGCGCGCTGCTGCGCACCGGCTCGAACGAGGCCCTGTCGCACAGCGCGCTGCGCCAGCAATCGGGCTTCGTCGGCGTGAACGGCGTCTTCCGCTTCCTGTCCGACGGCACCAACGAGCGCGGGCTCGCGGTGGCCACGATCCGCAACAATGCACTGGTCATCCTGGACCCGGCGCCGCGCAGCTTCGCCGGTCCCGGCGCGTAGGATCCGTCCATGGACAAAGCCGCCGCCCCTCTGGCCCTTGCCGAGCGGCTCTATGCCCTGCCCCCCGCCCCCGGCCCCGACGAATCGCTGATCGTCGAGGCGGGGCGGATCTGCGACCTCGACGCGCTGGAGACGGCGCTGCGCGAGGGGCTGGCGGGTCAGAACGACGCGCGCGAGATCCGGGCGCTGACGGTCAAGGTCCTGAGCGAGGTCCTGCGGCAGGGCAATGCGGTGCTGCACGCCGCCCTCGCCCGCTCGCCCCGCGATTCGCGCAGCTATGTCCGGGCGCAGAGCTGGCTGACGGATACGGTGGTGATCGCCGCGCTGCGGGTGGCGCAGCTGAACCTGCATCCCAACGGCGCACCGACCAAGGGCCAGCGGATCGCCGTCATGGCGGTCGGCGGTTACGGCCGGGCGGAAATGGCACCCTTCTCCGACGTGGATCTGTTGTTCCTGGCGCCGACCAAGCTGAACGGCTGGGCGGAAAGCGTCATCGAATCCACGCTCTACATCCTGTGGGATCTGAAGCTGAAGATCGGCCATTCCAGCCGCACGGTCGAGGACTGCCTGCGCCTGGGGCGTGAGGATTACACGATCCGCACCGCGCTCTTGGAGACCCGCTTCCTGACCGGCAACGCGACGCTGGCCAGGGAATTGCGCGACCGGCTCTGGTCCGAGCTTTTCGCCAATACCCAGTCCGATTTCATCGAGGCCAAGCTGGCCGAGCGGTCCGACCGACACCAGAAGCAGGGCGGCCAGCGCTATGTGCTGGAGCCCAACGTCAAGGAGGGCAAGGGCGGGCTCAGGGACCTGCAGACGCTCTACTGGATCGCCAAATACATGCACCGCGCCCAGAAGGCGGCGGAACTGGTGGGCCTGGGTTTCTACACCAAGCCGGAATACGAGAATTTCCGCGCCGCCGAGACCTTCCTCTGGGCGGTGCGCTGCCATCTGCACATCCTGACCGGCCGGGCCACCGATACGCTGAGTTTCGACCTGCAGCCCGAGGTGGCGCAGCGCATGGGCTATCTGGACCACGGCGGGCGCCGGGCGGTCGAGCATTTCATGCAGGATTACTTCCGCCACGCCACCCGCGTGGGGGAACTGACCCGCGTCTTCCTCACCGCGCTGGAAGAGCGTCACGTCAAGCGGGCGCCCAAGCTGCTGGGCCTGCTCAGGCGGCGCAAGAAGGTCAAGCCGGGCTACAGTGTCGAGCTGAACCGGCTGGATATCGAGGATCCGAAGAGCTTCCTCGCCGATCCCCTGAACCTGCTGAGGATCTTCGAGGAAGGGTTGCGCACGGGCATGCTGCTGCACCCCGACGCGATGCGGCTGGTTGCCGCCAACCTCGACCGGATCGACGCCGACATGCGGGAAAACCCCGAGGCGGCGCGCATCTTCCTCGACATGCTGCTCAAGCACGGCAACCCCGAGCGGCCGCTCCGGCGGATGAACGAACTGGGCGTGCTCAGCGCGTTCATCCCCGAATTCGAGCCAATCGTGGCGATGATGCAGTTCAACGTCTACCACCATTACACGGTGGACGAGCACACGATCCAATGCGTCAGCGCCCTGGCCCAGATCGAGCGCAAGGAACTGAAGGAAGAGCTGCCGCTCTCGTCCGCGATCCTCGACGCCGGGGTGAACCGCAAGGTTCTCTATGTGGCGCTTCTGCTGCATGACATCGGCAAGGGCCGGCCCGAGGATCACTCGATCCTCGGCGCGCAGATCGCCCGCAAGGTGGCGCCTCGGCTGGGCCTGAACCCCGAGGAATGCGAGACGGTGGAATGGCTGGTGCGCCATCACCTGCTCATGTCCGACATGGCACAGAAGCGCGATATCGCCGACCCGCGCACGATCCGTGATTTCGCCAAGCTGGTGAAGACCAAGAAGCGGCTGGACCTGCTGACCGTGCTGACGGTCTGCGACATCCGCGGCGTGGGCCCCGGGACCTGGAACAACTGGAAGGCCATGCTGCTCAGGGCGCTGCATGCCGATACCGCGGCGGCGCTGCAGGACGGGGCCGAGGCGCTCAACCGCTCGAACCGCGAGGATGAGGCCAAGCGCGCGCTCCGCCGGGCGCTGGCCGATTGGCCGCGCGCCGATCTGGCGGTCGAGACGGCGCGCCATTACGGCCCCTATTGGCAGGGCCTCACGCCCGAGACGCATGTCGTCTTCGCCCAGTTGCTGCGCGACCTGCCCAACAACGAGATCCGCATCGACCTGAAACTGGTCGATGACCGCGACGCGACCCGCGCCTGTTTCGCGCTGGCCGACCATCCCGGCATCTTCTCGCGCCTCGCCGGGGCGCTGGCGCTGGTCGGTGCCAACATCGTCGACGCGCGGACCTACACGACCAAGGACGGCTACGCGACGGCCGAGTTCTGGATTCAGGACGCCGAGGGCAAACCCTACGAGGAAGCCCGCCTGCCCCGCCTGCGCAAGATGATCGAGAAGACCTTCGCCGGCGAGGTGGTTGCGACCCAGGCGCTGAAGGACCGCGACAAGGTCAAGAAGCGCGAACGCGCTTTCCGGGTGCCGACCAAGATCGTTTTCGACAACGAGGGCTCGGATATCTACACGATCATCGAGGTCGATACCCGCGACCGTCCCGGCCTGCTTTATGACCTGACGCGGACCCTGGCCGCGAACAACATCTACATCGCCAGCGCGGTGATCGCGACCTATGGCGTGCAGGTGGTGGACAGCTTCTACGTCAAGGACATGTTCGGCCTGAAACTGCACGCCAAATCCAAGCAGGAATCGCTGGAGAAAAAGCTGCGCGCCGCCATCGAGGCCGGGGCGCAGCGGGCGGCGCAGGGGTGACAGGGGCGCGGCACCCGATGCCGGCGCTCCGGGCCGGGCGCGGCCCTCGGCGCCTGCCCGGGACGCTGGGAGCGACCGCCGGGGAAGCGCCCGGCGTGGATACGAAGGACAAGTCTTGAAACCGATCCGCCTGATCCGTTCCGTCGTCACCGTCGGCGGCTGGACCCTGCTGTCGCGCGGCGCCGGTTTCGTGCGCGACGTGATGATGGCGGCCTATCTTGGCTCCGGCCCGGTGGCCGAGGCGTTTTTCGTCGCCTTCTCGCTGCCCAACATGTTCCGCCGCTTCTTTGCCGAAGGCGCGTTCAACATGGCCTTCGTGCCGATGTTCGCCAAGAAACTGGAAACTGGCGACGATGCGAAAGGCTTTGCCCGCGATGCATTTTCCGGGCTGGCCGGGGTGCTGCTGATCTTCTCGCTGATCGGCACGCTGCTGATGCCCTGGCTGGTGATGGCGATGGCCTGGGGCTGGATTGGGGACGAACGCTTTGCATTGACCGTCATGTTCGGGCGGATCACCTTCGTTTACATCCTGTTCATCTCGCTGGTGGCGCTGCTGTCGGGGATCCTGAACACCTTCGGCCGCTTCACCGAGGCCAGTTTCGTCCCGGTGCTGATGAACCTGATGTTCATCGCCGCCATGCTGCTGGCGGATCGCGCGGGCTGGGACATGGGTCTCACGCTGGCCTGGACAGTACCGCTGACCGGCGTCGCACAGTTCCTGTTCACCTGGTTCTCGGCTCGTCGGCAGGGTTTCACGCTGCTGCCGCACTGGCCACGGCTGACACCGGACCTAAAGCGCCTTCTCATCATCGCCGGGCCCGCCGTCCTTTCCGGTGGCGTGGTGCAGGTCAATCTGCTGGTGGGCCGAGGGGTTGCCTCATGGACGGATGGCGCCGTGGCCTGGCTCAACTACGCCGACCGGCTCTATCAGCTGCCCCTGGGCGTCGTGGGCATCGCCATCGGCACCGTGCTGCTGCCCGATCTCAGCCGCCGCCTGCGCGCGGGCGATGCCGAGGGCGGCCGCGCCAGCTTCAACCGCGGGACGGAGTTCGCCCTCGCCCTGACCCTGCCCGCCGCCGTGGCGCTGATGGTGATCGCCGGGCCCTTGGTCGGCGTCCTCTATGGCCGCGGCAGCTGGACGGCCGAGGATACCTGGGCGACCTCGCTGGCGCTCGCCCTCTATGGCGCGGGCCTGCCGGCCTTCGTCATGCACAAGGTGCTGCAACCCCTCTATTACGCGCGCGAGGACACCCGCCGCCCGTTCCGCTATGCGCTCTGGTCGATGGTGGTGAACGCGGGTCTGGCGATCGGCCTCTCGCCGCTGATCGGCTTCGCCGCCGCCGCGCTGGCGACCACGCTCTCGGCCTGGGCGATGGTCTGGCAGCTGTGGTCCGGCAGCCGCGGCATGGGGACCGAGGCGCAATGGGACGACCGCCTGAAATCACGCCTGCCGCGGATCATCGCCGCGGCGGCACTGATGGGCGCGGTGCTCTGGGTCGCGGCCGGGGCGATGGCACCGCTCCTCGCCTCGCCCGGCTGGCGCTATCTGGCCCTGGCGGGTCTGGTGATGATCGGCGTCGTCAGCTATTTCGGCGGTAGCGCGGCGCTGGGCGCCTTCCGCCTGTCGGATTTCAAGGGCCTGCGTCGGCGGCGCTAAGGACCAACGCCGACCCGAAGGTCGGCGCTGCTGCACCCCGGCACGGCGGCCCTCAGAAGACCTTTCGGCCCACGGCGATCAGGATCACGGCGCCGACGAAGCCCGCAATCAGATAGCCGAAAATGCCCGAGAAGCTGACGCCGACCAGGCCGAAAATGAAGCCCGCCACCGCCGCGCCGACGATGCCGAGGATGATGTTCAAGATCACCCCGGTGTCGGATTTCATGAACATCGAGGCGAACCAGCCCGCCAGACCGCCGATGATGATGGAACCGATGATCCCCATTGCAAACTCCCTGCGTGACCGTCTTCATGTAGGGGATCGCGCCGGGGCGACAAGACGCCTCAGCCGCGAATCCGCGCCCTGAGACGCTGCCAGCTTCCGGGGCCCAGCACCAGCGCCGAGGCGCCGAACCCCAGCGCGAAAGCCGCCAGCTCCGCCATCCAGGCGGGCCCCGTCTCGGCCAGCATCGCAAAGGCGAGACGCGCGCCGATCAAGACGCCGATCAGGGCGAAGGCCCGGCGCTGCTTGACCCGGTCGCCATGGGCATCGCGCCAGCGCAGCCAGGTCACCGCACCGACCAGCGCGAAGGCCATCGGCATCGCCCCCAGCAGCCAGCCCAGTTGATCCTGCGCCGTGACCAGCCCGAACAGGAAGGCCGCTGCCACCGGCACCACCAGCGCCAGCGCCAGGAAGCGGATCGCCCCGAAGCTCTCGCCCACCATCTTGCCCAGCGCTGCCAGCAGCACCACGGCAAAGACGGCATGCATCAGGCTGCCATGGACGAAACTATAGGTGAGGTAGCGCAGCAGATGGGTCAGCGGAAAGCGTGTGTTCTCCAGCATCCACTCCTGGATGCCGCTGGAAAACGCGAAGCGCTCGATCGCCCGGACCCGCCAGCCGATGCCCTGCTGGCCGCCGATCATCCCCTGCCCGGCCAGGCTGAGGGTGACCTCGACCGCCAGGATCACCAGGACCAGCAGCCAGACCGCCCCCGGCAAGGGGTTGATCGGCGAGGAATTGAGGTCGCGCAGCAGGCGCTCGTCGTCTTGGTCGCTCATCGGGGCTCCGGTCGGGTCCGCGTGGGGTCGGTTGACGCCCCGTCGCGCCAGCGATAAGCGAGGCGGAGCCGTTTTTCCACCATGGAGTGTCGTCCATGACCGACGCCAAGGCCCCGACCGCCACCGCCGATGCGAACCCGGGCTTCACACCGCGGGTGTTTTCCGGGATCCAGCCCTCGGGCGGCCTGACGCTGGGCAATTACCTGGGCGCCATCAAGCGCTTCGTGGAGATGCAGGGCCAGGGGGTCGAGACGATCTATTGCATGGTCGACATGCATGCGATCACCGTCTGGCAGGACCCCGAGGCGTTGCGCCGGCAGACGCGGGAACTGGCGGCGGGCTATCTGGCGGCGGGCCTCGATCCCACGAAATCCATCCTCTTCAACCAGAGCCAGGTCTCGGCCCATGCCGAATTGGGCTGGATTTTCAACTGCGTGGCCCGGATGGGTTGGATGAACCGCATGACGCAGTGGAAGGACAAGACCTCGGGCAAGGATGCCGAGAAGGCCTCGCTGGGGCTTTTCGCCTATCCCTCGCTGATGGCGGCCGACATTCTGGTCTATCACGCCACGCATGTGCCGGTGGGCGAGGACCAGAAGCAGCATGTGGAGCTGACCCGCGACATCGCGGCGAAGTTCAACCATGATTTCAAGGTCGATTTCTTCCCGATGACGAACCCGGTGATCGAGGGCGCGGCGACGCGGGTGATGAGCCTGCGCGACGGCACCAAGAAGATGTCGAAATCGGACCCCTCGGACGCCGCGCGGATCAACCTGACCGACGATGCCGATACGATCGCCAAGAAGATCAAGAAGGCCAAGACCGACGCCGAGCCGCTGCCCGAGAGCTTCGAGGCGCTGGCCGACCGGCCCGAGGCCAAGAACCTGGTGAACATCTACGCGGCGCTCGCGGGCATGACCAAGGATGCGGTGCTGGCCGAATTCGCGGGCCAGGGCTTCGGCGCCTTCAAGCCGAAGCTCGCCGATCTGGCGGTCGCCTCGCTGGCGCCGATCTCGACCGAGATGTCGCGGCTGATGCAGGACCCGGCCGAGATCGACCGGATCCTCGGCCAAGGCGCCGACAAGGCCGATGCCATCGCCCGGCCGATCCTGGAAAAGACCTACGACATCGTCGGCATGATCCGCTCGCGCCGCTGAGGCGCCCTGCGGCGGGAGGCCCGCTCCCGCCCGCCCACCCCGCGTGCCTCCCGCCGCGGAGAGGGCAGCGCTGGTGACCGGGGTTCCTGTGGGACCCGCCGCACGACCGGCGTCCCATTCTCAAGGGCGGTCCTCCGCCCCCCATGCTCCCCAAGGGCAGAAGGACAGCGCAACCGCCCTCCTCCCGCGCCACCCTTCTGCCGCCTTCTTTGTTCTGAAAATATCCTCGGGGGTATCCAAAGGGGGTGGAAAACCCCCTTTGGCGGGGGGTGCGGGGGGCGGCGCCCCCCGCTGGTCGCCCGATGAGCGCGCGCTTGCGCGCGGGACGAGGGCGAAACCACTCCCCTGCCCCGGTTGCTCTGCCCGCGCTCACGGCTCGCGCAGCGCCCGGGCGAAATGGTCGCGCACGGGGTCGATCAGATAGGCCAGGGGCGTTCGCACGCCGGTGGCGATGAAGGCCTGCACGCTCATCCCCGGCACCAGACCGTCCTCGCCCACCGCGCTCAGTGTCTCGGCCGTGGGCACGATCTCGACCCGGAAATGCCGCACGCCAGTGCGCTCATCGACGAAGGTCGCGGCCGAGATGGCCGTCACCCGGCCCGGCAGATCCGGCAATTCGCGCGCGGTCAGGCCGGGAAAGCGCAGCATCGCCAGTTGGCCGAGGTGGATGTAATCGATCTCGTCAGGGCTCACCCGCAGGGTCAGCACCGGCTTGGGCGGCGCCGAGAGGATCTGCATCACCACCTCGGCCGGGCGCAGCACGGTCCCGGCGGCAGCCAGCGTCAGGTCATGCACGACGCCCGCCGCCGGGGCCCGGATCTCGAGCGCGGCGAGATGGGTCAGCAAGGCCGCGCGGCGGGCGTTCAGCTCGATCAGCTGGCGCCCGGTCTCGGCGAATTGCAGTTCCGCCTCCTCGCGCCGGGCCGCGCCCAGCGACGAGACCTGCATGGCGATCTCGGTGATCTGGCCGCGCAATTCGCCGTCCCGCGCGGCGAGCGCGGCGCGGGACCCGGCCAGCCGGGCATTGGCGCGCGCCAGTTCGCTGACCCGGGTCGACGGGGTGAGGCCGCGGTCGCGCAGCGTCTGCTGGTTGTCGAGTTCCTCGTGCAGGATCTGCGCCTCGGCCTCCAGCTCCTGCCGCTGGCCGATCAGCCCTTCCAGCTCGGCCTCGGCCTGGCGGCGGCGCTGCAGGAGCTGCGCTTCCTGCCGCTCGTAGGTTTCGCGCCGGGCGTCGTAGAGGCGCAGCTGTGCCCGCAGCGCCCGCATGCGCACGCGGTCTTCCATCGCCGAGACCGGCAGGACCGGGAAGTCGAGCCCGTCACGCTCGGCCCTGAGGCGCATGAGCCGCGCCTCGGCCTCGATGATCTGCGCCTCGATGAAGTCGAGTTCGGTGCGCGGCGCGGCATTGTCCAGGGCGGCCAGCAGTTCGCCCGCTGTGACCGTCTGACCCTCGTGCACCAGCAATTGCGCGACGACGCCGCCGTCCGGGTGCTGCACCGGGTGGCGATAGGGGGCGACGTCGACCTCGCCCATCGCCACCACGGCCGAGATGATCGCCGCGCTGGCCGCCCAGCCGATCAGCCCGGTCAGCAGGATCACGCAGGTGGTGATGCCCAGCAGGATCGGCGAGCGGGCCTTGAGTTCGGGGATCTCATCCATCGCGCCCCCGCCCTCCTCCGCCGCCGTTGCCGACCACCGCCATGTGATTGCGCACCATCTCGCGCAGGATGATGTCGCGCGGGCCGAAGCCGGTCTGCACGCCGCCGTCCAGCACCAGCAGATCGTCGCATTCGGCGATCGAGGTGGGACGCAGCGCCGTCACCACCACCACCGCGCCGCGCGCCTTCAGCGCCCGGATCGCGGCGTTGAAGGCCGAGGTGCCGTCGGCGTCGAGATGCGCCGAGGGCTCGTCCAGAATGACCAGCGCCGGGTCGTTGTAGAAGGCCCGCGCCAGCCCCACGCGCTGCACCAGCCCGCCCGCCAGATGCGCGACCTCCGGCTCGGTCGAGGTGTCATAGGCCTCGGGCAGGGCGGTGATCGCGGCATGCACCCCCGCCAGCCGCGCCGCGGCCTCGATCCGGGCGGGGTCGGCCTTGGGGTCGTGGCGGGCGATGGCCTCGCCCAGCGTGCCGGGCAGCAGGGCGAAGCGCTGCGGCAGGTAGCCGATGCGGGTCACCGGCACCTTCGAAAGCGGCACCTCACCCAGCCTGAGAACCCCGGCCGAGGGCGGCATCGCCCCGGCCAGGACCCGCGAGAACAGG
The DNA here is from genome assembly GCF_034676075.1 of Pararhodobacter sp. Taxonomy (GTDB): domain Bacteria; phylum Pseudomonadota; class Alphaproteobacteria; order Rhodobacterales; family Rhodobacteraceae; genus Pararhodobacter. Next base: position 15,513 of record NZ_JAUCCQ010000037.1, on the reverse strand, counting down.
CTCTTGCCTGAGCCGCCGGGGCCGATCACCCCCAGCGCCGTGCCGGGACGGACGGTGAAACCATTGAGCCGCAGCACCGCCTCGCGCCGGCCCTGCGGCACGACGACGAGGCCCCGCACGCTGAGCGCGCCGCCGATCGGGCCGCTGACCGGCTCCACCGCGGCGCCGGTGGCGCGCAGGAAGCCGTCGAGCCTGCGCCAGCCCGCCAGCGCCACATGCAGCCGCCCCCAATGCGCCGCCAGCTGTTCGACCGGGGCCAGGGCCCGGCCCAGCAGGATCGAGGTGCCGACCATCAGGCCCGGCGACAGCTGGTTGTCGAGCACCAGCCAGGCCCCCAGCGCCAGCGTCGCCGATTGCAGGAACAACCGGAAGGTCCGCGCCAGCGCCGTCGAGCGCACCGAGCGGTCCGTGGTGGTCAGAAGCGCTGACAGCGCCTCGCGCCGGTAGTCGCGCCAGCGGGCGAAGACATCGGGCGTCAGGCTGGCCACGCGGTCGCCGCCCTCATTCTCGATCGCGGCCTGCAGCACGTCGGCGGCCGAATCCTGCCGGTGCGCGTTGCCCAGAAGCCGCCGCTGCTGCATGTGCCCGGACAGAGCCAGCAGCGCCAGCACCGCGCCGCCCCAGACCGCCAGCCACCCGAGATAGGGATGCACGACATAAAGGAGCGCGAGAAAGGCCAGGGTCCAGGGCAGGTCCAGCAGCGCCTGGGCGATCTGCGAGCCCAGCACCCGCTGCACCGTATCAAGGTCATGCATCGCCAGCGCGGCGCGGGGATCGGGCGGGTCGCGCAATCGGGCGCGCAGACTGGCCTCGAACACGCGCTTTTCCAGCTCATGCCGGGCCCAGGCGCCGATGCGGAGCAGGATCTGCCCCCGCGCCGTGTCGATCCCCGCCATCATCGCATAGAGAAAGCCCACCAGCGCGAAGAGGACGAAGAGCGTGGCGGTCGAGCGGCCGGTCAGCACCCGGTCATAGACCTGCAGCATGAAGATCGGCCCGGTCAGGACCAGCAGGTTCGAAACCGCGCCGAACAGAAGCGCCGCCGCCCAGAGGCTGTGCGTCTTCGCCGTCCAGTTTCCGGCCGTGATCCTGTTCGACATGCCGCACCCCGACAAACGGGGATGCACGGTTGCCCTTGTCACATTCCCCTTTTACACCACCCTAAAGGCCGAGGTGCTAGTATTCGGTAAATGAGCGCAAAGGAGGCACGCGTGAAACATCGCTGGCTGGCAGCATTCTTCGCCGTCGCGCTGATCGCCGGCTGCGCCCGCGCGCCGGAGCCGGGGGTCAACGACCCCTACGAATCGACCAACCGGGCCTGGTTCGACAGCAATCTGCGGCTGAGCTCGGCGATCACCGGGGCCGAGCAAGACCCCGCAGACCCCACACCGCCCCGCGCCAGCCCCTTCCGCCGCGCGCTGAGCAATGTCGGCGGCAACCTGGGCCTGCCGTCCAGCATTCTCAACGACTTGCTGCAAGTCCGGCCCGCGCGCGCGGCCGAGAATACCGTGCGGCTGGTCATCAACACGACCGTCGGTCTGGGCGGGCTTTTCGATCCGGCCGGGGCCATGGGATTCCACGGCCGCCGCTCGGATTTCGGTGAGACGCTGCATCGCTGGGGTGTCGGCGAAGGCGCCTATGTGGTGCTGCCGCTCTTTGGCCCCTCGACCGAGCGCGACAGCGCCGGGCTGGTGGTCGACATGCTGATCGACCCGCTGCGGTTCGTGCTGCCGGCGCCGGAATACGGCTACAGCAGCGCCGTTCGCCTTGCCGGACGCATGGCCGATGCGGCGGAATATTCGGACCTGCTCGACGCGAATGTGATCAATACCGCCGACCCTTATGCCCAGGCGCGCCTTCTTTATCTGCAGAACAGGCGTTATCATCTGGGCGTCGAAGTCGAAGAGGAGATCATTGACCCCTATGCCGATTTCTAGACCTACCCGCCGTCTGCTGCTGGCCAGCATGGCCGCCGCTGCCGCCGCCCCGATGCTGGGCGGACCCGCCGCCGCGCTGACCCAGGCGCAGGCGAACGAGCTGATCGGGAGGGTGATGGCCGATGTGCAGGGGATCATCAACTCGGGATCCTCGGAATCGCAGGTCATTGCCCGGTTCGAGCAGCTTTTCACCCGCTACGCCGATGTCCCGACCATCGCCCGCTCGGCCCTCGGCCCGCCCGCGCGCGGCGCGAGCGCGGCGCAGATGTCGGCCTTTACCGAGGCTTTCCGCGGCTATCTGGCGCGCAAATACGGCCGCCAGTTCCGCCGCTTCGCCGGGGCCGCGGCCGAGGTCACGGGCGCGCGTCAGGTGCAGAGCTTCTGGGAAGTCATCTCGACCATCACCATGCGCGGCGAGGCCCCGTTCGAGGTGCGCTGGCATGTGTCGGACCGGTCGGGGCAGATCCTGTTCTTCAACCTGATCATCGACGGCGTGAATGTCCTGGCCGCCGAGCGGCAGGAGGTCGGCACCATGCTGGAACGCCGGGGCGGCAACCTGGACCGGATGATCCAGGACCTGCGGCAAGCCGGATGAGGGGCGCGCTGACCCTGACCCTGGCCCTGATGGCGGGCGGCGCCTCGGCGCAGAGCCTCTATGACGGGACCTGGACCTATCTCGATGCCTCCAGCTGCAGGCCCGGGTCGGATGCGGTGGTCCGCGTCACCGGGTCCGAGATCCGCTATTACGAATCCCTGTGCCGCCTGTCCAATCCGGTGCCGGTGCGGGACATGGCTGCCACGCTCTATGACGCCGATTGCGCGGGCGAGGGCGATACCTGGCAGCACCGGCTCATGCTGATGCGGACCGAGGAAGGGCAGCTTCTGCACCTGACCCCGCGCCGCGCGCAGCTGCTGAATGCCTGCCCCGCTGACAGCCCGACCGAGGCGCCGGGGAAATAGCCCCTCCGCCATCGCGCAAGCAAAAGGCCGGCTCCGCGCCGGCCTTTTTCGTTCAGCGAAGGTCTTTTGCGGTCAGCGACCGCCCAGCAGCCCGTTCAGGATCCCCATCACCGCGTCGCCCAGACTGTCCCCGGGCGAGCCTTGGGTGCTGCCCGGCGCGCCGCGGGTGGTCGGCGGCTGCAGGTCGGTGTTGGGCTGCGAGGGCACGATCATCGGCAGCGGATGCAGCGGCGTCCCCTCGTGCACGCGGACCATGACCTCGCGCCAGATCTCGGCCGGAAGGCCGCCGCCGGAAACGCCGGTCAGCGGCGCGTTGTCGTCGTTGCCCATCCAGACACCGACCACGTAATCGGCGGTGAAGCCGACGAACCAGGCGTCCCGCGCGCTGGTCGTGGTGCCGGTCTTGCCCGCGGCCTGTCGCCCGTCAGGCAGCCGCGCCCGCCGGCCGGTGCCATAGGGCGCCTCGATCACCTGCGTCATCATCCAGACCAGCCGCTCGGCCGCCTCGGCGCTGATCACCCGCTCGCCGATGCCCGAGCCGATCGTCATCAGCGGCGTCCGCTCTCCGGCCAGCGACAGCGAGGTGAAGCCATAGGGCCGCACCGACGAACCGCCGTTCAGGATGCCCGCGAAGGCCGCCGTCATGTCCAGCAGCGTCGCCTCGGACGAACCCAGCGCCAGCGAGGGCCCCTCGGCCAGTTCGGAATGCAGGCCAAAGGCGTTGGCCGCCTGGCGCACACGCTCGCGCCCCATCGCCTCGGAAATCCGCACCGCGGGGATGTTCTGCGACCGGGCCAGGGCTTCGGCCAGGGTCATGTAGCCCAGGAAGTTGTTGGAGTAGTTGCGCGGCGTCCAGGGGCCCGAGCCCGGGACGTTGATGGTCAGGGGCGAATCCTCGACCAGATCGAAGGGCTGATAGCCGTCCTCCATCGCCAGCGCATAGACGAAGGGCTTGAAGGCCGAGCCGGTCTGCCGCTGCGCCTGGGTGGCGCGGTTGAAGCCGCCGGTGACGTAATGCCGCCCGCCGACCATGCCCCGCACGGCGCCATCGGCCGACATGATGACCACGGCCGCCTCGGCCTCGGACCCCTCGCGCACGCGGTCGGCGAAGACCTGGCGCACGGCTTCCTCGGCGGCGCGCTGGATGCGCTGGTCCAGCGTGGTCTGGATCATCACGTCCTCGGTCGTCTCACGCGTGAGATAGGCCGGGCCGCTCTGCATCACCCAATCGGCGAAATATCCGCCGGTGGTGCTGTCCGCGGCCTCGTGCAGGGTCGCGGGATTGGCGCGGGCCTGCTGGAATTCGGCATCGGACAGATAGCCCTGCTCGCGCATCAGCCCCAGCACCACGGCGGCGCGTTCCTGCGCCCGCTGCAGGTTGCGGGTCGGCGCGTAATAGCTGGGCGCGGGCAGAAGACCCGCCAGCATCGCCGCCTGCTGCGCGTTCAGCTCCCGCGCCGAGATGCCGAAATAGCGCTCGGACGCGGCTTCGAACCCGCGCGAACTGGCGCCGAGGAAGGCGCGGTTCAGATAGATCGAGAGGATCTCGTCCTTGGAGTAATGCAGTTCCAGCGCGAAGGCATAGGGCAGTTCCTGGATCTTGCGCCAGATCGTCCCCTCGCGGCAATCGGCCTCGTAGGCGGCCTCGTTCTGCCAGACGGCCGGGTCGAACTCGCGCCCCAGACAGAGCAGTTTCGCCACCTGCTGGGTGATGGTCGAGCCGCCCGCCCCCCGGAACGCCCCCCGACCCGACGCGATGTTCGAGGCGATGGCCCCGGCGATGCCGCGCGGGCTAACGCCGAAATGCCAGTAAAAGCGCCGGTCCTCGGAGGCGACGACGGCATGGCGCAGATGCTCGGACACATCCTCGGCCATGGTCGAGCCACCGAAGGACTCACCCCGCCAGGCAAAGACCGTGCCGTCGGCGTCGCTCATCGTCACCGAGCCGCGGGCCCGGCCGTCCAGAAGCTCGGTCACGCTGCCGGGCAAGGTGGTGTAGAAATAGAAGGTCGCCGCCGCCATCACCAGCGCCGCCAGCAGCGACACCCGCCAGGTGACGCCCCAGACGATGCGGAACACCAGCCGGAGAAAGCCGCCGACGAAACGCACGATCGGGTTGCCCGAGCGTTTGGGCTGACGCTTGCGCGGGGGCCTGCGCCCGCCGCCGCCCGAGCCGCCGCGGGACCCGCCACCCGACCCGTTGCCAGCCTGAGGCCGAGGCGCCGAGGCGCGCCGGTCCGCCACAAGAGGAGGACGCCGGGTTCCGTTCGATGCCATACGCTGTTCTGCCCGCTGCCGTGCCGTTTCGTGTCTTTGGCGTACAATACCCGCGCGCCGCGCGCTTGTGGAGGCCCCGTCTCACAGCGATTCGCCTTCGTGATATGCCCGAAATTTAATCGCCCGTGCCTAATTGTTCATTTTTTGAGCAATCAGCCGGTTTCGGGGCGGTTTCCGGCCCGTGCCAGCGTTGCGCTTTGCCGCTTTGGGCAGCGCTATTGGCGCAGGACGCGCCCGTCGAAGGGCGCCCCTGGGACCGCAAGAAGGGGGCACACGTGAAGTACATCATCGCAGCAATCAAGCCGTTCAAGCTGGAGGAGGTCCGCGAGGCGCTGACCACCATCGGCGTGCGCGGCCTGATGGTCACCGAGATCAAGGGCTTCGGGACGCAGTCGGGACATACCGAAATCTACCGCGGCGCCGAATACGCCGTGAACTTCGTTCCGAAAGTGAAACTGGAAATCGCCGTGCCCGATGGACTGGCGGATCAGGTCGTCGAGACGCTGTCGCGGACCGCGCGCACCGGCAAGATCGGCGACGGCAAGATCTTCGTTCTGGATCTGGAACAGGCAACCCGCGTGCGGACCGGCGAAGCCGGCGACGAAGCGCTCTGAGCGACCACGGGACAAAGGGACCGACACACATGCAACTGAAAAAACTCCTTCCCTCTGCTGCCGTGGCCGCGATGCTGCCGCTGGCCGCCCTCGCCCAGGAGGCGACCGAGGCCGCCGCCGAGGTGGTGACCGAAACCATGGACAAGGGCGACGTCGCCTGGATGATGACCGCCACCGTGCTGGTGCTGTTCATGATCGTCCCGGGCCTTGCGCTGTTCTACGGCGGCCTCGTCCGCTCGAAGAACATGCTGTCGGTGCTGATGCAATGTACCTCGATCGCCGCCATGGTGATGGTGATCTGGGTGCTCTGGGGCTATTCCTTCGCCTTCGGCGGCAGCACCTCGCCCTATTGGGGCGGCCTCGGCAAGCTGTTCCTCGGCGGTGTCACGGCTGACTCGATGGCCGCGACCTTCACCGATGGCGTGGTGATCCCCGAATTCATCTTCATCGCCTTCCAGATGACCTTTGCCGCCATCACCCCGGCCCTGATCGTCGGCGCCTTCGCCGAGCGCATCAAGTTCGGCGCGATGATGCTGTTCATGGCGCTCTGGGTGACGCTGGTCTACTTCCCGATCGCCCATATGGTCTGGGACGGCTCGGGCCTGATCTTCAACCTCGGCGGCGGCACCGGTGCGATCGACTTCGCCGGCGGCACCGTGGTCCACATCAACGCCGGTATCGCGGCGCTGGTCGCGGCGCTGGTCATCGGCCCGCGTGTGGGCTTCAAGAAAGACAACATGGCCCCGCATTCGATGACCCTGACGCTGGTTGGCGCCGGCATGCTCTGGGTCGGCTGGTTCGGCTTCAACGCTGGCTCCAACCTCGAGGCCAACGGGGGCGCTGGCCTGGCGATGATCAACACCTTCATCGCAACCGCCGCCGCCATCCTGGCCTGGAACATCGTCGAGAAGATCACCCGCAAGCATTCCTCGATGCTGGGCGCCGCCTCGGGCATGATCGCGGGCCTCGTGGCCATCACCCCGGCCTGCGGCACCATCGGCCCGATGGGCGCCATCGTCCTGGGCGCCGCGGCCTCGGTGATCTGCTACTTCTTCGTCGCCGTCGTGAAGACCAAGGTGGGCTATGACGACAGCCTCGACGTGTTCGGCATCCACGGCATCGGCGGCATCGTCGGCGCCATCGGCACCGGCTTCCTCTCGGCCGAAGCCTTCGGTGGCGTGGGCACCCTGGCCGACACCGCGGCCGCCCAGACCTGGATCCAGATCCAGGCCGTGGCGATCACCATCGTCTGGTCGGGCGTCGTGTCCTTCATCCTGCTGAAAGTGGTCGACATGGTCATGGGTCTGCGCGTGTCGACCGATGACGAGCGTCAGGGCCTGGACCTCACCAGCCACGGCGAATCGGCCTACAACCACTGATCCCGCCCTCTCTCCGACGGGATCCTGAACCCGGGCGTTCGCGCCCGGGTTCTTTCGTTCTGGCGCTTGGCATTCTGGCGTTTGGCGGGAACGGAGGGGTTTCGCCCTCGGTCGCAAGGCTTTCAGCCTCGCGCCTTCGGGCGACCAGCCGGGGGGTTTCACACCCCCCGGACCCCCCGTGGGATATTTGAAGAACGAAGAGGAATTGGGGGCGGCGCCGGGCCGCGCCCGGATCTCAGCCCCGGCGGATCGTGTCGCCCGGTTCCAGCCGCGGCGTCAGCTGGATCTTGTGGCCGCCCATCACCCCGTCGCCGAAGCCCTTGCCGGCGATGATCGCCGCCGCCTTCTCGCCGATCTCGCGGCGGCAGGCGTCGATGGTGGCCAGCTGCATCGGCAAGCCATCGAGGAAATCGGTGCCGTTGAACCCGGCAAGGCCCAGCCTGCCCGGGATGTCATAGCCCTTGTCCAGGCAGTAGAGCAGCCCGCCCGCGCCGATCATGTCGTTGGAATAATAGAGGAAGTCGATATCCGGGTTGCGGGTGAGAATGGCCTCGGTCAGCTCGCGCCCCTTCTTCAGGGCGGAGCCCCCGGAATAAAGCTCGGTCGCGGTCAGTTCCAGCCCGTGCTCGGCCAGCCCCTCGACCAGCCCCTCCATGCGTTTGCGCGCGCGGTGGTCGTCGGTCATCTTGGTGCCGAGGAAGCCGATCTTGCGATAGCCCGCGGCGACGATGGCCTCGGCCATCTGGCGCCCGGCGGCGCGGTGCGAGATGCCGACCACGCTGTCGATGGGCTCGCCGTCGGAATCCATGATCTCGACAATCGGGATGCCGGCATTTTCCAGCATGGCGCGCGCGGCTTCGGTATGCTCGAGTCCGGCGATGATCACGCCCGAGGGCCGCCAGGACAGCATCTCGTAGAGGACTTCCTCTTCCTTCTCGGCCGAATAATTCGTGACGCCGAAGACCGGCTGCAGCCCGCTGTCCTCCAGCGCGGCGGAAATGCCGCTCAGCACCTCGGGAAAGACCATGTTCGACAGGGACGGCACGATCACCGCCACCAGATTGACCTGCTGCGAGGCCAGCCCGCCGGCGATCTTGTTGGGCACGTAGCCGAGCGCCCGGGCGGCGGCGAGGACCTTCTCGCGCGTGGCGGGCGAGACATCCTCGCGGTTCCTGAGCACCCGGCTGACCGTCATCTCGCTGACCCCGCAGGCCTCGGACACGTCCCGCAGCGTCAGGGGGCGGCGGATCTCGGGTTGACGGGGTTGCGACATGCGGCGGGCCTCCTTCGTGCGGAGGAACGGCGTGACGCCCTTCTCCGCGCCCCTGATCGTTACGGCGAATGAGCCTTTCTAGACCGGGGTTTAGGCCAGTGTCAAAGCAAGGATGATACCGCAATCATCAGGCCCTGCCGCGCGGTCCGGTCTTGCCTTGCGCCGCACTTGCCGCGATAGAGGAGGCGGCGGCCCCGTGGCTCAACTGGATAGAGCAGTCCCCTCCTAAGGGACAGGTTACAGGTTCGAATCCTGTCGGGGTCACCATTGCCCTTCTGGGGCGCGCGATCTCCCTGTTTCAGCCAGTCTGTATCGGCACCAGCGCGAGGTCCGTGGGGCCGAGCGCGGTGACGCCTTGCAGCAGGGCGACCGGGTCGCCGTTTACAAGGATGCGCAGGCCGCCGGCCTCAGCGTCGTAGAGGGTCGTGACCTCGGGTTCGGGGCCCTGCCCTTCCCAGCCGATGGTCAGGTGGTCGATGCCGGGTTCGAAATCAGCCACCAGGGCCGGGTTGTCAGTGTCGATCCAGCCGTCCAGCTGGAAGGTATCGGCCCCCTCGCCGCCATGGGCCAGGTCGTTGCCGCCCAGATGCAGCGTGTCGTCGCCCGCGCCGCCGTTCAGCGTATCGGCCTCGCCGCGGTCGTTGCCGCCGTCGAGCCGATCGTTGCCGTCGCCCCCCATCAAGAGGTCGCGCCCCTCGCCACCGTCCAGCGTGTCGTCGTCGAAGCCGCCCTCGAGCGTGTCATCGCCCTCGCCGCCGTTGAGCGTGTCGGCGCCCGAACCGCCGGTCAGCCAATCCGCGCCCGAGCCGCCGTCGAGGATGTCGTCGCCGCTGGCGCCCAGAAGCCAGTCGGCATCGTCGCCGCCAGTGAGCGTGTCGTTGCCGGTGCCGCCGTCGAGCGTGTCGGAGCCCGCCCCGCCATCGAGCCAGTCGCGGCCGCCCAGCCCCTCGACCCAATCGTTGCCGCCGCCGCCGAGGACCGTATCCGAGCCCGCCTCAACCGCCAGATTGTCGTCGCCATCGCTGCCTTCCAGGTAGCGGTTGGCGGGCAGTTCGGGCGGGTATTCGCTGTCGATGACACCGCTTTCGGAGGCCTCAGCAGCAGGAAGCGGGTCGACGGGGGCGGTTCCGAGGGGATCGACAAGCACCAGGACTTCGCCCGCCGGGGCCGGGAGGGCCGCGTCGTCGGGGTCGTCTTCGGGCGCGGGATCTTCGGGCACAGGCGCTTCAGGCAGCGGGCCTTCGGGAGGGGGTTCGGCCAAGCCGGGTTCTTCGCCTGCGGCGTCGATCAGCTCGCCCTCGCCGGTGGCCTCGCTGCCGGGTTCGTCCCCGGGCGCCGCGGGATCGGGATCATCGGCCGCATCCTCAGCCGCACCCCGGATGAAGGTATCGCTCACGCCCGCGGCGACCGCGATGCCGAGCAGCCCCAGCAGAAACCACATACAAACCCCCAGCCGCCCGCAGGCGGCACACCGTTACAGCCCCAGAATACACCGCTAAACCTTGAACAAACAGGGACCATGGGCAGGCAGCAAGGCAGATTCTGCGCGCATGGTAAATACCCCGTGCCGCCGCCCCGGGCGCTGCCCCGCGCGAATCCGATTGCCCTTGGGCCGCCGATCGCCTATACGCGCGCATCCTCGCCCCGTCCCGGGGTCAGGACCCTCCATGGGCGCGTGCTGGACGACATCCCGGCCGATGCCTTCACCCTTTGACCACAGGAGACCCCGATGTCGATCACCGTCGAAGAAAAGCAGCGTCTGATCAAGGAATTCGGCACCAAGGAAGGCGACACCGGTTCGCCCGAAGTGCAGGTTGCCATCCTGACCTCGCGCATCAACACCCTGACCGAGCACTTCAAGACCCACAAGAAGGACAACCACAGCCGTCGTGGCCTTCTGATGCTGGTCGCCCAGCGCCGCAAGCTGCTGGACTACCTGAAGGGCAAGGAAGAGGCCCGCTACACCGCGCTGATCGGCCGCCTCGGCATCCGCCGCTGAGCTGCCGCGCCTCGCGCAGACGACCGAACGCCGGCTCATCGAGCCGGCGTTTTGCGTGGTGCGGGGCCGCACGCGCCTCTCTTGACTTCGCTGCTTCTGCGGCGCAGCGTGCGCGGGTTTCCGACTGGGGGACCCCATGGCAAAGAGAAACCGCAGCTTCGCGGTGGTCGGCCTCGGCGCTTTCGGCAGCACCGTCGCGACCGAACTGGCCCGCTTTGGCAACCGCGTCGTCGGCATCGACATCGACGAACGCCGCGTCTCGCTTCTGACCTCGACCCTGACCAGCGCGCTGATCATGGACGCCACCGATGAGGCGGCCCTGCGCGAGGCGGGGATCGACAATTACGACGTGGCGCTGGTGGCGATCGGCTCGAACCTCGAGGCCAGCATCCTGACGGCGATGACCCTGAAGCTGATCGGGATCGAGACGCTCTGGGTCAAAGCCTCGAGCCGCACGCATCACCGGATCCTGGCCAAGCTGGGCGTCGACCGGGTGATCCAGCCCGAGCAGGAGATGGGCCGCCACATCGCCCAGATGCTGAACAACCCGGTGCTGCAGGATTACGTCAGCCTCGGCAACGGCTACAGCGTCGTCAACATCGTCGTGCCGAAGCGGCTGGAGGGGCGCGAGCTGAGCTCGCTGGGGCTGGGCACGGTGCATGACCTGCGGCTTCTGGGGGTTATGCGGGGGACCGAATTCCGCCATTCCACCGAAGACACGCTGCTGGAGACGGACGACAAGCTGATCCTGCTGGGCAAGCGCGGCGAGCTGCGCAGCTTCGGGGATTCGCTGTGAGATTACGCCGCCGGTTGCGGGCACTGGCCAGCCGGCTGCGCGCGATCCCGCCGCCCGCCATTCTGGCGCTGCTCTATGCCGTGCTGATCGCGCTGGGCGCGCTGGCGCTGAAACTGCCGCTGGCCCATGTCGGGCCGCTGTCCTGGTCCGACGCGATCTTCACCGCCACCTCGGCGGTGACGGTGACGGGGCTCGTGGTCTTTGACGTCGGCGCACAGCTGACCTGGTTCGGCGAATTCGTCGTGGCCTTCCTGATCCAGCTGGGCGGGCTGGGGCTGATGACCTTTGCGGTGCTGATCCTGGCGGCGCTGGGCATGCCTTTGGGCATCACCGGCCAAGTCTTCCTGCGCGAGGATTTGAACCATCATTCCATGCACCGGCTGCTGGGTCTGGCCGCGACCGTCCTGCGGGTGGTGCTGGTCTGCGAGGTGGCAGGGGCGCTGCTGCTGGCGCTGACCTTCGTGCCGCGGCTGGGGCTGGCCGAGGGGATGTGGGCGGCCGTCTTCCACTCCATCTCGGCCTTCAACAACGCCGGGTTTTCCACCTTCCCGGACGGGCTGATCGGCTATGCCACCGACCCGGTGGTCAACAGCGTGATCCCGGCACTGTTCATCATCGGCGGCATCGGCTTCGTGGTGATGCAGGACGTGATGGGCGGCCGCAGGCCGCAGGCCTGGACGCTGCATACCAAGATCATGCTGCTGGGGACCGGGATCCTGATCCCCTGGTCGGTGCTGGGCTTCGCCACACTGGAATGGAACAACCCCGGCACGCTGGGTCAATACGACAGTGCCATCGCCCGGCTGGTGGTCAGCTGGTTTCAGGGCGTGACCACCCGGACCGCGGGCTTCAACACCGTCGATATCGGCCAGTTGCACGACGATACCTCGGTCATGTTCATCTCGCTGATGCTGATCGGCGGCGGGCCGGCCTCGACCGCGGGCGGCATCAAGGTGACCACCTTCGTCGTCATGCTGCTGGCCACCGTCGCCTTCTTCCGCCGCCAGACGCAGCTGCATGCCTTCGGCCGCTCCATCGGGCTGGAGCAGGTGCTCAAGGTCATGGCACTGACGGCGATTTCGGTGCTGCTCGTCTTCATCGGCGTCTTCATCATGACCGTGGCCCATGACGGCCAGTTCCTGGACATCGCCTTCGAGGTCGCCTCGGCCTTCGGCACCGTGGGGCTGAGCCGCGGCATCACCGGCGAGCTGAACGAGGTCGGCCGGGCGGTGATCGTGGTGATCATGTTCCTGGGCCGGGTCGGACCGCTGACGCTGGGCTTCTTCCTGGCGACCCGCACCACGCCCCGCATCCGCTATCCGCAGGCGACAATTCACCTAGGCTGACGCTTGGCTCTTTCCCTGCGCGGAAGGCAGGCTATATTCTTCAGGTCGGCGCGTATGGGGCGCGCCCAATCCCGAGATCTGCCATCGACGACCTTGTGCGCCCGGCTCCGAAGCCGTTTCCCGATGCTGAACCCGCCGACCATGCCGCGCGGCTCGCCGGCAGAGAGCGGCTCGACGCCCTGACCCGGAGCCAGCTGATGGATTCCGGGGCGGAGGTCGTGTTCGACCGGGCCTCGCGGCTGGCCTCGCGCATTCTGGAAACGCCGATCGCGCTGTTGTCGCTGGTCGATGCCGAGCGGCAGTTCTTCAAATCCTCGATCGGGCTGGAGGAGGGGCTGACCGGCACCCCGCTGTCGCATTCCTTCTGCCAGTATGTCGTGAGCCAGGGCGCGCCGCTGGCGGTCAGCGACGCCCGCGCCCATCCGCTGCTGGCAGGGAACGGCGCCGTGCCGGACCTCAGGGTCGTCGCCTATCTGGGCGTGCCGGTGCGCGATGGCGAGGGGCGGGTCCTGGGCTCGCTCTGCGCCATCGACCACCAGCCCCGGGCATGGAGCGAGGGGGATCTGGCCGACCTGACCGACCTCGCCACCATCGTCGAGACCGAGATCGCCCTGCGCCGCGTGGTGGTCGAGCGGCAGTTGCTGATCCAGGAGCTGAACCACCGGGTGAAGAACCTGTTCTCGGTGGTGGGCGGCATCGTCCGCATGAGCCGCGCCACGGGCGAGAGTGCCAGCGCGCTGTCCGATCGCCTGCAGGCGCTGTCGCGGGCGCATGCGCTGATCGCCCCCGCCATCCACGCCAATCAACCGGCCGAGGCCGGGACCACGCTGCGCGCCCTGATCGGCACGCTGCTGGCGCCCTGGGATTCCGAGGGCCAGGTCTGGCGCATCCAGGGCGGGGATCTGACGGTAGGCGCCCGGGCCACGACGGCGCTGACGCTGGCCTTTCACGAACTGGCCACCAACGCCGCGAAATACGGCGCCCTGTCGGACGACACGCCCGGGGCGAGGCTGAGCATCGACTGGGTGATCGGCGACGAGGACCTGCGCCTCACCTGGGCCGAATGCGGGGTCGAGGCCGGCGGCGCACCCGCGGCTCCGGCCGGGTTCGGCACGCAGCTGATCGGCCTGACCCTGCAGGGCCAGCTGGGCGGCACGGTCGAGACCTCGCACGACGACAACGCGCTGCGCCACGTGATCACCATCCCGCTGAGCGCGCTGGCCCATTGAGGCGCGGCCGCCGGGCCCCGGATCGGCGGCCCTCGTCCGGTGCCGCGGCCTCCCCCTTCCCCCGCAGCCATTTTTCCTGTATGGCCCCGCAGCATCTGTGACGTGACGCTGTGACCCCGGCGTGATGCGAAGGATAGGGGTCGGCGGCAATGGGGCCGCCATAGACACGGGAGACCCGGCAGGGGCCGGGAGCGCTCCCAGAGGAAACTGAATGTTCAACATCACCAAGAAATCCATCCAGTGGGGCAACGAGACGCTCACGCTGGAATCGGGCCGCGTTGCCCGCCAGGCCGACGGCTCGGTCATCGCCACGCTGGGCGAGACCTCGGTCATGGCCAACGTGACCTTCGCCAAAGCGGCGAAGCCCGGTCAGGACTTTTTCCCGCTGACCGTGCATTATCAGGAACGCACCTATGCCGCCGGCAAGATCCCCGGTGGCTTCTTCAAGCGTGAAGGCCGTCCCTCGGAAAAAGAGACGCTGACCTCGCGCCTGATCGACCGCCCGATCCGTCCGCTGTTCGTCGAAGGCTTCCGCAACGAAGTGCTCGTCGTCTGCACCGTGCTGTCGCACGATCTGGTCAACGAGCCCGACATCCTGGCGATGATCGCCGCTTCGGCCGCGCTGACCATCTCGGGCGTGCCCTTCATGGGCCCGATCGCCGCCGCGCGCGTCGGTTTCGCCAATGGCGAATACGTGCTGAACCCCGATTGCGACGACATGGTCAAGCTGCGGGACAACCCCGAACAGCGCCTGGACCTGGTCGTGGCCGGCACCGCCGACGCCGTGATGATGGTGGAATCGGAAGCCTATGAGCTGTCCGAAGCCGAGATGCTGGGCGCCGTGAAATTCGCCCACGAGTCGATCCAGCCGGTCATCGGCCTGATCATCGACTTCGCCGAAGAATGCGCCAAAGAGCCCTTCGACTTCGACGCGCCGGACTATTCGGCGATCCTGTCGCGGATCAAGGCGCTGGGCGAGACGCAGATGCGCGCCGCCTTCGGCATCAAGGACAAGCAGGACCGCGTCAACGCGATCTCGGAAGCCCGCGCCGCCATCAAGGCGCAGCTGAACGAGGAAGAGCTGGCCGACCCGCAGCTCGACACCGCGATGAAGAAGCTGGAAGCCTCGATCCTGCGCGGCGACGTGATCAACGGCGCGCCCCGCATCGACGGCCGCTCGACCACGGACATCCGCCCGATCACCTGCGAAACCTCGGTTCTGCCGCGGACGCATGGCTCGGCGCTGTTCACCCGTGGCGAGACGCAGTCGCTGTGCGTGGCCACGCTCGGCACCGGCGATGACGAGCAATTCGTCGACGCGCTGACCGGCACCTACAAGGCCAACTTCCTGCTGCACTACAACTTCCCGCCCTATTCGGTCGGCGAAGTGGGCCGCATGGGCAGCCCGGGCCGTCGTGAGATCGGTCACGGGAAACTCGCCTGGCGCGCGCTGCAGGCCGTCCTGCCCGCCGCCACCGACTTCCCCTACACGATCCGCATGGTCTCGGAGATCACGGAATCGAACGGCTCGTCCTCGATGGCCACCGTCTGCGGCGGTTCGCTGTCGATGATGGACGCGGGCGTTCCGCTGAAAGCCCCGGTCGCCGGTGTGGCCATGGGCCTGATCCTGGAAGACGACGGCCGCTTCGCCGTGCTGACCGACATCCTGGGCGACGAGGATCACCTCGGCGACATGGACTTCA
>NZ_JAUCCQ010000036.1:0-31558 GCF_034676075.1 Pararhodobacter sp. | reverse complement strand
GCCTGTCGCGATGGAGGAGAAGGACGGCGGCGACGACCGGGGCGAGATAGAGCGCGACCATGCCCAGATAAAGGCGGATCCGGGCGGGCGAGGGCCGCCAGAGTATCGTCAGGCCGGTGGCGGCGAAGGCCAGCGCCGCGGCGCCGAGGAAGCGGAAGGCGAGGGGCGGCAGCAGCCAGGCGAAACTGCTGGGCACGCCGAACCACCAGAAAGGCGCGCCGAGGATCGCCCCCGCCGTGGCGACAGCGATACTGCGCTGGCCCGGGCGCTCGGCCAGGGCGAAGCGCGGGGCAGAGCGATGCAGGAGGAGCGCGGTCAAGGCGAGAAGCGCCAAGAGGATGAGGACTTGCAGGGCGAGGATCATCGGGCGGTCTCCGCTGGCGGCTGCACCAGCCTAGGCCTGGCGAGGGTTTGCGGCAAGCGGAGCAGGGGCCGGGCGCAGGCCGTGAGGGAGCGCCTGTGTGGAGGGAGGGGGTAGTCTGAGAGGAAACCGGTCCCGGGTGGCAGTGCGAAAACGCGGCGCAGGTGGCGGGCCGGGGGGCGTCGAGCCCCCCGACCCGCCTCGGGGGCGCTGCCCCCGCCGGCCTTCGGCCGCCCCCGGGATATTTGCCGCGCAGAGAAGGGGGCGGGCTTGCCAAGGGGGCGGGGCTGCCGCATCAGGGGCCGGTCCAAGATGGGGAAGATCCATGAAACCTGCCGCGCGCGAGGCTGCCGCCATCGAGATCCTGGAGAGCTGGCGCGAGGGCCGGGCGGTCGAGGCGGCCCTGACCGCCTGGGGGCGGGCCAGCCGTTTCGCGGGCTCGGGCGACCGCGAGGCGGTGCGGGATCTGGTCTTCGGCGCGGTGCGGCGGTTTCGCTCGGCCTCGGCCCTCGGGGGCGGCGGTTCGGGGCGGGCGCTGATGCTGGGGCTGGCGCGGGCCGAGGGGCGGGCGCCCGAGGGCTGGACCGGCGAGGGCCATGCGCCCGTGGCCCTGAGCCCGGCCGAGGCGGCGCTGATGGAGGCGCCCCTGCCGCCGCTGACCCGGGGCGAGGCGCTGGATTGCCCCGAATGGCTCCTGCCTGCCTTCGACGCGGCACTAGGCGGGGCCGCCGATCCCGTGCTGGCCCTGATGCGCGACCGGGCGCCGGTCTTTCTGCGGGTCAACCGGGCCAAGGCGAGCCGCGAAGCGGTGATCGCCGAACTGGCCGCAGCCGGAATCGAGGCGCGCGCCCATCCGCTGGCCGAGACGGCGCTGGAGGTCACGGCGGGCACCCGCAAGCTGCGCAACAGTGCGGCGCTGACCGAGGGGCGCGTCGAATTGCAGGATGCGGCGAGCCAGGCGGTGGCGCTGGATTTCGCCGCCGTCGCCACCGGGCCGGTGCTGGATTATTGCGCGGGCGGCGGCGGCAAGGCGCTGGCGCTGGCGGCCGAGGGCTTCGCGGTCACCGCTCATGACGCCGAGCCGCGGCGGATGAGCGACCTGCCGGCGCGGGCCAGGCGGGCCGGGGCGCAGATCGAGGTCCTGGCGGGCGAGGCCTCGGGCCCCTGGCCCGCAATCCTGGCCGATGCGCCCTGTTCGGGATCGGGCAGCTGGCGCCGCGCGCCCGAGGCGAAATGGGCCTTCACGCCCGGGCGCCTTGCGGAGCTGAACGCGGTACAGGCGCAGATCCTGACCGCCTGCGCCGCCCTCACGGCGCCGGGCGGGGTGCTGGGCTATGCCACCTGCTCGTTGCTGCGCGAGGAGAACGAGGACCGGGTCGCGGCCTTCCTTGCCGAGCAACCGGGCTGGCGGCTGATCTCGGAACGGCGTCTCTCACCGCTCGATGGCGGAGACGGGTTCTATCTGGCGCTGCTGCGGCGCGGCTGAGCCCGGTTTCGGCGTTTGACCTGACAACCACGGGTGGTAGGATTAAAGCGTTAATATCGCTTTAACTCCGGGGGGCGACAAAGGCGCATGCGATTGACCAATTCGCCCTCCGACTCGCCGCAGATCCCGCCTGACGGGGGCGCGGATCCGCGCGCCTCGTTGCTGGAGCCGCTGATCCGGCTGGCGGCGGGCGGGCGGGTGCTGGCCTTTGCCAGCATCCTCATCGCGACGGCGGCACTGGTCCTGACGCTCGCGCATCTCGACCGGGCGGCGATGGTGGCGGCGACGGCCTCGGCGACGCTGGCGCTGCTGGCGATCGCGGCCATGCTGGTGCGTGCCTATGCCGCGCGGCGCCGCCGGTTCGTCGGCGCGGCGCTGGCCCGCTCGGCGGCGACCGATCCCGACCCGGTGGTGGTGACCGATCTGAAGGGGCGGCCCTGCGCCGCGAACCCCGCGGCGGGCGGCATGGCCGACCCGGCCGAACGGCTGCACGGCTGGTGCGTCGATGCCGCGCAGGTGGTCGATTCCTTGCTGGTCGAGGTCCGGCGGCGCGAGGCCACCACCCGGGAATTCTG
This sequence comes from Pararhodobacter sp., assembly GCF_034676075.1. Taxonomy (GTDB): domain Bacteria; phylum Pseudomonadota; class Alphaproteobacteria; order Rhodobacterales; family Rhodobacteraceae; genus Pararhodobacter. The sequence continues at coordinate 29,136 of NZ_JAUCCQ010000036.1, read as the reverse complement.
GCGCCAGGACAGGGGGATGCGCGTCTCTCTGCACAGCGTCGAAGGGGCGTTCGGCCTGATCGTCTGGCATTTCTCCACCCTGATGCGCGGCGGGGGACGGGGGCTCGACGTGCTGGGCCTGCCGGTCGTCACCCGTGAGGGGGTGCAGCTGCGCCTCAACCCCGCCGCCCGCGCCGCCTTCATGGGCGAAGAGGCCGAGGTGCTGGAAGCGCTGGAGCAGGTGCTGGACGCGGGCAACATCGGGGTCTTCGCCCTCAGCCTGCCGGGCGGTCGGGGGATACAGGCGGTCTCGGTCCCCTCGCGCGACGGGCTGGCCGATATCGTGCTGCTGCCGCCGCACACCCTGCCCGAGGGCGGCGAGGGCAGCCCGGCGCCCCCGGCCTCGGTCTTCGAGGAAATCCCGGTGGCGCTGATGCAGATCGACGCTGAGGGGCGGGTCGGCGGCTCCAACCGGCTGGCGCGGCAATTGCTGGGCCTCAGCGCCGAGGAAGCGCCGTTCTTCTCGGAAGTGGTCGAGGGGCTGGGCCGCCCGGTGCCGGATTGGCTGGATGACGCGCGGGCGGGGCGGGCGCTGGGCCGGCCCGAGGTGCTGCGGGCGACCCTGCCGCAGCAGGAAACCTTCGTGCAGATCATCCTGCGCCGCGCCACCGATCAGCATGCCGAGGGCGCGCTGGTCGCGGTGATTTCGGACGCGACCGAGCTGAAATCGCTGGAAGCGCGCTTCGTGCAAAGCCAGAAGATGCAGGCGATCGGCCAGCTGGCGGGGGGAATCGCCCATGATTTCAACAACCTGCTGACGGCGATCTCGGGCCATTGCGACCTGCTGCTGCTGAACCGCGACCGGTTCGATCCCGATTACAACGACCTGTTGCAGATCCATCAGAACGCCAATCGGGCGGCCGCGCTGGTCCGCCAGCTGCTGGCCTTCTCGCGCAAGCAGACGCTGAAGCCCGAGGTCGTGTCGCTGGAAAGCCTGCTGGAGGAGCTGACGCATCTGCTGACCCGGCTGGTGGGAGAGCGGATCACGCTGGCCCTCAGCCACGATCCGGCGCTCACGGCGATCCGGGCCGACAAGCGGCAGCTCGAGCAGGTCATCATGAATCTGGTGGTCAACGCCCGCGACGCCATGCCGATGGGCGGCACGATCCGCATCGAGACCGAGGCGCTGCATCTGCTGGATGAGCATGAACATGGCCGCGCCCGGCTGCCCGCCGGGGATTACGCGCTGATCCGGGTGATCGACCAGGGGATCGGCATTCCGGCCGATATCATCGACAAGATCTTTGAGCCCTTCTTCACCACCAAAAAGATCGGCGAGGGTACGGGGCTCGGCCTCTCCACCGCCTATGGGATCGTCAAGCAGATGGGCGGCTATATCTTTGCCGAGTCGATTGAGGGGGCGGGGACCACCTTCACCCTCTATTTCGCCGCCGAACCGGCCGAAGCGCTGACCGATCCCGTCCCTGCCGCGGAAAGCCCCGAGGAACCGGCCGCCCCGCTGCCCCCCGCCGAGCCCGCGCCAAAGCGTGGCCCCGCCCGCCCGCGGCCCAGCCTGCCGCCGGTGACGGTGAACAGCGCTGCGATCCTCCTGGTCGAGGATGAGGCGCCGGTCCGCGCCTTCGCCGCCCGGGCGCTGCGGCTGCAGGGCTATCAGGTGTTCGAGGCGCAGGACGGCGAGCAGGCGCTCGATTTCCTCCGCGACCCGGCGCTCAGGGTCGATCTTTTCGTCACCGATGTCATCATGCCCGGGATCGACGGCCCCGGCTGGGTGGCCGAGGCGCTGGAGGATCGGCCGGGCACGCCGGTGGTCTTCGTCTCGGGCTATACCGAAGACACGCTCAGCGCCGCCATGGGGCGCATTCCGGGGTCGGTTTTCCTGGGCAAACCCTTCTCGCTCAAGGATCTGAGCGAGATGATCGCCCGCGAACTGGCGAAGCGCGACGCGCTCGAAGGGGTCGCAGGCGAAGGGTGAGCCGTCGCCCCCGGCCTTGCAACGCGGGGCGGGGCTGCTAGGAAGGGCGCGACCCCTCTCACAGACCGGAACCTGCCCGTGACCGAAACCCTCGCCGACGCGATCCGCCGCACCATCGACACCAAGACCAAGCCGCTGGGCGCGCTGGGCCGGATCGAGAGTCTGGCCGAGCAGATCGCGCTTTTGCAAGGCACGACCGCGCCGGTGATGCAGGCCTGCACGCTGACCATTTTCGCCGCCGATCATGGCATTGCACATTCCGGCGTCTCGGCTTTCCCGCAGGTGGTGACCGGGCAGATGGTGCTGAATTTCCTTGGCGGCGGGGCCGCGGCCAATGTCTTTGCCAAGGTCAATGACGTGGCGCTGCAGGTCGTCGATGCGGGCGTCGCGGGCGAGCCGATCGCCCATCCCGCGCTGGTTTCGCGGCGGATCGGACCGGGCACCGCCAATTTCCTCGACACCCCGGCGATGAGCGCGGACGAGGCGCAGGCCGCGCTCGATCACGGCGCCGAGGTGGCCCGCGCCGCCAGGGGCGAGGCGCTAGCCTTCGGCGAGATGGGCATCGCCAACACCGCCACCGCCGCCGCGCTGGCCCACAAGCTGACCGGGTTGCCGCTGGCCGATCTGGTCGGGCGGGGCACCGGCCTCGATGACGCGGGGCTGCGCCACAAGCTCGACGTGCTGACCCGCGCCGCCGCCCGCACCGGGGCGCTGACGCCCGCGCAGGCGATGGCCGAATACGGCGGGTTCGAGATCGTCATGATGGCGGGCGCCATGCTGGAAACGGCCCGTGCCAGCCGCGTGGTCATGGTCGATGGTTTCATCGCCACCGCCGCGGCGCTGCTCGCCACCCGGTTGGAGCCCGAATGCCGCCGCGCCATGGTCTTCTGCCACAAGTCGCACGAGGCGGGGCACCGCGCGCTGCTCGCCGCGCTCGACGCCGATCCGCTCCTGGAACTCGACATGCGTCTGGGCGAGGGCACGGGGGCGCTGCTTGCCTGGCCGCTGCTGAAGGCCGCGGCGGCGATGATGACCGACATGGCCAGTTTCGAGGCCGCCGGCGTCACGAATCGCGACTGAGATGCGGGCGGCGCGCGCAGCCCTGGCCTTTCTGACCCGCCTGCCCGCGGGGCCGCTCGACAGCGCCGATTTCACCCGGGCCCCGGCCTGGTTCGGGGCGGTCGGGCTGGGGATCGGCGCGGTTGCGGCCGGAGTCTGGTTCCTGGCCTCGTGGCTCTGGGGACCGGTGCTGGGGCCGCTGGCGGCGGTTTCGGCCGGCGTCCTGCTGACGGGCGCGTTGCACGAGGACGGGCTGGCCGACAGTTTCGACGGGCTGGGCTCGGGCCGGCCGACCGAGCGGGCGCTGGAGATCATGCGCGACAGCCGCATCGGCAGTTTCGGAGCGCTGGCGCTGGGCGTGGTGCTGGCGGCGCGGGTGACGGCGCTGGCGGCGCTGGGGCCTGTCGCCCCCGCCGCGCTGATCGCCGGGCAGGGGCTCAGCCGCACCGGGATGGCGGTGATGCTGCGGGTCGGCCCGTATGTCAGACCTTCGGGTGCTGGCACCGGCATGACCGGCCCGCAGCCGCTGGCGCCGGTTCTGGCGGCGGTCCTGGCCGCCTGCGGGCTGACGCTCTGGGCTTCGGGCTGGGGGCTGCTGACTGCGCTGCTGGGGCTGGCTCTCGCACAGCTGGCGATCCGCGGCTGGGCCCGGCGGCGGCTCGGCGGGATCACCGGCGATGTGCTGGGGGCGGCGCAGGTGCTGGGCGATCTGGGCTTTCTGCTGGGGCTTCTGGCATGGCGTTGATCCTTCTGCGTCATACCCGTCCGGCGGTGGCCGAGGGCACCTGCTATGGCCGGACCGACCTCGACCTCGCACCGGAATTCACCGAGGATTCGCTGAGGATCGCCGCGGAACTCCCTGATTTCCTGCGGATCCTGTCTTCTCCCCTCTCGCGCTGCCATCGCCTCGCCCAAGCGGTCGGCGCGGTGCGGGGTCTGCCGGTCACCGTGGATCCCCGGCTGACGGAAATGGACTTCGGCCTCTGGGAAACCCGCCCCTGGGCCGAGATCCCGCGATCCGAGATCGACGCCTGGCGCGACGATTTCCTGCACGGCCGCCCGCATGGCGGCGAAAGCGTGCAGGACCTATATTCCCGCGTGCATGAGGCGCTGGCCGAGGCCGCGGAAGGTCCGGTTCCGGCGCTGATCGTCACCCATGCGGGCGTCATCAAGGCGGCGCTGGCAGCGCAGGGCGCGCCCGAGGCCTGGCGGGCCGAAACCGCCTTCGGCACCTGGCGGAGGATCGACTGGCCATGAGCGTGACCCTGATCCTCGGCGGTGCACGCTCCGGCAAAAGCGCCCTTGCTGAACGTCTGACTTTAAGCATTGCGCAGGGTGCCCCACTCTATATCGCCACCGCCCAGGCCTGGGACGATGAGATGCGCGACCGCATTGCCCTGCATCGCGCACAGCGTGACGGACAGGGCTGGCGGACCCTGGAAGTGCCGCTGGACCTCGCCACCACGCTGTCTGACATTAAAGATCAGGCGGTTTTGGTAGATTGTCTGACATTGTGGCTGACCAACCACCTGCTCGCCGAGCATGACTTGGCCGCCGAGACCGCCGCGCTCCTCTCGGCGCTGGCCGCGCGCGCTGCCCCGACCATCCTGGTCAGCAACGAAGTGGGCCTCGGCATCGTCCCCGATAACGCGCTGGCCCGCCGATTCCGGGACGAGGCCGGGCGCCTCAACCAACGGGTCGCGGCGCTTGCGGAGACCGTGGTCTTCACCGCAGCGGGTCTGCCGATGGTCCTGAAGGGCAGCCTGCCACCGGGTCTCTGAGCCCCGTGCATCTTTGCGCTGCAAATATCCTCGGAGGGTGAATTGGCCGCAGGCCAAGAGGGGGGCAGACGGCCCCCCTCCCTCGCGCCCCCTTGGCGCGCCGCCGCGCAAGGCATAGCCTCCCCCCATGCAGCCCGACCAGATCGACACCTTCCTCGACCTTTGCGAAACCCGCAGCTTTCACCGGTCGGCGGAACGGCTCGGCGTCACGCAATCGACGGTCTCGGGCCGCGTCGCCGCTTTGGAACGGGCGCTGGGGGTCACGCTGCTGCGCCGGTCGCGCGCGGGGTGCGAGCTGACCACCGAGGGCCTGCGCTTCGAACCCCATGCCCGGGCGCTGCGTCACGCGATGGTCGAGGCGCGGGCCGCCGCCCGGGGGGCAGGCGGGCGGGCGATGACTGTCCGGCTTGGCCTGCAGAACGACCTCGCGGCCGAGGATCCGGCCCGCTGGGTGGCCCGCGTTCAGGCGCTGCTGCCCGAGGCCGCGCTTTATATCGAGGCCGATTATTCGGCGCAGATGTGCCGCGATGTGCTGGGCGGGGCGCTGGATCTGGCGCTGATCTTCACGCCGCATCCCTCGCCGGATATCCATTTCGAATCCCTGGGCGAGCTGACCTACCGCATGGTCGCCCCGCCCGGGCAGGGGTTGGAGGCGCTGGCCGAGGTCACGCCCGAGCGTTACGTTCTGGCCAATCTCTCGCCCGCCTTCTCGCGCACCCATGACGCGCTTCTGCCTGGGCTGGCCTTTCCCGTGCTCGCGGCCGGGCAGGGGGCGACGGTGCGGGGCATGATCCTGTCGCTCGGCGTCGCGGGCTACCAGGAGGAGCGCGCCGCCGAGCGGCTGATCGCCGAGGGCCGCGCGGTTGCGGTCGAGGGCGCGCCGCGCTTGACGCAGCCGATCTTCGCCGCGATCCATTACCGTAACCGCCACCGGCCTGTCTGGCGCAAGCTGATGGCCGCCATGCGTCTCAACCTCGGGAGCCCCGGATGACCGACACGATCACAGACTACAGCTGGCTGCCGGCCGAGATCCGGGCCTTCATCGACCGGACACTCGCGGCCTATCCCGCCGATGCGGTCGATTTCTCCATCGCCCAGCAGCGGGCCTTCTATGACAAACTCTGCCGCGATTTCGACCGCCCGCATCCGCCGGGCCTGACCGCCACGGACGAGACCATCGCCGGGGTGCCCTGCCGCCGCTATGTGCCGACGAAGCCGCTGGCGGGGGTTACGGGGATCTATTTCCACGGCGGGGGCTTCGTCGTGGGCGGGCTGGAGAGCCACGACGCCATCGTCGCCGAACTGGCCGAACAGGCGGGGCTGACGATGATCGCCGTCGACTACCGGTTGGTGCCGGAGCATCCCCATCCCGCGGCCTACGACGATTGCGCGGCGGTGGTTGATGCGGTGCCGGGGCCGAAGGTGGTGGCGGGGGACAGCGCGGGCGGCACGCTCGCGGCGTCGATCAGCGCCACGCGGGGCGATATCATCGGTCAGGTGCTGATCTATCCCGGCCTCGGCGGCGGGCCGGAGATGCCCAGTTTCACCCGCCACGCCAAGGCGCCGATGCTGAGCGCCGAGGAATGCCTCTATTACGAGAAGATCCGCTATGGCGGGGCCGAGCCGCCCCGGGGCGACATCACTGCCCGCCCGCTTGATGCCGAAGTGTTCGGCGACCTGCCGCCCACGGCGATCTTTACTGCCGAGGCTGATCCGCTGGCCTCGGGCGGGGTCGAGTACGCCGCGCGGCTGGCCGAGGAGGGGGTGCCCGTCTCGCTGACCGAGGAGCCGGGCATGGTCCACGGCTATCTGCGCGCGCGGCACATGTCGCCCGGGGCGAGGGATTCCTTTGCCCGGATCGCGCAGGCCTTGCGGGCACTGGCGGAGGGCGACTGAGCCCCGCGTGATCCATGAAAAAGGGCCCCCGCGGGGGCCCTTTCGCTATCTGGTCCGGCGCGCGGGATCAGTAGCGCACGACGGTCTCGAAGGTCTCGGGCAGGGACAGGTTCGGGTCCAGCATGTCCACGAGGTTGAAGCTGAACGAGGCAGAGCGGCCGTCCTCGGCAATCGTGCCGTTGCTCGAGATGACCTCGGCCCCGGCGATGCGGATGGTGAAGGTATGGCCTTCCAGCATCGGGCGCATCATCGCCGCGGCCTGCGGATCGGCGCGCATCTCTTCGGTCTGGGCGCCCATGTCGCCCAGCGGGAAGGTCACGCGCACGGTGCCGTCGCCCAGATCGACCGCGGTCGGCGCGGGCTGGCCGGGTTCGCTTTCGAAGACTTCGGCGAAGCTGCCCTCGGTGCGGACGTCGCAGCGCGCCTCGGTCTCGGTCGTGGTCAGCGTGCCGCCCTCTTCGGCCGGGCAGAAGGCCTCGCCGCCGCCCATCATGTCCAGCATCTGCCGCTGCACCGCCATGTGGCCCGAGACCGTGGCGTGGTCGGCGCCGTCGATGGTGGCGGTCATGTCGACGTCGATACAGCCCGAAAGGGCGAGGGCGCCGGCAAGGGCAGCAGCATGAATAAGACGCATGGAATTCTCTCCTTGAGAAATGATTTCAGGCGAGATTATCCGGGCGAAAGGCGCAGGGCCAGCCTCTTTGCTGGCCCTGCGCGGGGGCTTGCCATCACAGGTTGTTCAGTCGCTCAATTGGCCGTGCAATGCGCGCCCGAGGGGGCGGCGCCCGATCCCAGCGCGATGGCGGCGGGGAAGCGGAACGGCTCGGGCAGGCCGACCGCGGCGGCGTCCCAGACGACAAGGGCGGCCAGCGCGGCGATGGCCAGAAGCGCGACGCGGGGGCGGGTCATGCGGCTACCCCCTGACGGCGGGCGGGGATCAGCACGAGGGGCCGGAGTTTCAGCCCCAGCGCCGAACCCGCGAAGGCGGCGGCGAACCAGACCCAGCCATGGGCCGAGCCGGTCGAGATGCCGCTGAAGAAGGCGCCGACGTTGCAGCCGAAGGCCATGCGGCTGGAATAGCCCAGCACGACGCCCGCGATCAGCACCAGCATCCAGCCCTGCAGCGCCAGCGGCGCGGGCGGGGCGCCCGGGTCGCGCTTGCCGCGCATGATCAGGAAGGCGCCGAGCACGAGGCCGATATCGGTCAGCGAGGTCACGTCCGTCAGGATCGACTGGTCAAGCCGCGTGGCGTTCACGGGGTTGGCCCAGAAGGCGGTGGTGCTGAGGTCGGCGCCGAAAGCGGTGACCAGTTTCGCGCCCCAGAGGCCGAGGCCATAGACGATGCCCCAGGGCTGGCCCGCGACCACGAGGTTGAGGATGGCGAGGCCCGCCAGCAGCGCGGCCGCCACGAACAGACGCGCGGGCGGACGGCGTTTGCCGGGGGCGGCGCGCCAGATCAGGAAGCCCGCGACCAGCGCCAGCCCCGCCAGCGTCAGCCAGAGCCCGCCATTGGGCCCGGCCACGGATTGCGCCGAGATCAGCGGCAATTGCCCCAGCGAGGCCCAGAAGCCCGCGTTCAGCGTTCCGAGGAAGGCGCCGCCGACGAAGCCCACCAGCGCCACGGCGCCGATGGTGTTGCCCGAGCCTGCGTTGACCAGCGTGCCCGAGCCGCAGCCCATGACCACCTGCATCGCCGCGCCGAAGATGAAGGCGCCAAGGATCATGCCGGTCCCAATGGGCGCCTGTGCGGGGGCCAGTTCCAGCGGGTTGGCGGCCAGGAGCGGGAAGGCCGCAGCCGCAACCAGCCCGATGGCGAAGAGCTGCGCCAGCAGCCCCCGCGCGTCACGCTCGACGATCATCAGCCGCCAGGGACCGGCGAAGCCGAAGCGCAGCCCCTCCAGCACCAGACCATAGCCGATGCCGATGGCCACCAGGATCCCGGCCTGCGGCCCCGCCGCCAGGGCGACGGCGGCGACCACGGCCAGTCCGAGGGCGCCAAGGCCCAGACGTCTGAGGATCATCAGAACAGGCTCCCAACCCAGTTGGTCGCCGCGCGCCAGGCGTATTGCAGGCGGTTCGGCGCGTTATCCAGCGGCTGCGTGCCGTCGGCGGCGTATTCGGCCATGCTTTCGGCATAGAGCCGCACGTCATCATAGCCCGCCACTTCGCTCAGCGCGAACCAGTTGATGGCCGCCCAATGGCCGGTGTTGCAGAAGCTCACCGCCGTGGTGTTGCCGGTATAGCCCGCCTCGGCAGCGGCGGCGCGGATCGCCTCGGCGCCCACAAGGCGGGTGCCGTCGAAGAAATCGGAATATTCCAGGTTGTCGGCGCCGTGGATCGTGCCGGGTGCCGCGACCGACCACGTGAGGCCATCGAAGAAGCCCGCCGGGCGCGCGTCGATCAGCTCGGCGCTGCCATCGGCGACCATGCGGGTGACCTCGGCGGTGGTGGCGCGCCATTGGTCGGTCCATTCGCCCTGATAATCGGACGGGAAGAACGAGGCATCAGCGGTCTCGACCGGCAGCCCGGCCTCGGTCCAGGCGGCAAGGCCTCCGTTCAGCAGCGCCAGATCCTCGATCCCCATCGAGCGCAGCGTCCAGTAGACGCGGGCGGCGGCGCCCATGTCGGTGGCGTCACGGCCGGCGTGCACGACGACGACCGGCGTGTCGGTGTCGATGCCGAGTTCCTGCACCACGGTGGTCAGATGCGGCAGGTCGCGCAGCGCGCCGGGGTTCGGCATGTCCGAGCGCCACGAGGCATAGGGCGACCAGCCTGAGCCGGGGATATGGCCCTCGGTGTATTCGCCGGTGATCTGCACGACGCGGATATCCTCGCCGTATTGATCGAGCAGGGCGTTGAGCTGGGCGGGTTCCAGCAGCGGCGACCAGCCTTCGGGCGTGGCGGCGGCGGCGAGGGCGGGAAAGCTGACGGCGAGGGCGGCAGCGAGGGTGAAGGAACGGGTCATGGCGGGGTCTCCGGCGCTGAGGGCAGGGGTCATGACCGGCGATCTGGCAGCGCGGCGGCGGGCTGACAAGGCTCACGCGCCCGGGCGGGCTCGCGCGCGCGAGGCAGGTGTTCCGGGGTGGGCTGCCCTGGCGGAACATATGTTCGCCTAAACGGCGTCTGCGGGGAAATCTGTCGCGCTTCGGTCCTGTCCGGGGCGCCTGCGGGTCTTATTTCGCCCGTCCCGGGCCGGTCGGCGGGAAATCCTCCCGCGCCGGGTCACTGGGGCGGGCGGTTCCAAGGCTGGGGCCTCGGAACCGCCGCCTTGCCGTCAGCCGGTCACCTGCTCGCGCAGGATCGCCGCGGTCATCGAGATCATCAGGTAAAGGCCCGCGAAGATCAGGAAGGCCAGCGCCGTATTCTCGAACGAGCGGGGATAGGTCGGCTCGTCGGGCGCCACCGGGCTCACGCCCAGGGACAGGTAGCGGACCTGCCGGTTGGCCTCGATCCGCGCCGCTTCGAGCTGCTGCATCGCCTGGGTCAGCATCATCTGCCGGGTTGCCACATCGGCCTCGGCCATGACCTGCTCACGCTGGAGCCGGGCGATCGAGGTGCCATCCTCGCCCCCCGCGGTCAGGGAATCGCGCAATTCGGCGATCCGCTGTTCCAGCGAGGCAACGCGGCGCTCGGCCTGATCCAGCCGCGCCGGGTTCGGCCGGGGGTTGGCCCGCAGATCCGAAAGCTGCAGGCGTTCGGTGTTGAGCTGCGCGTCCAGCGTGCTGATCTGCTGGGTCAGCAGTGAGACCTCGACCTCGGAGGACAGCATCTGGAAGCGTTCCTGCAGGTCGAGGAAGCGCGACTGCGCCTCGTTCATCCGCGCCTCGGCGGTCTCGACGGCCTGCTGGGCGTCGTTCATCTGGTTGTCGCGCACCCGCTGCGTCAACTGGTCGACCTGCGCCTCGGCAAAGCCGATCAGCGCCCGGGCGAAACGCTCGCTGGTTTCGGGGTCGGCGGCGATCACCTCCAGCTTGATGATGCCCTCGGTCGGGTCGAAGGCGACCTGCACCATGTCCTGATAGAGCCGGTAGGCGGCCTCGTCCGTGGCGTCGGGCGGCAGGCGGCGCAGCGGGTCGATGCTGTCTTGCTGGAAATAGGCCTTGAAGCCTTCCTGCTCGTTCAATTGCCGCATGGCGTCGCGCGATTGCAGGTAGCTTTGCACGGTGATGGAATCGTTGGTCGTGCCCAGGCCCGAGCCACCGAACATTCCCGCCAGCGCCCCTGCGCCGCGCAACCCGCCGCCGCCGCCGCTATCGGCCTGCTGGATGACGAATTCGGAATTGGTGGCATAGAGGGGGGTGGCCACGAAATAGAAATACCAGGCCGCCAGCAGCGTCGGCAGGGTCACGAAAACCCCCAGCCGCGCACCCAGCAGTGCCATGCGCCGCCGCCGCCGCTTGGCGATGTCGCGCTGGATCTTCGAGATCTCGGCGCGGCGCTGTTTGTCGCTGTTCTGGGGGGAGGGGTCGATCGTGGCGGGCGTGCCGGGCTGACGGTAGGCCTTGGGCAGCTGCGGCCGGGCCTCTTCCGTCGTCGTCAGCTCGCGCGATTTCGAGCCTTCTTCCTTGACGATGTCGAGCAGCGTCGAGCGTTCGAACGGGTCGATCCCCTGCTTGCGCAGAAGCCGCACGGCCTCGATCCCGGAGCTGGCCTTGATGCCGTTGCGCTGCGCCACGCGCATCGCCATGCGCAATTGCCTGCCCGTGAGTTCCTCGCCGCTGACGGCCTCGCCCTGGACGGCGGGCGGGGGCGCCGGGGCCTCGGCCCGGGGGGCGGGTGCCCCGGGCCGAGGTGCCGGGGTGTCTTCGTCGAACAGCGTGTCACGGGGCGGCATGGCGGCAGCCGCCGCCGCGGCGGCGCTGCCGGGGCGCGGCGGATCGGCCGGTCGCGCGGGGGCCGGGGGGCGGGCGTTGGCCGGGGCGCCGGTCTGCGGGGCCGCGGTCCGGGCTTCGGGCTGGGGCGGGGCAGGGGCGCGCGCGCTCTCGGCCCGCTGGGGCGCCACGCTGGTGCGCAGCGTCTCCGCCGCCTCGTCCCCCAGCCTGAGCCGGAACCGCCTAGCTTTGGGTTTCGTAGTCATAAAGTGCCTTCGCCTCTTCGAGCGACTCATAGAACGTGAGCCTGCCGTCCCTCAGGACCGCTGCGGATTTGCAGTATTTTTCCAGGGTCTCGGCCTGATGCGAGACGATGAGCACGGTCGCCTTTTCCAGCCGTTCCTTCAGCATCGCGCCCGCGCGCTTGTTGAATTTCACATCCGTCGTGGCGGGCATGCCTTCGTCGACCAGATAGAGGTCGAATTCGATGGCCAGCATCAGCGAAAAGGCGAAACGCGCCCGCATCCCCTGGCTGTAGGTGCCGACCGCCATGTCGAAATAATCGCCAATGTCGCACATCCAGCGGCAGAAGGCCTCAACCTCGTCGGGGTCGAGCTGATAGAGCCGGGCGATGTAGCGCGCGTTCTCGGTCGCGGTATGGCGGGGGTTCAGCCCGCCCATGAAGCCCAGCGGGAACGAGACGCGGCAGGTCCGGGTGATCGTGCCCTCGTCGGGTTTCTCCAGCCCGGCCATCATGTTGATGATCGTGGTCTTGCCGGTGCCATTGGCCGCGAGGATGCCGACGGATTGCCCCAGCTCGATGCGGAACGACGCCTTGTGCAGGATGACCTTGCGGGTCTTCCCGGTCCAGAAGGACTTGCTGACGTTGTAGAACTCCAGCATCTGCTACATTACGCCCCAGGTCGCCCTTCCGTCAGCGAAGCATCGCGTGCGGGTGTTTACAGGCTGTTTCTTGCGGCTGTCCACGGGTGGGGCAGGCCGGGATGGGGCCGATTATGCCGCAGAAGCCCGGGCGGGGGTAGTGAAAACTACGTGTTAAGACTGTTGCGCAATCGTGTCCGCCTTTACTTTGTGCGGCAAGCCGCCGACATCCGCGCCAGCAGCGACCGATACCGCCGACCTTCAAAGACCCAGACCAGGCCCCCATGGACAATACCCCCGAGACCGAGCTCAACGCCGCCATGCTCCGCCTGGCCCAGGCCCAGGACGACAGCGCCGAAGAGGTTGCCGCGCGCCTCGCCTTCCATGCCGAACTGAGCCGGGCTGAGCTGTTCGTGCTGCTCACCGCCGAGGTGACGGGCGGCACGATGGAGCCCAAGGTCTTCGACCTGTCGGATGTGCGCGCGGTGCTGGCCTTTGACAGCGAGTTGCGGCTGGCCGGTTTCGCCGGCGAGGCCGCGGCCTATGCCGCGCTGCCGGGCCGGGTGCTGGTGGCGATGCTGGCCGAGGCGGCCGAGGGCCTCTCGCTGCTGGTCAATCCCGATGCCGACCACGCCGCGCTTCTGCCGCCCGAGGCGCTGGGCTGGCTGGCCGACACGCTCGCCGCGCCCGCCCCGGCCGAGGGGCAGGGCGTGCCGCTGGCCTTCGGCGCGCCGGACCTGCCCGAGGCAGTGCGTGCGCCGCTCGTCGCGGCCTTGGAGCGGCGGCTGTCGGGCACGCCGGGGCTGAGCGGGGCGGTGCTGGCCGCGGTCCAGTGGCAGGGCGGCGGGCGCGGTCATGTGCTGGCGCTGGCCGGTCTGCCCGAGGCCGCGCAGGCCCCGATCGCCCGGGCCGTGTCCGAGGCGCTGGCGCTCTCGGGACTGGAGGGCGGCGCGCTGGACGTGATCTTCCCCGAGGGCCGCGCCATGGCGGCCATCGCCGGGGTCGGCCTCGCGCTGTCGCCCGCGCCCTTCGCCCCGCCGGAAGAGCAGCGCCTGACGCCCGGCGCCAACCCCGGGCTCGACCCCGCGCGCCCGCCCCGCCTCAGGTAACGCGATGTTTGCCCGTATCGGCCGCCTTCTCGGACGCATCCTCGAACGGGACAAGCCCGGGAACCAGCCCGTCGTTGCGCAGGATCACGCGGCGCTGACCGCCTCGATCCGCGTCGGCGACGTGCTGCTGGTCGAGGGGCGGGCCAAGGTCTCGACCGCGATCAAATACCTGACGCAGAGCACCTGGTCGCATGCCGCGCTCTGTGTGCAGGACCTGAGCGCGGGCACCGGCGAGGTGCTGCTGGTCGAGGCGACGATCCAGGAGGGCGCGCATCAGGTGCCTCTGGCGAAATACGCCAATTTCAACACCAGGCTCTGCCGTGCCGCGGGCCTGTCGATGGATGAACGCGCGGCGGTTGCCCGCTACATGGTCGAACGGATCGGCATGCGCTACGACACGCGCAACATCATCGACCTGGCGCGCTACCTGTTCCCGACCCCGCCGATCCCGGTGCGCTGGCGGCGCAGCCTGCTGACGCTGGGTTCGGGCGATCCGACGCGGGCGATCTGTTCCTCGCTGGTGGCACAGGCCTTCCAGTCGGTGGGCTACCCGATCCTGCCGCAGATCGAGATGCTGCGCGAAAGCTCGGGCCGGCCGCTGGGCACGATCTGGCGCCACCGTCACGCCACGCTGATCGTGCCGCGCGATTTCGACCTCTCGCCCTATTTCGCCGTGGTGAAGCCGACGATCCAGCGCGGCTTCGATCACCGGCGGATTCCCTGGGCGCCGGGGGACGAAGGCGGGTGGCCGGGGGAGAGATTGCTGGGGTAATATAATACCTATTTTTCAGGGTATTGATTTTGCTTGATTATTTGGCGTGAACGCCGCTTGACCCACCCGCGCAATCCGCTAGAACAGCCGCATTCCGTTCCCGGGTTCCGCCCGGCTGCGACTCGCTTCTCACTTTCAGGGCTGGACCATGAAAACCTACACCGCGAAACCGGCGGAGATCGAGAAGAAGTGGATCCTGATCGACGCCGAGGGCGTCGTTCTGGGCCGCCTCGCCACGATCGTCGCCAACATCCTGCGTGGCAAGAACAAACCGACGTTCACGCCGCACATGGACATGGGCGACAATGTCATCATCATCAACGCCGACAAGGTGCAGATGACCGGCAACAAGCGCGCCGACAAGCGTTACTACTGGCACACCGGCCACCCGGGCGGGATCAAGTTCCGCACCGCCGGTCAGGTGCTTGACGGCGCCCACCCCGAGCGCGTCGTGATCAAGGCCGTCGAGCGCATGATCACCCGCAACCGTCTGGGCCGTCAGCAGATGACCAACCTGCGCGTCTATGCCGGTGCCGAGCATCCGCACGAGGCCCAGCAGCCGACCGTCCTCGACGTCAAGTCGCTGAACCCCAAGAACACCCGGAGCGCCTGATCATGGCCGATGAGATCAAGTCCCTCGACGCGCTGAAAGACGCCGTCGCCGGCGCCGCGGCTGCCCGTCCGGCCGCCGAGACCGAGACCGAGGCCGCTGCGCCCCGGACCCCCCAGCGCGACGCCCAGGGCCGCGCCTATGCCACCGGCAAGCGGAAAGACGCGGTCGCCCGCGTCTGGATCAAGCCGGGTTCGGGCAAGGTCACCGTCAACGGCAAGCCGATGGCCGAATACTTCGCCCGTCCCGTGCTGCAGATGATCCTGAAGCAGCCGTTCGAGATCACCAACACCGTCGGCCAGTTCGACATCGTGGCGACCGTCGTCGGCGGCGGCCTCTCGGGCCAGTCGGGCGCGGTGAAGCACGGCGTGTCGAAAGCGCTGCAGCTCTACGATCCGTCGCTGCGCGGTGTCCTCAAGGCCGCGGGCTTCCTGACCCGCGACTCGCGGACCGTGGAACGGAAGAAATACGGTAAGCGCAAGGCGCGCCGGAGCTTCCAGTTCTCGAAGCGCTGATCGCTTTCGCGATTTTTACGAAAGGCGCGGCTTCGGCCGCGCCTTTTTCTTTACTCCTGCCGCGTAGCCTGCCCGCGCAGGAGAGATCATGCCGGCACGGAGTTTTCAGATCTATGCGTTGACGGTGATGCTGGCGGGCGTCGGCCTGCTGGTCACGCTGCGGTTGGGGCCGGACGGGTTGCGCTTCACCGGGGAGGCACCCGCGATGCAGCTGGCCATGGCCGGTGGGATCCTGCGCGGCGAACTCGCCGAGGTGCCCGGCCTTCCCGCGCTGCTGCTGGTGCCGCTGCTGGCGCTGGGGGAGTGGTCGGTGCTGCTGCTGGCCGTCGCAGGGCAGGGCGCGGCGATCTGGTTGCTGGCCGGGGCGCTGAGCCCGGCGGTGGCGACGCGCCCGGCCTCGGCGGTGGTGGCGGCGCCGCTGCTGATACAGGCGGTCAACGGCTTCGCGCTGCCGTTCGCCGGGGCGGAGGGGCCCTTGCTGGTGGCGGCGTCGGTCGCGGTGCTGGTGGGGCTGGCGCGTTCGGCGAAGGAATCGGCGCCGGGCTTCCTGCCGCTGGCGATCCTCATGGCCGCCGCCCTCCGGGCAGAGGGGGCCGCGCTGGCCCTCGCCGCGGTCATTGCCTTGTTTTTCCTCGGCCACCGGCGGGCGGCGCTTCTGTCGCTGGCGGGATTGGGCATGCTGGGCGCGGCTGCCGTCGTTGTCCCCCCGGTCCTGGGCCTGCCGTCCTGGCTTCCGTCCCACCCCCTCGCCGCCGCCCTGGCCGGAGGCATCGACGGCGTGCTGGTGGCCATCGCGGTCAGCGTAATCCTCGCGCTCGGGGACCTGCCCGGGGTGCAGTTGGCGGTGCTGGCGGCCTTGCTGGCGCTTCTGGCGCTCGCCCGGCCGAACCGCGCCCGCAACGCCGTCGTCTGGACCGCGCTGGCGGGGATCCTTTTGCCGCTGTTGTCCGGCAGCAGCGGCTGGTTTCAGGAGGCGGCCCCGCTCGCGCTGGCGATCACCGCCTATCTGCTGCAACTCCGACGCCCCGCCGTGGCGCCACTGGCACTGCTGGCCGTCTTCGGCTGGAGCCATGGCGCGCCGCTCCCCTGGCCGCCACAGGCTCCGTCGGCGCTGCAGCCGGCCACGCCGGGCAACGGCCCGGTCCCGGGGGCGCTCCCCCTCCCCGGTGGTGATCCCGGGTTGGGGCAGGCGGGGCCTGACCCTCCGGTCAGCACGCCGCCCGACCGCGCGCGGTTTCCCCAAGGCGGCCCCTGACCCGCCGGTCGCGCTGGCGCTTGTCGCCATCCCGGCGGGCGGCTACCGTTCGCGCCGCGTCATTACCGAGAGCGGCCCGCGATGTATTCCCCCGCCCATTTCACCGAAACCGAGCAGGCCGAGATCGAGCGCCTGATGCACGACAATCCGCTGGCGGCGCTGGTCAGTCAGGGGGCGGCCGGGCTCGACGCCAATCACCTGCCGCTGCTGCGCGACGGTGAGGGGTTTCTGGGCCATGTCGCGCTGGCCAATCCCCTGCACCACGAGGTGCCGGACGGCGCCCCGGTGCTGGCGATCTTCCGCGCGGTCGAGGGCTATGTCAGCCCGAACTGGTATCCGTCCAAGGCCGAGACGCACAAGGCGGTGCCGACATGGAACTATCAGGTGGTCCATGTCCATGCCCGGATCACCTGGTCGCATGCCGACAAGGACAAGCGCCGCGCTGTGGCGCTGCTGACGGCGCGGCACGAAAAGGCGGTGAACGGCGCCGCCGCCTGGAAGATGGGCGATGCGCCTGCCGATTTCCTCGACGAGATGCTGGGCAAGATCGTCGCCTTCCGCCTCAGCGTCGAGCGGATCGAGGCGAAGTCCAAGCTCAACCAGAACCGCAGCGCCGCCGATGTGGCCTCGGTCGCCGCCGCCTTCGACGGTCAGGGCCGCACCGGGATCGCCGCCGCCATGCGCCGCCCGCCCAAGACGTGAGCCGCGCGTCACCGCCCTGTCGCAATTCCCGCCCCGCCCGTGCCATGGCCCTTGCCCCGGCGCGGCCAAGCGCCTAAAGGGTGCGCATCGCAGCTATCGGGGGCCCGAACCATGGAGCCTTGGCTCAGCCATCCCTTCGACGACGACAAGTTGAAGGAGGAATGCGGGATTTTCGGCGCCGTCAACGTCCAGGATGCGGCGAATTTCGTCGCGCTGGGCCTGCACGCGCTGCAACACCGCGGACAGGAAGCGGGCGGCATCATCACCTATGACGATTCGCGCGGCTTCCAGTCGGCGCATCGCTTCGGTCTGGTGCGGGACAATTTCACCTCGGCCAAGCTGATGGAAACCCTGCCCGGTTCCATCGGGATCGGCCATGTGCGCTATTCCACCGCCGGATCGAAAGGGGCGACCGCGATCCGCGACGTGCAGCCCTTCTTCGGCGAATTCTCGATGGGCGGCGCGGCGATTGCCCATAACGGCAACATCACCAACGCCAATGCGATCCGCAAGGAACTGATCGAGCGCGGCTCGATCTTCCAGTCTTCCAGCGATTCGGAATGCATCATCCACCTGATGGCGCGCTCGATCCAGCGGACCCATGCCGAACGGCTGAAGGATGCGCTGCGCCGCTGCGAAGGCGCCTTCTCGGTCATCGCCATGACCCGCACCAAGCTGATCGGCGTGCGCGACAAGCTGGGGGTGCGCCCGCTGGTGCTGGGCCGCATCGGTGCCGAGAAGGAGGGCGGCTGGGTGCTGGCCTCCGAGACCTGCGCGCTCGACATCATTGGCGCCGATTTCGTGCGCGAAATCGAGCCGGGCGAAATGGTGGTGATCGACAAGAAGGGCGTCGTCTCGTCGCGGCCCTTCGAGCGGGTCTCGCCGCGGTTCTGCATCTTCGAGCAGGTCTATTTCTCGCGCCCCGATTCGATCCTTGGCGGGCGGTCGGTCTATGAAACCCGCCGCCAGATCGGCGTGGAACTGGCCCGCGAGGCCCCGGTCGAGGCCGATCTCGTCTGCCCGGTGCCCGATAGCGGCACGCCCGCGGCCATCGGCTACAGCCAGGAATCGGGGATCCCCTTCGCCATGGGGATCATCCGCAACCAGTATATGGGCCGGACCTTCATCGAACCCTCGGAACAGATCCGCAACATGGGCGTGAGGCTGAAGCTGAACGTCAACCGGGCGCTGATCGCCGGCAAACGGGTGGTGCTGGTCGACGATTCGGTGGTTCGTGGCACGACCAGCCAGAAGATCAAGGAAATGATCCTGGAAGCGGGTGCCAAGGAAGTTCACTTCCGCATCGCCAGCCCGCCCACGACCTGGCCCTGTTTCTATGGCGTCGACACGCCGGAACGCTCGAAGCTGCTGGCCGCGCGGATGACCGAGGACGAGATGCGCGATTTCATCGGCGTCGACAGCCTGAAGTTCGTCTCGCTCGACGGGCTCTATCGCGCCGCGGGCGCGGTCGAGGGCCGCAACCCCGCCCAGCCGCAATTCTGCGACGCCTGTTTCTCGGGCGAATATCCGGTCGCGCCCTCGGACATGATCGAGGCCGGGTTCGAGTTGAAGGCGACGGCTGCCGAGTAAGCTGCTGACAGTGCAAGGATTTCAAAGCCCGGTGCCGCGCGCGCCGGGCTTTTGCATTCTGGCGCCCCTTGACGGCGACGGGCGGGCGGGCTGAACCTCCGGGGCCGTTTCATCGCAGGTCTTCCATGAGTCTCGACACCCCCGGCCTCTGGGCCGTCACCGCCCCCGCCGCCCCGGCGCTTGCCCCGCTCGCAGGCGACACCACGGCCGATATTGCCATCGTCGGCGCGGGTTATACCGGCCTCTCCGCCGCCCTGACCGCGGCCGAGGCGGGGGCCCGCGTCATCGTGCTGGAGGCCGAGGGGATCGGCGCCGGTGGCTCGGGCCGCAATGTCGGGCTGGTCAATGCCGGGCTCTGGATCATGCCCGACGAGGTCGAGGCGCGGCTCTCGCCCGGCAATCCGTTGCCGGGGATGCTGGCCAACGCCCCCGCCGCCGTCTGGGCGATGATCGAGCGCCACCAGATCGCCTGCGAGGCCCGCCCGGTCGGCACGCTGCATTGCGCCCCCGATGCTGCGGGGCTGGCGGCGCTGGCGGAACGCGAGCGGCAATGGCAGGCGCGGCAGGTGGCGGTGCGGCTGCTGTCCCCTGAGGAGACGCGGGCGCGCACCGGCTCGGACCGCTTCCACGGCGCGCTGTTCGATCCGCGCGCGGGGACGGTGCAGCCACTGGCCTATGCGCGCGGGCTCGGCCATGCGGCGTTGCGCGCAGGCGCCCGGATTCATGCGCCGAGTCCGGTCACCTCGGCCGAGCGGCGGGGTAGTGAGTGGATACTCACAACGCCCGGCGGGCGGGTGACCGCGCCGCGGGTGATCTGGGCGGGCAATGCCTATGGTCAGGGTCCGGCGGCCAACAAGGCCGTTGCGATCATGCCCTACTTCAACTTCACCACCGACCCGCTGCCCGAGGATCTGCGCCGTACCATCCTGCCGGGGGGCGAGGGCGCCTGGGACACGGCGACGGTGCTCAGTTCGTTCCGGCTGGATGCGGCGGGGCGCTTCGTCATCGGCTCGATCGGGCAGCTCGGCGTGGACGCGTCGGTGCATGAGGGCTGGGCGCGGCGGATGATGGCCCGGCTCTATCCGCAGCTGAAGGGGCAGGTCTTTGCCCATCGCTGGTACGGGCGCATCGGCACCACGCCCGACGCGCTGCCGCGATTGATCGAGGCGGGCGAGGGCGCTTTCGGGATCACCGGCTACAACGGGCGGGGGATTGCCCCGGGGACGGTGCTGGGGCGGGCACTGGCGCGAGCGGCGCTGGGGGAGGAGAAACTGCCGCCGCTGGCCCCGGCAAGACCCGACCCGCTACGCGCGATCCGGACCTTGGGGCTCAGGGCCGGGGCCGCGGCGATGCATCTCATCGACCGCCGCGGCTGAGTGCGTTCAGCGCTTCGGGCGCGTCGGCCGCTGGTCGGCGCCGCCACCCCGCGGCGGCTTGCCCGCGGGCTTGCGGGCCGGGCCACCCAGACGGGCCGAGGGGTTGCGGGCCGCATCGGCGTCGATGCGCGGCCGCGCCGGTTTGCCGGCGCCCTCGGGCTTCGGCGACCGGGGCTTGGCGCCATCGGGCTTGGTGCGGGGCTTGAACGGGCGCTCGCCCGTATCAGGCCGGGCGCGGAACTCGCCACCCTCGGCCGGGCGCGGGGCGCGGGGCTTGAAGGGCCGCTCGCCCGCATCGTCCCGCGGCGCGCGGGGTTTATAGGGCTTGGGGCCGTCCTCGGTCCGGGGACCGCGGGCCTTATAGGGCTTGGGGCCGTCTTCCGAGCGCGCCTTGTAGGGGCGGGGGCCATCTTCGCCACGCGGCTTGTAGGGCCGCTCACCCTCGGGCCGCGGGGCGCGGGGCTTGAAGGGACGCTCGCCATCCTCGCCACGCGGCGGGCGGGGCGTGTAGGGGCGGTCGCTGCCCTCGGCACGGGGCTTGTAGGGCCGCTCGCCATCAGCCCGCGGGGCGCGCGGCTTGAAGGGGCGCTCGCCGTCCTCGCCACGCGGGGGGCGCGGCGTGTAGGGGCGCTCGCCCTCCTCGCTGCGGGCACGCGGCGTATAGGGCCGGTCGGCCCCTTCCGGGCGCGGGGCACGGGGCTTGAACGGGCGCTCGCCCGCATCCTCGCGCGGCGCACGGGGCTTGTAGGGACGCTCGCCCTCGCCCTCTTCGCGGCGGGGGCGCGGGGCACGGGCCGGGCGCTCGCCCTCGAACCGCGGCGGACGCGGCGGGCGTTCACCCTCGGCCGGGGCCTCGGTGCGCTCAAGGGTGATGTCCTGCTCCAGAATGCCGGTGTCGCCGACCGCGTTCCAGAAACGCTCCGAGGCATCCTCGTGCAGCTGCGCGAAGGTCGCTTCCTCGAAGATGCGGATCGCGCCGATGTCCGAGCGGGTCAGCGCCCCGGCCCGGCAGAGCATCGGAAGCAGCCAGCGGGCTTCGGCGCGCTGGGCGTGGCCCACGCCGATCTTCACCCAGAACGAGCGGTCGAATTCGGCCCGCGCGCGCGGCTTCGGCCCGTCGATGCTGACCGGGGTCACATCCTCGGGCGCCGAGCGTGCGGCGAAATACATACGGGTGACGGCGGCAGCCAGCGCGGCCGCGTCGAATTTCCCGGTCAGGCTGGCGATGGCTTCCGCCTCGTCCTCGGTCGCCGGACCCCAGAGGGTGGCGTCGGTCAGCAGACGCTCGCTGTCCTTGGCCGAGACCTCGGTCGCAGTGGGTGCGGTGCCCCAGTCGGCCTGCACCCCGGCAAAGCCCAGAAGACGCTCGGTCTTGCGGCGCTGCGAGGCGGGGACGATCAGCACCGAGGTGCCCTTGTTGCCGGCCCGGCCCGTGCGGCCCGAGCGGTGCAGCAGGGTTTCCTTGTTGGACGGCAGGTCGGCGTGGATCACCAGTTCCAGCCCCGGCAGGTCGATGCCGCGGGCGGCGACGTCGGTCGCCACGCAGACCCGGGCCCGGCCGTCACGCATCGCCTGCAGGGCGCGGGCGCGTTCTTCCTGCGCCAGCTCGCCCGACAGCGGCACGACCGAGAAGCCCCGGTTCAGCAGCCGCGCGGTCAGGTGGTTCACCGCGGCGCGGGTCTTGCAGAACACCAGCGCGTTGCGGGCCTCGTGGAAGCGCAGGACGTTGACGATGGCGTGTTCCGCATCCTCGGGCGCGACCATCAGCGCCTGATAGGCGATGTCGGCATGCGATTCCCGGGGCGCCTCGGTGGCGATGCGCTTGGCGTCTTTCTGATAGGTCTGGGCCAGACGCTCGATCATCGGCGGCACGGTGGCCGAGAAGAGGAGCGTGCGGCGTTCCTCGGGCAGGGCCTGAAGGATGAACTCCAGATCCTCGCGGAAGCCGAGGTCGAGCATCTCGTCCGCCTCGTCCAGCGCCACCGAGCCCACGGTCGACAGATCCAGTGCGCCGCGCTCGATATGGTCGCGCAGGCGGCCGGGGGTGCCGACGACGATATGCGCGCCGCGCTCGAGCGCCCGGCGCTCGCTGCGAGCGTCCATGCCGCCGACGCAGGAGGCGATGATGCCGCCCGCCGGGCCATAGAGCCATTCGAATTCGCGCCTGACCTGCAGCGCCAGCTCGCGCGTCGGGGCGATGACCAGCGCACGGGCGGTATCGGGCGGCGGCATCATGGCGCCGTCGGGCAGCAGGCTGTCGGCCATGGCGAGGCCGAAGGCCACGGTCTTGCCCGATCCGGTCTGCGCCGAAACCAGCAGGTCATGACCGGCAAGCGACGGCTCCAGCACCGCCGCCTGCACAGGCGTCAGCGTCTCGTACCCCTTCTCGGCGAGGGCTCGCGAGAGCGGGGCGGGCAGGGGCGGCAGGGCGGCGGTCATGGCAGATCCTTGAGACTGAACGCGCCCCCATACGCCCGGGCGGACGCGCTGTATAGGGGAAGAATAGCAAGACAGGCAAAGCGACGCCATGTCAGAAGGGCGTTGGAGGGTCAGATGGCGGTCGATTACAGAGCAAGGTTGCGCCGGGTCTATGCGGCGATTCACGACAATCCGGCCGGTGAGCATTCGCTGGATGCGATGGCCGATGTGGCGGCGCTGTCGCGGTTCCACTTCCACCGGGTCTTTGCCGCGATGACCGGCGAGACGCTGGCCGAGGCGGTGCGCCGCGTGCGGCTGCATCGAGCGGCCGAGGCTCTGGTGCGTAGTGAGGCGCCGTTGGCGGTGCTGGCCCGCGCCCATGGCTATGCCGATGCCGCAGGGTTCAGCCGGGCCTTTCGCGCTGCCTATGGCCTGAGCCCCGGCGAATTCCGTCGGCAGGGCAAGGCCTTGCCCGAGACATTACGCCGGATTACCCGGAAAGGAGACAGCATGTACCCCGTCACCCTGGAAACCACGTCGCCGCAGCGCCTGATCGGCCTGCCTTTCACCGGCCCCTATCTGACGATCGGCGCGGCCTTCGACCGGCTCGCGGCGGAAATCGGCGCGCTCGGCCTCTGGCCCCGGACGCGCGGGCTGGTCGGCGTCTATTTCGATGACCCCGCATCGGTTCCCGCCGAGGCGCTGCGCAGTTTCGCCGGGGTGCTGGTGGCCGAGGATCTGCCGCTGCCCGAGGGGATGCAGGAGCATCGGCTGGACGGCGGGCGTCATGCGCGGATGGCCTTCCGGGGCCCCTATGCCGGGATGGGGCTGGCCTATGAGTGGCTCTACGGGTCCTGGCTGGCGGCGAGTGGCGAGGCACCGCGCAGCGCCCCCTGTTGGGAGCGCTACCTCAACACCCCGCAGAGTGCCGCGCCCGAGGATCTGGCCACCGACATCTACCTGCCTTTGGAGGAAAGCCATGACTGACCCGCTGCTGACCGGAAAACCGGGGCGTATCGACCGGGTGACCGTGCCGCCGATGGTCTTCTTCGCCATCGAAGGGCAGGGTGCGCCCGGCGGGGCCGAGCACCAGCCGGCGGTCGAGGCGCTTTATGGTCTGGCCTATGGCGCGCGGTTCGCGGGCAAGGTGCAGGGCCATGACGAGAAGGTCGGGCCCTTGGAGGGGCTCTGGTGGTCCGAGGATTACGCGGTCTTCCAGCCGGGCGGCGACCGCGAGGCCTGGCGCTGGCGGATGATGATCCGGGCGCCCTCGTGGCTGGCGGCAGAGACGTTCGAGGATCTGCGCCGGACGGTGATCGCCAAGAAGGGCGCGGGGGTCTTCGCGCGGGTCACGCTCTGGCCCTTCGGCGAGGGGCTTTGCCTGCAGGCGCTGCATCCGGGCCCCTATGCGGATGAAGGCCCGCTGATCGCCCGGATCCACGCGCAGGCGGCGGCCGAGGGGCTGGCGCTGACCGGGCTGCATCACGAGATCTAC
This sequence comes from Pararhodobacter sp., assembly GCF_034676075.1. Lineage (GTDB taxonomy): Bacteria > Pseudomonadota > Alphaproteobacteria > Rhodobacterales > Rhodobacteraceae > Pararhodobacter. Next base: position 4,893 of record NZ_JAUCCQ010000036.1, on the reverse strand, counting down.
CTCTCGGACCCGCGCCGGGTGGCGCCGGAAAAGCTGAAGACCATCCTGCGGCAGCCGGTGCGGGCGCATGAGTGATCCGGTCGACACCGCCATCGACGCCGCGCCGGAGCGGGCACGCGCGGGCCTCAGGGACTTGCGGGCGCTGATCCACCGGGTGGCGCTGGCCGAAGGCGTCACACTGGAGGAGGGGTTGCGCTGGGGGCAGCCCGCCTTTCTGGCCGCCAAGGGCGCGAGCCTGCGGATCGGCGCGCCCTCCAAGGCGATGAAGGATCAGGCGGATTTCGCGCTCTACGTCCATTGCCAGACGCCGCTCATCGCAGAGTTCCTGTCGGGACCCGGCGCCGGGATGCGGGTGGAAGGGTCACGGGCGGTGCTGTTCCGGCAGGGCGAAGAGCTGGACGAGGCGGCGCTCGCCTTCCTGATCCGGCGCGCCTTGACGTGGCACCAACGCTGAAATGCAGAGCGCGCGCCAGACCCCTGTCCGGCGCGCGCCCCTCCTCCCCAATGCCCGGCGACCCTCCCCGGTGCCGGGCCGGGTAACTCAACCGCGGGCGATCAGCTCCGCCTGCTTCACGATCACTTCCGCCTGTTTCATCGAGGCGATGTCGATCAGCTTGCCCTTGTAGGTCGTGGCGCCCTGACCGTTGGCCTTGGCCTCTTCCATCGCGGCGAGGATGGCGCGGGCGTCGGCCACGGCCTCATCCGACGGCGTGAAGACCTCGTTGGCCAGCGCGACCTGCTTGGGATGGATCGCCCATTTGCCGACCATGCCCAAGGTGGCCGAGCGGCGGGCCTGCGCCCGGAAGCCCTCGTCATCCGAGAAATCGCCGAACGGGCCATCGACCGGCAGGATGCCATGGGTGCGGCAGGCGGCGACGATGGCGGTCTGCGCCCAGTGCCAGGGATCGGACCAGTATTTGGCCCCTTCGCGCAGCATGTAGTAATTTTCCTGCGTGCCGCCGATGCCGGTGGTCTGCATCCCCATCGAGGCGGCGAAATCCGCCGCGCCCAGGCTCATCGCCTGCAGGCGGGGGCTGGAGGCGGCGATCTCCTCGACATGGGCGATGCCGGCGGCGCTTTCGATGATGACCTCAAGGCTGATCGGCTTGGTGCGGCCCTTGGCGCGCTCGACCGCCGTGACCAGCGCGTCGACGGCATAGACATCCGCCGCGCAGCCGACCTTGGGGATCATGATCTGATCCAGCCGGTCCGAGGCCTGCTCCAGCAGATCCACCACATCCTTGTACCAATAGGGCGTGTCGAGGCCGTTGATGCGGACCGAGAGGTACTTGTTGCCCCAATCGACCTCATGCGTGGCCTGGATGATATTGGCCCGCGCCGAGTCCTTGTCAGAGGGCGCCACCGAATCCTCGAGGTCTAGGTTGATCACATCCGCCGCCGAGGCCGCCATCTTCTCGAACAGTGCCGTGCGCGAGCCCGGGCCGAAAAGCTGGCAGCGGTTCGGACGGGCAGGGGCGGGGGGCTGGATGCGAAACGACATGCAGGGCCTTGGGCTAAGGAAATTACGTCTTGGCTTGGGTGCTGGTTATAATGTTGCGCCGTGGGATGCAAGCCGATTTCTGCGCGCGCGAAGGGTTGCGGTGCTGGTGCAGCATGGCGCCGCAAGGCGGGTGGCCTTGATTGACGGGGGGCGGTTGCGGGGTTTATCCCGGGGCGATCAAGGAGTAGCCCGATGAATGAGACCGCCGTTCAGCCTTTCGACCAGCGCATCCGTTACTGGATGGTGCGGGTGGCCTTCCTCGCCTGCCTGCCGGTGATCCTGCTGGGGGTGCCGGTCTGGTGGTCGGGCATCGCCACCCTGCTCAAGCTGCTGGGCACGCTGCTGATCATTGCCGCGATCCTCTACCGCTTCTGGGCGATCCTCTACATCGGCGGGCGCAAGAACCAGCGCGTGGTGCAGGAAGGCCCCTATTCCATGAGCCGCCACCCGCTCTATTTCGGCACCACGCTGGGCGCGCTGGGCTTCGGGCTGATGCTGGGCTCGATCCTGCTGGCGGCGCTGTTCGGGGCGCTGACGCTGGCGATCCTGGTGGCTACCGCCGCGCGCGAGGAACGCTTCCTGCGCGCCGAATTCGGCCCCGATTACGAGGCCTATGCCAGCCGGGTGCCGAACCGGGTGCTGCCTGTGCCGGGGCTTTTCACCACGCCCGCCGAGGTGACTTTCGTGCCGAAGATCCTGCGCACCAACGGCGGCGACGCGCTGGGCTTCCTGCTGGTGCTGCCGCTGGTCGAGGTGATCGAGTGGATTCGCGACCTGCATCTGGCCGGCGCTTTTCCGATCTTCTGACGGTCTGACGCACGTTTCTTGCGCGAAACTCGGGATGTGTCGGGGAATCTTCGGCGCATCCCGCAGAACGCACGCAAGATATCAAGGACATTCGCCGACAATCGCGGCATCCTCCCGCAAGAAGCGCGATGGAGTCCGCCATGATCGAAACCCCCTATCTGTTGTTCCTGGGCGATGCGCCCGACATGCTGGCGGCCAAGGTGGCGCAGGGCATCAAGGATTGGCGCCCGGAATATGCGCTGGGCCAGTTCCGGCTGCCCGGCTGCAAGGCGGATATGGGCCTGCCCGACATGACCCTGGCCGAGGCCAAGGCGGCGGGCGTCAAGACCGTGGTGATCGGCGTCGCCAACCGCGGCGGGATCATCAGCCAGTCCTGGAAGAAGGTGCTGGTCGAGGCGCTGGAAGAGGGCTTCGACCTCGCCTCGGGCCTGCATAACCTGCTGCGCGACGAAGAGGATCTGGCGGCCGTGGCCAAGGCCACGGGCCGCAAGCTGCACGACGTGCGCATCCCCTCGGTGAAATACCCGATCGCCAATGGTGAGAAGCGCACCGGCAAGCGGATGCTGGCCGTGGGCACCGATTGCTCGGTCGGCAAGATGTACACCGCGCTCTGCATGGAGAAGGAAATGCGCGAGCGCGGCATGAAGGCCTCGTTCCGCGCCACCGGCCAGACCGGCATCCTGATCACCGGCGGCGGCGTGCCGCTCGATGCGGTGATCGCCGATTTCATGGCGGGCTCCATCGAATATCTGACGCCGGACAACGACGCCGACCACTGGGACCTGATCGAAGGGCAGGGCTCGCTCTATCACGTCTGTTATTCCGGCGTGACGCTGGCGCTGGTCCATGGCGGCCAGCCCGACGCGCTGGTGATCTGCCACGAGCCGACCCGGCCGCACATGCGCGGCCTGCCGGGCTACAAGCTGCCGACGATTGCCCAGGTGCGTGACACGGCGCTGGCGCTGGCCCGGGTGGCGAACCCGGCCTGCGTGGCGGTGGGCGTCTCGATCAACACCCAGCACATGGCCGATGCCGAGGCGAAGGCCTATCTGGCCGAGGTCGAGGCCGAGACCGGCCTGCCCGCGACCGATCCCTTCCGCTATGGCGCGGGGAAACTGGTCGACGCGCTGGCTGCCGTCTAAGGGAAGGGTCGAGGGGGCTGCTCGCCCCCTCGAGCTCCCCTCGCCAAAGGGGGCACGCCCCCTTTGGAAACCCGTGGATATTTCTGGAACAAAGATGAAGAGGCGCGGATGATCAGCGTTACGCCCCAGAGTTTCCGTCTGGCCGAGGTTTTCACCATCTCGCGCGGGTCGCGCACCGAGGCGAAGGTCTTGACCGTGCGGATCGAGCGGGACGGGTTGGTCGGCTGGGGCGAATGCGTGCCCTATGCGCGCTATGGCGAGACGCTGGAGAGCGTGGCCGAGGAGATCCGGGCGCTGCCCGAGGGGATCGACCGGATGGCCCTGCAAGGCGCGCTGCCGCCGGGGGCCGCGCGGAACGCCGTCGATTGCGCTTTGTGGGATCTGGAAGCCAAGCGCGCGGGCAAGCGGGTCTGGGAACTGGCGGGGCTTTCCGCGCCAGGGCCCGAGATCACCTGCTTCACCCTGTCGCTGGACACGCCCGAGCGGATGCAGGCCGCCGCCGCGCGTCACGCGCATCGCCCGGTGCTGAAGATCAAGCTGGGCACGCCCGACGACATGGCGCGGCTGGAAGCGGTCCGCGCCGGGGCGCCGAAGGCGCGGATCGTGGTCGATGCCAACGAGGGCTGGACGGCCGAGGTCTATCCCGAGCTGGCGCCGCATCTGCTGCGCTTGGGTGTGGCGATGGTCGAGCAGCCCTTGCCCGCCGGGCAGGACGATCTGCTGGCCGGGATCGCCCGGCCGCTGCCGGTCTGCGCCGATGAAAGCTGCCATGACCGGGCCTCGCTGCCCGGGCTCAGGGGCAAGTATGACATGGTGAACATCAAGCTGGACAAGACCGGCGGGCTGACCGAGGCGCTGGCGCTGCGCGACGCGGCACGGGCCGAGGGCTACCGGGTGATGGTCGGCTGCATGGTCGGCACCTCGCTGGCCATGGCGCCCGCCGTGCTGGTGGCGCAGGGGGCCGAGGTGACCGACCTCGACGGGCCCCTGCTGCTGGCCGAGGATCGCGATCTGCCGCTGGTCTATGACGAGGCCGGCGTGCATCCCTCGGAGCCGGGGCTCTGGGGGTGAAACGCGCCGTTCTGGCCGATATCCACGGCAACGCCGATGCGCTGGCCGCCGTGCTGGCGGATCTGGCGGGGCAGGGGGTGGACGAGGTCCTGATCCTGGGCGATCATTTCAGCGGGCCGCTGGCGGCGCGGGAAACCTGGGCGCTGCTGAAGGACCTGAAGGCCCGGGCGATCCGGGGTAACCACGACCGCTACCTGCTGGAGGTGCCGCGCCCGGCGATGAGCCGCTCGGACGCCGCCGCCCATGACGATCTGCCGGCCGAGGCGCTGGACTGGCTGGCTTCGCTGCCGCCCACGTTGACCGGCGCCGGTATCTTCGCCTGCCACGGCACGCCCGCCTCGGACGAGACCTATCTTTGCGAGCGGATCACCG
>NZ_JAUCCQ010000035.1:0-32461 GCF_034676075.1 Pararhodobacter sp. | reverse complement strand
CCCCCGTCCCGGCGCAGGCCGTGCACCATGTCCACCCCGACCCGGCCGAGTTGAACGCGGTCTATCGCACCACCACCGCCCTGCTGGCGCATCCGGGCGATGTGGTGGCGGGGCTGCGGGCCAGGGGACCGAAGCGGCGCGAAATCGGCGAGTGGCAACGCGACCTGCGCGCGGCGCGCGAGGCCTTCACCACCGGCAAGCCCTGCCCCGGACCGTTGGACCTGAACGCGGTGTTCAAGGCCCTGCGCGCGGCGCTGCCCGACGACGCCATGCTGACGGTCGGCGCCGGGGCCTATGCCCATTGGCCGCAGCGCTATGTCGGGCATGAGGTCTTCGGCACACAGCTGGGGCCGAAGAGCGGTGCCATGGGCTATGGCTTGCCCGCCGCCATCGGCGTGCAGGCGGCGCAGCCCGGGCGGCGGGTGGTTGCCGTGGCGGGCGACGGCTGCTTCCTGATGCAGGGCGAGGAACTGGCGACGGCGGCGCTGTACCGCCTGCCGATCCTGACCATCGTGGTGAACAACAGCCTTTACGGGGCCATCGCCGCCTCGCAAAGCCGGATGTTCGGGCGGCGCAGCGGCACGGCACTGGCGCCGGTCGACTTCGCCGCATTGGCCGGGGCGATGGGGGTGAAGGGCTGGAAGGTCCGGGCAACCACCGAGTTCGGCCCGGCCCTGACGGCGGCGCTGGCCGAGGACGGGCCGACGCTGATTGAACTGATCACCGGCGAAGAGGCGTTGAAACCATGAGCGACATCATCGTCATCGGCGCCGGGATCGCCGGGCTGACCGCCGCCTATCGGCTGCACAAGGCGGGCCATGCCGTCACTGTGCTGGAAGCGGGCGCGGTGCCCGGCGGGCGCGTCGGCGACCGCGAGACGCGGGGCATCCGCTACAACGCCGGGGCGCGGCTGGTCTATCCGTTCTCGAAACCCTTCAATGCGCTGCTGGATGAGCTGGGCTTGCGCGAGGAACTGGTGCCGGTGCGGAAGCTCTCGGCCCAGTGCCTCGGCGCCAGTGAGGAATGGCGGATCGAGCTGATGCCGGGACCGGCGAGCCTGCTGACCCCCGGCCTGTCGCTGGTCGAACGGCTGCGGTTCATCGGTTTCGGCGCCGGGATGCTGCTGGCGAAGGCGCGGACCGATCCCGACGATGCGGCGAGCGCGCTGGACGCGGATGCCATGACGCTGGCCGAGTACACGCGGCGGAAGACCGGGGCGAATGTGCTGGCGCGGATGGTCGATCCGGTGTTCCGGGGCACGCGGTCCTGGAATGCGGAGGAGATTTCGGGGGCCTTCTTCGCCTCGACCACGCCGCATCTGATCGGGCAGGACACGGTTTACGTGTTCAGGCAGGGCATGGCGACGCTGCCGAACGCGCTGGCCCGGGGCCTCGATCTGCGCTGCAACACGCGGGTCGTGGCGGTGACGAAAGCCGGGGCGGGTTACGCGGTAGAGACGGAAAGCGAAACGCTGCGGGCCGACCGGGTGGTGATGGCGGTCGAGGGCTCGCTGGTCGCCGGTCTGATGCCGGATCTGGGCCCCGAGGATCGGGCGTTCTTCGACGGCGTGCGCTACAATTCGCTGGGGATCGTGCATTACCGGCTGAAGGGCGATGTGGCGCCGCGGATGAATTTCTTCGCGCGCGAGGTGGCGGGGACGATTGCCACCTATCAGCAGACGGCCGCCAATCCGGCAAAGGGGCTGGCCGCGCAGCTTTACGCGCAGCTCTCGCCCGAGGCGAATGCGCAGGCCAAGGCCGAGGGGCGCACCGGCAATCTGCATGCGATCATCGAGGAGCGGTTGCTGCAGCTTTATCCGACGCTGCACGCGGATTGCGAGGACCGGGTGGAGCAATGGATCGAGCGGAAATTGCCGACCTTCTACCCCGGTTACGCCCGCAAGGTGGCCGAGTTCCGGGCGCGGCAGCGGGGCGGGCTGGCCTTCTGCGGCGATTATCTGGCGCAATCGCTGCTGACCGGCGCGGCGGCCAGTGGCGAGCGGGCGGCAGCGCAGATCCTCGCCTCAGTCTGAGGCGTCGCGGCCTTTCACCGGGGCCGCGGCGTGTTTGGCGCTCGACGGCAGCACGCCGAAATGCAGCTTGAAAGCCGAGGTGAAGCTGGCCTGCCGCTTGTAGCCGGCGGTCTGGGCGATCTCGGCGATGGACAGATCGCCCTGTTCCAGCAGGGTCAGGGCGTAATCCATGCGGAACTTCTTGCGGTACTCGAAAATCGTCGTGCCGTAGAAGAACTTGAACCCGGCCTTCAGCTTGGTGGCGTTGGTGCCCAGTTCCTTGGCGAGGTTGGTGGCCGAATAGTTCTTGGAGAAATCCGTGGCCAGCATCTCGCGCGCGCGCTCGAACATGGCGAGGTCGCGCTGGGAAAAGCTCTGGGTGCCCTCGTCCGAGCCATCGTCCAGCGCGTCGGCGACCAGACAGATGATCTCGGTCAGTTTGGCCGAGGCCAGCATCAGGTCGCGCGGGCCGTCGAAGGGGATGTCCCACAGCGCCTGCAGCGCGCGGACGAAGGCGCTGTTGATCTTGCGCTCGACCAGCGGGATCTCGCCGGGAAGGGGCGCGAAGAGGCGTTCCACAGCCTTTGAATCCAGCCCGAAACTGTCGCGCAGCATGCCGGGCGTGACGTAGATGCCCAGCAGCCGGTAGCTGCCCGCCGGAAAGCGGACGGTATAGCTGAGGTCGGGCGGGCAGCGCAGCGCCACCATCGTTGCCTCATGCACCGGATGGTCGTTGCCTTGCGCCGGGGGCGGGCTGCCTTCTTCCACGTCCCAGCTCAGGCGCACCGGTCCTTCGATCTGGAAATGCAGCTCGATCAGCCCCTCATCGCGGACTTCCTCGTGCCGTTCATCGAGGGTGGTGCATTCGGTGATGCCGCAGAAGATCTGATCGCGGACGGACAGGAAGCGGTAGAAACCGCTGCCCGCCCCGGGCGCCAGATCGACCCGGGCCGAGAAGAGGCCCTGCTCGGGATCGGCCAGCGTGTCATAGCGGTCGGGCTGCGCGGCGAGGCTGCGGAACACCCCCGCCAGCGTGCCGCTGTCGTCGCCGAACTCGCGCCGCCACAGGCTTTTCGCGGCGGATTGACTGTCGCGCTGGCCGGTCATGGCGGGCGGCTTCCTCCCGTGCTGGCGATCCGTCCCAGATTACCGGCGCGAGGCCGAGACCTCAATCTCGACCTTGGCACCCGGAGCCGGAAGCTGGCAGACCAGCAGCGTGTTGGTCGGGCGCACGGCGTCGAAGTGTTTCTTCAGCACCAGCGCCACGCCCTTCGCGAAACCGGGCTCGGTGATGTAGACGCGGACGGTCTTCACATCGGCGAGGCTGGCGTCGGCCTGGCCCAGCGCCCTGGCGATGGAGGCAAGCGCGTTCTCCAGCTGCGCCTCGACGCTGTCGGGGAAGCTGCCGTCGGCATCGGGGCCGAGGCTGCCCGAGACATGGATCACCGGGCCGTCAATCACGGCCTTGGCGAAACCGGCGAAATCCTCGGCCGGGGAGCCGGAAAAGATGCGGTCCTTCATGACTCAGGCCTCCTCGGACTTGCGGATGATCAGCGCCTTCTTGCGCAGGAAACGGTGGAAACCGCCGTGGCCATAGCGGGTGCCGCCCAGACCCGAGACGCCGAAAGCCGTCTTCTCGGCCCGGTCGCCGACGCCGCCCATCGTGTCGAAATCGTTGATCCAGACGCCGCCCGCGTTGATCCGTTCACCCACGGCGACGGCTTCGTCTTCCTCGCCGATCACGGTGGCGGAGAGGCCGAAGACCGTGTCATTGGCGAGGCGGATCGCCTCCTCGGGTTCATCGAAGCGGGCGATGGGGATGATCGGGCCGAAGGTTTCGGCCTGCATGATCTCCATGTCCTGCGTCACGTCGACCAGCACGGTCGGTTCGCACCAGATGCCGCCGTCCTTCTCGATCAGCTTGCCGCCGGTCAGGATGCGGGCGCCCTTGGCCACCGCATCATCGAGCTGCGCCTGCAGGATCTGCGCCTGACGGCGGAAAATGACCGGGCCCAGTTCCCCCGATTGCAGCCCTTCGGTGTTCAGCGTCATGGCTTTGGTGCGGGCGACGACGCGGTCCACGAAGGTCGGATAGATCTCGCGCCCGGCATAGACCCGCTCGATCGAGCAGCAGAGCTGCCCGGAATTCTCCATCGCGCCGCGCACGACGATCTCGGCGGCCTCGTCCGCATCGGCGCTGTCCAGCACCACGGCCGGGTCATTGCCGCCCAGTTCCAGAAACGCGGTCTTGAACTGCGAGGCGGCGCGTTCGTGCACCTTGCGGCCGGTGGGGACGGAGCCGGTGAAGACCACCATGTCGGTCACGTCGATCACCCAGCCGCCGGTCTCACCGTCGCCCGCCACGTAATCCAGCACGTCGCGCAGGTGCTCGACCTCGGCCACGGCGGCCATGAAGGGGGCGATGAAGCGGGGCGTCACCTCGGAGGGTTTCGCCAGCACGGCCGAGCCCGCAAGCAGCGCGGTGATCGCGTCGATCATCGACAGGATCAGCGGATAGTTCCAGGGCGAGATGATGCCGACCAGTTGCTGCGGCACGTATTGCTGGCGGAAGCTGAGCGAGCCGTCGCCCGAGGCGCCGGTGGCGGCGGCCAGCGCGGCCTCGGCGGTGGCGACGCGCATCCTGGTGATGCCTTTCAGCCCCTCGACCTCGGCCACCGACATGCCGTAGCGGCCGGTATCCACCGACAGCGCATCGACGATGGCATTGTAATGGCGGTCCACCGCGTCGCACATCGCCAGCATGGCGGTCTTGCGCCCCTCGAGCCCGATCTCCTGCCATCGGCGTTGACCGGCGCGCAGACGGGCGGCCTTGGCCTCAAGGGCGGGCAGGTCCAGGGCCTCGATCCTGGTGTCGACGAGCCCGGTCCGGGGGTTCGTCACGTCGATTGCACGGCTCATCGGGGCAGCTCTCCGTCATGGGTTTTCAGCGCGTTAGCCGCAGCATGAGGGCAGCCGGGAGCGGCGGAAAGACGGCCGGGGCCGATCCTTCCGATATCGAAAAACATTCGCCGGAAATCCGCAGGTCGGGGTGAGGGGCCTCAGTCCCGGACCCATTCCATCAGGTGGAAATACGGACAATCGCGGTAGCGCCGGGCGCGGTCGGGGTCGCCGCCATGGGGCGCGGGTTCGTCGAAATGCACCAGCCGCAGCCCCTGCGCGAGGAAGGCCTGCATGTAGCGATGCATCGGCCGGTGCCAGTTCACGATCTCGATCCCGCGCCAGCCGACCCTGTCGGCGCGTGTCGAAAGGTAATCGTGGACCTGCATGTGCCGGTTGCCCTGCGCATCCTCGACCCAGCCGCCCGCCGTGGTGAAGGGGTTGAGGTTCGCCACCAGCAGCCTGCCGCCGGGGGTGAGGACCCGGGTCATCTCGGCGATGGCGAGGTCGATATCGGCGATGTCGATCAGGGTCAGGTAGCTGACCACCAGATCGAAGCTGGCGTCGGGGAAAGGCAGCGCCTCGGCCTTGGCCAGTTCGTAGCGGCCTTGCGGGTCGCGGGCGCGGGCCTGGGCCAGCAGGCTGGGCGTGGGGTCGATGCCGGTGGCCGCGATCCCCTCGGCGCGGAGCAGGCGGCAGAAACGCCCCTCGCCGCAGCCCACATCCAGCGCCCTCCGGGCGCCGCTGAGCCGGGCGCGGTCGAGCATCGGCGCGTCGAGGATATGCTGGCGCGAGTAATCGCCCGTTTCGCCCATGTCGGTGATCCAGGCGGCGGCCGAGGCCTCCCATCCATTGGCGTCTTCGGTCATCTGCGGGCCTCCTTTTCGCGGAGGCGGCGGTCTATCGCCAATCCGCGCGCAGGGCCAGAGGGTCAGGCAGCCCCGGCAACCGCCGCATAGGCCGCCTGCGCCCGGCCCAGCGTGTCGAGGTAGCGCGCGGCGGCCCCCTCGCGGTCGCCCCTGGCCAGCGCCGCGACCACGGCGGCGTGGTCCTGGGCAACGGCCTGGCGCGTGGCGGCCTCGGCCATGGTCACGCTGCGGTAGGCCTGCAGGCGGTCGTTGCAATGGTCGGCGATCTCGGTGAGGAAACGGTTCGGGCAGAGGTCGAACAGCGCGCGGCGGAAGGCGGTGTTGGCGGCGATGAAATCGCGCGGCTGGTCGGCCTGGATCGCGGCCTTCTCGGCCTCGGAGGCGGCGTTCAGCGCGGTCACATCGGGCCGGTCGGGGATCTGGCGCAGGATATCGGCCTCGACCAGCAGGCGCGTGTGGAACATATGCGCGACCTCCCCCGGGCTGAGCAGCGGCAGGCAATAACCGCGGCCCCGTTCAGTCAGGATGCCGTTGCCGACGAGGCGGAACAGCGCTTCGCGGATCGGCGTGCGCGAGGTTTCCAGCGCCGTGGCAAGGGCGGGTTCGGTGATCAGGTCGTCGGGGCCGTAATCGCCCGAGCGGATCGACTCCAGCACCCAGTCGAAGACCTGATCGCTGAGCCGCTCGCGGCGCAGGACGCGGGGTCGGTCGGTCGGGGGGCCGGCGTTCATTGGGCGTCCTGCGGTCAAGGGCCGGGCGATCTTACGGGGCGGGCGTGGGCGCGACAACGCCCCTCAGCCCGGTTCCAGCCCCGAACGGCGGTCACGCGCCCGCGCCTGCGGGTCGCGCCCGGCCGGATCGCCGAAACCCGCGCCGCCCGGCACCTCGAAACACAGCCTTTCGCCGGGGCCGATGATCTGGAAGCCCTTGGGTTGCAACGCGGCGCCCGAGGCGAGGCCCAGCGCGCCCATGGCCCCGGCCGTGCCGCCCTGACGGCCCTGCGCCTCTACCGTGGTGCGGTCGAACATGGCGAAGAGGGCGACCGGGCTGCCATCGCGGGTGGCGAGTTCGATGCTTTGCCCGTAGCCGCCGCGGAAGGTGCCGTCGCCCGCCGAGCCGGGGCGCAGTTCCTTTTTCCACAGCACGATGGGGGCGTGGCTTTCGACCACCTCGACCGGCATGGCGCGGACGCCCGAGGGGAAGGCGGTCGTGGACAGCCCGTCCGCCATCGGCCGCGCCCCGCCGCCGCCTGCGTTGAAGAACAGCGTCTCCCAGGCGGGGCCCTGCCAGTCGCCGGGGAAATGCCGGGCGACCTCGGGCCCGCCCCTGAGCTGGATACCCCAGAGGCCCGCCGAGCCCTCGGCCGGAACGCTCTCGGGCAGGATCTGCGCCAGACAGCCCAGCACCGCCTCGGGCAGGAACTGGCCAATGATGTGGCGGGCGCTGACCGGGTTGGGGCGGGTCACGTTGAGGATCGAACCCTCAGGCGCCACGACGCGGACGGTGGACAGCGAGCCGCTGTTGTTGGGAACCGAAGCGCCGATGATGCAGCGTGCGCCGAAGGACGCATAGGCGTTGGTGTAGTTGTAGACGAGGTTGATCCCCTTGGGGTGCGAGGGGCTGGTGCCGGCGAAATCGAGCAGCACCTCATCCTCGCCGATGGTCAGGGTGCAGGTGATGGAGATCGGCGTGCCAAAGGCGTCCAAGGTGATGGTGTTGGTGGCCGAGGTCTTCGGCAGCTTGCGGATTTCCGCGATCATCGCGGCGCGGGAGCGGGCGAGGATCTCGGCGCCGACCTCCTCCAGATCCATCAGGCCCAGCTGCGCCACGGCCTCGACCAGCACCTGCGCGCTGGCCTCGTTGGCGGCGACGTAGGAGAGGATATCGGCCTCCACCTCATCGGGGGTGCGGACATTGGCGCGGATCATCGCCATCAGGTCGTCATTCACGACGCCCTTCTTCATCAGCTTCATCACCGGGATCGCCAGCCCCTCCTCAAAGACCGAGGCGCCGTCCGGCCCCTGCCCCCGCCCGCCGATGTCGAGCTGGTGGCAGGTGCAGGCGAAAAAGCCGATGACCTGCCCGTCCTTGAACACGGGCGAGGTGACGGTGATGTCGTGGACATGGCCCGAGGCGATCCAGGGGTCGTTGGTGATCAGGTGATCGCCTTCCTCCAGCGTATCGGCGGGGTGGACCGCCAGCATCTGCGGCACGGCGGCGACGGTCGAATTGACGTGGCCGGGCGTGCCGGTCTGGGCCTGCGCGAGCATGTTGCCGGAGCGGTCGAACAACGCTGCGCTGAGGTCGCCCGAGTCGCGGACGACCGGCGTGAAGGCGGTGCGCATCAGGGTGCGGGCCTGTTCCTCGACAATGGCGATGAGGTTGGACCAGATCACCTGAAAGCGGATTTCGTCCTGTGCGGGGTTCATGTCAGCCCTCCGGTCCGGTGTAGGTCAGCAGCACATGGCCGCCCTCTATGGTCCGCGCGTCGAAGCCGCGCGGGACGTGGATCGTGGTGCCCTTGTCCTTGATCAGCGCGGGGCCTTTCAGCGGCTGGGGCCCGAGGTCGGTGCGCAGGATCTGGCGGGCGGGGACCATGGTGCCGGTCGTCAGATCATAAAGCGGCGCGGTGTCGGGCAGGGAACGCTCCAGCCGGTCGGTGACGGCGGGGGTGGGCGCCGCGCCCTCGGCAGCGACGCGCAGGCTGAGGGCGACAATCTCGACCGGGATGCGGTCCAGCGCGCGTTTGTAGAGGGCGGAGTAATGGCTTTGGAACAGGGCGTGCAAGCGGGGGGCGTCCTGATCGCTGAGGTCGGTATCCTCGACCGGGATCTGCAGGGTCTGGCCCTGCCCCTTGTAGCGCAGGAACAGCGTGCGCTGTGCGACCTGCTGCGCGCCCGGGGCGGCGGCGGTGACGAAGGCCCCGGCCTCGGCCGCCATCTGGGCATAAAGGCGATTGTAGAGCGCGGCGTCGAAGCGCGCGAGCGGCATGGCCACGCTGCGCGAGAGTTCATAGACCGCCTGCGCCTGCAGGAAACCGATGGCCGAGCCGATGCCCGCGCCCTGCGGCACGATCACCCGCGTCGCGCCCAGTTTGCGGGCGATGCGGGCGGCGTGGATGCCACCACCGCCACCGAAGGCGATGATCGGGCGGGGACGCAGGTCGACGCCCTTTTCGCGGGCGTGTTCGCGGGCGGCACCGGCCATCTGCTCCTCGACCACCTCGGCCAGGGCGGCGGCGGCGGCGAGCGGGTCGAGGCCGAGGGGGGCGCCCACCCCCGCCTCCAGCGCCTGCGTGGCAAGGCCGGGGTCGATGAGGATGCCGGAGCCGTCGAAATCCCCGGGCGCAAGGCGGCCGAGCTGCAGGTTGGCGTCGGTCACGGCGGGTTGCGTGCCGCCCCGGGCGTAGCAGGCGGGGCCGGGATCCGAGCCCGCGCTTTCCGGCCCGACCTGCAGGCGGCGCTGGCCGTCGACGCGGGCGAGCGAGCCGCCGCCCGCGCCGATCTCGACCAGATCGATGACCGGGATGCGGGCAGGCAGGCCGCTGCCCTGCCGGTGCATGTGCTGGCGCGCCATCTCGAAGGACGGGCTGCGGCGGGGGACGCCCTTGTCGATCAGGCAGATCTTGGCCGTGGTGCCGCCCATGTCGAAAGCGAGGATCGCCTCCTCGCCCAGTTCGCGGGCCAGCCCGGCGGCGAAGACGGCACCCCCGGCGGGACCGGATTCGACCAGCCGGATCGGAAAGCGGCGGGCGATGTCGAGGTGGCAGAGCCCGCCGTTCGACAGGAACATGAAGACCGGCGCGGTCAGGCCCAGCGCCGCCAGCCCGGTTTCCAGCCGGTCGAGATAGGTCGCGACCTGCGGCTGGACGAAGGCATTGGCGGCGGTGGTGGAGAAGCGGGCGTATTCGCCGATCTCGGGCGAGACCTCGGACGAGAGGCTGAAGAGTACGCCCGGCAGCAGGGGTTGCAGGATCTCCAGCGCGCGGCGCTCATGGGCCGGGTTCACATGCGCATGCAGGAAGCAGAGCGCGACGCTTTCGATCCGCTCGTCGCGCAGCGTGCGGGCGAGGGCATGGAGCGCCTGTTCATCGAGCGGCAGCAGCACCGAGCCGTCGGCGGCAAGGCGTTCGGGCACGCCATAGCGCCACCAGCGGGGGATCAGCGGCTCGGGCTTGATGATGGTGATGTCGTATTGGTCGAAACGCCCCTCGTCGCCCATGGCCAGCACGTCGCGGAAGCCCTCGGTCGTGACCAGCGCGGTGCGGGCGCCCTGCCGCGAGATGATGGCATTGGTGGCGAGCGTGGTGCCGTGGACGATGCCGGTGACGGCTTCGGGCGCGATACCGGCCTGACGCAGGATCTGCTGCACGCCGTCGAGGATCGCGCGTTCCGGCGCGCGGGGCGTGGTCGGCAGTTTCAGCGTGCTCAGGCCCCCGGGCGTGGCCAGCGCGAAATCGGTGAAGGTGCCGCCAACGTCGATGCCGATGCGAATCTCGCTCATTCTTGCCGTTCCTCTGCGGGTGGGTCTTGCGCGTTACTCATTATTCATTATTCATTACTTCGTCAGGCATGCCAGACCCTGCCCCTGCCTGTCAATCACCGATCCGTCCGGAACCGCCATTATTTTAAACTTGAAACTATGCCGGGCTGGGTCTAGCCTTCCCGTGAAACGCGCCAGAGGATTGTCCCGTGCCGACCGATTTCTCCGCCACCCGCGCCCTGTTCGACCTGCCCGAAGGGGTGATCTATCTGGACGGCAACTCGCTGGGGCCGCTGCCCCGCGCCGTGCCCGCCCGCCTGCAACAGGCCGCGGTCGATGAATGGGGCCAGATGCTGATCACCGGCTGGAACAAGGCCGGCTGGATGGATCTGCCGACCCGGCTGGGCGACCGGATCGCCCGGCTGATCGGCGCCGAGGCCGGGCATGTGGTGCTGGGCGACACGCTGTCGATCAAGGTCTATCAGGCGCTGGCCTCGTCCCTGGAGATGAACCCCAAGCGGCGGGTGATCCTGTCGGATACCGGCAACTTCCCCTCGGACCTTTATATGGCCGAGGGGCTGTGCCGCACACTGGGACCGGATTACAGCCTGAAGACCGTGGCGCCGGAGGACGTGCTGGACGCCATCGACGAAAGCGTCGCGGTGCTGATGATCACCGAGGTCGATTACCGCACCGGGCGGCGGCATGACATGGCGGCGCTGACCGCCAAGGCGCATGCGGTGGGCGCGCTGGCGGTCTGGGATCTGGCGCATTCGGCCGGGGCCACGGATGTGAAGGTGGCCGAGGGCAAGGCCGATTTCGCGGTCGGCTGCACCTATAAATACCTCAATTCCGGCCCCGGCGGCCCGGCCTTCATCTATGTCGCGCCCCGCCATGCCGAGGTCGCGCGCCCGGCCCTGTCCGGCTGGCTGGGGCACGAAGCGCCCTTTGCCTTCGACCTGAACTATCGCCCGGGCGCGGGCATCGAGCGGATGCGCGTCGGCACCCCGCCGGTCCTGCAACTGGCGGCGCTGGATGCGGCGCTGGATGTCTGGGACGGGGTGGAGATCGCCGATCTGCGCGCCCGCTCCATCGAACTGTGCGAGGCTTTCATCAAGGGGGTGGAGGCCGCCTGCCCCGGTCTGGAACTGGCCACGCCCCGCGATCCGGCGATGCGCGGCAGTCAGGTCAGTTTCCGCCATCCCGAGGGTTATGCAGTGATGCAGGCGCTGATCGCCCGGGGCGTGATCGGCGATTTCCGGGCGCCCGACATCCTGCGCTTCGGCTTCACGCCGCTTTACATCGGCCTTGCCGAGGTCGAAGGTGCAGTCAAGATCCTGGCCGAGATCCTGGCAACCAACGCCTGGGACCGGCCCGAGTTCAAGACCCGCGCGAAGGTGACATGATCCGCATCCGCTCCTACCGGCCCAGCGACCGTGAAGCGTGTTTCCACGTTTTCCGCCGCGCTGTGCACGAGGGGGCGGTGCGCTATGACCAGCAGATGCGCGACGGCTGGGCGCCGCGCACGACGCCCGATCTGGCGACGCGCGACAAGCTGCTGGATCAGGAATGCTGGGTGAGCGAATTCAACGGCCAGCTCACCGGCTATATGTCGCTGATGCCGGACGGACATCTGGACACGGCCTTCGTGCTGCCCGAGGCGATGGGCCAGGGCCATGCCGCGGCGCTTTATGAGCGGCTGCTGGCGCGGGCTCAGGCGCTGGGGCTGGCGCGGCTGACGGTCCATGCCAACGAGTATTCCAGCCGGTTCCTGGGCCGTCGCGGCTGGCGGGTCGACCGGGTGGAGCCGATGACGCTGCCCAATGGCGCGCCATTCGAGCGGTTCCACATGGTGCTGGACCTGACCGACGGGGCGGCAGCATGAGGGCGCGCGCCGATCTGCC
This sequence comes from Pararhodobacter sp., assembly GCF_034676075.1. GTDB lineage: Bacteria > Pseudomonadota > Alphaproteobacteria > Rhodobacterales > Rhodobacteraceae > Pararhodobacter. Next base: position 20,297 of record NZ_JAUCCQ010000035.1, on the reverse strand, counting down.
GCCGGTTTGCCGCGCGGCGGGCTGGATCGCCATCTGGCGGCGGCTGGCCATGGTCGGGGCACGGGATGCGCGGCTGGCGGGCTGAGCGTCCGCCCTGCCCTTCCCATCCGACCCGGAGTCCGAAATGACCGATGCCTATGATCCCGCGCGCGAGGGCGCGCAAATGGCCTTTGACGGCCGCATGTCCTATACCGATTACCTGTCGCTCGACGCGATCCTGAGCGCCCAGCATCCGCGCTCGGACGCGCATGACGAAATGCTGTTCATCATCCAGCACCAGACCAGCGAGCTGTGGATGCGGCTGGCGCTGCACGAGATCGGCGCGGCGCGGGCGGTATTGGCCGAGGGGCAGACGCGCCCCGCCTTCAAGATGCTGAGCCGCGTGGCGCGGATCTTCGAGCAGCTGAACAGCGCTTGGGATGTGCTCAGGACCATGACGCCCAGCGAATACACCACGTTTCGCGGCGCTTTGGGCGAAAGCTCGGGCTTTCAGTCCTGGCAATACCGGCTGATCGAGTACAGCGTCGGCAACCGCAACACCGCGCTGCTGAAACCCCATGCCCACCGCCCGGACCTGACCGCCGCGCTGGAGGCTGAGCTGGCCAAGCCCTCGCTCTACGACGTGGCGGTGCGGGCGCTGGCTCAGGCGGGGTTCGAGATCCCGGCCGAGGTGCTGGAACGCGACCTGCGGCGGCCCTGGCAGCTGTCCGAGCCGGTGCAGGAGGCCTGGCGCGCGGTCTATGCCGATCCGCACCGCTATTGGGAGCTGTACGAACTGGCCGAGAAGCTGGTCGATTTCGAGGATTACTTCCGCCGCTGGCGCTTCAACCACGTGACCACGGTCGAGCGGGTGATCGGCTTCAAGCGCGGCACCGGCGGCACCGGCGGGGTGACCTATCTGCGGCGCATGCTGGAGGTGCAGCTCTTCCCCGAGCTCTGGGCGCTGCGCACCAGCTTGTGACCCTTCGGGCCGGTCCATCCCGCCCGGAGCGGACCGGCCCCGTTCACGTGTCAGTCAGCAGCCCGCAAACCAGCAGGGATGATGCGGATTTTTCCTGTGATCTGAACGACCTGCGCGGGCGGCAGCGGTGTGCCCAAGGTATGCTGCGACTGCAAGACAAGGCTTTCTCTTGAGGCCTGCTTTGTGCTAGAAACGGGCAAGTTCCATCGCTTTCGGCCCGTTTTCATTGATACACCGCCTCTTGTACGTACCCTTCTGTGCGGGCCCGGACATTCCCCAAACGCCGCATGAGCGGGTTTCGGGAACTGCGCGGAGGCACGGGTGTTTTTGCCTTGCCAAGACGGCGACGTCGCGTCTATCCGCTCGCAATCAGGGCTGCCCTCCTTCCGAAAAGCTGAGATCCTGACATGAAGGTCAATCACATCCTGGTGGTCTGCGTCGGCAATATCTGTCGCTCGCCGGTCGGCGAACGGCTGCTGGCCCGGAGCCTGGCCGAAAGCGGCGCCGCCACTGTCGTGAGTTCGGCCGGGATCGGCGCGCTGGTCGGCCACGCCGCCGACGAGACCGCGACCGAGGTCGCCGCCGAGCACGGTCTCAGCCTGGACGGTCATTCGGCGCGTCAGTTCACCCGTGAACTGGGCCAGCAGGCCGACCTGATCCTGGTGATGGAGCCGGGCCACCGGCACGAGATCACCCGCCGCGTTCCGGACCTGTCGGGCCGGGTCATGCTGTTCGACCATTGGGTCGGCGGCAAGGGCATTCCCGACCCCTATCGTCACCCGCGCGCTTTCCATGAAACTGTGTATGATATGATTGCCAAGGCCGCCGACGGATGGGCGAGCAAACTGGCACCGCGAAAGGGTCGGTAGGATGCTGGAAGACCAGAACGCCAGCGCACGCCGGAGCCAGGACAGCGCACCGCCGCCGCAGGACAACCGCGCGTCCCGCGACGACAGCGAGATCGACATCCTCGAGATCGTGTTCAAGATCTGGAAGGGCAAGCTCTACGTGATGGTGGCCATGGCCACCGCCCTGGTGCTGACGTTCGTGATCTTGCTGAACACCCAGCCGATCTATCAGGCCGACGCCCTCCTGCAGCTGGAAGAGAACAGCAACGCCCTGGCGCTGCCCAGCGAGATGAGCGACCTGCTCGGCGCCAACGACCCGCGCAGCGTCACCGAGATCGAGATCATCCGCTCGCGGCTGGTGGTCGGTCAGGCGGTGGCCAGCCTCAACCTGGACTGGCGCGTCGAACCGGCATTGGCGCCCGGGTTCGGCACGATGGTGGCCCGCTACAACCTGCCCGTGATCGGCGCCTTCCTGCCCGTGCGTTTTGCCCGCCCGGGCGACAGCCTGGTGCTGCAGCAGCTGACCGTCCCGCCGTCGTGGCTGGACATGCCGCTGGAGCTGACGGTGGGCGAGGCAGGCACCTTCACGCTGGCCACCCCGGATGGAGAATCCCGCGAGGGTCGTGTCGGCGAACCGCTCGCCCTGCCCGACATCGGCTTTTACCTGACCGTGGGCCGCATCGAGGCGCCCGAAGGCCGGGTCTACACGCTCAAGCAGGTCAACGAGAGCGCGGCGATCTCGTCGCTGCGCGACCGGCTCAGCGTCAGCGAACGTGGCCGCAGTTCCGGGATCCTGGATCTGCGGATCACCGGGCCCGATTCCGCCGAGAATGTGCGGGCGCTGAACGCGGTGCTCAACGCCTATCGCAGCCAGAACGTCTCGCGCAGCGCGGCGCAGGCGGAGGGCAGCCTCGATTTCATCCGCCAGCAGATCCCGCAAGCCGAGCAGACGCTGCGCGATGCCGAGGATGCGCTGAACGCTTTCCGCCAGCAGCAGGTCTCGGTCGATCTGACGCTGGAGACGCAGACGCTGCTCACCTCGGTCACCAATATCGAGGGGCAGATCGCCGAACTGCGCCAACGCGAAGACGAACTGTCCCAGCGCTATACGCCTTCGCATCCCACCTACCGGCTGCTGATCGAGGAGCGCACGCGCCTTGAGGCCCGGCTGGCCGAGCTGCGCTCGCAGGTGGGCGAGCTGCCTGAAACCCAGCGCCAGATCGTCAACCTGACGCGCGACATGGAACTGGCGCAGCGGCTCTACACCGAGCTTCTGACCCGGGCGCAACAAGTTGAGGTCTTGCGCGCCAGCACCATCGGCAACGTGCGCATCGTCGATACCGCCGCGGCCACGCTCAGTCCGATCTCGCCCCGCCGCGTGCAGATCCTGATGATCGGCCTGTTGCTGGGCATGATCGCCGGTATCGGCTTCGTGATCCTGCGCGACATCCTGCACAAGGGGATCCAGGACGCCTCGGAGATCGAGCAGCTGGGCCTGCCGATGTTCGCCACGATCAATTACAGCCCGCAATCGGACACGAGGGGCAAGCGCAAGGAGCATCAGCCGATCCTGGCCCTGGAGCGTCCCGACGACCTGGCGATCGAGGCCTTCCGCTCGCTGCGTACCAGTCTGCATTTCGGCATGCTCGATGCCCGATCCCCGACGCTGGCCGTCACCTCGGCGCATCCCTCGGCGGGCAAGAGCTTCGTGTCGACCAACCTGGCCGTGGTGGCCGCGCAGGCCGGGCAGCGCGTCTGCCTGATCGACGCCGACATGCGCCGGGGCCAGCTGCGCCGCTTCTTCAACCTGCCCCGCTCGCAGCCCGGCCTAGCCGAGATCCTGTCGGGCGAGCGCGCGGTCGAGGATGTCATCCTCCTGGGGCCGGTGCCCGATTTCTACGTCATTCCCACCGGGAAATACCCGCCCAACCCCTCCGAGCTGCTGCTGAGGAAGCAGATGCACGATCTGCTGGAATGGTGCAGCGAGAATTTCGACCTGACGATCCTCGACTGCCCGCCGACGCTGGCGGTGACCGATCCGGTCATCGTCTCGCGCGAGGCCGGGGCCACCCTGTTCATCGCCCGCCACGACCTGACCCATCCCAAGGAGATCGACGCCTCGATGAAGATCTACGCCTCGGCCGGGCTGCGCTTCAATGGCGCCGTGCTGAACGGCTTCGATCCGCGCAAGGCGCGCAGCAGCAGCCGCTACGGCTATGCCTATGGCTATCGCTACGAATACAAGCAGCGGACCGATTGACGGGACCGGCGCGGCGCGGGGGGATCGCGCCGCGCCACCGTCATCGCGGCATGGCGGACGGGATACGGCACCTTCACGGGCGCGGCGCGAGCCCGATCTGGACCCTGTTCCGGCGAGTTTGATAATGACGCCCCGACATTACGACGCGACTTCCCTTCTTGATCCTCGAAAGTTCTTTCCGTGACGAATCTCGACATGAAGGCTGCGGCCGATGATGCCACCCCGGACCCGCGGATCATCAGCGAGGCGCCGCTTCTGTTTTCCCTGAGTCATTCGCTGGCGCTGATCGACCGCTCGTTCGGCATCGACCGGATCATCGCCGATACCGGGGATGATTTCGTGGATTCCTATTACCGGCAATCGCTGCCCGGCTATTCGCGGCTCTACAATCCCTGGCAATGCATGCATCTGCCGCTGCACGACGGTACGCTGAGCGAGGGCGAGGCCTTTTTCGCCCAGGCGGCCGAGGTGGCGCGGCATCTGGACGACCGGCCGGGCCAGCGGGTGCTGGAGCTGGGCTGCGGGCTGGGGGCCAATTCGCTGCATCTGGCGGAACGCTTCCCGCATGTCGCCTTCGTCGGCACCGACCTCATGACCCAGCATGTGGAGCGCGCCGGGGCCAAGGCCAAGGCCGGCGCCTTGTCGAACCTGAGCTTCCGGAAGGCCAGTTTCGAGGACCTGCCCGAGGATCTGGGCCAGTTCGACGCGATCTTCGGCATCGAGACGCTGTGCTATGCCAGCGATCTTGCGCTGGTCGCCCGGCTGATTGCCCGGCATCTGCGCCCGGGCGGGCATGTGGTCCTGTTCGACGCCCATCGCAAGCCCGGGTTCGGGGAATTCCCCGAGGATCTGGTCACCGCGACCAAGCTTTACGAGATCACCACCGCCGTCGCCCGCGGCTTTCATGACGAGGGGCGCTGGCAGCAGGCCTTCGCTGCGGCAGGGCTGGAGGTGACGACGGCCGAGGATATCACCGAGCAGACGAAGGCGGGGCTGACGACGCTGCACAGCCGGGCCACGAAGGCCTTCGTCCAGCGCAAATGGCGCCTCGCGCTCAAGGTGATGCCGCGCTATTTCGCCCGCAACGCGGTGGCGGGGCTGGTCGGCTATCACGTCTGTTTCGGCGACCGCATCGCGCCCGATACCAGCCTCGGCCCGATCACCTATCAGAAGATCATCGCCCGCAAGCCCGGCGCCTGACAGGCACCCGGGATCATTCGGCGGCAGGCAGGTCCTTTGAGCCGTCGCGCAGGGCCTTGACGGGACCGTTGCGCAGCCCGTGCATCGCGACGCGCATGCCCAGCAGGTAGAACGCGAAATAGAGCGCGAAGAAGACCAGCAGCGCCGTCGCAGCCTCGCCGGGCTGGTCGTGCAGCAGGAAACCCGCCAGCGCGGGCGCCGCGATCATCGGCAGCATGACCGCGGTGGCGACGGGATTGGCGATGTTGCGGCGCGCCCGGCCGAAAAAGCCGATCTCCAGGCTGCGCAGCACGAGATGGTGGAAATGCAGCCGGTCCGGTGCGGCGAGGGGCGAATTGCGCTGATAGCGGCGGACGATGGCCAGCGTCAGGTCGGCCAGCGGCCAGAACATCGCCAGCACCATGGCGAAGGGCGTGACATCGGCGTGGCGGCCCGCCAGCAGGATCCCCATCCAGGCCAGCAGGAAACCCACGGTATAGGCCCCGGCATCGCCGAAGAAGATCGAGCCGAAGGGGTAGTTGAACAGCAGGAAGCCCAGCACCGCCGCGGCCAGGACCGAGGCGATGACCGCGACCTCCATGTCATTGACCGACAGGGCGGTCGCCAGCAGGCTCAGGGCGCAGATCAGGGCCGTCGATCCCGCCAGGCCGTTCAGCCCGTCGATCAGGTTGAAGGCATGCGCCACGGCCGCGGCCGCGACGACCGACACGACGATGGCGAGCGGCGACCAGGCCAGAAGCACATCCAGCCACGGCACGCCGGTATGCGAGATCCAGGTCTCGCCGAACCAGACCACCAGCACCGAGGAGGCGAGCGCCGCAACCAGCCGGCCGGCCGGCGCAACGGGATAGCCCAGATCCTCGGCCGCGCCCGACAGGAAGAGCGGGACCGAGGCGGCCAGCAGCAGGACCCAGAGCGAATCCCAGCCGGGCAGGCCCAGCAGCGCGGCGGTGACGACCGCGACGAAGACGGCGATGCCGCCCAGCCGCGGGGTGGGGGTGGAATGGGCCGCCTGGATGGCGCCGAGGTCGCCCACGCGCATCAACCGCGACCAGGTGCTGCGGGTCTTGATGACGAGGATTCCGCAAACGGCTGCAGCGACCAGCAGGGCCGCCACCTCCTCTCCATCGACCAACGGATCAAACATCGAAAAACCTCAAAGAATATCCGGCTCAGCCGGAGGACGCCCACAGGGGAAATTCCTGCGCTCCATCATCGGTCAGAGGGGATCTTGTGCCTGGGTCAACAGTCTCGCAGTCATGCCCCCGTCACGCTTTCGACCGTGTCATCGACGCGGCGCCAGGTGCTTGGAGGTCAAGCAAAACCGAACTGAACGCCACTAGAACGGTGCAAATCATAGTTGAATTCACGGATTCTCTCAATCGTGTTGCGAAAGTTGTGAACATTATTGCGGGGCTTCGGGCAGGTCTGCGCGCCGATCCGCCGACGCCGGAGCGATGCCCCTGAACCGCCACGAAAAACGGCGCCCGAGGGGCGCCGTTTCCAAGCCGGGCGCCTGGCCCGGGGCTTAGTTCGTCTGCAGATCCTGCGCCACGTTCAGGGCCTGGGCGCTGGGCAACAGGCGGCTGATCGTGTCGTTCCAGCGTTGCAGCGGCGAGCGCAGGACATAGACCACGTCGCCCGGTTCCAGCACGAAGCGGGTGCCGAGCAAGAGGCCGGCGGGATCCGAGACATCCAGCTGGAAGACCCGGGTCCAGACCCGCGTCACGCCGCCTTCCAGCAGCTGCTGACGGCGGAAGACCAGCACGCCGCGGGCATCGGCCCGGCCCTGCTGCAGACCGCCACGCCGGGTCACGGCCTGGGTCAGGGTGATCGGCTCGACCGAGAGGTCCATGACGTCCGGCCGCGCGATCTCGCCCAGGAGATAGGCTTCCTCGGCCCGGCGACGCGGCACGCTGACGATATCGCCGTTGCGCAGCACCGGGTTGTTCTGGCGCAAACCTGCGCTCAGGAAGCCCTGAACGTCGACGGTATGGATCCGGCCCGAGCGCTGCACCGAGACGGCGCGCAGGTCGGCGTCATCGGTGAAGCCACCGGCGGCGTTCACCGCCTCGATCAGGGTCAGCGGGACGGCGGTCAGCGGCTGGCGGTTCGGTTCGCGCACCTCGCCCGAGACGACGATGGCCTGGGCGTTGTAATCGGCGATGCGGACATCGACCTGCGGGTCGGGGATGAATTCGCGCAGGCGCTGGGTGATGTCGCTGCGGATCTGGTCGACCGGGCGCCCGGAGGCCTGCACCTGGCCGATATAGGGATAGTTGAAGGTGCCATCCGCGCCGACCTGGAAACCGCTTTCCGAGGCGCTGCGCGATGCACCGGCCGGCAGCGTCAGCTCAGGGTGGTTGAACACGATCACCGACAGGATGTCGCCCGCACCGACCATATAGGTCCAGTTGCGCCCGGTCGGCAGGTCGGTGCCTGAAAAGCCGCGTGCCGGGCGGGTGAAGCCGTCGATATTGGTCGCGTCGAGGACGATGACCTCGATATCGGGACCCAGCGAGCGCTGGGCCTGTTCGGTCACCGGGAAGCGCACGTATCCGTCGGAACAGGCCCCCATCGCCAGAACCAGAGCCAAGGCGCCTGCGCCCTTCGAAAGGGTCCGCCGGACCATGCTCAGCATACTCGTACCCCGGTCCACTGGTCCCATCTCGTGCGTCGTCATCATCTTCTCACAATTCCAATGTGCGCGCGATGTTTCCGTATCAATGTCACAGCCAGCCATACCGCGCAAATCATCACGTCACCTAGCACGGTGATTCATGAACTCAACCGATATTGCTCACCAAGTGTGACGGTCACGCCACACCAAACAGGCCAAAAACACCGCTTCGGGCACGCGCCTTCCGGATAGCGCAGCGCGGCGCCTCGTTCGAGGCGAAAGTACCGGGGGGCTGCGGCGATCCGCGCATCTTCGCCGATCGGGCCGCTGGGGACGGGGATTGTGCCGAACTTGCGGGCTTTCATGCGCCAATTCGGCGTAACGCCATAACAAGGCTTGAGAAAGGCCGGAGATTAGCGTCCTAATGGGCCTTCGACCGCGAGAATCGCGTCGAAGTTGTGTGTGAGTGCCCAGTCCCTGCGGAGGTAAGGAATTGGATGACGAGCGTTTCGTCGAGACCTCGGAGCTGCGGGAACAGATCGCCCTGGTCCTCCGGCTCAGCCTGACACCGGCATGCCTGGGCGCCGCCTTCATCCCGCTCGCCGCGTTCTTCCCCGCCTTTGACTCGGTGATCGTCTGCGACCCGGCCGGACCTGCTGCCCCGCTGCCGGACGCCATCGCCACGCTGGCCCGGACGCTGCGGCACCGGCCGCGCGCGCTGGCCACGCCCGAGGCGGGCGGTGCGCCGGACTGGCCGCTGGCATGGCCCCTGGGCGAGGGGGTGATGCGCGGCGTACCGATCCATGGCCCGGACGGCGAGGCGCTGGGCCTTTTCGTCATCGCCACCCGCGAGGCGGGCATGGCCCCGCTGGAACAGCCCTGCGTCGCCTCGGCCCTGGCGCTGCTGCGCAGCCTGGTGAAGGGCAGCGGCGGCTATCACCAGCTGCTTCTGGCCTACAGCATCGAGAAGCGGCGCGCGCAGCGGCTGGCGGCGCTGGCCGAGATGGACGGGCTGTCGGGCCTGCTGAACCATCAGGCGTTCCGCGCGCGCTGCAACGAGCGGCTGGGCGACAGCGCCAGCCGGCATGCGCTGATCATGGTCGATGTCGACCGGATGAAGCAGGTGAACGACGTCTACGGCCATCAGTTCGGCGATGTCTATCTGGCAGAGATCGCCGCGGCGCTGAAGCGCAGCCTGCCCGGCGACGCGGTGATCGGCCGGATCGGGGGCGACGAATTCGCCGCCCTCGTGACCCTGCACGCCGAGGTGAAGGACCAGCTCGAGGCGCAGATGAACCGCTGCAGCAGCGATGTGCAGCGGGTCGCGGCGCGGCTGGGCAAGCCCACCCTCGGGCATATCAGCATCGGCACCACGGCGCAGACCAGCCCGGAGATCCCGCTCAATGTCCTGATCGAACAGGCCGATGCCGCGCTCTACGCCTCGAAGCAGTCCCGGTGCCGTTCGGGCGAGATCTATGACGCCGCAACCCATGCCAATTTCAGCGCCACGCTGATCCGGCCGCGGTTCCTGCGGGCCATCCGGCGGGGCGAGCTGGAGCCCTATTTCCAGCCGATCATCGACCTGACCACGGGGCGGCGCGCGGGATACGAGATGCTGGCGCGCTGGAACGATCCGCCCCGCGGACTGCTGGTGCCGCAGCAATTCTCGGCCGTGTTCTCGGCCCCGGAACTGGCCGAGAAGCTGACCGAGGCGCTGCTGGACAAGGCGCTGGCCGCCTTTGCCGGCTTTGCCGAGGCGCCGGGGCAGACGCTGTCGGTCAATCTGGGCATGGCCGATCTGGTCAAGCCGGAATTCGTTTTCGAGATCCAGACGCTGCTGACCCGCCACCGCCTGCGCTGGGAACAGATCGTGGTCGAGGTGACCGAGAACACCATGCTGGGGGCGACTACCGGGCCGGTGTTCCAGAACCTCACCGAATTGCGGCGGCGCGGGGCGCGGGTGGCGCTGGACGATTTCGGCACCGGCTATGGCGGGCTGGGTCATTTGCGGCTCTGGCCGGTGGACATGATCAAGATCGACCGCAGTTATGTCGCCGAAATGCGGCAGGGCCCGTCGCAGCGGGTGATCGCCAAATCGCTGATCGAGATCGCGCAGGCCTTCAACCTGTCGCTGGTCGCCGAAGGGGTCGAGGACGCGCCGACCGCCGAGATGCTGCTCAGCATGGGCTGTACCTTTGCCCAGGGGTATCACTTCGGCCGCCCGGCGCCCGAACGGGCCTATCGGACAGCGTGAGACGCTTTTGCACCCCTGCCCCTGCCCCCGCCGTCGCTGCGCGCCGCTTGTGCCGGATGGGGTGCCAGACGGGCGCTACAGGGAAACGGAGGGACGGGACATGACCGAGTCCGGGGAGAGGGCCGCCGGGGACACGACGATCCCGGTGGTGGTGATCGGCGCCTCGGCCGGGGGGCTGGTGCCGCTGGAACGCTTCTTCGCGAATGCGCCGGATTCCGCGGGCTGGTGCTTCATCGTCATTCAGCACCTCTCGCCCGATTACCGCTCGATGATGGATGAGTTGCTGGCGCGGAAGACCCGGCTGGCCATCCGCCATATCGAGGACGGGCTCGAGATCGCGCCCGACACCATCTTCCTCAACCGCCCCAACATGCGGGCCGGCCTGCAGGGCAACACGCTCCGCACTGCCAGCTATGGCCCCGAGGATTCGGTGCCGCATCTGCCCATCGACACGATGATCACCTCGCTGGCGGCGCGCGCCTCGGGCAAGACCGCGGCGGTGATCCTGTCGGGCTCGGGCAATGACGGGGCGCATGGGGCACAGGTGTTTCACGCCGCGGGCGGGGTGCTGGTGGTGCAGGACCCGGCCGAGGCGGATTTCCCCTCGATGCCGCAGGCGATCCTGACGCTGGGCATCCACGACCGGGTCGCAGGCGCCGCCGAGATCCCGCAGGCGATCCGCGAGATCTTTGATTCGGGCCTGCCGTCGGTGCCCGAGGCCCGCTCGGGGACCGAGGACATCAGCCTGGCGATCTTTCGCCTGCTGGAACGCCAGCACAACCTCGATTTCAGCGCCTACAAGGAAACCAACGTGCAACGCCGGATCATCCGGCGGCAGCATCTGCGCGGGATCGAGGATCCGACCGAATATCTGGCGCTGCTGCAATCCTCGCCCGAGGCGGTGAACGAGCTGTACCACGACCTGCTGATCGGCGTGACCGAGTTCTACCGCGATCCCGACGCCATCGCCCGGCTGCGGGAAACCGCGCTCAACGCCTTTGCCGCCGATCAGAACACCGAGACCCCGGTGCGGGTCTGGGTCGCCGGATGCGCCAGCGGCGAGGAGGCCTATACCATCGCCATCGAACTGGCCGAGGCCCTGCGCGCCACCGGCAACACACGGGGCTTTCGCATCATCGCCACCGATGTGCACCAGCAATCCATCGAGCGGGCCTCGAACGGGACCTATCCGGCGGCGGCGGTGCGCAAGATCCCCAAGCTGCTGCGCGAGCGGTATTTCGAGCGGCGGGGCGAGTATTACACGATCAGCGCCTCGCTCAGGCAGCGGATGATCTTTTCGGTCCATGACACGCTGACCGACCCGCCGTTTCTGGACCTCGATCTGGTGTCGTGCCGCAATTTCCTGATCTACCTGCGGGAAAAGGCGCAGGCGCGGGTCATCTCGATGTTCCTGTTCGGGCTGCGCAAGCATGGGGTGCTGTTGCTGGGCCCGTCCGAGACGCTGGGCCATTTCGTCGATGAATTCGAAACCCTGGACGGGCGCTGGCGGCTGTTCCGCAAGACCTCGGGGCGGCGGGTGTTTGACCGCGAGGTTCTGCCCAAGCGCCTGACCCGGCGCTTCACCCGGGACGAGGTGCCCGGCCTTCCCTGGGGGCAGGCGGGGCTGACCCTGTCGCGGCGGGCCTCGGCCGGGCTGGGCGAATACGCCGAACACCGCGGGCGCGAGGCGTTGCTCAGGGCCTATGACCAGCTGCTCAAGACCTATGCGCCCTCGTCGATCATCGTCTCGTCGGATGGTGAGGTTCTGGCCTGGTTCGGCGCCGCCAGCGCCTTTGTCGACACCCACAACAACCTGACCGAATGGTCGGTGGAACACATCCTGCACCGCGACCTGCATTTCGTCATCAACGTGGCGCTGGAAAAACTGCGCGGCGGGGCGATGGACCCGTTCTCGCGCCGGGTGACGGTCGATCTGAACAAGGGGCGCTATCAGGGCGTGACCCTGCATTTCGAGCCGCTGGACCGGCATCAGAAGCCGCTGCTGTTGCTGATCCGCGTCCGGCTGGAAGCGGACGAGCATGAGCGGCACTCCGAGGCTGAGACCCCCTCGAACGGCATTTCGACGGACGACGCCAATGTCCTGTCCAAGCGCGTGCACGAGCTGGAGCGCGACCTCCGGCTGACGGAAGAGACGCTGCAGCACGTGACCGAGCGGCTGGAGGCCTCGGGCGAGGAATTGCAGGCCTCGAACGAAGAGCTTCAGGCCTCGAACGAGGAACTCCAGGCCTCGAACGAGGAGCTGCAGAGTTCGAACGAGGAATTGCACGCGGTCAACGAGGAGCTGGTCACGGTCAGCGCGGAACACGAACAGAAGATCGCCGAGCTGTCCTTCCTGAACACCGAGACGGAATCGCTGCTGACGATCCTCGACATCGGCCTGCTCGTGGTCGACGCAAGGCTGAACATCCGCCGGTTCAGCAACCATGTGGCCCGCTGGTTCCTGCTGGAAAAACACGATGTCGGCCGCAGCCTGACCGTCGTGGGGCCGCGGCTGCCCTTCTGCGACCTGCCCGCCGAGGTGACGCGGGCCATCGAGGATGGCGCCGTCTTCGCGGGTCAGGGCACGACCGAGTCCGGCCCCCTGTCGCTGGAGATCCATCCCATCGCCGACCAGCGCCACGGCGGGCGCCCGGGCGGGGCCTTCGTCATCTTCCGCAGGCCGACGCGCTGAGGCGTCGGCTCCGTTCGGACAGCGGGGTCAGGCGGCGGGCGCGACCCTGTCCAGCGCATGACAGGCGGCCTGGCCGATCGGGGTCGGCCGGGGCAGCGGCACCTCGCGCTTGCAGCGGTCATGGACCAGCGGGCAGCGCGGATGGAAGGCGCAGCCGGACGGCGGGGAAATCGGGTTCGGGATCTCGCCCTCGACCGGACGGCGCCTGCGGCCGGACAGCGCCAGATCCGGTACCGCATCCAGCAGCATCCGGGTATAGGGGTGCTGCGGCTCGGTGAAGAGCTTCTTGGCCTGCGCGATCTCCACCAGACGGCCGAGGTATAGGACGCCGATCCGCGAGGACATGTGCCGCACGACGGACAGGTCATGGCTGATCAGCAGGTAAGTCAGGCCGAATTCGTCCTGCAGATCGCGCATCAGGTTCAGGATCTGCGCCTGCACCGACACGTCCAGCGCCGAGGTCGGCTCGTCGCAGACGATGAACTCGGGCTTCGAGGACAGGGCCCGGGCGATGGCGATCCGCTGCCGCTGCCCGCCTGAGAACTCATGCGGGAACTTGTTCACGTCACCCGCGGACAGGCCCACCACTTCCAGCAACCGGGCGGCTTCCTTGCGGGCGTCGGTCGGGTTCATCAGGCCGAAGGTGCGGATCGGCTCGGCGATGATCTCACCCACCCGCCAGCGCGGATTGAGGCTGGCGAAGGGATCCTGAAAGATCATCTGGAAGCGGCGGCGCAGGCTGCGGGGGATGCCGGCCGAGGTGTCGATCGTCTGCCCGGCAAAGGTGATGGTGCCCGCGGAGGGGGGCAGCAGACCCACGACCATCTTGGCGATGGTCGATTTTCCGGACCCGCTTTCGCCGACCAGCGCGAAGGTCTCGCCCTTGGCGATCTCGAAACTGACATCGGCGTTGGCGGTGAGGAATTGCTTCTCGTCCCGCTCGATCACCCGGTTGAGCCAGGGTTTCGAGACGTCGAAGCGGCGGGTCAGGCCCTCGATCTTCAGCAAGGGTTCAGCCATGGGGCACCTCCTGCGCTTTGGCGGTGTCGTGCAGCCAGCAGGCCACCTGACGCCCGCCCTCCAGCGCCAGAAGCTCGGGCCGGTCGGTGAAACAGGGGGCGAAGGCCTTGTCGCAGCGCGGGTTGAAGGCGCAGCCCTGCGGGATGGCATTGAGCCGCGGCATGGCGCCGGGGATCTGCACCAGCCGGTCGCTTTCCTGGGTCAGCGTCGGGATCGAGCCCATCAGGCCGCGGGTATAGGGGTGCAGCGCCTCGGTGATGACCTCGCGCACTGGCCCGATCTCGGCCACGCGCCCGGCATAGAGCACGGCCACGCGGTCGGCGGTCTCGGCGATGACGCCCATGTCATGGGTGATCAGCATGACCGCCGCGCCGCGTTCGGCGCAAATGTCCTTCAGCACCTCGATGATCTGCGATTGCACGGACACATCCAGCGCCGTCGTCGGCTCGTCGGCGATGACCAGTTCCGGCTCGGCGCAAAGCGCCAGCGCGATCACCACCCGCTGCCGCATCCCGCCCGAGAAATGGTGCGGGTAATCGTCGATGCGGCGGGCGGCGGCAGGAATGCCGACGCGGTCCAGCAGGGCCACGGCGCGCTTGCGGGCCTCGGCTTCCGAACAGTCGATATGGGTGCGGATCGTCTCGATCAGCTGCTGCGCCACCGTATAGAGCGGGTTGAGCGAGGTCAGCGGGTCCTGGAACACCATGCCGATCCGCTTGCCGCGGATCTTGCGCAGCGCCTCGGGACGGAGGTTGTCGATCCGCTCGCCCTTGAGCCGGATCTCGCCGCTGGCAACGCGGCCGGGCGGCTCGATCAGGCCGATGATGGCGGCGCCGGTGATGGATTTCCCGGCACCGGATTCGCCGACCATGCCCAGCACCTCGCCGGGCATGATGTCGAAACTCACGCGGTCCAGCGCGCGCAGCGTGCCGCGGCGGGTGGGGAATTCCACCACCAGATCGCGGACGGACAGAAGGGGGTCAGCCATGGCGGGCTCCCTTAACGAAGACGGGGGTTCAGCGCGTCGCGCAGCCAGTCACCAAGCAGGTTGACCGACAGCGCCAGCGCCAGAAGGGTGAGGGACGGGAAAAGCAGGATCCACCACTCGCCCGAGATCAGGAAGCCCTGGCCGATGCGGATCAGCGTGCCGAGGCTGGGCTGGGTCGGCGGCACACCGACGCCCAGGAACGAGAGCGTCGCCTCGGCGATGATGGCCAGCGCCAGCGAGATGGTGGCGATGACCAGCACCGGCCCCATCACGTTGGGCAGGATGTGGCGGAACATGATCTTGGCCGGATGCGCGCCGATGACGCGGGCGGCCTGCACGTATTCCTTGTTCTTCTCGACCATCGTGGCGCCGCGCACGACCCGGGCGAATTGCACCCAGTCGCTGAGGCCGATGGCGACGATCAGCACCCAGATCGCCAGCTGGTCGCGCAGGTTGTCGGGGATGAAGCCCCGGGCGATGCCGAAGATCAACAGCGCGATCAGGATCGCCGGGAAGGCCAGCTGCACATCGGCGACCCGCATCAGCGCGCCATCGACCCAACCGCCGCGCCATCCGGCATAAAGCCCGATGGAGATGCCCAGCGTCATGGCAAACAGCACCGCCATGGCGCCGACGAAAAGCGAGGTGCGGGTGCCGTACATGATGGTGGACAGCATGTCCCGGCCCTGATTGTCGGCGCCCATCAGGAAGGTCTCGCCGGTGAAGGCGTTGGGCTCCATCGGCGGGGTGAAGCCGTTCATCAGGTTGAGGCCGCCGGGGTTGTAGGGGTTCATCGGCGCCAGCCAGGGCGCAAGGACCGCGCAGGCGATGATGGTCAGCGCCACCAGCGTGGCGACGATGGCGACCGGCGCCGTGCGGAAGGCATAGAACAGGTCGCTGTCCCAGAGGCGATAGAGACGGCCGGGTGTCTTCGAGGTCATGGCGGAGCTCCCGTCAATGGGCCTTGCCGGCGCGGTCCACGCGCAGGCGGGGGTCGACGGCGTAATAGAGAAGGTCGACGATCAGGTTGATCACGACGAAGATCAGCGCGATCATCATCAGATAGGCGGCCATCACCGGCACATCGACGAAGCGGACCGAGTTGATGAACAGCGCGCCGACGCCCGGCCAGTTGAACACCGTCTCGGTGATGATGGCGAAGGCGATGATCGAGCCAAGCTGCAACCCGGTGATAGTGATGACCGGCACCAGCGTGTTTTTCAGCGCATGGCCGAAGTTCACGGCGCGGGCCGACAGGCCGCGGGCCCGGGCGAATTTGATGTAATCGGTGCGCAGGACTTCCAGCATCTCGGCCCGGACCAGCCGCATGATCAGCGTCATCTGGTATAGGCCCAGCGTGATGGCGGGCAGGATCAGCGCCAGCCGCCCGGAATGGGTCAGCAAGCCCGTGGACCACCAATCCCCCAGCGCCACGACCTCGCCCCGCCCGTTCGAGGGCAGCCAGCGCAGTTCCACGGCGAAGACCCAGATCAGCAGCACGCCGATCAGGAAGGTGGGCAGCGACACGCCGATCAGCGAGGCGGTCATGATGATGTTGGACAGCACGCCCCGGCGCCGGAGCGCGGTATAGACGCCCAGCGACAGGCCCAGCACGAAGGCCAGAAGCCCCGAGACGAGCGCCAGTTCGACCGTGGCGGGCAGGCGTTGCAGGATCAGTTCGGTAACCGGCATCTGCAGCCGGTAGGAGATGCCGAATTCGCCTTGCAGGGCATTGCCCAGGAAGCGGCCGAATTGCAGGACGATGGGGTCATTCAGACCCAGACTCTCGCGCAGGGCCTGGCGGTCGGCGATCGAGGTCTCTTGCCCGACCATCGAGTTGATCGGGTCACCGACGAAGCGGAACAACGAGAAGGATACCGCGGCGACGGCGATCATGACGATGACCGATTGCAGCAGGCGACGGAGAATGAAGGCGATCATGGGCGGGTCCCGGAATGGGGCGAGCGCAGGGAAATCAGCGGCGCTGATGTCTGGGGTCGAAGCGGCGCCCGGGCCGGAGAGGCCCGGGCGCCTTGACCAGGCGGATCAGTCGATGGTGACAGTCCAGAGGGTCGGCGAGTTTTCGGGATGAACGTCGATGTTGATCCCTTCGCGGACCGCATAGGCCAGCAGCTGGTTGTGGACGTTCAGGAAGACGCGGTCTTCCATCACCTGATCCCAGATCTGCGCGATCATCGCGTTGCGCGCGTCGAGATCGGTCATCGTGGCGATCTCTTCGATCATCGCATCGACTTCCGGGTTCGAATACTGGCCGCCGTTATAGGCGCCATACGACCCTTCGCGGGTGTGAACCAGGAAGTTGAAGACATAGGCCGAATCGAAGGTCGGCACGCCCCAGCCCAGCAGATAGAAATCCGTTTCCAGATTCTCGATCAGCGGGAAGTGCAGCGAGCGGGTCTGCGAGTTCAGCGACACGTTGATGCCGATGCGGCCCAGCATGCCGACGGTGGCCTGGCAGATCGCCTCGTCGTTCAGGTAGCGGTCGTTCGGGCAGTCGAGCTGCACCGAGAAGCCGTCCGGATAGACCGAGCGCACCAGTTCCGCGGCCCGCTCGTAATCCGGCGCGCCATAGGCGTTCATCTCTTCGGTCCAGCCGTTGACGAAGGGCGGCAGCGGCGCGGCCGAAGGCTGCGACTGGCCACGCATCACCACCTGACGGATCGCGTCGCGGTCAAGCGCCAGCGCCATCGCTTCGCGGATCTCGGGATGCGAGAAGGGGTTGTCCGCCACGTTGGTCGACCGCAGGGTCGGCGAGGTCGCGTTATAGGCGAAGAAGATGTTGCGGTTCTCGGGCCCGGTGGTGATGGCGATGCCGTCGGTCTGTTCCAGACGGGCGATGTCCTGCACCGGTACGTCCTGGACGAAATCGACCTCGCCCGACAGCAGCGCGGCGATGCGGGTCGCGGCCTCGGCGATCGGCTGGTAGATCACCTCGGTCACCTGCGGCGCGTCACCGTAATAGCCGTCGAACACGGACAGAACGGTGCGCACTTCGGGATCGCGCGAGACCAGCTGATAGGGGCCGGTGCCGTTGGTGTTGCGAACCGCGAAGTTCTCTTCGCCGGCAGCGTAGTTCTGGGGCGCAACGACGTCATTCGCCTCGGCCCAGGTCTTGTCGACGATGAAGAAGTTGGTGAGGTTGTTCGGATAGAGGGGCGACGGCCCGCTCATCTGCACATGCACGGTGTAATCGTCCACCGCCTCGGCGCCGACGACATCGGCGTGGATGGCGCGGAAGCCCGAGCTTTCGTGCAGCACGCGCTCGAACGAGAACACGACGTCTTCGGCGGTGAAGGCCGAGCCGTCGTGGAAGGTCACGCCTTCACGCAGGTGCAGCACCCAGATCGTCGGGTCTTCGGGGTGGATTTCCCAGCTGGTGGCCAGATCGGGCGTCAGCGAGCCATCGACGGCGCGCGACACCAGGGTGCCGTAGACATGGCGCAGCAGCGCCAGGGTCGGGCCTTCGTTCTGGCTGTGCGGATCGAGGGTCAGCGCATCGGCGACGCGGGCCCAGCGGACGGTTTCGGCCTGTGCGGCCCCGGCGGCCAGGGCCAGCGCGGCAGCCGAAGCCGAAAGGCTCAGTGCGCGAGCGAGCTTGGTCATGGTCGTCTCCTTGATGGTGATTTGCCTGCTTCTTTCAGACAATCAGAGGAAGAGACACAGATTTTATCAACGAGTCAATTCTACCGCATCACCCCGGCACCGCTTTTATCGTCAAATGCCGTAACGGCAGCGGCGCGGATCGGAAACCGGGGAATAAGCTGTCCGACAGCGGATTGCCGATTTGGTCGGAAGCCCTTGACCAGATTGCGTTTTCTTTTCCGCTTCGGCCTGCAGCCCTGTTTGCCTGGAACGCCGCATCGGAATTCGCGGTACAGCGCGCGATCTTTGTCACCCGCCGGGTAATTCCTTGCCGTGCGAAGTTTCCGGATGGGGCCGATCAACCGCCAGCTGCAGGCTTTGCGGCGCCCGGCCCGGATCATGGCCGAAGCGCAACCAGCCAAGGCCGTCTCTATCGGCAAGGGGCATGGTCGAGGTCGGGTTTTCCAGACTGCGGACCCGGGAGACCGGCATGCCCCGCCGTTGACCGGCCGCCTGCGTCGCGATGTCGTGCTGGAAGATCAGGCCCGGTGCTCTTGTTCGGTCCAAGGGTGCAGCAAGGCCCGTTCCCCCCGCTGCCCCAGCACCCGACGCGCGAGCCCCGGGCCGCCCGGTTCGCGCCCCAGTCGGCGGGCGATGGCGGCGACCATGGCCACCCTCTCGGCATTGTCCCGCGCCGGGCGGCCTTCGGCATCGGTGATGGCATTCTCGAAACCGACGCGGACATGGCCCCCCAGCGCGATGGTACGCTCCAGGATTGCCATTTCGCCCCGGCCGAAGGCACAGGTCATCCAGAGCGCCGCCTCGGCCAGCCCGGTCTCGACCAGCGCGCGATGGAGCGCATCGAACTCTGCCGGGTCGGAATCGAGCGTCGCCGAATAGCGGCCCGCCACCAGCAGAAGCCGCGGCAGGTCGCTCACCGGCAACGAACCGGCGTCGATCAAGCGGGCGCAGTCGTGGATCTGCGCGGGTGTATAGAGGATGATCTGCACGCCGGTCCCCGCCGCCTGCAGGTCGTGCAGCACGGCCATGCCCCGGGCCTCGCCCTGCGCGATCACTTCAGCCAGCGCGAAGGAGAGGCAGGCGGGCGCCAGCGCCGTCGCGGCCTCGACCTGGTCATCCAGCGAGAAGATTCCGGCACTTTCGGTGGTGGTCTGGATCACGAGGCCGGGCGCCGCCTCCTCGATCGCGGCGATGGCCTGGCGGTAGGCCTGGGGCGAGAGGGAATGGCGCAGCGCCTCGTCCCGCACATGCAGATGCACCGCCGATGCGCCCGCCTCCTGGCAGGCGCGGGCGGTCCGGGCCAGCGCCGCGGGCGTGACCGGCAGCGCGGGATGGTCAGCCGGGGTGCGGCGCGCGCCGTTCGGCGCGACCATGATGCAAAGATCGTTCATCGGAACCTCAGGGGGAGCAGATGTGTCGGACGGCCAGTGCCGTGCCGCGGGCGCACCCTAGCCCGACCAGCGGGATACATGCGATGCTTTTCGCACGGTAGGATTGGTACGTCGGTTGGGTGTTACGTTATCGCCGTCGGCGGAGCGGTTTTACGGGATGATGATGGAACGTTGGCAGGACCGGTGAGGGGTTGGGTGGGTTGATGGGGTGGGCTTGGGATTCTGGCTGTTACGGTGTGTTTTTGGAACGCAGAAGGCCCCGCTGGAGGCGGGGTTTTGTGAGTTTTTGGTGTGTTTTTGGAGTGTTCCGGCGGTCTTGGCGGCGGGATCGCGGAGCTGGAACGCATGAAGCGCCCCTTGGGGCGTATTTGTGTTGTTTGGGATTTGGTTGCGGGGGCAGGATTTGAACCTGCGACCTTCAGGTTATGAGCCTGA
Organism: Pararhodobacter sp.; assembly: GCF_034676075.1. Taxonomy (GTDB): domain Bacteria; phylum Pseudomonadota; class Alphaproteobacteria; order Rhodobacterales; family Rhodobacteraceae; genus Pararhodobacter. The sequence goes on along the minus strand of NZ_JAUCCQ010000035.1, from coordinate 4 downwards.
CGAG